>JBEAQY010000033.1:0-115465 GCA_041163605.1 Bacteroidota bacterium | reverse complement strand
CAACCTTCCTTGAATGATATTCAACCGGTACAGGACAATACCAACCCAAACCGCGTTAAAGTGGGCAATTCAAGCTTAAAGCCTAATTATGTTCACAGCTTCAATTTTCAATTTAACCGTTGGGAAGCATTGTCAGGAAGATATTTATACAGTGGGTTAAGTGCCTCTGCAACCAACAACGCCTTTGCATCTAATACCTATTTTGATGCCTTGGGTAGAATGATTTCTAAAACGGAGAATGTGGATGGAAATATCTTTTCCAATGCATACTTCGGTGTTGGAATACCAATGTTTAGTCGAAAACTGGAACTTAGCCCGAACTTCAATGCGAATTACTCTAAAATAACGAATTATATCAATAACGTTGAAAACATTACCTACAATCCAAGCATTGGTGGTGGCTTATCGTTAGAGCTAAACTTTGATTCATTGGAGGTAAAATTATCACAGAATTATTTTTATTCAAGCCCTAAAAGTACCTTCAACGCTGCTTCCAATATGCCGTATTCCACCCAAGAGTATAAAGCTGAATTTAAATGGACACTTCCTAGGAATTTCAAGATAATTGCCGATGGGAAATATACCATAAACTCACAGCGCGCCAGTGGATTTAATCGAAATATTTTTGTATTAAATGCTGAAATCCAACGGTCATTCTTAAAAACAGAAAACCTATTAGTTTCGATTAATGCCTATGACTTATTGAATCAAAACCTAAACCTACAGCGACAGGTTAATGATAACATTATCACCGATAATTATACTCGGTTAATTACAAGATACTTCTTATTGAAGTTGACTTATCGATTTAATAAAAACAAAACGAAGGAAGATGATTTTGAAGGATGGCATTAAGATACTATTAATAGGGCTTTTCATCTGGGTCGATTCTATCGGATTCGCTCAGTTTTACTCAGAGGGGACTATTTATTACACCCGAAGGACAAACCTTCAAAAACGATATACGGATCAACGGATGAAGCGTTTTGTCAATGAAGAAAATAAAATAAAAAACGATCGATTCAGTTTAGCATTTAACGATACGATTTCGGTGTTTAAATACCTGCCTCCTGCTACTGCAGATGACATGGCTTGGCTAACATCAAAGAATGAGTATTATCAATATTTAAATCCGGCTAACCAACTAACGATATTTCAATTTTTCGGCACGGCAGTTTATGTTAAAGATTCGCTACCTGTTCGTTCTTGGAAAATAACAGATAGTAAGCGTACCATCTGTGGTTTTAACTGCCGCAAAGCCATATATGAAAAGAATGACTCTACGCGTATTTATGCGTGGTATGCACCTAACATCTTACCTTCGATTGGTCCGGAAGGTTTTTGTGGTTTGCCTGGTACAATTCTAGGCATTGCAACAGAAGATGGCGGAATCATATATTTTGCGGATAAAGTTGATTTCTCTGTTGGACCAAAAC
This sequence comes from Bacteroidota bacterium, assembly GCA_041163605.1. Classification (GTDB taxonomy): domain Bacteria; phylum Bacteroidota; class Bacteroidia; order Flavobacteriales_D; family Crocinitomicaceae; genus UBA952. Next base: position 114,029 of record JBEAQY010000033.1, on the reverse strand, counting down.
CAGAAGTATTGGGCGTAGAAATCGGTAAAAACAAGCTATTTACCTTAAAAGAGCTTCGAGAGAAACTGGAAAAAGACTACGGAAATACGCCTTGGGGAAAGCGGATGTTCGATGATATGTTTCGCTGGCTTTAGTTTGGTTTGACCACCCCACTTCCCTATCTTTGAGCAACCAAAGTCATTTCGCATGAAAGGAATCATTTTAGCAGGCGGGTCTGGCACTCGACTTCACCCACTTACGTTAGCGGTATCAAAGCAACTCATGCCGGTGTATGATAAACCGATGATTTATTATCCACTTAGCACCTTGATGAGTGCTGGCATACGGGAGATTCTAATTATCTCTACCCCTCATGATTTACCCCATTTCGTAAAACTACTTGGTGACGGAAGCCGCTTAGGTTGTCAATTTGAATATGCAGTGCAAGAGGTTCCTAATGGCTTAGCTCAAGCCTTTGTAATTGGAGAGAAATTCATTGGTAAAGACAAGGTGGCATTAATCCTTGGAGATAATATCTTTTATGGTCAAGGGCTACATTCCTTATTGAGCGGGAACGTTAACCCAAAAGGCGGCATCGTATTCGCATATCACGTGAGCGATCCAGAACGTTATGGTGTAGTTGAATTCGATGAGGGAAACAAGGCTGTTTCTATTGAAGAAAAACCCAAAAACCCTAAATCTAATTTTGCCGTACCTGGATTGTACTTTTATGATAACTCGGTAGTTGAGATAGCTAAAAACCTAAGACCGTCTGAACGTGGAGAATATGAAATCACGGATGTGAATGCAGCGTATTTGAAACAGGGTAAATTGAAAGTGGCCATTTTGGATCGCGGTACCGCATGGTTAGATACCGGCACGTTTAGTTCCTTAATGCAAGCGGGCCAATTTGTACAAGTAATAGAAGAACGCCAAGGCTTAAAAATTGGTTGTATTGAAGAAATCGCTTATCGCAATGGATTTATAGACAAAAAGCAACTCAAACAAATTGCAGAGCCGCTTGTTAAGAGTGGTTATGGTACCTACTTGCTTAATCTTATCAAGCGCAAATGATTGAATACTCTGAACGTATTGCCGCGATAGAGCAGCATATATCCCAGTGGGAATTCCCTGCTGAACCTAAAAATTTATATGATCCATTACGGTATTTTATTTCCATTGGGGGAAAAAGAATTCGTCCGTTATTTACGATACTAAGTGCGGAATTATATAACATTCCTATCAAGGAAAGTTTACCCGGTGCTTCTGCTCTGGAATTATTTCACAACTTTACCCTAATTCATGATGATATCATGGATAAAGCACCAGTTCGTAGAGGGTTGACCACTGTTCATGAAAAATGGGATACAAACATCGCTATCCTATCGGGTGACGTACTCATGATTCATGCTTTTCAAGCGTTATCTTCATACGATGCTGATACTTTCAAACGGCTGAGTACCCTGCTAAATCAAACAGCAATTGAAGTGTGTATTGGTCAACAGATGGATATGGATTTTGAACAAATTGATACAGTTACCGAAGCCGACTATATTGAAATGATTCGTCTTAAAACTTCAGTTCTATTAGGTTGTGCGTGCGCCTTCGGCGGAATTATTGGGGGCGCCAGTGAGTCTAGTATTAAATCTTTATATGAATTCGGAGAAAACCTTGGAATTGCGTTTCAAATTCAAGACGATATTTTAGATGCCTTTGGCGATTCGGCGAAGGTTGGCAAACAAGTGGGAGGAGATATTTTAAGTGATAAAAAAACTATTTTATACACTACCTTTCAATCAATTGCATCCGATGCAGATAAACAAGAATTTTCAAGGTTAAGTTACGTATCAACTGACGAAAAAATTACGGGTATAAAAGCCTTGTATGAGGCTTCAGGAGTCTTAGAATACTGCTCAAAAAAACAGCAATCGTATCAAGATCGTGCCATGAATCAATTATCAAAAGTTGAGTGCACTCAACCCAAACAAAATTTGTTTACGTTAGCCGAATTCATTACGAATCGATCACATTAAAACTAATTGTGGATTATTTTGATTTTATCTTCTAAAACATTAGTTTTGTAAGTAGGAATTAACTTAAAATTATATTACCATGAAAAAAGTTTACTTAAGCTTTTTTGGAGTTTTGGCTTTTGGTTTAGTTGGGGTAGCTCAAAAAAACACAGCAATGCCATTAAATACCAAAAAATTTGCACCGCTTGAATTGAAAGCGAAACCAGGGGTACACAACCCAACCAAAGGAATCACCATTTGGCAAAATGATTTTTCTAATCCAGCGGATTGGACTACATCAAACGATCCAACAGGTACACCAGCTCATACTTCAGGAGATTGGACAATTACAACCGATGTGGATACTATTCCAGTAGCAGCGCTTGCACCTGCAGGGCACACTACAGCAGCAAATGGATTCGCATTCATCAATTCTGATGCAGCAGGCGGTAATGCTACCCAAAATGCGTCAATTGTTTTTAATCAAAATATTGACTTAACATCAGAGGCAAACGTGTTATTAAAATTCGAGCAATCTCATCGTCGTTATGCGGAAACAACGTACGTGCTTTGGTCTACAGATGGTGGAGCAAATTGGAACGAAGTTGAAGTAAACGGTGACATGGCTGTAAATACAAACACCACAAACCCTGCTGATTATCAGGTGAATCTTTCGAATGAAATCGGAGGTCAAGATAGCGTACGCATTGGTTTTAAATATGTAGGCCAATGGGATTGGTTTTGGGCAATCGATGATGTAAAAATCACCACTCCAGATGACCATGATGTAGCATTAACTGGATTATACTGGGGTTCTACCGGTGCATGGGGCGCTCGTTTGCCTTACTATCAAATCCCAACGGCTCAAGTTACTGCGATTGATTTCTCAGGAATTATCGCTAACAACGGGTTATTAAATCAAAATGCAACGTTTGGAGTTCAAGCGGGTGCTTATGTAGGTTCTTCTGCGCCAACGTTAATCCCAGCATTTTCTTCGGATACAGCAAATTGTACTGCTTCGTTCACACCAGCTGCAGCTAACGCAACCATTACGGTAAACGCAGGAGTTCAAATTGATAGTACTGATGCCACTCCAGCAGATAACAACATTGCAGGCGCTGCAACCATCGTCGTTAACCAGAATATTTACGCACGTGACCTTGATGATATCGCAAGTGGTTCATACAACCAAGGATTTGGTTTTGAAGTAGGTAATATTTTCGATGTGTACGCTGCTGATGAAATTAGTGCAATTGATGTTTACATTCACCCAGGTGCTAACGTAGGAACAGAAATGTATGTTAAATTATACTCAATTGATGCGCAAACTGGTGATTTCGTTTTTGTTGACGAATCTGCACCATATACGTTAGGAGCAAATGATGTTGATGCATTATTGACTTTACCACTACAAGGTGGCGCATTCATGTTAAATGCAGGTGAGCCTTATTTAGTAGTTGCTGGTTCAAATGGTGACGGTGGTGCTACAGATGACTTAATCGTTGGAACATGTGGACAATCTGAAGCACAAACTACATTCTATTTAGATTTAACTGACAACACATGGTACTACACTTCAGCTACAGCCATGGTTCGTATGAACTTCTCTAACGCTTCAGTTAATGAGAATTCTTTATTGAATAGCTTTAATGTTTCTCCTAACCCAGCTGCTGGAAGTGCTACGATTGCATTATCTGGAAAAGCAGGTGCAGATGCAACAATTTCAATTGTTGATGTTACTGGAAAAGAAGTATATAACACGCTTGTATCTTCATTAAACGGTTCTGCAACAGTAGAAGTTAATACTGCAGCATTCGGAAACGGAATGTACATAGTGAACGTATATTCAAACGGAACTAAATCATCTAAAAAATTGATCGTCAGAAACTAATCTGATTCATGAATTTTGGAAAGAGGCTTTCGAGCCTCTTTTTTTTTAACTTTATATTTAAATAATTCAAAAACACTTATGAAAAAACTCTACGTTTTATTTGCTGTGGTTCTTGCTACCGGTACAGTAAGCGCACAAAAGCATGCATCAGAACTTGGAAAGAAAAACAAGTATGCCGAATTTGAAACCATTTCAAAAAAATCCAGTAAGCAACAGCCAAAAGGGGTAACCATTTGGTCGAACGATTTTTCTAATAGTGCGGAATGGACCTATGATAACACCTCTATACCTTTTCTAGATTGGGTAATTACTACTGCGGCAGATACGATCCCCGTAACTGCGTTAAATCCAGCATTATTCACTACAGTAAATAATGGATTTGCGTTCATTAATTCTGATGCGCAAGGTCAGAATGGAGCTCAAAATGCGAACATGACTTATACGGGAATGATTGATTGTAGTGCCTATCTTAATGTAAGTTTAGTATTTGAAAACTCATATAGAACCTACCTGGACACGCGAATTGTTCGCGTGAGTAATAACGGCGGAACCACATGGACCGATTTTATTGTAACCGATGGTACAGAGCCTACAGCACAAAATACTGCGAATCCTGAAATCACGTCATTAAATGTTTCCGCAGTGGCAGGTGGAAATGACAGTGTAATGATTCAATTGAACTATCAAGGCAATTGGGGTTGGTATTGGGCGATTGACGACATTAAACTGGTTGAAACAGATCAATACGATTTAAAACTTCAAAGTTTACAGTGGGGAACAGATGGTCCGTTTGGTTCACGACTCGCATACTACCAAGTACCTAACAATCAAGTAGCACCTGTAAATTTTGGTGGAATTGTTCAGAACATTGGCGTTCAAAATATTGCAGATGCCGTCTATACCGCAAACATTAACGCGCTGTTTTCAGGACAATCCGCTCCTACGGCAGTCGCTGCAGCAACGCAAGATACCCTTTGGTGTACAACAACCTTTACTCCGGCGGCTACCAATGCGACGCATACCGTGTCTTTTGGGGTCGGATCAAGTCAAACTGAATTGGATTTATCTAATAACACGCAACCGAATATTAACATCGAAGTGAATGATTATATATACGCACGAGATAAAGATGTAATTCTAGGCGGTATTTATAATTCAGGACAAGGGTTTGAGGTAGGCCCAGTATTCGATATATTCAACACGGCAACCTTATACGGTATTGATGGTGTAATCAATACAACAGCAGCTGAAGGCGCAGAGATTTTTGCGAAATTATATTACGTGAACCCAACTACTGGAGATTTTGATTTTGTAGATGAATCGCTTCCTTATGTTATCACTGCTGCAGATTTAGGCCAGAAACACACCTTTGCATTACAAACTCCGCAAGCATTAACTGCAGGTGATAGTTATATAGTTGTGGTGGGTTCATATGGTGACGGTGGTGCTTCTAACGATTTAGTAGTAGCCTCTGCGGGTGGAGCACCTGCTCAAACAGTATTTTATTTTGACTATACAGACCAAACATGGTACTATACGTCTTCTCAAGTTATGGTTCGTATGAATTTTGACCAGGCCGCTGGTATTCAAACTGCTAATGAAGCAAGCTTTAATATCCAACCGAACCCCGCAAATGAGGAACTATACATCACCTTAGAAGAAGGAGTGCAAGGAAATATAACACTAGTTTCTGTTACAGGAAGCGTAGTTTATACAGGAACTGTTCAACCGGGAATTCACGGAATAGATACACGTGCTTTAGATTCAGGAATCTACTTTGTATCTATTAATAATGGCGCTACACGTAAAGTGGTTATTCAGCATTAGTACTAAGTAAACAGATTTTTTAAGCCTCGCGAGTGCGGGGCTTTTTTATTGGATCTCGCTAAAATCCGCCACACAGGAAGACCAATTCGCTTGGGTGCCCGGCCGTACCAGTTGAAGCGTTCGCATACCCGCTGCATTAGCAGCCTCAAGTTCTTGGTGAATATCAGACAGAAACAACACACTGTTTGCCGATGTATGCAATTGTTGTACAATTAAATGATACGTCTGCTCATCCCGTTTCATACCCGTTGTGGTATCAAAGTAAGCGGAAAAATACGGTGTGAGGTCTCCTTCGGTAGAAAACCCAAAAAGTTGTTTTTGCGCCGCAATTGAGCCACTTGAAAAAATGGCGAGCTTCATGCCCATCTCTGACCAACGTTCGAGTGCAGGCTTTACGTCAGGATACATATGTCCTTTAATTTCGCCAGACTTAAAACCTTGTTCCCACACCATCCCCTGAAATGTTTTTAAGGGCGTTACTTTGCGGTCTTCAATCGACCATTGACGCAATTGATCAAAAATCGCTTCCTTGTTTGATAAATTAATAGATTGCTCCTCAAGAACTAGCGCGCGTGTTTGTTCTAGCAATTGATTCATTTGATCCGAATCCACCGTCTTCCATTCATCCATGTGCGATCTGAAGTAAGGAAAAAGGATGTCATACACGAAAGAAACCTCTGTAGTTGTACCTTCAATATCGGTAAGAATCCATTGAACTCCGTCTAGCACCTTCATTATTGATATTTTTTCTCAATCCCCGACTCTGTATACGCAGGAATCCAACCGGTTTGGTCTATGAATATTCTAATGGCTTTTACAAAGGGTCTATCTGCGCCAGCATCAAACCAATGTTTAGTCCCTGCGGGCACGCTAATTAAATCTCCTTTCTGACATAACACATTAAAAACTGGGGATCCATCTAAATTAAACCAAAAGAACCCTTGTCCATCTACGAAAAATCTAATTTCGTCCTCACTGTGTGTGTGCTCTGCTAAAAATTTAGCGCGAATTGCGGGATAATTCTCTGTTAAGGAATTTATACTAATCACATCGGCGGTTAGATACCCACCTTCATCCATAAAGGGCTTAAGATCACGCGCATAGGCAGACAAAATTTCTTCTTGTGTAGCGGTATCCTTAAATACCACATCACAGCTCCATTGATCAAAAAAAACTCCGTAACTAGAGAGAAATTCTCCGATTGCCTTGGGGTCCTTAATGACTTGATTTTGGTCCGGAATTGATAAAATAGCCATAATTAATTTGTTAAGTACCAAGAAGCCTTACACAGGTAGCTAAAAGACTCCAGAATTCGTTTTGCTTCAAATAAACTTGTTCCCCAGGCATAGAACCCATGTTTGTCAATCATAAAGACTTGATATTGCAATTCCTCTTTACGCGACTCCATGTAGTGTTTGATATCATTCATATCTTGACTATTGGGAAATACAGGAATGTGTATTTCACCTAAATGTGTTGTGACAAAAGGGAAACCTTTTTGAAGTTCAAACCCTTCAAAATGCAAGGAGTTTTTATTGTGTGCAACCAATACGGGGTATAAATCATGGCTGTGCAAAATTACCCTCGTAGTTGGAAACATTTCATAAATGGCGCAATGAATTCCTGTTTCTGCAGAAGGTGTCATGTGTTCATACGGTGCCTGTGTCTTACCATGAGCGTCAATGGTAATAAAATCGGAATCCAAACACGATGATTTGTCTATTCCGGAACGGGAAACCCATAGTTGTTCAGAATCATCCTTAAAAGAGTAATTTGTTGAAGTTGCAGGGCTGTGACCTTGATGGTGTAACAAACGTATACAGTCAGCTAGCTCAGAGGCGAAAGCAGGGATTTCCTTCATTCATCAAAGGTAAAAGATTCGATAAGATAAAACAAGATTAGCTTAGCGCTGCCTTAACTAAGGTCGCTATCAGCTTTCCATCTGCTTTACCGGATAATTTTGTGGAAAGGTGTCCCATTAGCTTACCCATATCTTGAGGGCCAGAAACACCCAGCGCATTAATTGCTGTAGTGATTTCAGCTTTTATTTCATCTTCAGACAACTGTTTAGGAAGAAACTCTTCGATGACTTTGGCTTGAACCAATTCATCTGTTGCTAAATCCTCACGACCTTGAGCAATGTATAATTCATAGGTCTCCATGCGTTGTTTGTACAATTTCAAACAAATTTTCATAGCGACTTCATCACTTACTTCGGCCCCGCTCCCTGAGGTTGCTTCAAGCAAAATTTTAGATTTGACATCTCGTAGCGCAGCTAAGCGATCTTTATCCTTCGCCAACATTGCTTGTTTTATGTGGTCATTTATCGTTGCGGCAATGCTCATATTAATCTACGTTATCGTGTAGGTAGCTATTGCTTCGTAATCCAGCATCTCCGTTACCGCTGCCAGACAATCCAAATCTACTAACGTTATTGTCTTGGGAAGGTCGCTCATCCTTAACCTCCACATTTCTACGAAGGTAAGCCGGTTGTGACTCATACTCAGCAATACTTTCTGCATTTTGAATTCTTGATGTAATTTCTTGAATTTTTGAAACACGCTCTTCATTTCTTCTTGCGATCTCCTCTGGCAATACCGTAGATTGAATGCGGTAACTTTTCGGAGACTCATCCGCTTCATCGTCCAATTGATGACGTATCACCTCTTGTTCAGTAGTCGGTTGTAGTGTTGAACTTGGTGTTGTGACATGTACCGGCTCAGACGAGAAATCAAATGTTGGCTGTTCTGTTGGTTGAACTTCCCATTCCAACGATGGTGCGACAAAAGATGGTTCATCTGTTATTTCATCATCAAATAAATCATATTTAACTTCTTCTTTTTCAGTATTTTCAGGAACACTTGTAATTTCAACCTCAGCCAATGTTGGCGTTTGCTGTATTTCTTTTTCGACTACAACAGGCTCTTCTGATTTTAAATACGGCTCTTGATTTAAGGTATCTGTTACAGAATTCGATTCGAACGGCGAGGACATTGGACTTACAATTTCTTTTTTGTGTTCTTCATCCAAATCCATCAACTTTCGCTCAGGAAGCACATAATTAGCAGCATCAACCGTTGAAAATCCGGTAGCTACTAGGGTAATTGCCAAGTTATCGCCAAGATTTGAATCATGTCCGTGACCCCAAATAACTTCAGCGTCTTCACCGGCAGCATCTTGAATAAAATCTGTAATGTTCATGATTTCATCCATTAAAACTTCTTTATCTCCATAAGTGATATTTAGAAGTACATATTTGGCACCGCAAATGTCATGATCATTTAATAAGGGGGAATTCATAGCCGCTTTAACCGCTTCAAAATCTCTTCCTTCACCGCTTGCCATAGCACTTCCCATCAAGGCTCTTCCGCTATTTCGAAGCACCGTGTTTACGTCATTAAAATCAACGTTGATTACCCCCGTGTCTGCAATAACTTCAGCGATTCCTTTTGCTGCAACCGTAAGAATATTATCAGCTTTTTGAAATGCTTCAGAAAGGGTTAAACTTTTTCCGATGGTACGTAATTTCTCATTGTTAATTACAAGCAAGGTGTCCACGTTTTGACGTAAACGTTCTAGGCCTTCATCGGCTTGAGAACGACGTTTTTTTCCTTCGAATTCAAATGGAAGGGTCACGATACCAACGGTAAGAATTCCCAATTCTTTGGCTACTTGTGCAATCACGGGCGCTGCACCGGTACCTGTACCTCCGCCCATTCCTGCGGTTACAAAGACCATTTTAGTGTTTTTGGAAAGAATTTCACGCAGGTCTTCAATATTTTCAAAAGCTGCATTCATGCCCACTTCTGGCTGCATTCCTGCACCACGTCCTTCGGTCAATGTAGTTCCCAATTGAATTTTAAACGGAACGGGAGAAATATCTAAGGCCTGTCGGTCTGTGTTGCAAATAACAAAATCAACTCCTTTAATTCCTTGATTGTACATGAAATTAACGGCATTGCTACCTCCTCCACCAACACCGATTACTTTAATAATTGAATTCATATCTTTTGGGATGTCAAAAATTTCGTTCATTTTTCTTTTTATAAAACTGTTATTTAATCTTCATCTTTAATAAAGAAGTTCTCTAATTTTTTAAGGTTTTCTTTCGAAAGTACTTTTGCAAAGAATGCACCCTTTTTGCGAGGATCAGCATGGGTTCTAACTTCACTTGCACTTGAAGCTACATCGGTAGAGTCTCCTCGCTCTTCTTGTTCAAAGCCTTTTAAAACTAACCCGATACCAGTGGCATATATTGGGCTTGAAATATTTTCAATTTGGTTAGTATTAGCTAAATGTTCCGTTGGGTAACCGATGCGGGTATCCAAACCAGTAATGTACTCAAACAACTGGGGGAGATGTTTAAGCTGTGAGCCTCCACCGGTTACGACAATGCCTCCGATTATTTTTTTCTCAAAGCCAGAATTCCGGATTTCTACACGAACTAATTCGATGATTTCTTCCATTCGGGCCTGAATAATTCCCGCCAGGGTAGACAAACGAATTTCTTTTGCATCGCGGCCCTTGAGCCCAGGAATACAAACTACCTCATGGTCCTTACTTTCACTTACCAAGGCACTACCGAAGCGTACTTTTAAACGCTCCGCTTGTTTTTGCATTATTCTGCATCCCATGCGAATGTCTTCAGTTATCACATTTCCACCAAAAGGGATAACAGCAGTATGACGAATTAAACCATCATAAAAAATAGCTACGTCTGTAGTTCCACCACCAATATCAACTAAAACAACGCCCGCCTCTTTTTCTTCATCACTCAATACGGCATTTGCAGAAGCGATTGGCTCTAAAACAATAGAGCTGATACTTAAATCCGAACGCTCAACACAGGTTCTAATGTTCGTCACATTTGAAACATGCCCTGTGATAATATGAAAATTTGCTTCCAATCGAACGCCGGTCATTCCAACCGGGTCTTTTATCCCTTGTTCATTATCCACAATATATTCTTGTGGCAATACCGTAATGATTTCTTCGCCTGGCGTCATAACCATAGCGTACATATCATCAATAAGCGCATCGATATCTTTTTGTGAAATCTCGCCTAATACGTTCTTCCGGGTATGAATACCACGGGTTTGCAGGCTTTTAATGTGTTGACCAGCAATTCCGACATACACATTATTGATTTTCAAATTACCTGAAACACGTTCTTGTGCCAAGGAAACTGCTTGCGTAATGGACTGAATGGTTTTATCAATATTAGAAACAACCCCTCGCATCACTCCAAGTGATTCACTTCTTCCCATTGAAATAATTTCTATTTTGTCGTGCTCATTTTTTACTCCAACAAAACATGCGATTTTAGTGGTACCAATATCCAAACCCACTACAACTTTGGGTGCTTTTTTAGTCATTTTTGTTCCGCTTTCGGCAAACGATTTGTCCATCATACATTAAATTAATTTCCGAATACTTGTCCCATCCTTCATATGGCAAACCTTCTTTATAAAAGATTTTCAACCGGGTAAATTTGTCTTTTACTTGTTTCTCAGAATAGGCTGTCCCAAAAACGATTTTCAGGTCACCTACTATGGGCGTCAACACAAAATCCCCGCTTCTTTCTAAATAAACTTGACCTATCAAAGCGCGTAACATCGGATCATTACAAACATAATTTGAAATACGATAGATTTCATCCAATTTTCGAATATTTTTCAATGAATCGTTGTTAATAATTTTTATTGCATTTTGACGACGTAGCGGTTCAGAAATTTCTCCTGAAAAAAGAAGGACTTTTGCCGTATGCAGGTTTGTTTTTGAAATGGTGATTCCTTCGGTATCTAGATAGTATGATTTACCGTTTTTTGCGAAAATACGTGCCATCGGTTTTCTTAACCACACCTCTATTTTCCAGTCGCCTCCTAACAGTTTGTAAACGCGAACTTCTTTAACTTCTTCCATGGCCCTTATCCCCTCCTCTATTTTCACCACGGGCAAGGTTTCACTTCGTTGGTTTTGAACAAACCATCGATTGGATAAAATTCGATTATAAAGCTCCTTTTCATTTAAAAAAGCATCAGCTCCATCTACATGAACAATGATCATCGGTTCTTTTAAAGGACGCTTATGCTCCGAATTTATCCCTAGCACCCAAAGAGCAATGATTCCCAACGATGTTAGACTTAATAATAAAATTTTAATCCATGTTTTCATAACGCCGAATCATTAATTTGCAGCAGTTCTTTAATAGGTTCAACCATGCGATCGATGTCCCCCGCGCCAATTGTAAGTAGCACACCTTGCGTATTAGAACGTAAATATTCCAACAGTTCCGATGGATTCACAAGGCGTTTGTTTTGGTTTTTAATTTTCTGTAAGAGCCAATTGGAATCTATACCTTGTATCGGCAATTCCCTTGCTGGGTAGATGGGCAATAAAATTACTGAATCCAATTGAGCTAATTCTCGCCCGAATGCATCTCCAAAATCGCGGGTTCTAGAAAACAAATGTGGTTGAAATATTCCGGTAATTGTTTGATTTGGAAACATATGACGCACTGAAGAAATCAAGCGATTAATTTCAGTTGGATGATGCGCATAGTCATCAATATAGACGATATTTTTTCCGGAATATATTTTTTCAAACCTGCGTTTAATCCCTTTAAAATGTTGGAATTTACGAACCAATTCATACATATCTGCCCCAAGATTATCACACAAGGCTAGGGCCGCTAAGGCATTTTCAACATTATGAGAGCCGTTAATTCCGATGCATAAATGTTCATACGTTGCTGATGGCGTATACAGATCAAAGCATGCCCCATTCACTGACTCGGTTATATTTCGTGCCGTATAGTTTGCAGTACTTGAGTTTAAGGCATACGTCTTTTGCTTACAAAGCGCATTGATTTTAAGTCCTTCTTTAAGGATCAAAAAGCCTGTAGGGTCGATTTTCATGGCAAATTGCCTAAATCCTTCATAGAATTTCTCTTCCGACTCGTAAATATCCAAATGATCTGGATCTATGTTTGTAATTATTGAGGCATGGGGAGACAAATTCAAGAAAGACCGATCATATTCATCGGCTTCAATCACAGTATACTTCGAACTTGGGTTAATTAAAAAGTTGTTACCAAAATTCGTTGCAATGGCCCCTAAAAAAGCACTACAACCGAGTTCGGTATCATTGAGCAAGAAAGCCAACATGGCAGATGTAGTTGATTTACCATGGGTCCCTGCTACGCAGAGTCCGTTTGAATTTCTTGTGATTTCTCCTAAGGCTTGGGCTCGTTTTAACACATGATATCCCAGGGATTTAAACTGCCGATACCACACATTTTCTATAGTTACAGCAGGCGTGTAAATCACCAAGGTTGATTCTTTAGAAAAACATTCGTTTTCTTGCCAAACATCATCATAGCTAATTACTGCACCCTCTTGGGTAAGGCTATCCGTAAGATCGCTTCGCGTTTTATCATAACCAAATACCTTGCACCCTAATGCTAAATAATACCTTGCCAAGGCAGACATACCAATACCACCGATGCCAATGAAGAAGATTACTTTGGGCTGATTAGTTGTCATGATTTATTAGCTGATTACAAATTCTAACAATATCCGCTGTGGCGTTGGGAAGAGCTAATGTTTTAATGGCTTGGGAGAGCGATGCCGCTTTCGATACATCATCCAAAAGCGAGAATATACTTGGCCATAACAATTCCTGCACCTTATTGTCTGGAACCAAAATAGCTGCATCCCGGGATGAAAGCGCTAAGGCATTTTTCGTTTGATGATCTTCTGTCACGTTAGGTGAGGGAACCAAAACACAAGGTTTTCCCACTAAGGTTAATTCAGAAATAGATGTTGCCCCGGCTCGAGAAATAATTACATCGGCAACCGCATAGGCTAAATCCATGCGCTCAATAAATGGAAGTAGTTTTATGTGGCTTGGTAAATCCAAGGTATTGTATTCCTCATAATACCCTTTACCACATTGCCATAGGATTTGTATTCCCTCATGACGCCTTAAATCATCCACGGCATTAACAACGGCGGAATTAATCGAACCCGCACCAAGCGATCCCCCCATGATAAATACCGTTTTTTTGGAAGCATCTAAGTTATAAAACACATAACCATCCTTCTTATTAGACACCCCATTAACTAGGTCTTTACGCACGGGATTCCCTGTGAGGTGAATTACATCTTTTGGAAAATACCGTTCCATTTGAGGATATGCCACACAGATGGCTTTTGCTTTTTTTGCCAATAGCATGTTGGTTTTGCCTGGAAAAGAATTTTGCTCCTGAATCAAGGTTGGAATCCTCAACCAATTGGCTACTTGTAAGGTTGGTCCGCTGGCATAACCGCCTACCCCAATGACCAGTTGAGGATGAAACGACCTTACAATTGAAAAAGCGGATGACAAACTCGTCATTATCTTAAAAGGAAGGGTCGCGTTTTTAAAGAGATTTTTTCGATTAAACCCTGCTATATTCAATCCTTTAATAGAAAATCCTGCTTGAGGTACCTTTTCCATTTCCATTTTACCGTTCGCCCCGACAAATAAAATATCTATCTCTGGGTTTTGTACCCTCAAAGCCTCGGCTATTGCAATGGCGGGGAAAATATGCCCTCCAGTTCCACCACCTGAAATAATTACTCGAGTTAATGTCATTACGCTGGTTCTATTGGTGATTTTCCTGAATTTTGTTTAACTGCGAAGGATTGTACAATACCAATGGAAACACAAGCCATAATGAGCGCAGAACCTCCCATCGCTAGAAAAGGCATATTTTGACCTGTAACGGGGAACACCCCGGTACAAACGAGCATATTAATGCTGGCTTGTGCGAGTAAATGCAAGCCAATCGCCATGGAAACATAGGTTTCAAAAAGGTTATCCGACTTAAGGGCTATGCGAATAATTCTATACAAGAGTACGAGGTAAAGAAAACTCAAAAACACTGCGGAAATTGCCCCGAACTCCTCTACAAAACTTGCATAATAAAAATCTGCATAGGCTTCTGGAATATACTCCTTTAACTTTCCATCTCCCACCCCGGTACCAAACCAAGAGCCTGCGTGAATCGCACGCCGCGCATCTAAAGCCTGAGCATTTTCTAATACATTCTGATCTGTTGTAATGTTATTGGTCAATCGATTTTTCCAAGTTTCATATCGCGGTAAAATATTCAAACTTGGAAGCGCGGAATGCACACCAATAACAACTACCAATAACCCTATTCCAGCAACTCCCATTGTTGTAAGCTTCGAGAATGGGACTTGACCAATAAACAGAACGGCCATGGAAAGCGCAAAAAGCAATAATGAAGTTGAAAGGTTATCTTTAAAAATAAGCCCACAAATAACCACGATGGGAATCATTAAGGGTAAAATCCCTTCCTTCCAATCGTTCAATTTTTCTTTTTTACGAACCAATAATTTCGATAAATAAAGAAACAATGCGAGTTTCGCAAAATCGGAGGACTGGAAGGTTAATCCAATCAGAGGTATTTGTACCCAACGTCCTGCACCGTTAATTTCCTTTCCAAAAAAGAAAGTAAATATCAAAAGGGCGATTGCGAAAAAGTAACTGAATTTTGCAATTTGGCTTATGAATTTCGGGTCTAATTTGTGAATGAAATAAATACAAGCAAAGCCAATAACCACATAAATTAGGTGCTTAAACAAGTAATAAAAAGGGGGACTCCCTTCCATTTTCACCAAAATAGGGACAAAACTGTAGACAGTTACGATAGATAGAGCCAATAAGAAGAGTGTAATTACCCAAATGACCATATCTCCCTTGAGGTACTTAATAAAGAGCTCTTTCATAATCCGTGAATCGTTTTTAAAATCAAGGCCAATTCATTGATCGAATCAATGCCATAAGTCCCACAACCAGTTAACATAATAATTCCTTTACCCGAGGTTAAACTGGGTTGTTTTAATACAGAAGAAACAGAATCAAATACTTGAAAATCCATATTTAAAAGCTTTGAGGTATTAACCTCATCGATAAGATAAATGCTCTGAACATTGGGAAATTGTGCATGGGCTGAATTAACAACAACATTAAAATAATCCACCGTACACAACCAATGAATAGGAAAAGGCATTGAATCAAAGGTTGAACGCAAAACGGACGCTGGTGCATCTAACCAAGTAAAAACATCAAATCCGTGGTATTTACCCCGCGGTTGAATGCTAGTAATCGACGCTCGAGTAAGGGTATCTAGTCGATTCTCCTTTAATTCATCAACAAAATCTTTAACCTTTTTCTCCATTTTTACAACGATCTCACTGCTTGTTTAAACTGATTTCCACGATCTTCATAACTTTTAAACAAATCGAAACTTGCACATGCTGGAGAAAGCAAGACAGTTTCATTCTTTTTTGCCAATTGGAAAGCTGCGAGCACAGCTTCATTTGCGGATTTTGTCTCCACGATTTGTTGCACGTGATCAGCAAAAGCCTCTATAATTTTGGAATTATCTAAACCAAGGCAAACAATAGCTTTTACCTTCGATTTTACTAAGGCCTCTAATTCGGAATAGTCATTTCCTTTATCCACTCCTCCGACAATCCAAACGGTTGGATGCTCCATACTTTCGAGCGCATACCATGCGGAATTTATATTTGTAGCTTTAGAGTCATTAATAAACTCCACGCCATTTACCTTAGCAACAAATTCCAAGCGGTGTTCCACATTTTCAAAATCCATTAGACTTTCACGAACTAACTCTGTTCGAATATCTAATAAGCGGGCAGCGATCCCTGCAGCTAATGCATTCTGTGCATTATGTTTGCCTTTTAAGGCGAGTTCATGAATTGACATAGTTGTTGTTGTTTTTATATTTATTATTAGTTGTTCATTTTGAATATATCCACCGAAATCAAGGGTTTTAGTAGATGAAAAAGGGGCCAAAGACGCGTTAACAGGATGCTTATCCAACCAAGCAGAAATCACTTCATCGTCGGCATTAAAAATGAAGAAATCTTCAATTGTCATGTTTTGAAGGATCCTAAATTTTGCAGCGACATAGCGCTCCATCTGATAGTTATAGCGGTCTAAATGATCTGGGGATATGTTTGTGAGCACCGCTATATCTGCTTTAAAGGAATGCATGTCGTCGAGTTGAAAAGAACTCAATTCCAATACATACCATGAAAAATCATTCAACGCCACTTGCTTTGCATAGCTTTGACCAACATTTCCCGCAAGCCCTACATTAAAGCCTGCTTTTTTAAGGATGTGGTAAATCCAAAGTGTAGTGGTAGTTTTACCATTGCTTCCAGTTATACAAATCGTTTTAGCGGTAGAGAATGGTTTTGCAAATTCGATTTCAGAAACCACAGGAATTCCAAGTGCTCGAATATCTTGTATGATTTTTGCGGACTCCGGAATTCCAGGAGATTTAACAACCAAATCTGCGCTCAAAACGCGCGCTTTTGTATGTCCATTTTCTTCAAATTCAATGGCATAGGAATTCAATTCTGCTTTTGCTGACACTTTAATTTCACCGGCATCCGATACAAAGACCTCCAGTCCTTTGACCTTTGCCAAGACTGCAGCACCGATGCCACTTTCCGCGGCACCCAAAACAACGATATGTTTCCCGTCAAGATTCAATTAACGCAACTTTAACGTGATAATGGTAACTACTGCCAATAGAATTCCAACGATCCAAAATCTTGAAACGATTTTTGCTTCATGGATTCCTTTTTTCTGAAAATGATGGTGCAACGGAGCCATAAGGAAAATACGCCGTCCTTCGCCGAACCTTCGTTTGGTGATTTTAAAGTAACCCACCTGAAGCATAACCGATAAGTTCTCGATGAGAAAGACCCCGCACAACACGGGAATAAGCAATTCTTTTCGCACTGAAATGGCAAAAACTGCTATTATTCCACCCAGTGCTAAACTCCCGGTATCCCCCATAAAAACTTGAGCTGGGTAGGAATTATACCAAAGAAATCCGATACATGCTCCAACAAAAGCGGCTATAAATACGACGAGCTCTTCTGCTTGAGGAATGTACATCACATTCAAATAATCTGCAAAGCGCGCGTTTGAGCTCACATAAGCAAAAACAGCTAAAGCCAATCCGATAATGGCGGAAGTTCCCGTTGCAAGTCCGTCTAATCCATCCGTCATATTGGCTCCGTTCGAAACAGAAATGACAATAAAAATAACGATGGGAATAAAGAGTAACCATCCGTAGCTCTTATTCGAATCCCCGATTAACCAATTGTAATTAAATTCATTTCCTTTGATAAATGGAATGGTGGTTGTCATATCATCTGTAGCAATCCATCGGTAGTTCTCATTTTTTTCTTGGACATGCTCATGAGTTACAAATTGCTCGTCCGATTGAAGTACATAATCCATTGGCACGCGCTTATGTACTCGGACATCATTAGAGAAATACAAAATTGACCCAACTAAAATTCCAACACCGATTTGACCAATAATTTTAAACCTACCCTTTAAGCCCTCTTTATTCTTACGGAACACTTTAATATAATCATCAAGAAATCCAATTAATCCAAGCCAAATAGTGGCCAAGACCATGGTAATCACATACACATTGTGAAGTTTCGCAAAAAGCAAGGTTGGTAATAAAATAGACCCGAGAATAATTAAGCCTCCCATGGTTGGAGTACCTGATTTTTCAATTTGGCCTGCCAAACCTAAATCCCTTACGGTTTCACCGATTTGTTGTTTTCTCAAGGAATTAATCATTCGCTTCCCGATAACAATGGAAAACAGCAATGAAAAAATCAAAGCCATCGAAGCCCTGAATGAAATAAAATCAAATAATCCTGCTCCTGGAAAATTCAATCGATCTAACAACTCAAATAAATAGTACAGCATATCTAATTGTTTTTATTAAAAAATGAGTGTGCAATTTGATAGTCATCGAATGGGTGTTTCACTCCTTCTATCTCTTGATATTTTTCATGGCCTTTCCCCGCAATAAGCACTACATCCCCCAACTGTGCCAACAAACTTGCAGTTTGTATCGCTTGCGTTCGATCCGCTATAGCAAGCACTGGTATTTTGCTTGTATTATTGATACCTGCTTGCATATCTTGTAATATCTGGCTTGGATCTTCAGTCCGAGGGTTGTCAGAAGTTAAAATAACTTGGGTGCTCAATTTTTGAGCAATCGCGGCCATTGTTGGTCTTTTTGATTTATCGCGGTCTCCACCACATCCAACAACCGTGATTATTTTTTGCGTGTCTTTTCTAAAATGCCCAATAGTCTTGAGTACATTTTCAAGTGCATCCGGTGTATGGGCATAGTCTACAACGACGGTCACACCTTGCGTGCTCTTAAAAAATTGAAAGCGACCCTCAACAGATTCCAAGGTTGAAATTGCTGTAATCAACTCTAAGGCGGAAATTTCAAGAAGGCGTCCTACCCCATAAACGGCAAGTAAATTATAGGCATTGAATGCGCCAATTAGCTGCGTATGAACCTCTACATCATTCAGCTTCATAACCAGCCCGCCTAGCTCGTTTTCCAAGATAAGCCCTTTAAAATCTGCCATACTGGAAAGGGCATAGGTACTTTTTGATGCACGGGTATTTTGAAGCATCACTTCACCGTTTCGATCATCCCGGTTAGTTAATGCAAAGGCATCAGTGGGTAGTTCATCAAAGAATGCTTTTTTCGCTTGAATATACGCGGCAAATGTTTGATGATAATCCAAATGATCGTGGGTAATATTGGTAAATACCGCCCCTCGAAATTGTAAGCCAAAAATTCGATGCTGATGAACGGCATGGGAACTAACTTCCATAAAGCAATGGCTACATCCTTGATCTACCATGGTCCTCAGCAAGGCATTTAAGGCCAATGGGTTTGGCGTTGTATGGGTAGCAGGAATAGTATCCGTTCCAATTTTATTAACCACGGTTGACAGCAAGCCCACGTTATAGCCCAAGCGCATAAATAAATGATACAAGAGAGTAGCGCACGTCGTTTTACCATTTGTTCCTGTAATTCCTACTAGTGTTAATTCTCGCGATGGATTACCGTACCATTCACACGCTAAGAGGGAAAGTGCTTTTCTAGTATCTGCTACTTCAATCTGAATAAAATCGGATGGCAGGCTTGTTTTGCGTTGAACAATAGCGATGCGACACCCCTGATCATATACTTGATTCAAGTACGCATGTCCATCGGTTGCTACTCCTTCCAAGGCAATAAAAAGGCAGTTTTCTTTCGAGGCACGCGAATCAAAAACGATTTCATTAATTTGGATCGTATGATCCGTGAATTGAACGCCAATAGCTTGAAGTAAGTCAGTTAATGCCTTCATTTCAATTCAAGTTTTACCAATTGTCCTTTATGAATTTCTGTCCCAGGATTCAAACTTTGGAATACAACGCGTCCATATCCTTTAAGCGAAACACTTAATCCTTTTAACTCTAATAGGTAAACAGCGTCTTTTGCAGTCATTCCCTTTACATTGGGCACACCGGTTTTACGAATTCCTACAGCGTTAAGGTGAATGCTATTATTCAAAGAATCTGCCTTTAACCATTTGGCGCTGGTGTTTAATTGAAAGCGTATGCCGAGTTGTTTAAGCACCTGAGTTACATCCCGGTAATATCCACCTTTAACAGAAGGAATTCCAAGCGCGAAGGGTTTACGTTCATTAATAGCTGGATGATAGGAAAGATTGGATGCATATATTTTATTTGCAATTGCAGCAAATACAGGACCTGCTACCAATGCGGCGTATTTTTGTTTTTTAGGCCGTGTAACTAGTACAACACAGGTGTATTTCGGATTATTCGCTGGAAAATACCCTGCGAAAGAGGCTTGGAAATCGCTTTGATTTTCGTCAACATATTGACTTTTTTCATTCAGTAGTCGAGCCGTCCCGGTTTTTCCCGCAATTGAAAACTGACTAGAATTCAATTTCTTTCCTGTTCCTCGGGACATCACTCCCTTAAGGCAATTTTGCATAATTTTAAGAGTCGCGTCGGAGCAAATTTTTTCACGTATCACAACGGGTTTCATTCGTTTTATGATCTTACCAGCGCGACGGATTTCCTTAACGAATAAAGGACGTAAAAACTTCCCGTTATTTGCTACCGCATTGTAAAAAGCGCAAGTATGTAGAGGAGATTGTTGGTATTCATAGCCAATGGCCATGGACGGTATGGAATAGGGCGACCATCCAGAACTCCCAGGGGTGAAGAACTTGGGGCCGAGTTCGCCTGGAATTTCAGTCCCTAATGGCTCGGTAAGTCCGAATTCGCCCAAGCGCTGAAGGAACAGGTCAGGATCATTTCGGTATGCCTTATATAAAATTAGAGCGATTACATTCGAGGATTTCTCGAAGGCTTGTTGAATCGTAATCGTACCATAGCCTCTACCATTGTTCGCATCGGTAAACGTTTTACGATAGACTTGGTATGAACCAACTGCATTAACTTTATCAGTGATTTTAAACTTGTTATCTTCAAGTCCCGCCATAATGGAAGCTAACTTCATCGTAGACCCTGGAACCTCTCTTAAACCCACTGCATGATTGAATCTTTCGGAGAAACTACCATCTTTTTCTCTGTCTAAATTCACAATTGCCTTAACATGGCCCGTTGCTACCTCCATTAAGATTACTGTACCACTTTGAGCCTCCATTTCTTTTAATTGGTGCTCAAGTTCAGAGTGCGCTACTTCTTGAATATCCTTATCAAACGTAGTAACGATATCAGCACCTTCGATTGGATCTTTTGTAAATCTTCCTGTTTTTTTCCAACCTGTAGTAATACGATGTTCAATTTCTTTACCTGGTTCTCCTTCTAAGTAGCTATGATAAGCCCCCTCCAACCCTACTTCAAGATTATGTTCCTTTTTATAATACCCAAGTGTTCTTCGAAGCAAAACCCCATTTGGTGCTTTCCGAATAATCGTTTCTTGATTATCTATGAGCCCACCTTTCATCCGGCCAAGATTGAAGATTGGCAATTTACCTATCCGTTTTCGCTCCTCATTAGTCACCTTTTTTCGAATCAAAACATACCGTGAACCATTAGCTCGCGCCGTTCGTATTTCATTTTCATAGGACCTTGATGATTTATCCTTGTACATTCGAGCCAATCCATCTGCTAAATTGGACACTTCCTCGTCAAAGGTTTTTTGATCAACCACTGTAGGATCCATGTGAATATCATAATAGGAGACCGAAGTTAACAGGGGATTTAAATTAGCATCTAAAATCTCTCCCATACGTGGCGCTCGATCCTGAAGACGAACGGGTAAATCCACTTCTTCCGTTGTCCATTGAAGCTTAAGCGTTTTATATAAGCCAACGAACATCACGAAGATGAATCCGAAATAAAGAGCATATGCCCTGAACACCATAGGACCTTTTTCGCTACTCATCTGAACTTACAATTTCATTTGACCTAATAACTTTAATCGCATTTTCGGATTCCACGAGCTCTTTTTTCTTTAAGCGTTCTACCATTTTATAACGGCGTGTCCGTTCTTCCAACAAGGTTTTGATTTCGATATATTCAGCTGTGTTTTGATCTACCTCAGTACGTGTTTCTTGAATTTCCTTTAAAACAGACTTACCATAATACCCCTTGGCAACCAACACAAAGAGCAGAAAGAACAGAAAAAGGATGTAGCTCAAGTTATTAATCACAAAGTCCTTGGTGAGAAATTCACCATTCAAAATTTGAGAAAACGCAGTGGCTTTCTTCGATTTTCCGGATTTCGAAGATTCTGAAGCTGGCTTCTCGTCGTTGGTATATCTATTCTCTGTCATTGCTTTTGAGCTATTCGTAATTTGGCACTTCGAGCCCGATTATTTGTTAACACTTCCCCCTCGGTAGGCACAATGGGATGCCTATTAATTTCATCAAAAGGGCGCTGAAGATTTCCATAAAAATCACGGACTTCTTTCCCCTCGAAATTCCCTTTTTTGAAGAAATTCTTAACCAAACGATCTTCAATGGAATGGTAAGAAATCACAGCAATTCTACCCCCAGAATTTAAGAGGTTTACAGAATCTTCTAATAATTTTTTAAGTGCCCCAATCTCATCGTTCACCTCAATACGCAGGGCTTGAAAAACTTGAGCGATGTACTTATGATCTTTCCCTCGTTGTGCCAGTGGTTCGCAGAGCTTTGCAAGTTGATCTGTTGTTTCAAACGGAAATTGTTGCCGAGCAGTTAAAATAGTTTGCACTAAGCGAAACACATTGGGTAAATCCGTGTAGGAATTAAAAATCCGTAGTAATTCCTCTTCTGAACCTTTATTAAGCAATTCCGCCGCGGTAACCGACGCCTTTTGATTCATGCGCATGTCTAAAGGAGCCGCACTTCTAAAACTAAAGCCTCGATCTTCAATATCAAATTGATGAGAAGATACTCCAATGTCGGCAAGAATCGCATCAACTTTCTTAACACCAAGTGCCAGTAAATGATTTTTTATAAACTTAAAGTTGCCAACAATTAACTTAAAATTCGGGACTGGAATCGTATTCTTAACAGCATCTTCATCTTGATCGAAGGCGTACAAGAATCCTTCGTTTGACATCTTAGACAGAATATATTGCGAATGACCGCCGCCCCCAAAGGTAACATCAACTACAATCGACGCAGGACTAATGGAAAGCCCATCAACGCTTTCATGCAATAAAACTGGAACGTGGTATGCTTCGTTAATCTTCATTATTTCCTTCACCCATTACCTCATTCGCTAAGTCGGCAAAGTCAGGCATGTTTCCTTCGATCATTTCGAAGTATTTAGCCCGATCCCAGATTTCGATGCGGTCGTTGTATGCAATAAGCATTACTTCCGACATCAAACCAACGCGTTCCATGTGAGCAACTGGAATAAGTAACCTACCTGCGTTATCCAAGGTGAGCTGTTTCGCTCCTTGATGGAATAATCGGTAGAACATCCTGTTTTTAGGATTAAAAAGATTGATCTTACTCAAACTTGCACTGAGCCTTTCCCATTCAGGAAGCGGGTACAAGGTGAGGCAATCTTCAAACCCCTTATTCAACATAAAATCGCGTTGAGCACTAGCAGCGAGCTGCTTCCGTAGCCCGGAAGGGAAAAGAAACCGACCTTTTGCATCCAGCTTCACTTCAAACTCGCCAACTAAACCTGCCATAGCGTTAATAATGGGTAAAAGTAGTGGATTTTATCCCACTTTTTACCACTAATTTTTAAATTGTTGATAACTTATTTGGTAAAATTACAGGAATCGAATCGAATAAAAAAATAATTATCACATAAACAAAGGATTTTTAGGAAAACATTAAAAGTGGTAATTTGTGGTAATTATTAAAAACTTACCTTTGACCATGCAAAACAAATTGGCCGGTATTGGCCTTCTGGTATTTCTCGGGGCAGTTTGGGGAAGCTCATTTATTTTGATGAAATTGGGTATAGAGCCTGTTCAAGGGTTTCCCACATTGAATCACTTTCAAGTTGCGGGGTTACGCATGACCATAGCCGCCGTTGTGATGTCACCCTTTGCGATTCGAGTACTTAAATTATTAAAGACCAAAAGCGGACCGTATTTGTTAATTGTAGGGCTTTGTGGGAACCTTATACCCTCATACCTTTTCACCTATGCAGGCACTGGGCTAAGTAGCGGATTTTGCGGAATCCTGAATAGCTTTACTCCTATTTTCACCGTTTTGATTGCTTTCATTGCATTTAAAACTAAAGTCCATACGTTGCAAGTTGTAGGTATACTAATTGGAACAGCCGGTATTGTTTCATTGGTGACAACAGGTGGACATTTAACCTTGATAAATAGCCCTTCACACATTGTCGCTGTTTTGATAGCCACCTTACTGTATGGAATCAGCGTGAATACGATACGTCACAAACTAAGCCACATTAGTCCAATTGATGTAACATCGCTGGGCCTATTCAGCATACTACCCCTTGCACTATCTAGTTTTCTATATGAGGGAACGCACCAAGACATCCTAAATAAACCGTTTGGATTGTCTGCCCTGGGTTATGTAGTTCTTCTTGGCGTAATTGGTACTGCCATGTCGAACATTTATTTCAACAGGCTTATAAAATTAACCTCCGCTATTTTTGCGAGCTCGGTTACCTATCTAATCCCTATATTCGCCGTGCTTTTTGGTTTTATCCTAGAGGAATCCATTACTTATATGCAATTCATTTCTATGCTCGTTCTGCTTTCAGGAGTTTTTTTAGTCAACTTCCATGAACTCCTTTTACGAAGTATACAAAAGAAAAAGCGTTAGTTGTTTTGAAATTGAATATGATTTATTATCTTTGCACTCCTAATTTTAATTCGAGTCAAACATGTACGCAATTGTAGAGATAGCAGGGCAGCAGTTTAAAGTGCAAAAAGACCAAAAGGTATTCGTTCATCGACTAGATGCTGAAACCGGATCAAAAATGAAGTTTGATCACGTGTTATTGGTAGATAAAGATGGGGCAATCACTCTTGGCGCCCCAGTTATAGCCGGTGCAAAAGTCACCGCAGAAGTCCTTGACCATGTCAAAGGAGATAAAGTAATCGTTTTCAAGAAAAAACGAAGAAAAGGTTACACGGTAAAAAATGGTCACCGTCAGCAATTTACGGCGTTGAAAATTACAGGTATTAAAGCTTAATTAACGAGATTAATAGTTTAGATCATGGCACATAAGAAAGGAGTCGGTAGTTCCAAAAACGGTAGAGAATCACACAGCAAGCGCTTAGGCGTTAAAATCTTTGGTGGTCAAGCCGCAATTTCCGGAAACATCATTGTACGTCAACGTGGTACGCAACATCACCCAGGAGACAACGTTGGGATTGGTAAAGACCATACATTGTTTGCATTAACAGATGGATTAGTTGAATTTCGTAAAAAGAAAGATAACCGTTCATTTGTTTCGATTGTTCCCTTCGAACAAGCGTAAGCAGTAATTCTCACACAAGATATTTAGCCCTTTCTTCTGAAGGGCTTTTTTATTTTAGTTATTTTGTACTTGAAATGCTAAAAATCCTACAACACAACCTAGCGCTTAGCTTGTTTTCTGGCGCCTTGCTCATTGTTTCCTACCCATTTTCCGGAAGCATAACTCCACTGGTATTTGTTGCCTGGATTCCATTATTTGTTGTCGCCCTAAGATTAAAGCAGCAAGCCCGAGGACTGCTTATTTTTTTGGCATACGCGTATTTTACCGTATTTATTTTTAATGTTGGATCTACGTGGTGGATTTGGAATTCCACCGCCGGAGGTGCATTAATGGCATTCATTTGTAATAGTTTATTAATGGCAGGTACCTTGACTATTGGATTCGTAGTGTTTAAGCGCCTTAACACTAGGTTGTTTCTTATCGGAATTGGATGTACTTGGATCACCTTTGAATTCGTTCATTTAAATTGGGAGTTATCCTGGCCTTGGCTCACCATGGGTAATTTCTTTTCAATTCATCCGTCATGGGTACAATGGTATGAATACACCGGTACCTTAGGTGGGAGTTTTTGGATAATCGCCGCAAACACTCTTGGTGTCTTACTTCTTTTAAACCTAAAATCTAAGCAATACGCCATAGCATTCATTTCTATACTTAGCATTCCACTTTTTATTTCTTTCATGGTAAGTAAGAAGGCAGACATTACTAAATATCCTACACAATCTGTTGTTATACTTCAACCCAACATTGATCCATACACTGAAAAATTCAACATTGACCCTGCCCAACAAGTAGAATCCATGCTTGGCTTGGTTAGTCCGTATCTACACAATAGCTTAGCGATTGGCCCCGAAACTGCGCTACAGGAAGCATTCATAGAAAAGGATTTTAACAGAACTATGAGTTTTAACCTATTAAACGATGCATTAACATCCACCAACAGTTCCTTATTAATTGGCGCCTCTACCTTTCAGCTATTTGATCAAAAGCATTCTGCCGCCTGTAAAGCCTTACCTAATGGAACATTCTATGAGTCTTACAATACCGCTTTATTTATGGCAAATAAAAAGCAGGATTTCATTCATAAATCAAAGCTAGTTCTTGGCGTAGAAAAAATTCCTTTTTCCCACTGGCTACCTTTCTTAGAACAACTATCCATCGACAATGGGGGCACCTCTGGGTCATTGGGTGTAGAATCCGAACCCAAGGTGTTTAGGAATAATGAGCAAGCATATGCTCCGATCATTTGCTACGAATCGATTTATGGTGCATTTGTGGCCGAACAATGCAACAAGGGAGCAACGCTTTTATGCATCATAACCAATGATGGATGGTGGGGTAATACTCCCGGGCATCGACAGCACAATCAATTTGCATCATTACGTGCTATTGAAACTAGAAAATACGTGGTTCGGTCGGGAAATACAGGAATAAGCTCCGTGTGGAATCCGAGCGGTGAATGCATTAAGCAACTTGGATATGATACAAAAGGTGTACTCACCGCGAAGGTCCCATTAATCAAAGGAAAGACGTTTTACGTTCGGTTTGGCGATTATTTAGGTTGGATTGCTTTATTTTCTTGGTGTTCACTTTTACTAAATAGCTTTTTCAATTCACGAAAAAGGATTAAATAAATATTAACTTTACGTGGTGATTACATTAACTCGTTTTATATTATTTCTTTTTATTAGTTTACCTCTTCTAATTTTTAGCCAGGTAGACCATTGGGAAATGATGGTGTCTGACAATAGTACTTGGAGTTACCACATCCCCACGGCAAGTACAGCAACAACTTGGTATTCCCCGTCATTCGATGCTTCTAATTGGGCTGTAGGGCCGGGAGGATTTGGCTATGGAGACAATGATGATAACACAACTGTTCCGGTGAATTCAACCAGCGTTTATTTCAGGAAATCCTTTACCGTAATCGACACACAACACATCAATAAACTCTTATTTGCAATTGATTACGACGACGGATTCATTGCGTATCTCAATGGAGTTCCCTTGGTTAGTCGAAATGTTAATACCAATCCAGCACCTACTTGGAATTCCCTAGCAACGAGTTCTCACGAGGCAGTGATGTATAGTGGTGGACAACCGGATAAATTCTACTTCTCCAAAGCAGAAATTTCTAATCTCTTGTATCAAGGAACAAATACACTATGCGTTGCTATATTTAACAACACTGCAAATTCAAACGATCTTACTGGCCGTTGCTTTTTAATTGCCGGCATGGCAGACACAACTCAACACTATGCAACAACACCCGCTTGGTTTACACCTCCAGTAGACCTTTTTGCATCCAACCTTCCTATTGTAGTAGTCAATACGAACTTCGTTAACATTCCTGATGAACCAAAAATTGACGGAACCATGGGGATCATATATCAACATAATGGTGACACGAACCACATCAATGACCCATTCAATGAATTCTATGGGCAAATTAGCATCGAAAGACGAGGCTCTTCTTCCAATACGTTTCCAGCAAAATCCTATGGTTTAGAAACAAATGGGCCCAATTTAGTTAATTACAATGCATCCATTTTCGATTGGCCCGATGACAATGATTGGATATTATATGCACCATACACAGACAAGGCCATGATAAGAAATGTGTTAACCTATCAGTGGGGTAGAGAAATGGGGAATTATGCTCCTCGCACAAAACTATGCGAGCTCATTCTAAATAATGAGTACATGGGGGTGTATGTTTTTATGGAACGGATAAAAGTGAATCCGGGTCGAGTATCTGTGGATAAATTAACCTACGAGGATACAGTTGATAACCAGTTAACTGGCGGATATATTTTAAAAGTTGATAAAACAACCGCTGGGGGGATTATTGCATGGCCCTCACCTTACCCTCCTGCCGCACCGGGATCTGGAACCATAGGAATTCAATTACATGACCCAGAAATTGATACCATTCATCCACTTCAACTATCCTATATTCAATCTTATTTTACTGCATTTGAAGATGCTTTGGCTGGTGCAAATTATACGGATCCGTTGGTTGGCTATGCTCCGTTTATCAATGTTAACTCATTTATCGACTTTTTTCTAGCCAATGAACTCACTAAAAACGTTGATGGATATCGAATATCCAGCTTCTTGTATAAGGAACGCTTTAGTGAAGGGGGTAAATTAGTTGCCGGTCCATTGTGGGATTTTAACATCGCATTAGGCAATGCGAATTATTGTCAAGGAAATACCACAACAGGATGGGCTAAGAATTTTAATTCTATTTGCGGTGGGGGACTGCTTATTCCATTTTGGTGGGACCGATTATTAAGCGACAATACATTCGCCAACCTGACGCATTGTCGCTGGTTAACATTAAGGCAAGGTCCGCTGAGCGATACCGTGATCATGTCGATGATCGACAGTTTTGCTTTAGTATTGGATGAACCATCCCACCGTCATTATATCAAATGGCCTATATTAGGCACCTATGTTTGGCCAAATAATTTTATTGGTCAAAGCTATGCCGAAGAAATCAACTACCTTAAAACATGGATTACTAATCGGTTAACTTGGATGGACGCAAACATGGTGGGATCCTGTGATAATTTAGCCGTAAAGCAGGAAGAAACACCTATGATTAAGGTATTTCCTAATCCGAGTAGTCAAGTGTTTTATATTGAAGGAATTGAAACCCCTACACGCGCTCAACTACGCACTCAAACTGGTCAATTGATAAAGACAATTTCACTCGATTCATTCACCACAACAATATCAGCAGAGGGGTTAGAAAATGGCTTATACCTTATCCAAATCGACGGCGCACCTCATATTTATAAATTATTGATTTTACATTCATGAAAAAACTCGTTTTATTAACATTACTTAGCCTAAGTATGTTTTCTTGCAATAAAATAGCAGGACCTGGAGGCACTTCAGCAATTCGCGGAGAAGTAAAAGGGAGCAGTTATAACTCCGGAGAGCACGAAATCCTACAAATTATTTGCACTGCGGGTAGCGAAATTGAACACGGTGATTATTGGCTTTTAAATACGGGAGACGCTTCTAAGCAATATTATATTTATTATGCTAACCCTACATGGATCAGTAATGCAGACCCCCAACTACAAGGAAGAATTGGAATTATGGTCTCCTTTAATTATTCTGATTCAAATACGGACATTGCAAATAATACGCTTGCTGCTATCATCGGGACCACCGGAATTCCATTTACGGCAAGCGTTACGAACGATATAATTACGATAACAGATGATAGTTTAATGGATGTTCCAGACTCTGACAATGGAACAACTTCTTTTGCTTTTGATGTTGCCATACAAGGAGATGTGGAACAAAGTACTAACAATATCCCCATGGCAAATGAACGGGTATTTATCATTTATGGGGATAATGCATATGCCGCTGAGGATGTGCGCACGGATGAGCAAGGTAAATTCTCATTTGAAGGGCTGCAAAAAGGAAATTATAAAATTTACGTATTATCGAAAGACCCTTTGAACGAAGACATGTATTATCGTGTGCAACAAAAAGTGACGATTAATACAGCGGAAGAAATCGTTAATACTGAACCCTTCCTTATCTCCTATTAATGCGGTATTTACTTGTTGGAATCACATTATTAAGTCAAAGCATTGGCTACAGTCAATACCAATCCTGGGTTGGGGCTGATTTTAGTTTCAAACCGATTAAAAAAACAAAAATTGAACTCGGAATCCAGCAGCGAATGAATGGGGTCAATTCTTGGAATCGTACATTTTTAAGTGGGAAATTTAATTACAAGGCGTTCACTGGAATATCAGTTTATGGAGGGTACCGCTACGGAATATCACCAAATCTACACAGTGCCATCGATTTAAAAACCATAACATATCGTCACCGAACTGACTTAGGCATTGAAATAGAACCAATCGATTGGATTAATAAAAAATCAAGGCTATCCTTCAATATTAATGGACAATGGCAGTTGACTCAAAGGAAATTCAAAAGAGATCGACAGGTGATTCGTACAAAGATTAGTGTAAAATATGATATAAAAGGTTTCCCTCTTAGCCCATTTGTCAACTGGGAGTATTTTTACAACAAAACGAGAGACATAACGTACATGGAACATGAAATCCTCATTACCGGAGGAACTGCTGCTTTTAGATCATTTGGTGGATTTGCAGTTGAATTGCCAAAATCTCAAACCATTAAGTTCGCTGTAGGCAGAAGAAAAAACTACCTATCGAATAAGGTGAATTGGATAATTGATCTAAATTATTCACTATCCATTAAATAAACCCTTTCTTCGCTGAAGTTTCGGTGGAATCTAGGCAAAATTATATTCTTTAATCCATAAAACAAAAACAGGGGGGCCTTTCCTCCTTCGCACATGCTTCGGTGGAAACTCCGCCACGTTCTATTCCGTATTTCTTAAAACAAAAAAAGGGGGGCCTTTCGGCACACCCCTTCTCCATCAATCAACATCGTATTAAAACCCTGGATTTTGAATCAGGTTTGGATTTAAGATAATATCGGAGGTCGGAATCGGATACAATTCCAAGTATGGGTCAATTCCAATCCCGGCTACATCTCCTCCTTTGAAAGGCCATACATAGGTTGAACCAGAAAACAAATCAAAGCGAATTAAATCGGTTCTTCGGGTTCCTTCCCATTGCATCTCACGTGCACGTTCATCAATAATATCGGACAAGGTTACCGTAGCAAAGTTATACGTATTATTTCCATAGGCACGCTCACGAATTAAGTTCATGTACTGCAAGGCAGTTCCTGCATCACCCAAACGCAAACTCGCTTCAGCCATCATTAAGTATACATCTCCTAAACGGAACATTGGAAAGTCGATGTCTGTATGTGGAGAGTTGGCATTATTGGAAGCAGTTAATCCAGCGCTGGTTACATTCTTAAATTTCGGATTTGCATACCCTTGAGTAAATGTTCCTAAGGTGGTTATTTGTTTCGTTTGACCTGCGGTGTAGAATAAATAGCGAGAATCTTGCGTAGTATCTGCAAATTTATTTACCAATGCCTCAGTAGCTCTTAACCCGGCCCACTTTCCATTTACGCCATAATCTGCTGCGACCATAGAACCTCCGAGTGACGCACATACTAAAAAGGTAGTTCCGCCCCACGTTTGGGCGTACAACCCATCATAAACTACAGGGAATATAATTTCAGGGGAAGTATGATTATCGGCTAAAAACAATTCTTGATAGCTATCATCCAAGGTAAATGGACCTGCATCGATAATTTTCTGGCAATAATCTTTACAATCAGCCCATCTTGCAGTTCCGGTGTACACTTCAGCATTCAAATACAACTTAGCTAATAAGGCTTGTGCTGCCGCTTTTGATGCGTGACCATATACTACAGACGATGCTGGCGTTAGGCTTGGCTCAACTGCCAAGAGTTCTGATTCAACGTAGTTAAATAAATCAGCGCGTGTAATTCGCACCGGTTGAAAAGCACCCACTTGATCATTTTCATCAACAAATGGTACATTTCCAAACAAATCCATCGCATGGTAATAACTCAATGCCCGCAAGAATCTCGCTTCATTGCGATACATACGGATCGTTTGCTTATCGTTTTCACTGAATCCTCTAGCTTCTAATTTCTCATCACTCGCTTGACCAATGAATTCATTACATAAGGTGATTTGATAATAAATTCGGTAGTACATACCTTTTACCCAAACATTCTCTGCATTAATTTCATTCTTAACTAATTCTGGAATCCCTGGGTCGTTCCAGCCACAAACAGCTTCATCGGTTGGTAATTCTTGTAAATTCCAAAGCACTCGCACGTAGGCAGAAAATCCTTCATCGATTCCAGCAATATCCGCTTGCCCAGCCGGACCTTGATTACCTGTCATCGATAAGCCCGAATACAATTTAGCCAAAACCTTAATATAATTGTTTGGGTCTTTATACACCGTTTCGGCATTTAGACCATACTTCGGTGACTGATTAAGTTGTTTGTTACATGAGAACCCAAGAAGAAGTGTTCCCAATAGTGCTGTATATAAAATTGACTTTTTCATGGTATTTTATTTAAAAATCAAAGGTTAAGTTTAAGGTATAAACACGAGGTCGTGGATAAAAGTTGTTATCAACCCCACCCCCAACTTCAGGATCTTGTCCAGAATATTTAGTTACAACAAATACGTTTTGTACTGAGAACCCGGCATTTAATCCAATCTTATTTTTGGTGAATCCAAGTTTTCCAAAGTTGTATCCGACGTTGATGTTGTCTACGCGTAAGAAATTCGCTTTTTCAAGGTAGTGGTCAGATAACAACTGGTTTGTAGTTGTTTTTTGTACCTCATCCTCATAGTACAAGGAACTGATGTTGTTTAAGTATTTCTTAGTTCCTTCCACTGCGGTAAACGTTCCACTGTTTGAGTGAATGTTGTTATAAATCGTTGCCCCCAATTCACTTCGCATAGATACTCCAGCATACCATTTTCCATATTGGAAATTCAAAGCGGTTCCTAAGAAAATTTTCGGAGCTACTTGTCCGGCATAATAACGATCATTCACGTTGATTACACCATCGTTATTACGATCAACAAAGGCATTGGTATCTTTCCATTTATCCGTTGCGTTGATTTGACCATCACCATTCATATCGATGCTTGCTTGCTGTCCAACTTCTATTAGGCTACCATCTGTATCGTACCGTTGCTCATACAAGAAATAAGTAAATGTTGGGTAAGCCACTTGATGAATCAACACTTGGTTTCCAATTCCTCCTGCTATTCCTCCAACTAAAATACCAGGAGAATTCGGGTCCTCAATTTGAGAAAGTTTCGTTACTTGATTGATGTTATGCGTTGCATTCACCATCCAATCTAGGCGCATTTTCTTTTTTGCGATAATTCCTAAATTCAAGCTTGCTTCAATCCCTTTATTTTCCATGCCACCCACATTGGTAAGGATTTGGTTCGTAAAGTTAGTTCCGGCAGGTACAGCCACTGTAGCTAGCAAGTCGGAAGTTAATTTCTTATAAACATCAACCGAACCTGAGATACGGTCTTTAAGTAATCCGAAATCTAATCCGATGTTGTAACTTGTAGTAGTTTCCCATCTTAGGTTAGCATCAAAGCCTGCAGGACGGAATACCGTGTAATATTGCCCGCCGAAAGCGTACTGTGCGGTTGGGCCACCTTCGAAGTAATTCCCGATGTAGGAGTAATCACCAATTCCATCTTGCTGACCAGTTACACCCCATCCGGCTCGTAATTTCAACATATTGATGGCTTTTACATTTTTCATGAATTTCTCTTGGCTAACAATCCAAGCTGCGGAGGCCGCAGGGAACCAACCCCAACGTTGCTTAGGGCTGAATCTAGAAGAACCGTCACGACGCATGGACACGTTAATTACATATCGGTCATTAAGTGAGTAAATGGCCCGCGCATAATAAGACAACAAGGCATTCTTTGTGTAGAACGGATTAGCTGCTGGAAGCGCAATTACAGAATCTTGGGCTTGATTGTAGGTAGGATTATTCGGGCTTGAAGTATACCAGTCTTGGTAAGAATACCCTGCAGTTACATCTAGCAATTGATTTTTCAATTTTTCACCTGAATTATAATTTGCATACGCTTCAATCAACTTGTTTCCTTTTGTTTGGCGGTATTGACTGTAACTACCCTGACTAAAATATCCTGCGGCTGAAGTCGCTTGTGTTTCGGTATACCCCGTACCTTCTGATTGATCGGTACCAAGGTTTACCACTGCTTTTAACTGTGGCAAAAATGGCATTTTATATGTTGCTTTCGCATTTCCGATGTATCGATTAACCACACTTCGATCTTCCGACTGCATGATTAAACCCAGTGGATTTCTTCCAGAAAGGGTGTTTGGTTTGTTGTTATCAATCCACTCAAAATAACCCCCATACTGCGATTCATTCCCAGAATAAACCGGTTGTGTTGGGTCAAAGAAAGCTGCGCCTAAGGCCCCACGGTTCGCAAAAAATGCACGCGATTGTACCAACTTTTGATTAATCTCAAATTGCAGCGCCCCATCCATTAGGCTTGGCGTCATATTCAAGCTTAAGGACGTACGATTCATATTGTCGCGTTTCAATAAGCCATTTTCATTTCGATTTCCAATAGACAATCTATATGGCAATCCTTTAATTCCACCTGTAATCGATAAATTATTATCAGCTACAATCGCATTGCGGAATACTTCACGTTGCCAATCTGTGTTTGCTGTTCCTAATAATGCTTTTTGTGCGGCAGTTCCTTTGCGGTTGATTAATGCACGCAAGGAGTCTCCAGAAAGTACATCGGCATACTTTGCAATGGTGGATAAAGATGTTTTGGAATCCAAGACCACCTTAACTTGATTTTGAGTTGCGGATCCTTTTTTCGTAGTGATTATGATTACCCCATTTGCGGCACGAGAACCATAAATTGCCGTTGCCGAAGCATCCTTTAAAACAACAAAAGACTCAATATCATTCGGATTAATTAAAGACAAAGGATTCGCCGCTCCTGAAATCCCACCATTATCTAAAGGAACTCCATCCACAACGATTAATGGGTCGTTACTCGCATTGATTGAAGTACCCCCACGTAGTCTCAATGTACTTCCTGAACCAGGCGCTCCATCATTAGAAGTAACTTTTAATCCAGCTACCTTTCCCATTAACAATTGCTCTGGGGTAGCAAGCGATCCTTTTAAAAAGTTTTTCTCATTAATAATGGTCGCCGAACCTGTTAAATCCTTCGTTCTCGTAGTACCATAACCAATAACAACAACCTCATCGGATGTTTTCTGATTATCTCCAAAAACCAAGTTTTTAGTAACTGTTCCTCCGCCAGAAATAGCAACATCTATGGTCATGTCTTCTAACCCAATGAGGCGTAAGGTTAAGACATAACTTCCATCAGCCAACCCGGTAATTTCATAGGCTCCGTTTACATCTGAAAAGGCAACACCTTTGGTTGGACCATCCGCCATTACTTTCACATCGCTTAACTTATTCCCTTTGGGGTCCTCAATTACCCCGCTGATTTTACCCGTTTGCGCAAAACCTAGCACAGACAAGGCTAACATAAAAATCAAGGAAAAAGATCTAATAAATAATTGTTTATTCATAAACTCTTAAATTTTTGTTAGTTTTTAATTAAAGTGCTTCCAAATATACTTTTTTTTTCAAAATGTCATTATGACACAAAGAAATTTAGTAGAATTTGATTTTCAATTCATTACCATCTTCCAGTGCATATACTAGGCGTGCCGTTTTTGTTGTTGAGTCAAAAGATATCTTGGTGACTCCCCCGAGCAATTTATCATTCGTCCTACCGATTATTCGAGGGGCTTTGGAAACATTGTGAATGACCAGCATAACTTCTGGACTAAAGGGTTTGCAAAACGGACTGGTAGATTTCACGTTAATTACCGATGTTCTTGTTGACTTTTTAAGGTAGTTAAATTCGAATAAAGTGAAACAATCCCCATCAAAATCTTGTCGTGAAGTCCCATCATCTTCAAATAACTTCCCTTTAGAGGCGGAAACCGTAGGGTCGTAATAGAAATGTACCTCCGCCTTATTTACGGAATACTCCTCGGTTGACTGTAATCCTTTCACTGCCATAGGAATAAAAGCACCGGCCTTAACAAATACAGGAATATTATCCATAATCAAAGAATCAATGGTGGGTTCATTCCAAACCATTTCCATTCGAGACCCCCAAAAACAACGTGCCGTAGTTATGAATTGCTGCGGCACAACGCGTTCGTCCGTGTACAGGTTAAACCATGGATTCGAATCTGGAAAATCAATTTTTACGATTTTTTGTCCTTTTTCTGTTACCGGGACTACAAACATATCTGGACCCCAAAAATAACAATCGGATCGATCCATAAAATCCGTTTGTTTTGGATACTCCATAAAAACAGGGCGCATCAATGGAATTCCAGTAGTTGAATTCTCGTAGGCCAAGGTATAATTGTAAGGCAATAACCGGTAACGCCATTCGATGGCTTCTTTTGCTAGGGCCTTGGTTTGAGGATCTTTAAAAATTGCTTCGCTTGGAACTTCTTGTTGCGCATGCGGTCTAAAAATCGGCTGAAACACCCCGTATTGTAACCATCGAACGTACAGTTCAGGGTCGTCATTCGCTCCCCCAAAACCACCAAGGTCGGAGTGAAGGTATCCAATTCCTTGCAATCCTGCCTGTAGGGTAAGCTCCACTTGAGGTTTTAATCCACCCCAAGTGCGGTTTACATCGCCCGTCCATGGGATCATTCCGAACCGTTGAGAACCTGAATACCCCGATCGCATTAAAATAAATGGTCTTCTATTGGAAAAATCAGCGCGGTAGCCTTCCTGAATTAACCGTGCCCAATCATGACCATATATGTTGTGCACCCGATTGGCTCTACCTACCACGTGGTATAAATCATCGGGATGTACCTCTGGCTCTCCTAAATCTCCCCAAATCCCTTCAACTCCCATTTCTATTAAGCCTTTGTAAATGTTCCAAAACCACTGTTTCGTTTCCGGTTTATAGATATCAAGCAAGCCTGTATTGCCAAAATAAAAATCATAGGTATATGGCTTTTCACCGGTAAAGTCTGTGCAAAGTAGTTTTTTAGCTTTAGTTTCCTCCCACGTCTTTGAAGTGGTTAATATAAAGGGCTCAGTTATTAAGACGGTTTTAACTCCGGTATTTTTAAAATCCGAGATCATTTGTTTTGGATTCGGAAAGCTATCTCGGTGGAATTCAAAATTACCCAAGGTGCCTTGGATGGTTGTGCCAAACCAATACAAATCAAATACAATGGCATCAAGAGGAATGCTGTCGGACTTAAATTTAGAAACTACATCTCGAGCTTCTTGCTCCGAATGATAGCCAAAGCGGCTTGCAAAATTACCAAATGCCCAACGAGGTGGGAGGGGTTGTCTTCCTGTCAAACTGGTATATGACACTACTAATTCTTTCCAATTATCGGCTGCAATTACCTGATAGGTTTTTCTTCCACCCGTTGTTTCATAGGTAAGGCTGCTGTCTTTTTTTGAATCCAAGTCTAAAAATCCAGTGTATGAATTATCAAAATGCAAGGCATAAAGGCGATCTGAAATCACCAAGGGCATGCTATAGTTCATCTGTTCTGAATGCGTTTCATACCCGTAATGTGCCTTATTGTAAAGCGGTAACCTATACCCTCTTCGGTCCATTCCAAGCACACGATTCCCTGTGCCGAACAACTTTTCATCCTTACTTAGGTTGAACTGTATCTTTTCCATACTGGAATCCACATCATAACCCCAGCGTTCAGAGAGCAAATAACGCCCCTTGTGCCAATAGGTTATTTTAAAAGGATTTGTTTGGATTAAAATGGTGGGATTCATTTTCTTATCCCGATCTTCTTTGTGATAAATATGTATAAACGGAGGAATCAACGCATTGGATGTTGCCGCCCATGTAAACGAATTTTCATCCGGTTTTTTTTCTACCGTGTGAGAGTTTGCTTCATGCTTTTGTCCATTGGGAATAAAGGTGGTTTCTATAATGTTCGGACCATAAGATCGGAAAATGTACTCACCATCTGAAACGGTGACTTTAATTCCCGCAGGAATTGAAGCAATACTCTTAAATTGTCTTGTCGGATTTTGACTCCATGCATTTAGGTTAATCCATATAAACAATACGAGGACTAAGACCTTTCCTACAATTCGATGATCCATGCTGTTTTTCCTGGAATTGTTAATGATTTCTGCGACATGTCAATGAAGGTATCGGATAACACCTCTTTTTTTAGGGGAACTGCTCTTATAGAAAATTTATCCAGGACATCAACAAAACGACTAGTTGCAATGGATTTAGAATCCGTAGAATTATTTAGTACGACCATAATTTTCTTTTCTCCTAAGATTCTAAAATAAACATATACGTTATTCTCCGGAACATACTGCACTAAGGTTCCGTCATGAATTACGGCTTGGTTTTTACGCCAATTGAGCACTTTTTTTGTGAATTGAAAATAGGCTTCTTGTTCTGGAGTCCGACCCAATTTTGAGCGTTTTCGCACATCATCCTGCGCATAAAACGCTGTCAGCGTGTCGGTATCCCACCCCCCCGGAAAATCTCTACGGATATCGGCATCCCCAACATCTTTTGAGCCCTTCATGCCAATCTCAGAACCGTAATAAATTTGAGGAATTCCTCTAGTGGTTGCAATTAAGGTAAGTGCCAGTTTATAATCAGCCAGGTTTGGACAATATTCATTGAAGCGCTTGGTATCGTGATTTTCCATAAATACCAACATATTGTTGGGATTTTCATAAACAAAATCATTCACGAAATTTTCATAAATCCGAGCCATACCTTGGTCCCACCCTTGATTCCGTTCATTAAACGCCTGCATGATTGCGTCGTGTAAG
The DNA here is from genome assembly GCA_041163605.1 of Bacteroidota bacterium. Taxonomy (GTDB): domain Bacteria; phylum Bacteroidota; class Bacteroidia; order Flavobacteriales_D; family Crocinitomicaceae; genus UBA952. Next base: position 75,031 of record JBEAQY010000033.1, on the reverse strand, counting down.
GTGAAATCCATGACTGCAGGTAGCCCACTGTTATATGAATCCAAGGCTCCAATTTTACTGTCCTTTTGCCAATAGGAGATTTGTGCTTGATTATGCAACCACACTTCCCCAACCATATTAAAATAGGGATATTCCTCCATAATGGCCTTGGTCCATGTAGCAATCGCTTCTTTATCATTGTATGAATAGGTATCAACACGCAAGCCATCTAAACACGCATACTCAACCCACCAAATAGTATTTTGAATCAGGTAGGTTAAGAGTAATGGATTTGACTGGTTCATATCAGGCATGGAGGTATCAAACCAACCATCTGCGGAAGCGGAATGATCACTTGGAGCAGCATATGGATCCATTTGGGTGCTGGTTCGGTAGGAAGATCGTGTAAATTGATCAAACTGATGTATCCACGTTTTGGTTGGGAGGTCTTGAATCATCCAATGCTTACTTGACCAGTGATTGGGCACTTCATCTTTAATCACCTTGAGCCCTCGACGGTGTGATTCAAGAACCAATTCCTTAAACCATGAATTAGTACCATATCGAGGATCCACTTTATATAAATCCGATTGGGCGTAGCCGTGGTATGAATACGTAGGCTCATTATCTTCCAATAATGGTGTAGTCCAAATAGTCGTTGCACCAAGTTCTTTAATGTAGTCCAAATGCTCCATGATCCCTGCGATGTCACCACCGTGACGACCACCAGGAAGCGAGCGATTTCCAGGTTCGGCCATTCCCGGGTAAGTGTCTTGACCCGGGTAAACGTTCGCAAAACGGTCTGGCATTAAGAGGTAAATTACATCCTTGCTTGAAAACCCTTCTCGCTTCGCGGATTGGTAGATTCGCTCTTCCAATTTAAACTCGAAGCGCGCAACTTCCTTATTCTTGGTATTTGTTAAGGTAATTGGATAGGTTCCCGCATTTCTATCTTTAGTTTCCACAGTAACAAAAAGGTAATTCGGATTTTCAGTTTTCACGATTCCAAGCACATTCAACCCTTGTACATTTACTGTATAGTTCGCAATTTGAGGGCCGTGGAGCAACACCTGCACTTGATGGTGATTCATTCCAACCCACCAATTGGCTGGTTCCACATGGTCCAATATGACAGCTTGTGCCGACAATAAAAAAACAACCAGTAAGGTGCTTAACGATAAAAGAATTTTCATGGGATTACAATTCGTTTTCTTGTTTGTCCAGTGGATGATATTTCAATAAACATCTGATTTATAGGGACTTCATCTAACACTCTTCCCATTAAATCTACGCGCGTAATCCACTGTATAGGTTCTTCATGCTGTTCTGCTAAACTAACCGAACATGGATTGGTTAAGCCATTGTAAATTAATTGATTGGTTGCAAACGCACTTCGTTGGGTAATATAGGTTTCTAAGGAAGTGGATATATGGTTACCCCATGTGTCTGTTATGGCATCCAGAAAATCTTGGTCAGAGAATCCGTAATCTAATCCTTTGTATGTATCAGCAATTGCAGACGAACTAATTAGCGCTTGTGTAGCTTGCCAAATTGGAACCATGTAGCCCGGGGTGAAATAGGTATTTATGTGTTGCTGCATATAATATGAAAACCGATCTTTGAAATATGGAACTTGCATCATTCGTGTATACAAAGGCCGTAGTGTATTGCTCGGAGACCATGTATAAATATTACGAAATTGCCAATCAATTCCAATCCAGTCTACGCCGAAGGTATTGTCTAAATCATACTCCAAAAACACGAACTTACCATCTGAAGGACGCTGATAGAGGTAGTAATTGTTTTTATTGAAGGTGTATCCATCCCATTGACCAACTAATATTTGAAAAGCCAAAGAATTTAATAAAAGCTCTACGTCAATTACCTCTTGAATTGCGCAAGGGAATTCACCGTTGGGCGAATTATTAAGTACATCAATGAAGTGAACTAACCCTGAAAAATCGTTGAGTGCTTCATTCGTTTTAAGTTCATAGAGCGCTTGATACGGAGCTTGTCCTGCCCCTTGGTATACCATATCCGCACCCCATTTAGCTTTATAGAGATTACCAGTATCATCATTGATAAACCGTGCTTCGATGTACTGATCGTCCATATGTTCTACATTAATGTAAAGTCCTTTATATTCAGAATTAATGTATAATTCAATATATGAAGTTCGGGAGGCAGGTAATCCTGACCATCGTAGCATTTCTTGGCACGTTCTACTTCGCATAATAGACACATCATTATGCTCACCATTTAGGTTCAAGGATTTCAGGTCGTTCCATTTAAATCCGGGTTGGTAAACATTAAAGTCGATTTTAAAGGACTTTTTTGCTGATTGAAGCGACGTATTGCCTCGAAGTCTGATTCCCACAGTATCAATAGTATCAGTAACTACTGTACTGGCATAAATGAAGGTTGCTGGAAACTCAAACGAAGTGCCTAAACTATCCCCAACCATGGTTATAAAATCTTGGGGATTCATTGTAATATAAATCTTAGCTACTTCATTTTGAAGAAAGGCATTTGAATTGGATGGATGGACCAATTGAGCGACTAAGCTAAGAGGAAAGAGGCAAGCACAGAAAAAAATATTTCTCATTATTTAACTATTGTTTTATGTGCTATTGAATTACCAAGTTTAACAAGGATCAAATACGTTCCGGAAGGGAGATTTAATGAATTCAAATGAACTTCATTCGCTCCCACTATCGCCATCGTACGTTGATTTTTCAACAGTATTCCTTGTGCATCAAATACTTGTACCTCTATCGGTTGAAAATCATTCGATGTTAACTTAATGGTGAAATCCGACTCAAATGGTACCGGAAATACACTGAAATCAAAGGAAGGATTCTCCAAATCTTCGATGGAGGCAACCGAAGTAATATAAGGCTTTGGTAAGGGGACATCAGTATATACACGATACTCACCGGGTTGTAATGAAATCGAAGCATTTACATTGGAAACATTCAAGCTATCGCCTGTAAAGTATTCGTACCACATTCCGGTATGTTGAAAGGCAGGAATGGCAGAGGATGCGTTTACATCTATATTAACTAGGGATAGTCCATTCATGGTCGGATGGTTCATAATCATCCGTTTAATTCCTGCGCCCAAACTGGCCTGAAAATCGAGCGATCTGAACGTCTCATAATTATTGCGCAAGGTCAACATCGCTGTATAAACATCTAATAACTGTTGGCGTCGGCCTTGTTGAAGGTAATTCCAAAGAATTGGCTTATTGCATACTCGACATGGATAGTCAATATTGATATCATACCCGTATTCACCGAATTGCCAAATCATCCGTGGACCTGGTTGTGAAAGAAAGGTAACAGCCAATCCTTGCATACGCCCCAAGGCCGTATATGGATCTTTGGCATTGTGTGCAGGATTTGATGCATTCCCAAACGTAATCGCCTCATACATTAGGCGTTGTTCATCATGACTTTCCATGTAAGAAATCAAGTGCGGTTGTGACCAAGTGCGGTTGGTGTAAATCCCATTGGTTAAACTCGAATTTGCAGGGAATCCCTTCCCGGAATTTTGATAACCATGTGTAACATTTCCCCAAAGCATACACCCGTAATCAGCTAATTGTTCTTCTTCATTGTTATCACACCAGTGTTCAAGGATGATATATTGATCCGGATCAACCGCCCAAATACTATCCGCCATGCGCTTAATGTTATTTATTCGTTCTATACTAAAATTTGCCGTAGTATTGGCAAATCCTTTGGTGAAATCAAAACGGAACCCATCAATGTTATAGGTTTCTAACCAATATCGATTTACTTGGTCCACATATTCCTTAGTCGGTTCTGTAGCGTGATTGAAATCGTACCCCCAACAATTTGGTGGATGAGGGCACACCGCATTAAACCATGGATTATTTGCCGCAGGGCGGTTATTCACCGCATCCCAATACATGTTCACCATAGGGTTTTGTCCAAAGGCATGGTTAAGAACCATGTCAATAATTACAGCAATACCACGACCGTGGCATGTATCTACAAATTCTTTAAACTTTTGTGCTGTCCCGTAATATTTATCCAAGGCCATATGAAAGGAAGGATTATAGCCCCAGCTTTCATTGCCTTCAAATTCAAAGTTTGGCATTAATTCGATGGCATTTATTCCTAAGCGATCGAGATAAGCAATGGTATCAATCAGTGTCTGATAGTTTCGAGCAGCAACAAAATCCCGCACCAATAATTCATAAATCACAAGGTCTTTTTTTTCAGGACGGTTAAAGGAAGTATTTTGCCAGGTATAGGTAGATGGCGTTGTATAAAAAACAGAAACAATTCCTGTCGTTAATCCGGCAGGATATGCCGGTAAATTTGGAAACGTATTTGCGTTAATAAATGGATCATTATTTGGATCAAGCACTAAGGTACTCAACGGGTCTGCGTATTTGCCTTGATTCGTGATAAAATACTGGTAGCCATAGGCTTGTCCAGGCTGAAGATTATTAACTACTAGCCACCATCGGGTAGAATCCAAGGAACAATTCATATGAAATGCTCCCGTGGGTAACCAATTGTTAAAATCCCCTACAAGATACACATGATCCTTCTCCGGAGCATACAATTGAAACAAGGCCGTGGAGTCGTTCAGCATTTGCACTCCATTCTTTGTTCCGGCAGGTGGGTTGAGATAGGTTAATGGTGGATTAACGGTATAGTAAACGCTATCTTTTATTACGGTAGTTCCATTGTCTGCCTCAAAGAGTAACAAATGTGTTCCTGGAACTGTAGCGGTAATGTTCGTATTAATTGCCGTAGCATTCGGTGTTGATTGAATCAGCACCCCATCCTCTTTCAAGGTTAAGGTTGCTGGTTGATTGGATTGCGCATTAAACGCAAAATTTTGATTTAAATCTAAAAGAGGCATTTGGCTCGGATTAAAAATCGCGGCTTGCAAGCCTCCATTAACGGGGTAAACGTCATAATAAATATCGCTCCCATCGGCTTCCCGTCCAACGACAGAGCCGTTTGCGTTACGGAAAACAAACGCTAATTTTAAAACGGTGGTATTAACGGGAAATCCATAAAATGCATCAATATCAATGGTTATGGAATGTTTGTTATTTCCTAGATTGGTCATTTGCACATTCGGATCTACTTGACCCCAATTTCCCTGAACAAAAAGCCAGTTGGTTGGCGAGGTACTTGCTGTGGTGATTAACCCTGCATGACAATACACTTGATTGGTTCCAACGAGTGCTCCATTGCCTTGTGTGGCATCATAAACTATAGTTACTACATCGTTTACGGTTGGAAACGCAGGGTTAAGTTCTAAAATTTGGGCGTTAATCGCCATGTTCAGAAAACTAAAAACAAGGAATAATCGACGACTACTTTTCATAAGGTTAAGATAAAGAAAAAGCCTACGTTTTCACATAGGCTTTTCCAAGAAAAAAAATCGAAAATTATTTTTTCATCAATTTACCAGTAACAACGTTACCAGCAGCTTTAACTTGGTACAAGTAAGAACCTGCCATCAAGTTTGCTGTAGAAATCTCTACTGAATTTTCAGCACCAGTAACAACTGATTTTGTAGCAACTACTTTACCTGACAAATCAAATAATACGATTTCTGCTGTATTAGCATTTGAGCTAAAGTTAAATGTAGCTACATCATTTGCTGGATTTGGAGCAACAGTTAAGTTACTAATTGCGTTGTTGTTCAAGTTTGCAGAACAAGAAGCAGCACACGCATCCCAACAATACGTTAATGTTGTTGCAGCAGCAGGAATAACCAAGGTACGGTTGATATTTCCAGAACCATCATCTTCACCGCAACCACCAGAAACGATCGTGTTAAGTGGGTCAGTTCCTTCGTTCATTCCCCAGTTACCATTAATAAACTTGTAAAATAACGTTTGATCTACTGAAGTTGCTGGAAATTCAACAGCGATTTCCCAGATATTGTTTCCAAGATCTGTCAATGCAGAAGTAGCTGTAGTTGGAGACCAATCAGCCATTGGACCACCATTCGCTTGTCCACCCATAGCTGAGAAATTACCACCAACTCGAACGCCAGTTGCATCAAGTGTTGCACCACCAGCTACGTAGTTGGTTACATCCACTTGGAAAGTTACGGTTACTTGTGCAGTAGCCATTGCTCCAATAAATAGAGCAGATAAAAGTGTAAACATTTTTTTCATACACAAAAAATTTAAACGGTTAATACTTACTTAGTGTCAATTAGACAACTTCAAAATTAAAAATAAAATCAAATTTTCAATGATTTTTTTAAAAAATTTTCTTTACGCAATTGTTAATTAACGGGATAAAGAAATGGGACCAACATAAAGTAATCCGTTAGTTGTCAAGTTTAATGGGAGATTCTCAAAAATCCCCAAGTAGGAAGACCCGCTGCCAGACATCGCCGCATAGATTGCACCTTTTTGAATAAGCCCTTCAATACCCACAGAAATTTCAGGATGAGCCAAAGTTACTGGCTTTTCGAAATCATTCACGTAGTATGCCTGCCATTCACGTAATGCTTTGATTTCAAACCCAATATGGTTATTCGGATTTGGAACAATTGAACCGTATGCTGAGGCTGTACTCACATGAATTCCAGGATTATAAATTGCGATATACAATCCTAAAAGATTTACATTCATCAGATGCAGTTGTTCTCCCCTACCTGTAGCTAATGCCGGCTGATTGGCAATAAAAAAGGGGCAATCACTTCCTAATTCTGCAGCTAAATGTTCTAGTGTTTCACTAGGCAACTCCAAATCAAACCACTCATTCAAACCCTTTAAGGTAAAAGCTGCATCAGCTGAACCGCCACCTAATCCCGCCCCAATAGGAATCTGTTTTCGCAAATGAATAGCCACCGGACCAATACCAAACCTGTTTTTCAAAAGCATGTATGCACGTTCAACCAATCCCAAGCTTCCATCTGAAGGGATATCAATTCCTGTTTGGGAATAAGAGAAATCATCCGACGGACTAATCTCAATTATATCATAAATAGGAACGGGAATCATGATTGATTCTATATCGTGAAATCCGTCTTCGCGCTTTCGTAGAATTCGCAATCCGAGATTTATTTTTGCATTTGGATATAGGATCATTGGTACAAAAATACGAGAACGCTTTAAAATTTTTACTTTTGTCATAACAAGTAAATCAAACATGAGCACATATTTAGATTTTGAAGCCCCATTGCAAGCATTACAAGAACAAATTTTGCAAACGGAACAAATTGGAAATAGCACTGAGGTCGATATGACCGATAAAATTGCCGCATTACAGCAAAAATATGATGAAACGGCTCAATCCTTGTTTTCAAACCTTACGCCGTGGCAGCGAGTACAATTATCTCGTCATCCAGACCGTCCTTATTCATTGGCATATATCAATGCCATTACAAATAACAACTTTTTAGAACTTCATGGGGATCGAGGAGTTAAAGATGATAAAGCCATGGTGGGTGGTTTTGGTTCTATTGATGGTAAAACAGTAATGTTTATCGGTCAACAAAAGGGTATCAATACTAAAATGCGTCAATACCGCAACTTTGGGATGCCGAATCCCGAAGGATATCGCAAAGCCTTACGTTTAATGAAACTTGCTGAAAAATTCAATAAACCCATAGTTACATTTATAGATACACCGGGTGCATTCCCTGGACTTGAAGCAGAAGAGCGCGGCCAAGGCGAAGCGATAGCAAGAAATATCTACGAAATGATGAGATTAACCGTACCTGTTATTTGCATTATTATCGGTGAAGGGGCATCAGGCGGTGCCTTAGGAATTGGCGTTGGTGATAAAGTAATTATGCTAGAAAATACGTGGTATTCTGTTATTTCTCCTGAAAGTTGTTCATCTATCTTATGGCGTTCATGGGAACACAAGGAGCAAGCGGCAAGTGCACTCAAGTTAACACCTACAGATATGCAAGGTTTTGGTTTAGTGGATGATGTGATTAAAGAGCCAATTGATGGCGCTCATCGTAATCATGAGGCTATTTTTAGTGCGGTAAAGTCTAATATACTTTCTTATCTCAAGGAACTTGAGCCGATGCATCCATCTGACCGAATTACGAAAAGAATTGAAAAATTCAATCAAATGGGTGTGTGGCAATAAGCCGAAACTAAATGTCTGAATCGCTTTTTACCCCCATTGCTTATTTAAAAGGAATTGGTCCTCAAAAGGCAGAATTACTTAAAAAGGAACTACAAATAGAAACCTATTGGGATCTATTAAATCATATTCCTTTTCGGTATATCAACCGTTCTCAAATTCACCAATGTTCCCAACTTCATTTAGTTGATGGGTATGTTCAATTGGAAGGCTTTATAGACCAAGTACAAGAATTGGGAGGTGGGCGTTCAAAACGCCTGCAATGTCGATTAACTGACGATACAGCGAGTATACAGCTCATTTGGTTTCAAGGGTGGAAATGGATTAAGTCTGGCCTAATTCCAGGGAAGAAATACCGCATATTTGGCAGACCTCGATTAAACGGAAATTTTTGGAGTATCGCGCATCCGGAAATGGCCCCAACTGATGAGTCGAGTTCAGTTGGATTTCAACCCATTTATCCAAGTACAGAAAAATTAAGTGCCAAAGGCTTACATACCAGAGGTATTGAAAAGGTAATACATAGCTTACTTGAACGGATTTCACTATTAAGTATTCCAGACCGGCTTCCTGTATTGCTTCGAAAGGAAATGCAATTAATCGATATTGCTACAGCCTATGCAAACTTGCATCAACCCGCCACAGAACAGGAATATTTGCAAGCAAAAAAACGCTTTGTTTTTGAAGAATTATTCATGTTGCAACTCGAAATGATCCTAAGAAAAGGGGTCCGAAAACGCACTGAAAAAGGCTTTGTTTTTTCAAAATCTGGGGATATTTTATCCAACTTCTACCACCACAAATTACCATTCGACTTAACGGAAGCACAAAAAAGAGTAATTCGGGAAATCCGGAAAGACATGCAAACGGGACAACATATGAACCGATTGCTTCAAGGGGATGTAGGGTCTGGAAAGACCTTAGTAGCTTTAATTACGATGTTAATCGCACAAGGAAATGGATTTCAATCCGCTTTACTTGCACCTACAGAAATTCTATCTGCCCAACATTATGAAACAATCGTCAGTTTTCTATCGGATTTACCCATTCGCTGTGCCTTACTCACCGGGTCGGTAAAACGTGCGCAACGAAAACCTTTACTTGAAGCATTAGCGAATGGAGAAATTGACATTTTAATTGGAACCCACGCACTGTTAGAGGATGAAGTAATTTTTAAGAATTTAGGGCTGGTGGTGATCGATGAACAGCACCGATTTGGTGTGGCCCAGCGGGCAAAGATGAGAAAGAAAAATACCATGGCACCCCATGTGTTAGTAATGACTGCTACTCCAATTCCAAGAACACTTGCTATGACATTTTATGGCGATTTAGATGTTTCCGTAATCGATGAACTACCACCGGGAAGAAAGCCCATCCAAACCATTCATCGCTTTGATACGCATCGTTTGCAGCTGTTCAACTTTATGCGTGAGCAAATTGGGTTGGGAAGACAAATTTATGTGGTTTACCCGCTTATAGATGACAGCGAAACCTTAGATTTTAAGAGCTTATCAGACGGCTTTGAAGCCATATCACGTGCATTCCCATTACCTGAATATCAAGTGAGTATCGTACATGGAAAACTCAAGCCAGAAGTAAAGGAATATGAAATGAAGCGCTTTGTTGAAGGGATAACAAACATCATGGTAGCTACCACAGTTATCGAAGTTGGGGTAAATGTTCCAAATGCTACCGTAATGGTCATTGAAAGTGCCCAGAGATTTGGATTGTCCCAATTACATCAGTTACGTGGACGCGTAGGACGAGGAGGAGAGAAATCTTATTGTATTCTTATGACCAACTATGAGTTATCTAAAGAGGCTAAAAAGCGTATGGAAACCATGGTTGAAACCACAGATGGATTTAAAATTGCGGAAGTAGACCTAAGTTTAAGAGGTCCCGGTGATATTTTAGGAACGCAGCAAAGTGGTGCTCTAAATTTAAAAATGGCAGACCTTTCAAGGGATCAGCATGTGGTAACGGTCGCAAGAGAGGCCGCGCTTCGTATCTATGAGCAAGACCCGAGCTTAACAGAACCGATGCACTTGACCTTAAGGAATTATATGTTGACCTTGTTCAAAAACAAGCCACAATGGGATAAAATTGCATAAAAAAATCCCGCCGAAGCGGGATTTAATATCTGAAAGAATTGCGTCTTACGCTTGATTCTCTTCGGTTAATTTTTCGTATACTTCTTTCGAACCGACAATCATATTTTGGAAATGACGTACTCCTGTACCTGCTGGAATTAAATGCCCAACAATTACATTTTCTTTCAATCCAAGAAGGTGATCTTCTTTACCAGAAATTGCTGCCTCGTTAAGTACTTTCGTAGTTTCCTGGAAGGAAGCTGCAGAAATAAACGACTGAGTTTGAAGCGACGCTCTTGTAATTCCTTGAAGAAGTGGTGTAGATGTTGCTGGTTCAGCCTCACGAGCCTCAATTAGCTTCTTATCTTCACGTTTTAATCTAGAGTTTTCATCACGTAATTTACGTACAGAAATCAACTGACCTTTTTCTACTTCGGTAGAATCTCCAGCATCTCTAATGAACATCATACCATAAAGTTGGTCATTCGCTTCCATGATATCTGCTTTATGAATTGATTGTCCTTCAAGGAAACGAGTATCTCCTGGATCAACAATCTCTGCTTTAAGCATCATTTGACGAACAATTACTTCAAAATGCTTGTCGTTAATTTTCACCCCTTGAAGTCGGTAAACCTCTTGGATCTCATTTACGATATACTCTTGAACTTTAGTTGGTCCTTCAATATTTAAGATATCATTTGGTGTAATTGCACCATCAGATAATGGTTGACCTGCACGAACGAAATCGTTCTGTTGTACTAAGATATGCTTCGCAAGTGGAACAAGGTATTTACGCACATCACCTAATTTGGAAGTAATAATGATCTCACGGTTACCACGCTTGATCGTACCGTATGCAGCAGTTCCATCAATTTCAGAAACAACCGCAGGGTTCGATGGGTTACGTGCTTCGAAAAGCTCTGTTACACGCGGCAAACCTCCTGTAATATCTCCAGACTTACCAGAAGAACGTGGGATTTTAACCAAGGTAACCCCTGCGTCTACTAAATCACCTGCATCAACATTTAAGTGGGCGTTTACCGGAAGTGAATATTCTCTTAATACTTCACCAGACTTAACATCTACAATATGAATAGCAGGACTTTTCTTTTTATCACGAGACTCGATAATCACCTTACGGTTATATCCAGTTTGCTCATCCATTTCTTCTCGGTATGTTATACCTGCTTCCATGAAATCAAACTTAACTTTACCTTTTACTTCGGTAATAATCAAGGCATTGTATGGATCCCATTTACAGATTACATCTCCTTTTTTCACTTTTGTTTTATCCTCGACCATTAAATCAGAACCGTAAGGAATATTGGCATTCATAATAACAATACCTGTTTTCTCATCTACAATTCTCATTTCACCTGAACGACCAACAACAATAGTTTTTACCGTTCCATCAGTTCCTTTGTGTTCAATAGTACGCAATTCTTCGAATTCGATGCGACCAGAAACCTTTGCTTTGATGTCAGAACTATCTGCAATGTTAGAGGCAGTACCCCCAACGTGGAACGTTCTTAAAGTCAACTGTGTACCTGGTTCACCAATCGACTGTGCGGCAATAACACCTACAGCATCACCTATTTGTGCCGGTCTGTGTGTTGCAAGATTTCTACCATAACATTTTGAACAAACTCCTTTACGCATTTCACAGGTTAATACGGAACGAATTTCTACATCATCAATTCCTGCTGCCTCGATTTCCTTAGCAACATTTTCTGTGATTAATGCACCACTCTCTACAATTAAGCGGTCAGATTCTGGATAATACACATCATGAACTGAAGTTCTTCCTAAAATACGATCGTATAATGGCTCAACAACTTCATCATTCTTACGTAACGCAGAAGCTACAATACCGCGGAGGGTACCACAATCTTCTGAATTAATTACTACATCTTGAGCAACATCCACTAAACGACGAGTTAAGTAACCGGCATCTGCAGTTTTTAGGGCGGTATCCGCTAAACCTTTACGTGCACCGTGGGTAGAAATAAAGTACTCAAGAATTGAAAGACCTTCTTTAAAGTTAGAAAGAATTGGATTTTCAATAATTTCCTGAACTGATGCACCAGATTTCTGTGGTTTCGCCATCAATCCTCGCATTCCTGAAAGCTGACGAATCTGCTCTTTAGAACCCCGTGCACCAGAATCAAACATCATATAGATGGAATTGAATCCTTGACGGTCCGTTTTAAGCTGATCCATAAGGGTAGCAGTCAAGCGTGAGTTGGTATGTGTCCAAATATCAATAATCTGGTTGTAACGCTCATTGTTTGTAATTAATCCCATGTTATAGCTAGCCATAACCTCGGTAACCTCTTGTTCTGCTTTTGCAACCAATACTTCTTTTTCCTTCGGAATGATAATATCATCCAAATTAAACGATAACCCTCCTTTGAAGGCCATATGATAACCTAAAGTCTTGATATCATCCAAGAATTGGGCTGTACGGCTTGTACCAGAAATTTTAAGTACTTCACCGATAATATCTCTTAAGGCCTTTTTGGTAAGGACATCGTTGATATAACCTACTTCCCGCGGAACGTTCTCGTTAAACAATACGCGTCCACACGTGGTGTCAATCATTGTTAATACCGGCTCACCTTGTTCATTTAGATCATACGTTTTAACCTTGATGGTTGCATGTAGGTCTAACTGACGCTCGTTGTATGCAATAATTACTTCTTCTGGAGAATAGAAAATTTTCCCTTCACCTTTCACTTTATCTGTTTCCGTTGAAACTTTACCTTTTGTGATATAGTAAAGTCCAAGTACCATATCTTGAGATGGTACCGCAATAGGCGCACCATTCGCAGGATTCAAGATATTGTGCGAAGCAAGCATTAACAACTGTGCTTCCAAAATTGCAGCATTCCCTAACGGTAAATGCACCGCCATTTGGTCACCATCGAAATCCGCGTTAAAGGCAGTTGTAACGAGTGGGTGAAGACGAATTGCTTTTCCTTCAATCAATTTTGGTTGAAATGCTTGAATACCTAAACGGTGAAGCGTAGGGGCACGGTTAAGTAACACCGGGTGACCTTTCAAAACATTCTCTAGAATATCCCAAACAACTGGTTCTTTTCGGTCTACAATTTTCTTTGCAGATTTAACAGTTTTCACAATACCACGCTCGATCATTTTACGAATGATGAATGGTTTGTAAAGTTCTGCTGCCATGTCTTTTGGAATACCGCACTCATGCAGTTTCAAATCTGGACCAACAACAATTACGGAACGTGCCGAATAATCTACACGTTTTCCTAAGAGGTTTTGACGGAATCGTCCTTGCTTACCTTTCAAGGAGTCAGAAAGTGACTTAAGAGCACGATTCGATTCAGTTTTAACTGCACTCGACTTACGTGAATTATCAAATAACGAATCAACCGCTTCTTGAAGCATACGTTTTTCGTTACGCAAAATCACTTCAGGTGCTTTAATTTCGATCAAACGCTTAAGACGGTTATTACGAATAATAACGCGACGATAAAGGTCATTCAAATCCGAAGTAGCAAAGCGACCACCATCAAGAGGAACTAATGGACGTAATTCAGGTGGAATCACAGGTACTACTTTAACAATCATCCATTCAGGACGGTTGTCAATGCGTGTCTGTGAATCTTTCATTGCCTCTACCACTTGTAAGCGCTTAAGTGCTTCATTCTTACGTTGAACCGATGTTTCTTCATCAGCCGCTGCACGCAACTCATTGGATAATGAAACCAAATTTAAATCTCTCAACAAATCATAAAGTGCTTCAGCCCCCATCTTTGCGATAAATTTGTTTGGATCCGTGTCATCTAAGAAATGATTGTCTTTAAGCGCTGGATTATCGATAATATCTAAATAATCTTCTTCGGTTAAAAAATCATATTTCTTCAAACCTAATCCTTCCATTTCAGCGGTAACACCCGCTTGAATCACGACATAGCGCTCGTAATAAATGATTTGATCAAGTTTCTTAGTAGGAAGGCCAAGTAGATAACCAATTTTATTTGGTAACGAACGGAAATACCAGATATGTGCAACAGGAACAACTAAAGAAATATGGCCCATACGTTCACGACGAACCTTTTTCTCAGTTACCTCTACACCACAACGGTCACAAACAATTCCTTTATATCGAATACGCTTGTATTTCCCACAATGACATTCATAATCCTTAACTGGTCCGAAAATACGCTCACAGAACAAACCATCGCGTTCTGGTTTGTATGTACGATAGTTAATCGTTTCCGGTTTAAGGACCTCTCCACTAGATTGCTCTAAAATCAACTCAGGCGAAGCCAATGAGATGGTGATTTTATTGAAGCTATTTTGTTTTTTTGGTGTTTCTTTCTTAAAAGCCATTTTGTACGCTTTAACAATTTTTTAATTAATCCATACTAACATTAAGGCACAATCCTTTCAACTCATGTAATAATACGTTGAACGATTCTGGAATACCTGGTTCAGGAATGTTATCTCCTTTAACAATAGACTCGTATGCTTTAGCACGACCCATTACGTCATCGGATTTAACAGTCAACAATTCTTGAAGTATATTAGCAGCTCCAAAGGCTTCAATTGCCCAAACCTCCATCTCTCCAAAACGCTGTCCTCCGAACTGTGCTTTACCACCAAGCGGCTGTTGCGTAATAAGCGAGTATGGTCCGATTGAACGAGCGTGCATTTTATCATCTACCATGTGAGATAATTTCAACATATAAATTACCCCAACGGTTGCTGGTTGATCGAAACGCTCTCCAGTACCTCCATCGTACAAGTAAGTTTTACCTGACTTTGGAACTCCAGCTTTAGCTGTCCACTCATCGATTTCGGAGGGATGTGCACCGTCAAAAATTGGTGTAGCAAACTTAATTCCAAGTTTTTCTCCGGCCCAACCTAATACCGTTTCATATATTTGCCCCAAGTTCATACGTGAAGGCACCCCTAGTGGGTTCAACACAATATCAACTGGCGTTCCATCTTCTAGGAACGGCATATCCTCTTGACGAACGATATTGGCAACGATTCCTTTGTTACCGTGACGCCCTGCCATCTTATCTCCGACTCGGAGTTTACGTTTTTTCGCAACATAAACCTTAGCCAATTTTACGATTCCTGCCGGTAATTCATCCCCCACAGAAATATGGAATTTTTTACGTTTGTAGTTACCTAATAAATCATTCGCTTTAATGCTGAAGTTATGGATTACTCGGCTAATCATTTGATTGACTTTGTCATCTGTAGTCCAGTTTAACGGATTGATAATGGTATAATCTAATGTCATTAAACCTTTTGCGGTGAACTTTGTCCCTTTCTTAATTAACTCTTCTCTAAAGTTATTGAATACCCCAGCAGATTTATTGTCTCCTAAAATAGTCATCAACTTCTCAGTTAATTTTTCTTTCAGGTCATTGTACTCTTTCTGGTATTCCATATCCAAGGTTTCCAAAATTGGCTTATCTTGTGATTTGGACTTACGGTCTTTAACAGCACGCGAAAACAATTTCTTTTGAATAACGGTACCACGAAGTGATGGACCAGCTTTTAACGATGCATCCTTAACATCACCTGCTTTGTCACCGAAAATCGCACGTAGTAATTTCTCTTCTGGTGATGGATCTGTTTCTCCTTTTGGTGTGATTTTACCGATAAGGATGTCGCCTTCTTTAATTTCAGCACCAATTCGGATTAAACCGTTTTCATCTAGATCTTTTGTTGCTTCTTCACTTACGTTCGGAATATCAGAAGTTAATTCTTCCATTCCACGTTTTGTATCGCGAACCTCTAACGAGTATTCATCAATGTGAATTGACGTAAAGATATCGTCACGAACAATCTTCTCAGAAATCACAATCGCATCCTCAAAGTTATAACCTTTCCATGGCATGAAAGCCACTTTCAAGTTCTGTCCAAGTGCTAATTCTCCACTTTCAGTAGCATAACCTTCACACAACACTTGACCTTTAGTAACGCGGTCCCCTTTCGCTACGATTGGCTTAAGGTTCATACACGTACTTTGGTTGGTTTTAGCGTATTTAGTTAACGAATAACATTTAACCTCGCTGTCAAAAGAAACCAATTTATCTTCATCGTTCCAATCGTAACGAATAACGATTTCATTTGCATCAACATATTCTACTACCCCATCTCCTTCTGCATTAACTAATACACGAGAATCTCGAGCAACAAGCTCTTCGATTCCTGTTCCGACAATTGGGGAATGTGGTTTTAATAATGGCACTGCTTGACGTTGCATGTTAGATCCCATCAGGGCACGGTTGGCATCATCATGCTCCAAGAAAGGAATTGAAGAGGCCGCAATCGAGGCAATTTGATTTGCTCCAACATCCATAAGGTGTAATTCCTTCGGATTAACCACAGGAAAATCACCTTCGTAACGTGCTTTTACTGTATCGGTAAGGAAGTTACCTTTATTATCTACTTTGGCATTTGCTTGAGCGATAATTTTTCCATCCTCTTCTTCCGCAGCCAAGTAAATTGGTTCTTCTGTGAATACCATTTTACCGTTATCAATTTTACGATAAGGGGTTTCAATGAAACCGAGTTTATTTACTTTCGCGAAAACACAAAGTGAAGAAATCAAACCAATGTTTGGTCCTTCCGGTGTTTCGATGGTACAAAGTCTTCCGTAGTGCGTATAGTGTACGTCACGAACCTCAAATCCTGCACGCTCTCTTGATAAACCGCCAGGCCCAAGGGCTGAAAGACGGCGTTTGTGCGTTACCTCGGCTAATGGATTCGTTTGGTCCATAAACTGAGAAAGCTGATTAGTTCCAAAGAATGAATTAATGACAGAACTTAAGGTTTTCGCATTAATCAAATCAATCGGAGTAAATACTTCGTTGTCACGAACATTCATTCGCTCTCTGATGGTACGCGCCATCCGCGCTAAACCTACACCAAACTGCGAATATAATTGCTCACCAACTGTTCTTACACGTCGATTAGAAAGGTGATCTATATCATCAACATCTGCTTTCGAGTTAATCAACTCAATCAAATACTTAACGATTTCAATAATGTCTTGCTTAGTTAAAACTCGAGATGTTTCGTCAGCACTGATTTTCAACTTCTTATTAATTCGGTAACGCCCTACTTCTCCAAGGTCATAGCGTGTGTCAGAGAAAAACAATTTTTCAAAAACACCTTTTGCTGTTTCAAAGTCAGGTGCATCTGCATTACGCAACTGTCGATAAATATATTCAATCGCTTCTTTCTCAGAGTTGGTAGGATCCTTCTGAAGTGTATTGTAAATGATGGTATAGTCAATTGCGTTCGCATTTTCCTTGTGAAGGATTAATGATTTCGCACCTGAATCTAGGATATCATCTAAATGTTCTTCTTTAATCTCCAATTCACGCTCAAGGATCACCTCATTACGCTCGATAGAAACCACTTCACCAGTATCTTCATCAACGAAATCTTCAATCCAAGTTTTTAGAACACGTGCAGCAAGTCTACGACCCACTAATTTTTTCATTCCTGCTTTCGTGATTTTCACTTCATCAGCTAAGCCAAAAATTTCGAGAATATCACGGTCTGTTTCATACCCCATTGCGCGGAACAAGGTAGTTAACGGTAATTTTTTCTTACGGTCTATGTAGGCATACATGATGCTATTGATATCTGTAGCGAATTCCATCCAAGAACCTTTGAATGGGATAATTCGAGCAGAATACAATTTAGTTCCATTGGCGTGACGTGATTGTCCGAAGAACACGCCTGGTGATCGGTGCAACTGAGAAACAATTACACGTTCTGCGCCATTCACCACAAAAGAACCTTTTGGGGTCATATACGGAATTGTACCTAAATACACATCCTGGACGATGGTTTCGAAATCCTCATGCTCAGGGTCAGTACAATATAATTTCAATTTAGCTTTGAGTGGAACGCTATAGGTTAATCCACGTTCGATACACTCTTCAATCGAATACCTTGGGGGATCGATGAAATAATCCAAAAACTCGAGTACGAATTGATTTCGAGTGTCGGTGATTGGGAAATTTTCCGAGAAAACTTTGAAAAGGCCTTCGCTTTCTCTGTTTTCAGGTGTTGTTTCAAGCTGAAAGAATTCTTGAAACGATTTCAATTGAACCTCCAAAAAGTCGGGATACTCAAAGGTATTTTTACTGGAGGCAAAATTAATTCGGGTTGAATTATTTTTTGTTGCCAAGGCTATTAATTTATATAATTTAGAAAATGTGCTTTACAAAAACAGGACAAGGCACCCGAAAAATCGGTTGCCTGTCCTGTGAATTCCGTCTGAAATTACTTAATCTCAACTTCGGCACCAGCCTCTTCAAGAGACTTTTTAAGGCCTTCCGCTTCGTCTTTAGAAACTGCTTCTTTCAAGGTAGCAGGAGCTCCATCAACTAAGTCTTTAGACTCTTTCAATCCGTTTCCTGTAAGTTCTTTAACAAGTTTAACTACAGCAAGTTTATTTGGACCGCTTGCTTTAAGGATAACATTAAATTCTGTTTGCTCCTCAGCAGCAGCAGCTTCGGCACCGCCTCCGCCACCTGCCATCATTGCTGGCGCAGCAGCAGCTGGTTCGATTCCATATTCTTCTTTAAGGATTGCAGCTAACTCATTTACTTCTTTAACAGTAAGGTTAACTAGGGTTTCTGCGATTTGCTTTAATTCAGCCATTTTATTTGTTTTTAAATAAGGTTAATAAACTATCTTTCTTCGAGGGTTTTTAAAATACCCGCGATTTTACCGCCTGCACCTTTAAGGCCAGACAACACATTCTTAGCAGGACTTTGAAGTAATCCAACAATTTCTCCAATCAATTCTTCTTTAGATTTCATGGACTCAAGTGTCACCAATTGATTATCCCCAACAAAGATTGCCTCTTCAATGTAAGCACCTTTAAGGATAGGTTTTTGGTTTTTCTTGCGAAATTCTTGAATCAAGCGCGCTGGAGCGTTTGCTTCTTGGCTAATCATGATTGAGGTAGAACCCTTCAATAAGGTTGTTAACTCACCGTAATTCTTCCCTTCTACACGATCCATTGCTTTCTTCAACAAGGTATTTTTAACGACCTTTAAAGAAATGTTAGATTGAAAACATCTTCTTCTTAGGTTGTTTACAGTCTCAACTGTTAAGTCAGCGGTATCTGTTAAATAAAGGATGGTTGCAGCGGACAATTCAGCGGCCAAATCGTCAATGTATTGTGCTTTTTCTTCTCTGTTCATTTTAAAAATATTAAGCAGTTACTGATTTGGTATCGATTTGAATTCCGGCGCTCATTGTAGAGCTTAATGCTATGCTTTTAATGTAAGTACCTTTTGCAGCAGACGGTTTCAATTTGATAAGTGCTTGAATTAATTCGTTCGCGTTCTCTTTCAACATTGAACCATTAAAACTTACTTTACCAACTGCAGAGTGTATAATTCCGTATTTATCAACTTTAAAGTCGATTTTACCGGCTTTCACTTCTGTTACCGCTTTAGCAACGTCAAGAGTTACAGTACCTGTTTTTGGATTCGGCATTAAACCTCTTGGACCTAAAATTCTTCCGAGGGCTCCTACTTTACCCATAACAGATGGCATGGTGATAATTACATCAACATCGGTCCAACCGCCCTTAATTTTAGCGATGTAGTCGTCTAATCCAACGTGATCTGCGCCTGCAGTTTTAGCTTCCGCCTCTTTGTCTGGAGTACACAATACGAGAACTCGCATGTCTTTACCAGTTCCGTGTGGAAGTGCTACTGTACCACGAACCATTTGATTAGCCTTTCTAGGGTCAACGCCTAAACGCACTGCGATATCCACTGATGCGTCAAATTTAGTTGTAGAGATTGCTTTAACTAATTCGCAAGCCTCTACTAGTGAGTATGCTTTGCCTAAATCAACTTTAGACAATACTTCCTTTCTCTTTTTCGAAATTCTTTTCATGTCTTATTGATTTATTTAGTTTTTGGAGCAGATCCTCCTTTTACAACTACACCCATACTACGCGCTGTACCAGCCACCATTGACATTGCTGAATCAACCGTAAAACAATTCAAATCAGGAAGTTTATCTTCTGCGATAGTCCGAATTTGATCCCATGAGATGGTTCCCACTTTGGATTTATTCGGTTCTGCAGAACCCTTCTTAATTTTTGTTTGTTCAACGATTTGCACAGCTGCGGGCGCTGTTTTTAACACGAAGTCGAATGACTTATCTGCATATACAGTGATTACCACTGGAACCACTTTTCCGGGTTTATCTTGAGTTCGAGCATTAAATTGCTTACAAAACTCCATGATATTTACCCCTTTGGCACCCAGTGCCGGACCAATTGGGGGCGAAGGATTCGCCGCACCGCCTTTGATTTGCAATTTAATCAAAGCTGCTACTTCTTTAGCCATTTATTCACAATTTATGTAGTCAAACATAAGTACTCACGGGAAGCTTTGTTCGTTTTCCTTACTCCTACGGTTAATACACAATTAAACCTCTTTTTCAACCTGCATATAGCTTAGCTCTAGCAAGTTTTTTCTACCAAATATCTTAACCATTACTTTCAGCTTCTTTTTCTCTTCATTGATTTCATCAACTACACCACTGAAGTTATTAAATGGACCATCAATTACCTTAACATTCTCACCAACAACGAAAGGAATTCTCACTTCTTCTTCGTTCTCAGCTAACTCATCTACTTTACCTAGAATTCGATTCACCTCGGAAAGTCTCATCGGAACTGGAGCTCCTCCTTTCTCAGAACCTAAAAATCCAATTACATTTGGAATACCTTTAATAACGTGAGGTACTTCTCCAATTAACGCTGCCTCAATTAGTACATATCCCGGAAGATAAGCTTTCTCTTTATTCACTTTTTTACCGTTGCGAATTTGAAAAACTTTTTCCGTTGGAATTAAAACTTGGGCTACGAAATCGTTTAATTTATGACGTGAGATCTCCAACTCAAGAAGTTCTTTCACTTTCTTCTCCTTTCCGCTCACTGCGCGAACCACGTACCATCTTTTGGAAATATCTGACATGTATATCGTCGATTAATTAATAGATAAAACCTAATAAACCTCTCCAAGCATCGCCTGGTTTACCAGTAATTCCAAATGCGAAATCCATTCCGAAAATGACCGCCGAGAAAAGAATCACCGATATAAGAACAATGATTGTATTATTTTGAAGTTCCTTCCAAGTTGGCCAAGTTACATTATGTGCCATTTCGGAATACGTCTCAAGAAAATAGGTTCTAACTTTTTGAAACACAGTGTTTAAATTTATTTGCACGGGCGGTAGGATTCGAACCCACGACCAATGGTTTTGGAGACCACTACTCTACCAGCTGAGCTACACCCGTTTAAAAAGGGGAGTAGAATCCACTCCCCTTTTAAAACATATTAATAACTCAAATAATTATCCAATGATCTCCGTTACCTGACCCGCACCTACGGTACGACCTCCCTCTCGAATCGCGAAACGAAGACCTTTATCCATAGCTACTGGTACGATCAACTTAACATTAATTGATACGTTGTCACCAGGCATAACCATTTCACGACCATCCGTAAGGCTAATTTCACCGGTTACGTCTGTTGTACGGAAATAGAACTGAGGACGGTATTTGTTGTGGAATGGCGTGTGACGCCCACCTTCTTCTTTTTTCAAAACATAAATCTCAGCTTTGAAATCTTGGTGTGGTTTCGTTGAACCAGGTTTACAGATAACCATTCCTCGTTTGATTTGAGATTTCTCGATACCACGAAGTAATAATCCAACATTATCACCAGCTTCACCACGATCAAGAATCTTACGGAACATCTCAACACCTGTTACAGTTGAAGAGAGTTTCGCATCACCCATACCCAAAATATCTACAGCTTCTCCGGAGTTAATTACACCCGTTTCGATACGACCGGTTGCAACCGTACCACGACCAGTAATCGTAAAGACATCTTCGATTGGCATCAAGAATGGCTTATCAACATCACGTGGAGGTAATTGAATATAGGAATCAACTGAATCCATCAATTCTTCAACAGTAGCAACCCATTTTGACTCTCCGTTCAATGCTCCAAGTGCAGAACCTTTAATAACCGGGGTATTGTCACCGTCATATTTATAAAAAGAAAGTAATTCACGAATTTCCATCTCAACTAACTCAAGAAGTTCCTCGTCATCTACCATATCTACTTTGTTCATGAAAACAACCATCGCAGGAACACCTACTTGACGACCAAGAAGGATGTGCTCACGTGTTTGTGGCATCGGACCATCAGTTGCAGCAACTACCAAAATAGCACCATCCATCTGAGCAGCACCAGTAACCATGTTCTTTACGTAATCCGCGTGACCTGGACAGTCAACATGCGCATAGTGACGATTAGCTGTTTCGTACTCAATGTGTGAGGTGTTAATTGTAATCCCTCTTTCTTTCTCTTCAGGAGCGTTATCAATTGAAGAGAAGTCTCGCATTTGCGCAAGACCTTTTGACGCTAATACGCTGGAAATTGCAGCAGTAAGCGTAGTTTTACCGTGGTCAACGTGTCCAATGGTTCCAATGTTCACGTGTGGTTTCGAACGATCGAAATTTTCCTTAGCCATTTTACTTTATTTATTACTAGTTAATACTCTGTGTTAACATGATTCCGAAGAATCAATTCTTTTTCATTGAGCCAATGACGAGATTTGAACTCGTGACCTCTTCCTTACCAAGGAAGCGCTCTACCCCTGAGCTACACCGGCACGCAGTTGAGCGGGAGACGAGGGTCGAACTCGCGACATTCAGCTTGGAAGGCTGACGCTCTACCAACTGAGCTACTCCCGCTTATAATTTGCAGTTTCTTGTGGGGAGAGCAGGATTCGAACCTGCGAAGGTATGAACCAACAGATTTACAGTCTGTCCTCGTTGGCCGCTTGAGTATCTCCCCAACAATTTCGAGCCGATGGAGGGATTCGAACCCCCGACCAGCTGATTACAAATCAGCTGCTCTGGCCAACTGAGCTACATCGGCAATTATTGGTAATCAATAAATAAAGAACATTCCCGATAAAATTCGGATTGCAAATGTACAAACGTTTTTTTTATTGAAAAAATTTTTCTTGATTTTTTTGAGTTTTAATCAGTTTCAAATGAGTTTGCGTTCCGTTTTATACCTTTACCGCCATAAACATGAAGACTATTATTGTATGTGTAACGTCAGATTTAGCCACGGATAATCGGATTTTACGCCATTGTGAGCTCATGCATCAGATGGGTTTTAAGGTTCATTTAATTGGCAGGGTCCTTCCGTGGAGCCCAGCCATGCCAATACTTCCCTACACTGTTCATCGGGTAAAACTCCTATTTCAAAAAGGTCCTCTTTTTTATCTAAGCTATCAATGCTGGCTTTTCCTCTATTTATTCTTTAAAAAAGCAGATATAATTTGGGCAAATGACCTCGATACCGTTTTACCTAGTTTTATAATCAGCAAGTTGCGTGGCCTAGACTACATCATGGATTCTCATGAACTCTTTACAGAAGTACCTGAACTCAGTAAGGCTCCAATAAAAAAGTCAATCTGGAAGTTTATTGAAAAAAACCTTGCAGTAAAGGCGAACATATTCATTACGGTAAATCAATCGCTAGCTCGAATCTTTCATGAAAAATACGGCATAAATCCAAAGGTCGTGCGCAATGTTCCGAAACGAGTTGATATACCGCCTGCTCATTCAAGGGCTCAAATTGGTATTCCCAAAGACGACCTTGTGGTTGTAATCCAAGGGTCAGGGATTAATAAAGGCAGAGGCTTACGTGAAACGATTGAAGCCATAAACGGATTACGCGATGTGAGTTTATTGGTAATAGGTGGAGGCGATGCTATTGATGAGGCGAAACAAAAGTCAATAGACCTCGGAATACAAGGAAAGGTTCATTTTATTGCGCGCGTTCCTTATCTAGAAATGATGCAATACACTCAAATGGGAGCGATTGGACTTGCCTACGATTCGGATCCATGTTTGAATTTTTATTATGCCCTTCCTAATAAAATTTTTGATTATTTGCATGCGGGAATCGCCGTAATAAGCGGTCCTCAACCTGAAATTTCAGGCTTAGTATCTACCTATGAATGTGGGTATCTGATGAAGCAAATTTCTCCGGAATCAATTCGTTGGGCGATTGCTTTCTATCAAAAACATCCAGAACTACTAGCTAAACATCAACGAAATTCCAAAAAAGCTTCAGAAACAGAGCATTGGGACCTTGAAAAAAAAGAACTTGAATCTATCCTTCAATGCTTATGATGTTGATTGCTTAATATACGATTCAGTTGGAATAATTTAAAGCAATCAAAGGCAAAAACAATCGCAAACGAACGCCCTGATTTAAGTCGTTTATACAAAAGAGGCATACAAACGAAGGCTGTCAACCTCAATAATACTAATAAATAGTATTTTTTCAAGGTAGCATGTACCTTAAGCAACCTTACGTGAGCAATAAAAGCCTCTCGATTTGAGGCAAATGCAAAACACTTAGAAAGATTACGAATAGCCTCTTCGGTCTTAGCCAAAAAAACCTCATTCGAATCTAGCACTGCATTTCTTACGGGATTATTCAGGTGATGTGTATTATAACCATTCATATGTAGCTCAAAACCGAATAAGGTATCTTCATGGCCATAGCCTGTTAACTGTTCATTGAAGGAAACCTTTTCAAATACTGACCTACGAATAAGAACATTGTTTGTTTTAAACCCCCCCATGTTACGAATGCGCTCTTCCAAGGTTTTGCTTTCTCGAGTTGTACTGACTATCCAACGTAAAAAGTGGGAAGAAGGGGGTCGAGTTGATTGATAAATACTACCTCCATAACTTACCGAGATTGAAGGATCTTGCGCAATTTCTATCCAACTCGAAAGAAAGTTCGAGGAAATTACTTCTGAATCTCCATCTAAGAATAAAATGGCTTGACCTTGCGCCGCTTGAACCAATAAATTTCTTGTACGTGCCCGGCCGAGATTTATTGAATTACGAAATAAGCGTATACCGGGGAATTCCGAAGGATTAGTTAATACAGGAGCAGGTGAACAATCGTCGCAAACGACAAGTTCAACTTCACCCGAAACAGATTCTAGCTGAATTTGTAATGATCGGAGTAAGGCATCCACATTACAGTGATAGGCTGGAATGCAAATGCTGAGCATTATGCCATAGTATTCGGCGTGCCAAAATGCATTGGAGGCATTCCAGCTTGGGGCTCCTCGATTACACCAAAATTCTGCTCGTATTTCTCTATATTTTCTGCTAATGCCTGTAAAAATCGTTTGGCATTTTGCGGCGTCATTAACACCCTAGACCGAACCTTACCTTTCGGCATACCGGGCATCATTTGAATGAAATCACAAACAACCTCTGCAGGAGAATGTGTAATTACTGCCAGGTTAGAATATACCCCTAGGGCAATATCTTCTGACAATTCGATATTCATTTGGTTTTCTTGTTGGTCCATGGTTTAATTAATTTCGGTTATTGTATCTGTAAATTTAATCCCAAATTCTTCTAATTCTTTCAATACTGGCAAATATATTTCTTTTTGGACAGGAATATGAACCCCAGGATTGGAATATCCATTTAACATGAGTTTAGCGATGATTCCAATGGGCAATCCCACGGTATTCGACATAGCTGTAAACACATTGTCTTCACCAATCGCCACCATAGAAGATGTGATTTTGGTGCGGCCTTTTAGGTGTTCAAATTCAAATTCATGAAGAATAACCAGCATATCCTTATCGCTTGGTTTTAATACCCATGCATCTTTAAGTAAGGTTTGTAATAATGAGGCAGGGCTTGCGTCTTCTTGAAATAATAAAACATCCCCATTAAAAAACCCAATTTCTTGAAATAGAATAAAAAGATGTTCACGTTCTGGCCTTAAGAATTTCTTTAATTTAACCTCAACGCTGTCCACAATGTGGTAAGGTAAGAACGCGTTTAATAATTGACGTGGACTTAACAAGTGGCTGTTCTCAAGGGTATAGCTATCATCGGTAAGCCCGAGTTCGATTAACACATCCCATCCTTGACAGAAATCAGGTTTTCTGAGCGTTCCACGATAAATGGTTTCAACCTCATCGATGTTGTAAATATCAATATACTTTAGGGAATCTCTGTTTGCATAGCCATCAAACGATCCGTAACCATCAATTTCAAAGCGTTCAGTTCGCTTAAAAAGCTGATTATATGGAATGTACTTAAGTTCTTTATTTTGTCTGAATGCAGCAACGCCGCCTTGTCCGGCAACAACAACATTTCTAGGATTCCAAGTAAATTTATAGTGCCACGCATTATCATCACTTTCAGGAGCAATTAGTCCGCCACAAAAGGATTTAAAAACTTTAAGGATTGAACCATCTTCGCGTTTCTCATCCATGATTTTCATGGCACTCATGTGATCAATTCCAGGATCAACACCTGTCTCATTCATTATGGTAACTCCTTTAGAAACTGCCTCTTCGTGCAGGATTTTCATAGCGGGAGACACATAGCTTGGAGTAATTAAATCTGTTCTTAAATCAATGCAATCGCGCGCAACATCCAGATGAAATTTTGCAGGCAGCATGGAGATCACCAAATCGACATGAGCAATTACAGCTCTACGTTCATCTGGCGAACTTGCATCTAATTGAAGTAATTGTATTCGTTCATTTGAACCATAGAACTTTTTGAGGGGTTCAATTTCCGAACTCCCTATTTTCAGTATCCATTGCTCTGTCACTAAGCGTTCAGAAAGATAGCGAAGTAAAGAAGAAGCCGACATTCCTGCCCCTAATACCAAGATGGTTTTCATCGGTTTTAATGAATGTTTTCGAGGATGGGGCGAACCGCATTAAATAGCACTTCTTCATCCCATGGTTTGGAAATAAAGGAATCGAGTAGGTTATCTTTAACTAAACTATCAACAGAAACAGGATTTGCTTGACCTGAAAGCATAACACATTTGAGGTCAGGGTGTTTTAATTTAAGGGAACGAATCAACTGGGCCCCTGTCATTTGAGGCATTTGATAATCAACAATAATAAATATGATATCAATCTTTTCGGCCACTAATTCATCAATATTCAGCAAGGCCTCAAACGGATTGGTAAAATATTCGAGTAAGGTACATTTTTGGTCTAAAATTTTGCCTAACTGAAAGCCCAACATTTGCAGGATAAACGGATCATCATCCACACAAACAACAGCGTATTTTATTTCATCCATAAAGCAAAGGTATTACATTAATTCAATCTCAACTTCATTTTTTTGTTCTGATTCGTAATTTAGCCGCTTGAACCTGAAGGAAAATGTAGTCCATTCTTCCGTTGATTCTAACGTCATCTGCGCAGCGTGTTCATCCAAGACGCTTTTTACAATACTCAAACCAAGACCCGAGCCATTTCGCCGTGCTTTTGTCGTGTAAAATTTCTCAAACATATGTTGTTTTACCTCCTCAGGGATTTTTGGTCCATTATTCGCGATGTGCACAATAATCTCATCTGAAGTTGCTTCAGTCGAAATTTTAATTGTTCCTCGCTCCTTATATTGGTCTATGGACTCTATGGCATTTTTAATAATATTTGACCAAAGTTGAAATAGTTTGATATCGAAGCCTTCGACATACAAAGTACGATCAACATTAAAAATTAACTCAACGCAACGTTTAATGTCATAATTAAATACATTGAGTACCGTATTAATGTTGTCGTATAAATTCACAGCACCTTTATCGCTGTTTCGCTGATCCTTAATAAAAGAACGCAGGTCTTGCACCACATTGGTAGCGCGATCTGAGGATGTCAAAATTGTTTCGATAAAATTTCTAACAATTTGGAGGCTATAAATTAATTCCAGGAATTCGAATCGATTGTTGGCCTTTATTACCTCATCAATAAAATCAGCTTGATCAGGTAATATTCTTGTCTTAACTAACATTGAAACCATTGATGCGCGCGCTGTAGCATCCAATTCAGGATATTTATCAGCTAAAAACAAGTCCAGTGTTTTCATTTCTTTTCGCTGCTGCAAGCCTCCCACAAATAACTCTCCCTGATGTTCTATCGAACGATTCAAGGCGATATTAATCTGAGTTTCCGAACATTTTGACACAATATTTCCGAACAAATTATCCAAGGTAAATCGGATACTTTCCGCGCCGATTTTAATTGCACCTAATGGTGTATTTAAGTCATGGGCAATCCCTGAGGCTATCTCTCCAATGGTAACTAACTTTTCTTGATCAGACATTGACTTTGTAAGCTCCAAATTGCGATTTGTTTCCTCTGCCACCCGTCGCTCAAGGTTAGCATTTATTTCAAGAATTTCAAGTTGTAATTTTTCTTTATTTTTTTGCTCTTCCAGGGTAGATATTTTTTGTGACAAGAGGTTAGAAATGGTCATCAATACGCGTAAGTGGAGGTCCGTAAAAAACCCTTTCCGTTCATTTTCAGAATCAATGACTCCCCAGATTTTACGTCCTAATTTGATAGGCACCGCCACTTCAGAAAGCCGCTTTTCATCATCAACAATGTACCGTTCATCTAAAGAAGTATCTTCAATCAAAAGCGCTTTTCCTGATTTAGCCACCGCACCAACAATTCCTTGTCCAATTGGTATTTTCATGGCATCTTTCATAACCCTACGGCGTTTGGTTTTATTGCCCATCGCGGCTACTTGAACCAAAAATTTATCTTCCAATTTATAAATCACACAGTCCTCAAAATCTAGTTGAGAAATAATATTCTCTACAATATCCCAGCAAATCTCTTCAAAATCGGTTCCGGCTAAAAAGGAATCAGCCAACACATTAACCGTTTTCTCTGCTTGAATAATTTTTTGTAGTTCATTGTTGATTTCCTTTATTTTCTCGTTCGATTCGTGAATTGCCTTGACGTTTCTGATTCGTTCTTTAACATTAACCAGCATGCGAGAAAGAAGAACCAAGAGCACCTTTTCGTCTTCATAAAATTTTCTATACGCTTTCACTGCATCCAGACCTACAAAACCAATACTAACTCCGTCGTGCATCAACGGTAGCGCAATAAGTGATTTTATGTCTTGTTCCAATAATAGTTCTTTGAACATCCCGTCAGGTAAAACGCTGGTATTCTCTACTTCTATATTCTCTCCTTTGGCATGTGTTTCGATCCATATCGGCACGTATTCAAAAGGAATTTCTTGCAAATTATCAATTTCTGGATTTATTCCTTCAGCTACCCATTCATGTGTATTTGAAGTGGTTTGTGTTGTGTAATTATATTCAAATAAATAGACCCGATCTACCTGCATGAACTTACCTAGACGTCCAAGTGTGTGATTGATTGTTCGATCCAAGGCATCCGGGTCGATGTCAATAAATTCGGTAGCGACCTCCATGATTACGGATTGGAACTCATTTTTATAGGCCACAATGCGTTCTGCTTGCTTTCTTTCAGAAATATCTCTTGATGCCGCAATAATGTATCCGATATTATCAATCACTTGATAACGTACTTTTACCTCGACATCGATGGTTTTTCCAGTCTTTTGATTGACATTTACGGATTCAGCTGAAAACGTGCCTTTTTCCTTCAAAAAATTCAAATGTTCAACCCATGCCTCTTTTTGCTTAAATTGATGATCGATATCCGAAACTTTATACTTTGTAATTTCCTCCATTGGAATCCCAAGTCGATCGGATGCGGCTTGATTGATGTAGACAAAATTCCCTTGGTCATCTGCGACTTGAATTGCATCAAACGCAGCATTGAGGAATTGCTCTAACAAGGCGCGGCGTAAATTAGAATGATTTACTTCTTCCTCAGCAAGTTTACGTTGGGTGATATCAATCCCATACCCAACTACATTTCGTTTTTTAGAATTCGGGTTATAAATTGGTCGCATCCTTCGCAGAATAATCTTTCGATTACCGGAAGCATCCATTATATCATCTTCCCATTCCACTTCTTTATCTTGATTTAATACCTCAAGGAATTTCGCTCTTCTAAAATCCGCGCCGTCTTTAGGTATGCCTTTATATTCGCAATAATCGTAATCATCCTTTCCAATCATATAATTGCGAAGGTCGTCATTCTTGATACCTTGCGGATTCACAAAAAGATACCGGTGCTGCTCATCAAAAACCGCGATATCGGAGGGGATATTGTTGAGGATATATTCATAGAATTCCTGCTGATCACTAAGGCGAAGCGCCAATGCAGTCAGCTCAGATTCTTTCTTTGAAACCTCTTCTACAAAATGCGTGATATTTGCCGCATATAAATTGAAAAAATTGTTCTCTGCTTTCTTCCTTATGTTCAATAAGTACGTATTGTTATTTCGTTTGAGATAAATTGAAAAATTATCCAAACGATTCGTTTTGACATAATCCAAATTAGATTTTAACTCATCGTCGTCTAAATGCGCTGAAGTAAAATTAAAGTCTTGTAAAAATTCTGTTGATGAAGGGTTAGCGTATAATAGTTCGTATTTTTCACCAACGCGCAAGACGGGGTTTGGATTTTCTTCAGGAAATAAAGATGTATTTAAAAGTTCTTTCTTACTTTCTTTAAGGGCTTTGTTTTTGTTACGAAACTCGTTGTTCAAATGCTGCAATTCCTCTAAAGCCTTGGTAGATGTCTGCAATAAGAAGAGATATTCTGCAATGTAATCTTGTTGAGGAAAATCTTTTAACGTAAGATGATATTCGGAAATATGAAAGTTTGCATTTATTACTGGTGATCCATGCAGAATAAACCCCCACGACATTGCTCGTCCAGAAACTTTATAACGTTTCTTACCATCATGCGTTTCTATAAAAAATAATTGCAAGTTGTTATTTTTCAACTTATCGAAAGATCCTCCGGCTACCCAGGTAAATATTGAATCAAATGATTCTTTGTTTTCAAGCGCGACACTCTTAAGAAAAGCTTTCCCGATTCTCAATAAAGAATGGTCGTTCCCAACAAACAAGGTGTGAGGGTTTGCGAATTCTAACGCACCAAATAACTCATCTAATTCCGCCTCGGAGTTCATTCCCATTCAATCAAAAAAACATGGCAATCCGAATCCGGACCTTTCTCTACCAGTTGTTTAATACGGCAGTTTAAACCAAATCGTTTTCCCAAGCCTTTAATCAAACCAAAGAGCATGGGGGTTAGACCAGCACGTTCGGAACGATATTCCAACTCTAAGGAATTAGATTTTTCATTTCTTGTGGTAAATTGTGGTGGAGCCAAATGTGGCATTATATTACTCATCCTTGCATGAAGCATGTCTAAATTTGAAAGGAATTCTGAGAAGTTATTTCCCGACAACTCCATCAATTCTCCATAGCCCTCTTCTGCGGTATACGTAATCCAATATTCACCAAACGCTTCAAGTATCACTGGTGCATCAGCTTTTAACACCGCGGCGGCATGATGTACAAGATCATACGTCAATTTATCGGGATAGGATTGCAATCCCACGAATTCACTTTCTTCAAATCCTGCTCGTGAAGTAATTTCCATCCACGTCTCCTCACCGTAATTCTTTACCACTAAATCCTTGATTGCTTTGTTTACTAGGCCGTACATAATTCAAATTATTTTAACAAATATAAGGAATGGAATTGAAGAACTACTTGTCTCCACAATGCCTTTTTCAGACATTATTACGTACTTTTGCAGAAAAAAGCCATGGAATATAACAAGCTCGGAAAATCCGGGATTCAGATAAGTCGGTTCTCACTTGGGTCTTGGCTAACGTTTGGAAAGCAAATCGACGAACAAGTTGTTGAGCGTTTAATGGCAATTGCCTACGAACATGGAATCAACTTCTATGACAACGCTGAAATTTATGCCCGTGGCATGAGTGAAACTGTAATGGGTAAATCCCTCAAAAAACTGGGTTGGAGTCGCGATAGCTATTTAGTTAGTAGCAAGGTGTTTTTTGGCACTGGGGGAACTTGGCCAACACAACGTGGATTAAGCAGAAAGCATGTTATTGAAGGCTGCCATCAAGCTCTCGAACGCCTTCAAGTAGAATACATCGATTTGTTTTTTTGTCACCGTCCTGATAAATCTACACCTATTGAAGAAACAGTTTGGGCTATGCATCACTTGATCACTCAAGGTAAAATTTTATATTGGGGCACCTCTGAATGGAGCGCGCAAGAAATCATGGAAGCGCATGTATTTGCTAAGCAAAATCATTTGATTGGACCAACGATGGAACAACCGGAATACAATTTATTTTGCAGGCACAAGGTAGAAGTTGAATTCGAACAAATCTACAAAACCACGGGCCTTGGAACTACTATTTGGTCGCCACTGGCCTCTGGCGTATTAACCGGGAAGTACAACCATGGTAATCCTAAAGATACACGCTTAGGAATAGAAGGGTTAGAATGGCTTCGCGACAAGAATGTCACACCAGAACGTATTGAAAAAGCGAGAAAACTAGAAGTAATAGCCTCAGATCTTGGTACCACAATGGCAAAATTAAGCCTGGCTTGGTGTCTTAAAAATCCAAATGTTAGCACCGTGATTTTAGGCGCGAGTAATGAAAACCAGCTTAAGGAAAACCTAGCTGCAATGGAAATCCAATCCTTGCTAAGCCAAGATGTAATGCAACAAATCGAAGAAATTATGCAGAATAAGCCTCTTCGACCTGATTATTAAAACAAAAGCGAAAAAAACTTGTTTCAATCCTTTACCGCATAATAAAAACATATGATTCAAACAGATATAATAATCATAGGTGCAGGACCTGTTGGACTATTCACCGTATTCGAGGCAGGGCTCCTCAAATTACGTTGTCATTTAATCGATTCCTTACCACAACCAGGGGGACAATGTTCTGAAATCTACCCTAAAAAACCAATATACGATATCCCTGGATTTCCAGAAATATTAGCTGGGGACTTAATTGATAATTTAATGAAGCAAGCGGCCCCCTTTAAACCAGGGTTTACCTTGGGTGAGGCGGCATTATCGATTGACAAATTGGACGATGGGACCTTTAAGGTAACTACGGTAAAAGGAACAATACACATTGCACCTATTGTTATTATTGCTGGAGGACTGGGTGTTTTTGAACCGAGAAAACCACCAATTGAAAACATTACCCAATTTGAAGACAAAGGGGTTGAGTATATTATTCGCGACCCTAAATTTTATCAGGATAAGGCATGTGTTATTGCTGGCGGAGGAGACTCTGCATTGGATTGGTCGATTTTCCTAGTTGAGAACAATATTGCATCGAAAGTTTCCTTAGTGCATCGAAGTGCTTCGTTTCGGGGGCATTTAGATTCAGTTCAAAAAGTAATCGACCTGGCAGAGCAAGGTAAAATTGATTTAATTACAGAGGCAGAGGTCACAGGATTAGCGGGCAACGGTATCTTAAAAGAAGTTATTATAACTCATCAGCACCAGGGTGAAATCCGTAGAACAGTAGACCATTTCATTCCGCTTTTTGGGTTAAAACCAAGCTTAGGTCCTATTGCCGACTGGGGACTAGAAATAGAAAAAAATGCCATCAAGGTAAACACATTAGACTATTCTACGAATATTCCGGGGATCTATGCTATTGGAGATGTAAATACCTATAAGAACAAATTAAAGTTAATCCTTTGTGGTTTTCATGAAGGCACGCTCGCCGTTCAATCAGCATTTGCCCGCATACATCCAGAAAAAAAGAACGTCCTTAAATACACTACAGTCAACGGAGTACAAGGATTCTGATATACATGAAAAACAAATCCATTAGCACGATTATCATTTTAGGAGCACTTTCTATGCTTTCTATTCTGATAATACAATTGCTATGGGTTGGCCGTACGATTGAAACACAAAACGTTAGTCTAGCGATTCAAAAAAAAGAAGATAGTCTAAACCTCAAGGAATTTGAGAACCACGTGCACAGATCGCTGATGAATGTATTATCCACTATTCAAAAAAGCGATGGGGAGCAATCGGAAAGGTATGGTGCAGTAAGGCAGATTTCAAACAACCATTTCACCGTTGATTTAAATGAAGAATTAGAGCCTTTTTATCTGGAAACCTTACTCAAGAAAGAATTTTACATTCAAAACATTCATAGAGATTTTTACTACGGCATTTATGATTGTTTTACCGATTCCATTGTACTCAGCAATCGTATACGATACAAGGAAGACTCAATTTATGTTACGGATGTGGTTTCCAATAATGAAATCACCACAGAATCATTAAACTTAACCAAAGACGGGCATTATTTTACCGTGTATTTTCCCAACCTTGAACTTGGAGAAATTCAGCCTCAACGCGATTATTCTCCGTGGATTTACCTTACCTTAATGTTGATTGTTATTGCCATATTTTTCGCATTTAGTGTATCGGTAATTATGCGTCAGTATCGCTTGGCAGAGGTAAAGACCGACTTCATCAATAACATGACGCACGAACTTAAAACACCAATTTCCACGATAAGCTTATCCGCAGAAATGATGATGAGGCTGCCAGAAATCACCTCTGAGCAAGTACACAAATACGCCGGTATTATTTTTAAAGAAAACAAGAGACTCGAACACCAAGTGGAACGGGTATTAAACATAGCCAAGCTAGACAAAGACCAAGTTATATTGAATAAGGACCGATTCGATGTCAATGAATTATTGGATGAAGTGAAGGTGAACTTTGAGCTGCATCATCTCGAAAAAGGGGGAATAATCAATATTAAACCAAATGCAACAGATCATATTATTCAAGCCGATGCGGTTCATCTAACGAACGTAATTTATAACCTCTTGGAAAATGCAATAAAATATTGTGAGTCAATTCCAAACATTAGGATTCAAACAAGAAACGATAAAAACGGCATTTGGATTGAAATTGAGGATAATGGAATAGGAATAAAAAAAGAAAATCTCTCCTTAATTTTCGATAAATTCTATCGGGTACCTACTGGTAACTTACACAATGTTAAGGGTTTCGGTCTAGGATTGTACTATGTAAAGTTGATTGTGGATGCACACGGAGGAAAGGTTAATGTAAAAAGCTCCCCAGGAAAAGGCACCACTTTTTCCTTATTTTTCCCTTGATTTCTTTAATACTGTACTGGGTTGAGGAAAAATCCCGACACGTGTAACTTCCTTATTTTTTGTGTTAAACACTAAATCTTCGGTAAATAAAGAATTGTGGGATAATACCTGAATTTCCCATCGTTTGGCCTTACCCTTACCTTTTTTGCGTATTGTTTTCACCTTCCCATCCACAACAGGACAAAGTTTAGAAGTCTGATAACAAACACTAATTGACATTCGAGTAACCTCAATAATCATAGACGCAGGAAATACGGAAGACACTTGACCGGAGATCTCAATTGCATAAGACGGTTGGCTTCCAGTATACATACCACAAAGCTTTTTAGGAATCTTTACCGTAGGCTGAGCTTTGGCGGCAAGGATTAACAAACTCAGTAATGCGATAAACGGACCATACTTCATGCAACGAAAGTAAGTAAATTCAAGATTGTTTATTATACCGTTAATAAAATCATTGCATTAATATTAACGCTTTTTTATAAAATCCTACCTTCGTGCTATCATGGAACAATACCACAACCTCTTAAAACACATCCTAGAAAATGGTGTAAAAAAAGAAGACCGAACAGGCACTGGGACCTACTCTGTTTTTGGTTATCAAATGCGGTTTAATCTCGCTGATGGCTTTCCACTCGTGACAACTAAAAAACTACATCTTCGCTCAATTATTCATGAACTTCTTTGGTTTTTACAAGGAGATACGAATATTACGTACTTAAAAGATAATAATGTTTCAATCTGGGATGAGTGGGCAGATGAAGCCGGTAATCTTGGGCCTGTATATGGTTATCAGTGGCGTTCATGGCCTACCCAAGACGGGGGGCATATAGACCAAATTTCCCAAGTGGTAGAACAGATTAAAAAAAATCCAGATTCTCGGCGCTTGTTGGTTTCTGCTTGGAACGTATCATGCGTGAATGATATGGCCTTACCACCTTGCCATACGATGTTTCAGTTTTATGTAGCCGAAGGCAAACTTAGTTGTCAACTGTACCAACGAAGTGCGGATACTTTTTTAGGTGTGCCTTTTAATATCGCCTCATATGCATTACTTACCTTAATGATGGCTCAGATTTGTGATTTACAACCCGGTGAGTTTATCCATACCTTTGGAGATGCACACCTTTATACGAATCATATTGAGCAAACCAAGCTTCAACTTTCAAGGGAATGCAAACCCTTGCCGACAATGAAAATCAATCCAGAAGTGAAGGATCTTTTTTCATTTAAATATGAAGATTTCGAATTAGAGAATTACGACCCACATCCACACATTAAAGCCGCAGTAGCCGTATGACAAAACTTGTATTAATTGTGGCCATGGATGAGGAGCGGGGCATTGGAAAAGACAATGACCTGATGTGGAATCTTCCGAACGACATGAGATTTTTTAAAGAAATGACCAATGGTCAAATCGTTGTGATGGGAAGAAAAAATTACGACTCTATCCCGGAACGTTATCGTCCCTTACCTAATCGCGAAAATTGCGTCATTACAAGAAACTCAAGCTTTGAAGCACCAGGATGCAAGGTCTTTCATACCTTACAGGATTGCATCGATACGTATAAAGATGACGAGCGGACTGTATTTATTATTGGTGGCGGGGAAATTTATCGCTTAGCCTTGGAGACGCTCTCACTGGATGAATTATTCATAACTGAAATAAACCACACCTTTTATGCAGATACATTTTTGCACTCCTTCGATGAAAATCCTTGGAAAAAAACATGCATACAAACCCAAGCGGTGGATGAACAACATGCATATGGCTTTAGCATTTACAAATATTCCAAATAAGCTATTAACTTTAGAGAAACGTATACCATGTTAGCACCTTTCAACCTAAACCAATGGATCAATGACAACCGGGACAAATTAAAACCACCGGTATCCAACAAGAACCTATACCATGAGGCTGGAGATTTTATTGTGATGGTTGTAGCCGGCCCGAATGCTCGAAAGGATTATCATTACAATGAAAGTGAGGAATTATTCTTTCAAATTGAAGGAGACATAACGGTTCGAATTCAAGACGAAGGAAAGCCAAAAGATATTTTAGTGAAGGAAGGTGACATGTTCTTGTTGCCTGCAAATACACCGCACTCACCGATGCGCGGAGAAAACACCATAGGTTTAGTAATAGAGCGCGTAAGAAAAGGAACTGATTTGACGGATGGCTTGTTTTGGTTTTGTGAAAACTGTAATAATGAATTAAAATCCTATCGATTTCACTTAGAAAATATAGAAAAAGACTTCATCCCTCGCTTTCGGGAATTTTACACTTCTGAGGAAATGAGAACCTGTAAAGCCTGTGGTCATGTAATGGCTAGCGACCCAAGATTCATATAAACAGTTTACTTATCTGTTTCGTAGGTACTAACGTAGGTAATGTTTGTTACCTTGTCATAATACTGCAACACCATCTTCTTTGAACGCAACTCAGTAATTGTATACCCTACAGGAATTTCTTCTCCGTCGGTTAAAATCAATAAAGACGTTTTGTCATCATTAAACGACCACGTACCATGTTCAAATTCGGATTGGATTTGCCCTAATACGGTTTGAGTAGAAGACCATGAATAAGTTCCGTCTTTTTCAATTACCAATTTAATTTCAGGCTGATCATCTACGAATTCATTTCCATTGATCATATAACTGGTTAATTTCCAATCATTAACCATTCGATTAGCCTTAGTTAAAAGGGTGAATTTAGACCCGTTAGGATATTTACTACAAGAAGGCGTCAAAAAAATTAAACTTAAGGCAATCAGGGGGATAATTAAAAACTTCATAATGAATTAAATGTTGACCAAAAATACGATTTTTTTGAAAATAAAAAAGCCCATTGCGGGGCTTGTAAAAATTAATCACCAATTACTTTGGCTCATAGGTATACGTGAAGGTATCACCTGAATCGTAATCAAATTGTTTTAGCTTGACCTTGTCTTTATTAAGCATAACAATATCAAAGGTATCTTTAGAATTTGTAGCTGGGTTAGTTTCTGTGAAAATAAGCTTTGTTTTCTTATCGTAAAACTCCCAAGTACCCTCACTAGAATACGTAGTAGGAACACCAAATACGGTTATCACTGTGCTCGCTTTATACGTACCATCTTTAGTGATGGTATTCGTTAACGATAAATTACTCAAGTTCCACTCAGTTCCAGATTGGTTCACGGAAGTTGCCTTCCAATCTCCAGCTAAACGTGATGCTTTTGAACTTAATGCAAAATTCGGTCCCTCAGGATATTTCCCACAAGAACCAACAAGCAAAGCGACACCTAATAGACTCGCAACGCTAAATAACATTGTTTTTTTCAAGTTGTTGTTTTTAAAAATTTCTAAAATATTTTTCGCAATTACTTAACGGCGTATCTTTGTAAAAAGTTACTATGAAAGTAAAAATTATCCTTGTTTCCTTGGTTGTGCTTATGTTAAGTGCTTGTAATCAAACGAACTCTTCAAAACAATTACTTCCAGAAAAGAAGAAGGAAATTCCAACCGTTAATTCGAATGCTAAAATAACCTTTGAAGTAGAAGGAATGGTTTGCAAAATGGGATGTGGCGGAGCCATCCGAAAAGACCTCATTCATGCGGGAGGCGTTGAACGTGTTGAGGTTGATTTTGTTGAAGAAGCCGAAAGCCACGCAATAACTGTGCATTATGACAGCACCTTGACAGATATAATCCAATTGAAAAAACGTATAGAACAGACCAATGACGGTCAATTCACTGTATTAAATACCGATAGAACACGTAAATCAAACTAAGAAAATGCTTGAGCTGCATGCACGTGAATATGGCAAAGGGAAACCCTTAGTGATTTTACACGGCTTATTTGGATCTTCAGATAATTGGCAAAGCTTAGCCCAACGATTCGCCGCGTTTTATCGGGTGTTCTGTGTTGACCTCAGAAATCATGGGCGTTCCCCGTGGAGTGAGGAACACAGGTATGAAGCCATGATGGATGATGTATATGCCTTTATAGAAGCACAACAACTGACCGATGTAATTTTATTAGGCCATTCCATGGGCGGTAAAGTGGCCATGTATTTCGCTCAAAATTATCCCCACATGTTGAGTAAGCTTGTGATTGCGGATATGGGGGTAAAAGCCTATCCGATGCACCACCAGCAAATCTTAGCAGGTATTCATGCATTACACTTAGATTCAATCAGTGCACGCAGTGAAGCAGAATCCATACTCAAAACCTATGTGGAAAATGACGGAATACGGCAGTTTCTTTTGAAAAATTTATATTGGATTGAAAAAGGGAAATTAGCGTGGCGTATGAATGTGGCGGTACTAGCACGTGAAATGCCGAACATACTTGCTGCATTGCCCGAAAAGGAAAGCTGGACCCCTACCCTCTTTTTACGGGGAGAATTATCGAACTACGTTTTACCAGAAGACCTAGACGAAATAGAAGCACGCTTTCCAGATGCGACAATAGAAACCATTCCGAACGCGGGCCACTGGTTGCACGCCGAACAAGCGGATTTGTTTTTTGACGCCGTGATGGGCTTTTGTTTGAGGTAATTAATTCAGTCGAAACTGAATATTCATTTTAGAAAGTGCCTTGTATAATTCCGGATCTGGTTTCACCCGCACAGACTTCGAAGCCATATTTAACTCTAAGCCTTCCACCGCATCAAAAATTGTGAATTGTACATTGC
Organism: Bacteroidota bacterium; assembly: GCA_041163605.1. Taxonomy (GTDB): domain Bacteria; phylum Bacteroidota; class Bacteroidia; order Flavobacteriales_D; family Crocinitomicaceae; genus UBA952. The sequence goes on along the minus strand of JBEAQY010000033.1, from coordinate 35,126 downwards.
ACGACCCCTGATTTGCCAAAAACAAGCCGTTAAGTTCATCAATCAAGAGGTGATTAAGGTCTTTGTTCGGAATGCTTAAATGCAAGCCTTTAACCCGTTTTTCGCGCAAATGTTGTAAGAGTTCTACTTCATTTAAATTAAACTCTAAGTGCGTTCTGTGTCGCGGTGTTTCTATACGTCCACGCAAGGTTAAAAATACACCGGGTTGCAGTAAATGCTTGAACTTTAAATAATTTTCACGGAAAATATTCAGCTTATATTGATCGGTATAATCTTCAAAAATTACCGTTCCAAAGGGGTCTCCATTCTTAGCAATCCGATGTTCTATGGAGGTAACCACTACCGCCATCAACAAATCGCGGCCTTTATAGGTTTCCATATCATGCAACATAGCTAAGGCCCCGGTACAAAAGGCATCAATCTCCATTTTATAATCATCCAAGGGATGCCCGGAAATGAAAATCCCAATCACCTCCCGTTCTTTGGCTAACTTATAACTCGAAGACCATTCTTCACAACTTGGAACTTTCGGTTCTACTACATCAAATCCAGAACCCTCACCAAAGAGGTCATGCTGGTTTGACTCCTTATTATCCTGATAGGAGGTGCCATATCGTATGATGTGATCTAAAAACAAGCGATTCGCTCCTTCTTCAATAAAATATTGTGCCCGATGCAGTTCACTAAACGAATCAAATCCACCCGCATACACTAAATTTTGCATGGCTGTTCGATTGATGGCTTTTAAATTCACCCGACGACTGAAATCAAAAATACTGGTGTATCGTCCCTCCTCTCGACCTTGAATAATCGCTTCTACTGGTCCTTCCCCTATCCCACGAATGGCTCCCAATCCGAAGCGAATATCCCCGTTCGCATTTACTGTAAAATTCAAGCGTGATTCATTTACATCTGGACCCAAAACATTCACCCCCATGCGACGACATTCTTCCATAAAGAAGGTTACTTGCTTAATATCGCTCATGTTATTACTTAACACGGCTGCCATATATTCCGCCGGGTAGTTTGCCTTTAGATATGCCGTTTGATAAGCAATCCAAGCATAGCATGTAGAATGCGATTTGTTGAACGCATAGGATGCAAAGGCTTCCCAATCCTTCCATATCTTCTCCAATTTATCGTTGGCATGACCTTTCGCATTTCCACGTTCTATAAATACCGGACGCATTTTATCCAGTACCTTGCGGTCCTTTTTACCCATCGCCTTCCTTAGTGTATCGGCCTCACCTTTGGTAAAATCAGCCAACTTCTGGGAAAGCAACATCACTTGCTCTTGATAGACTGTAATTCCGTAGGTTTCTTTTAAATGGCCCTCGCAATCATCTAAATCATAGATGATCGGCTCTTCGCCATGTTTACGTTTAATATATGAAGGTATATACTCCAAAGGCCCTGGTCGATAAAGGGCATTCATTGCAATAAGGTCAGCAAAGGCCGTAGGCTTTAATTCCCTCATGTATTTTTGCATTCCGGGAGATTCATATTGAAATATACCCACCGTTTCTCCGCGCTGAAAGAGTTTATAGGTGAGCTCATCGTCAATTGGAAATTGATCCGGGTCAAGTTCTATCCCGCGATTCTCTTTGATGATTCGAACCGCATCCTTAATCAAGGTTAGGGTTTTCAAGCCAAGGAAATCCATTTTAAGTAGGCCTGCAGATTCTGCTACGGAGTTATCAAATTGCGTACACACCATGACAGAATCTTTCGCCGTAGCAACAGGTACGAAATTCGTAATATCATCCGGCGTAATAATCACCCCACAGGCGTGTATTCCCGTATTTCTAACCGACCCTTCGATTGCCTTAGCCTGTCGCAACACATCCGATGCAGGACCTTTTCCCTGAAAAATTTTACGCAATTCCTTGGCATTATTCAATGCTTCTTGATTGTTTTTCAAGGCATCGGCTAGCGCGGGTTCTTCTAGGTCGAACAACTTCTTCAATGAAATGTCGGGCACCAATTTAGCTAAGCGGTCGGCATCTGGCAGGGGTAAATCCAGCACCCGTGCCGTATCTCTAATGGCGGATTTAGCTGCCATGGTGCCGTATGTAATAATTTGGGCCACCTGATTGGCACCGTATTTATTAATTACATAATCGATCACTCTCCCTCGCCCTTCATCATCAAAATCGATATCAATATCGGGCATTGAGATCCGATCGGGATTCAAGAAACGCTCAAAGAGGAGATCATACTTAATCGGATCCACGTTGGTAATACCAGTGCAGTATGCTACGGCAGAACCGGCGGCAGAACCCCTTCCAGGACCTACGGAAACTCCCATATCGCGTGCCGCATTACAGAAATCTTGAACAATTAGAAAGTACCCAGGATACCCCGTGTTTTCAATGGTTTTCAACTCGAAATCTAAGCGCTCTTTGAGCTCCTCGCTGATTTCGCCATAGCGCTTTATTGCGCCTTGATATGTTAAGTGCTTTAAAAAGCCATTTTCGCCATTTTTTGTACCGTTAATATCGTCACTTGGATCAATAAATTCCTCTGGAATTTCAAATTTTGGAAGTAACACATCGCGCGACAAGGTATAGGCTTCACATTTCTTAATGATCTCGGCAATCGATAAAATAGACTCCGGTAAATCGGCGAACAAGCGCTTCATTTGATCAGGTGTCTTGAAATAAAATTCATCATTTTCAAACCCGTGACGGTAGCCTCTTCCGCGACCAATCGGTGTAGACATCAATTCACCGTCCCTTACGCACAACAAGACATCGTGTGCATTGGCATCGCCCTGGTTCACGTAATAACTGTTGTTTGTTGCCACCAATTTAACGCCGTGTGCCTTCGAAAAACGAATTAACACCTCATTTGCATGGTCTTCCGCCTCTAATTGATGTCGGTTAATTTCCAGGTAGAAGTCTTCATTGAATACAGATTTCCACCATAACAATGCACTTTCTGCCTGAGCTTCACCCACATTTAAGATGAGGGACGTGATTTCACCATCAAGACCACCTGACAATACAATTATGTCCTTAGCGTATTGTTCTACCAATGCTTTATCAATTCTCGGGAGGTAATAGAATCCGTCGGTATAGGCGAGGGACGATAATTTTATAAGGTTTTGATACCCGTTTTTATTTTTTGCCAGGAAGACCATTTTGTAGCCCAGATCCTTGGTGTCACGATTTTTATGATCAACACATACATTAAATTCGCAGCCAATAATTGGAAGGATTGGACGCTTCGTAAAGGGTGAACCATTCTCTTCAGCCTCCGCTTTCTCCTGCAATATTTTTGAATTATGATCACTCAATACCTTTTCAAATTGAAAGGCAGCCATCATATTTCCATTATCGGTTAACGCTAAGGCAGGTAAATCAAATTCAATGGCTTTATTAATCAGTGATTTAATTTCAGCTGTAGATTGCAACAAGGTGAATTGAGAATGGACATGCAAATGGGTAAACGGAGCATCCTCTAATTCAACAGGTAATTCCGTCGCGTCAGCACGCTGCGATGAATCGGATTGCTTTAAAGCTTTACTAGCCTCCTTTAAGTTCTGATGCTCGAGTCCAACCAAGGCTACGGGACCTGGATTTGCTTGCTTAAACCGCAAACCATATCCTTCATCCGTATTAAGGCGTTCTGGGGAATAATGATCTCGACGAATTAGCTCAAGAAAACAACGCGTTGTTGCTTCAACATCCGCCGTAGCGTTATGTGCTTCATTGAAAGATTCATTAAATAGAAACCCGTAAAGCTCCGTTAGTGTTGGTAATTTAAACCGTCCACCTTTACCTCCTGTCAATTGAACGAGCGCCGCACTTTCTTCCGTACATGTATCCAACACCGGTATTGTTTCCAAGGGGGAATCCATTTCCATGCGCACAAATTCACAGCCCATTACATTGACATCAAATTTCAAGTTATGTCCAACAATGAACTTCGCTTGCTTCAAGTCATACATGAATTCAGCAATAACCTCATCGAGTTCTCGTCCAACATAGGTTGCTAGGGCCGTAGAAATTCCATGCACTTTTTCAGAATCAAAGGGAATAGTGAATCCATTCGGTTTAATGATAGCAGCATTATGCTTAATTAATTTACCGGATTCATCGTGTAATTGCCAAGCCAATTGGACCACACGCGGCCAGTTATCCGTATCAGTAATAGGAGCCTTGAAATTACGCGGCAACCCCGTGGTTTCCGTATCAAAAATTAAGTACATACAGGTGAAATTTGCGAACCTTAAAGGTACTAAGTTTTTTAGTTGGATGAGCCGTTGTTGAAAACTAAACTTGGAATTAATCTAAGCTAACTTCCACATCCCAATTGGCACGCACTTTAGGGATTTTAGTATAGCGTTGCACCGGTTCCGCGGCCTGTTTTGTTTCCGGACGAATAGCATCCCATACGCCGTTTCCGTTAAGATCGTCAATCAATACCACATGATATTCACCTGGCACCAAGCGCTCAAAGGAATCTTGGTTTTTTGCACCCGGCAAATAATATGATGAAGCAACTGTTTTTCCATCTTTTTCTAGTAAAAGAAGTTTACCTGACGGATTATTTTTAAAGTTAATAATCAAGGTGCCTAATTCAGCTTGGCCAAAACAAACCACGTCAAGGGTCGTTGGGAGTACCTTAGTTCCCTTAAGCCCCTGAATGGCATTTGCCCCTATGTTTAATTTCAGTTTGCCAGAGATCCAAGTTTGTGGAACTAGTTGGATTCGGTTATGATCAACCAACTCCGATTTAAGTGGCACAATGGTGGAATCTGCTTTCATCAATTGAATGGCATTCAGGTTAACCATTGAATCAAGAAAGGCATTACAGGTTAAGGTAATGGAGGGGCCGACGCTGGGTTGCATCACTTGGAATTTAATAGGCGTAGCCTTTTCTTTGGCGGTATAAAGTAAAGAAACTGAATCTAAGGGTGTAGAAATCACCAAGGCCCCAGGTTCGAATTGACTGAGGCTAATGGCTATGGAGTCTCTTTCCACCCGGTACATCGGCGCTAGCTGGCCATTAACACGAACATTACGCAAGGCAATCTCTTCTGGAAGGTGCCCCACTAACATTCCGGGAGGCAATACTTTAAACGAATGCATACGATTTAATTCGCGGGGAGTTGAAAGCAGCAATGGCAATGAATCATTGGTAGGAATACTGGCCTTAAACCGAATATCTTGGGGTTCATTCACATCGATTAAACCGTTTCGATTTAAATCCAAAAACGCTTTAACATAAAAAGAATCTACCGGTAAATAATCCAAACTCGCCCACCCTTCTTCGTTACTTTTCGTTAGGTAACGGGGTTTCGCACTGGTATCGGAGGCATATAGGCCAACCGTTACACCTGTCATGGATTTCTTTGAATACGCATTACCAATTCGGTATACTTGTTTTGCAGAATCTAAAGTTGAACCCGTTGAAAAAACATACTGATACACGGAGTCATTGCCCTCTGAAATGTCTTTCACTCCTCCATCAATGTATAAACTGTAGGTGGTATTCGGATTTAACTCCCCTTTGAGTGACACCAACACCGTTTTTTTAGCTAAAACGACACTGATTTTTGCATCTGCGGGCTCTAGACGAAATGTCTCAATGGGATTTTTCAATTCTATAAACTCGTCGAATTGCAAGCGAATAAGTGCTGGATTCGTATTCAAAGCCCCCATGCTTGGAGTGCTCGAAACTATTTCCGGCGCTTTTACATCACGCCCCCCGCCACTGAGTGTACCCACTTGAGCACAACCAAACAACAAGAGCAGTGAAATTCCTAATAATATGCGCTGAACCATTCGAGGATATTTTCTAACTGAATTCTATCGACCTCATCAAAGGTAGCAAATTCATCACTGTCTACATCAAGCACTGCAACAAGCACTCCCGCTTTAAATAGGGGGACAACAATCTCACTCTTTGATTTATCACTGCACGCAATATGGCCCGGGAATTCATGAACATTAGGAACTACCATCGTCCGTTCTTCCAACCACGACGCACCACAAACACCTTGTCCTTTTTTAATTCGCATACATGCGATCGGACCCTGAAACGGTCCCAATACTAATTCATCTGCTTGCACCCGATAAAAACCAACCCAAAAAAATCCAAAGGTTTGTTTCAAGGCCGCTACCAAATTGGACATGTTCGCTACATTATCCACCTGCTCATCCATTAAGGCAGGTAATTGCTGCAATAAGGTTTGGTATTTATCGTTTTTTTCGCCGCCGCTGATAATTAATTGTTCAGACATGGCGCAAAATTCCAATAATTAATCGTAATTCGCAATTAAATTCACTTTTGAAATGGACGCAATACACATAGAAAAAATCCTCTTTTTGGATATTGAAACGGTACCACAAACGTACAACTATCAAGACCTAGACGAAGCCACTCAAACCTTATTTGAGGGTAAAAATCGAATGAAAATCACCGAAGAAAAACCCGCGGAAATGGTCTATAAAGATCTCGGCGGTATCCAGTCTGAATTCGGAAAAATCATTTGTATTTCTGTGGGTATGGTAAAAGACAGCAGCACGGGAAGAACGATACGAGTTAAATCCTTTGCACATGACGATGAGTATACCTTACTAAGCCAATTCAAACGCCTACTCGACGACCATTACAAAAACGCAATCCTGTGCGGACATAATGCGAAAGAATTTGACTTTCCTTATATCTGTAGAAGAATGTTGATTAATGGAATTCCACTCCCCTTAGCGCTTGATATTGCGGGTAAAAAACCGTGGGAAATCCGTCACTTGGACACCATGGAACTTTGGAAATTTGGAGATTACAAAGCATACACGGGCTTAGCGCTGTTGTGTCATATATTTGGGATCCCTACCCCAAAGGATGATATTACTGGAGCCGATGTAGCACGAGTTTACTACGAAGACAAGGACTTAGAACGCATTGCTGTATACTGTGAAAAGGACGTAATTGCCTTGATTCAGGTTTATTTAAAAATGCACTTAGAACCCATAGTATCCGAAGGGAACATCACCCACGTGCCGTTAAACCCTCAAGGATAATGATCGATTTCAACGCGGCTGTTTCGGTACGTAACCTCGCCTCTCCTAGGGTAACGGGTCGATAGGTTGCCTTCAAGGTCGCTTTAACCTCATCCGGTGTAAAATCACCTTCTGGACCAATAAGCATTCGAAAGGGTCCACTCGCATCAACCGTATCGCGCGGCAATACATCATCACAATGCGCAACCCATCCGCCCGGATGTTTCGTTAAAAATTCGTTCAAGGACATCGGTGCATCCAGGATGGGTAAATACACCCGCTTGGATTGTTTCATTGCCGAAACTGCAATTTTATGAATACGGTCCATGTTTACCTTGGTGCGTTCTGAACGTTTGGTTAAAATAAATGTAAACTGGGTGCATCCCAATTCGGTTCCTTTTTCTACCAGCCATTCTATGCGGTCCATATTCTTTGTTGGTGCAACCGCCAAATGAATCGAACTGGAAGGCTCCTGAAAATCATAGTTAAGCACCTTCGCTGTGCATTTTTTAGGATGCGCGTCGAGTATGGCTGCAGTATATAACCCACCTTTCCCATCCAAGACCTGAATTTCATCTCCCGGCTGTTTTCTCAATACACGAATACAATGTGAAGATTCTTCCTCAGTTAGAACAAAGGTTTCTGCGGAAGGTAAAAGATTGGGTAAGTAAAACATATTAGGCAATTAATTGAATAACCAATTCTCGCAGCAAGGTATCACTTACCTCGCTCGTACTTCCCACCCCTTTAGATTTTAAATCATATTGATAAAGCAGCTCAATATTCTCAGCAACTTTTTTAGGATTATAATGATTTCTGCTATTCATGAGTTCACCGGCAACGAAGGCATGCACATTGATTGCCTTTGCGATTCCCTCCCTGCTTTTATCTTGAATGAAATGAATGCGCATCAATTGGGAGAAAAACTTAAACAAAATCCCAATGACCGGTACTAATTCTCCAGCCTTCGGATTCGCTTCAAAATACTTAACAATTTTAAGGGCTTTAACCATATCCCTTGCTCCAACTGCATTATTTAATTCAAAAATATTGTACTCTTTAGAAATCCCAATGTGCTTTTCAACGAGGGCCTCATCAATTTTTTGACCTTCAGGCAATACGATCGCTAGTTTATCAATCTCATTGGAGATTCTTGACAAATCATTACCAATAGACTCGGCAAGAATGTGCGGCACCTTCGAGGTATGCGTAAAGCCTTTTGAACTCAACAAGGAAGTAATCCATTCCGGCAGCTGATAATCCCTGATTTTTTCGGCCTTAAAAACCACCCCTTTTTGCTGTGCTAGTTTCGCGAATTTAGTCCGTGAATCAACCGATTTATGTTTATGCGCAATGACAAAAACCGTACTTGGAACAGGTTCATTGAGATAGCTTTCCAGTTCTAACAATTGCTTGAATTCTTGAGCCTCTTTTAAGATAACCAGTCGGCGTTCAGCAATCATGGGATATTGCTTGAGTACACCGAGTAAGTTCAACAAATCGGCCTCTTTCCCGTAAATAACTTGTTGGTTAAAATCACGTTCATGGGGTTCAAGGGCCGTATCTTCAAACAAATCCACTAATTTATCAATGTAAAAGGATTCATCTCCATGTAATACATAGATTGGCTCAAATTCCTTGGCTTTAATTTTCTTTTGTAATGCTTTAAAATCCATTAGCTATGTTTTTCCCAACGTTGAACCAACTCAATTAATGTATTTACGGCGGCTTGCATATCTTGAACTACCACATATTCCTGTCGAGAATGAATAGCCATTTCTCCTGTAAATATATTCGGGCACGGTAAGCCCATAAAAGATAAGCGCGAACCATCTGTACCTCCACGGATAATGGAACGTTTCGGGGTGATTCCTGCCTTTTCCATGGCTTCAACTGCATAATCTGTTACGAATGGACAATCGGTTAATATTTCTTTCATATTTCGGTATTGTTCCACTCGTTCGTAGGCCATACGCGCACCGGGGTAGTTGGAAAGCACCTCATTCGCGATGTCCAATAATTGATCGGCATACTCCGTGAGCTTAGCCGTAATGTGATCCCTCAAAATAAAAGATACGGTAGCGGATTCGAGGCTTCCTGAAATGGCTGTAGGATGAACAAATCCTTCGCGGTGGCTTGTGGTTTCCGGAGACCATCGATCGCTTGGTAAGGCCGCAACGAACTCACTGGCCATTTTAATGGCGTGTTGCATTTTACCTTTAGCATATCCTGGGTGAGCACTAACGCCAGTAAAGGTAAACGTCATAGCATCAGCAGAAAACGTTTCATCTTCCACTTCGCCCAAGGGACCCCCATCCAGAGTATAACCATAATCTGCGCCAAGTTTATTCATATCCAGATGTTCTACACCACGGCCAACTTCCTCATCCGGTGTAAATAGAATACGAATCTTACCGTGTGGGATTTCGGGATGTGTTAGGAGATGCTTTGCGAGTTCCATAATGATGGTAACGCCTGCTTTATCATCAGCCCCCAACAAGGTTAAGCCAGAGGCAGTAATCACATCTTGGCCAATTTTTCCGCTCAAATAGGGTTGATTTTCTACAGTAATTACTTGGGTCGTATCATCTGGTAGTATAATTGGTGATCCATTCCAAGCGCGATGAAGGATTGGTTTCACATCTTTCCCGCTGCAATCTGGTGCTGTATCCATGTGCGAACAAAAACAAATAGTAGGTAGATTTTGATTCGGTGAATTTGACGGAATGGTGGCAAACACGTAACCCCATGCATCCATTTCAACGTCTGAGGCACCAAGTTCAATGAGTTCTTGAGTAAGTAAACGACCTAAGTCCTTTTGTTTTTCGGAGGAAGGGAAACTGCTTGAGTTTGGATCTGCCTCTGTATCGATGCGCACATATCGCATGAAGCGATCGGCTAATTCTTGTGAAAAATGCATGGTGAAAGTCTTTCTACGAAAGTACAGAATTCGCTTCGGATGCAAAACGGGAAAGGGAAGAAAAGCCTTAAATTTTATTCACAGCATGGAGGTACCCTAAGAACTGCTTAAAGGCAAGCGACCGATGTGAGATGTTATTTTTTTCAGCTGTAGAAACTTCAGCAAAACTTTTATTCCATCCTATGGGCTGAAAAATCGGGTCATAGCCAAAGCCTTGATCCCCTCGAAAATCAGTCAAGATCGTCCCTTTAACTAACCCTTCGAAATAGCGCGGTTCGGTTCCATCAACATAGGTAATTACGGTGCGAAACTGCGCATCTCTGTTGGGCGCATGTTCAAGTAGTGAAAGTAATTTTTCACTGTTGGCTCGGTCATTTTTTTCTGGACCAGCAAAACGCGCAGAATGAACACCGGGTTTATCATGTAAGAACGCGACCTCTAAGCCTGAATCATCAGCAAAGCAGGGTATACCCGTATGTTCAAAGATTGCATTTGCCTTGAGTAAGGCATTTCCTTCCAGGGTGTCTGCCGTTTCCGGAATATCTTGCGTGTACTGAATGTCATTTAGACTAAATAATTCAAATCCCTGAGGCAATAAGGATCGAATTTCTGAGGCTTTGTGTTCGTTTTGAGTTGCGAAAAGTAATTTCATGAGGTAAAAAGTGAGCGGTATTTTTCTTGATTAGCTTGAACAGAAAAACGGTTACGAATGCATGCTTGCGCATTGGCACCCAGCATTCTTCCTTGCGATGCATCCGAAAGTAAGGCATTCAAGTATTCAAACCAATCCTCCTTGGTCTTGGCGATGAATCCATCATGACCATGTGTTATTATCGTCGAATTCACCCCAACATTAGCGGCAATGGTCGGAATCCCTAACGCCATATATTGCAAGGCCTTAAAGCCACATTTCCCCTTAGCCCATTGGGTATCTTCAAGGGGCATGACTCCAATTGAAAATTGACTTAAGTCTTCAATTTCTGTGGATTTATTCCAGCGAACAAAGCGCAGATTTGGAATGAAAAAAGATGGTGGTTCATTGGAAATCACGACAAATTCAAAGGCATGAATAGCCGCTAATTTTTCTAAAGCAGGAACGATTGGTTTTAAAAAATCTAACGTAGTATGCGTTCCGGTCCAACCAATAACTGGAAGAGTAGAGTGCGTGGAATCCGAGGGCAAGGCATGGTAATCCATATCAATGGTAGTGGGAATGACATCTACATTTGCATTATATCTTGATGCATACGAAGCTAAAAATTCATTTCCAACAGAAACTCGATATGCCCAACGGATAATGAATTTCACTTTCCAATACGCTTTCAATCGATGAATAAACCGATGTTGTTTGCTATAATTTGGCAACCAAATGGCATCATCAAAATCATAAATAACTCGCTTTCTCAATACCTTAGCGATCAGCCACTCAAGAACGGGAGGTCCAACAGGCGATGCTTCGCGATGAATAAACACATAATCCACAGAAAACAACTTTACCAACAGCATAAGGCGTCGAATGAATCCTAAGAGGATTTGAAATGATTTGGAGATGGGCTTATTTGACTGATAAAATATTTCCCAAGCGTTTGAGCTTAAAAAGGGATAACTTGTGGTATGAATATGCTGAGTATCTAACCAGGAAAGATACTGCTCCACCCGAAAACGTTGCGAAGGCGCTTCACCCAAAGGATAGGGAAAAAGAATAGCCACCTTAATCATGAGACAGCATTTTTGTATAAACTTGTTGATACGCTTTAATACCCTGCTCAAGTCCTAAGGTGCGTATCGCATATGTTCGAATAGCATTTGAATCAAAGCGCATGCGTTGAAAATCCATTACCGAAGAAGGAATATCATCCCAGGAGTTAATACAAATTCCGGCAGAACCCTCTTGGATTAGGGCCTGCGAATCCCCTATGCCTACATTGGTTATTACAGGAACTCCCATCGCCAAGGACTCCCCTAATTTAACCGGTGAGGAGGCACGTTTTGAATACGCCGGCTCTATGAATTGAATGCTCGCTTGGGCTAGATTCAGGAATGATGGTACCTCGTGATGGGCTGCGCTGTGAATGATCACGCGCGAAGAAAGCGTATGATTTGAATTAACTATTGCTCTTGCTGCGACAGTGTCTTTTGTGAGAATCAAAAAACACCATGAGGAATCTACAGCAGATAAGGCATTAAAAAAAACAAGTTCCTGGTCCAATCGATACCATGTACCTACGGAGCCCACATGAATTAACACCTTAGCCTCATCAGGTATACCTATGGAACGCTTAAGGTCCAATTGTGGAGTCGTGGGTTGAAATAATTCTGAATCAACACAACAAGGGATAACAGTCGATTTATTTTCAATAATGACTGAATCGTAGCGTTCCGTAAGGGCTTTAATCCCATCGTAGGTAAGGGAAACAATTGCATTACTTTGCTGAACAAACGCCTGTTCTTTGCGCAGGAAATAGCGATATATCCATCGATAAAGTGGTATATGTTGCGGCCACAAGTTTCCATTAACCCGTTCATCTGCCCAAAGGCCACGCATATCAAAAATCACCTTTCGACCTTGGTAAATGGACATGGCAACCAGCATGGGAAGGTAACTGCGGCAATGAATAATTGTGTGAGCTGTTGTTAGTGTCTTCCTTGCCGCACGTTTCATACGCCAAAGATCATATATCGTTGAAAACACAGCTGGTTTCTTGGTATATGAAAGTGGTATCCATTGGATATCTCGCCCCTCAAGCTGTTTTTGCACGTGTTGTTTGTGAGCAGAAAACACCTCCTTTTTTTCAAAAGAAATGATAACGAAGCCCATTCCTAGTTGTTCCAGTCCGAGCAAATACGGCAAGATTTGAGCTTGCCCCAAGGGGTCGGTTAATCCATCGTAGGATAAATAAAGGGCTTTACCGTCAAGGTCCATGCCTCAAAAATAGGCAATATAACCGAAGTGGATTTTTCCGGAACGGGCATCAAAGGGATTATTTTTTTCAAGACCTAGGGCGTAGGCTAAAGAAAAAATGCCAACAGTTGAACCAATATTTGCTCCAACACCAAAGCCCATTGGCGCATCTTTTTGGTAGCTGTTGTTGCTTCTGTTTTCATAGATAGATTGATCGAAAAATGCAAAAACAGCCGAATTCCGGTCAAGTAAATACCGAAGTTCCACTTGATTTACACTTTTCGTAGTGGCTAGAAATTGTTCTTCATTAAACCCTCGCTGCGTGTTCAACCCGCCAAATCGGAAACATTCATTTGAATAAATGGAAGGTGCCATATAAGTGTCAAAAGACAACTGATAACGGATAACCCAGCGCTTGTGTATTGGAATAAAATGCTCCAGATTCATGGAAACTTTAGCGTTAACAACCTTTCCCGAAGAATCATTCAAAACGCTTCGTTGCCCAATGAATCCTTCCAATTGAAATGCGAGTCCGGCCCGTGGATTCGGTAAATAATCTAATTTCTTATAGTTTATTCCAAGTCCGTACATGGAATTTTTAAGGGAGGCAACATTTAAGAATTCTGTGCTACTATTAGCTGCATACAATCGATTACTCCCGAAATAGGAAAACATGCCTTTAAGCTGCCAATGCCTACCCACTTGGTATTGTATACCAAGGGTTGATTTCAGTTCCAGAAAGGTAGAATCCCGTTTATACAAATTCAATTTCATTTCAGTTCCGAGCAAGGAATTTAATACGTATGGATAAAGCAACCTGAGATTGAGTAGTTGTGTAGCTGGTTTAATGCTTCGCCAATTGAAATCAAGTTGTTCCGCTCGATGCAGAGCATTGTTTAGTTTCAACTGTAATTCACCAGTCAATCCAATTTTCTGGCTCACGGGATTTGGTTGTAACCCTAAAACACCATTAACATTAGAAGATTTGGCGGCCTTTAAATATAGAAAAAGTGTCATGCCATCTTTCGAAAACACAAAATCTGAAGGTTTTATAGCATCAACAAAGGTCAGTTGTTCAATCCGGTCATCGACATCTTTTAGCTTATTCATTGAAAACAGATCACCTGAACGAATCCCAATAATTTGTTGAATCGGTTTCAATGCAATTGAGGAATCGCCTTTGATTACTATTTCTTTCCATTGCATTCTACGTCCTTTGATTAAAGAAACATTTAATGAAATCAATCCCTTTGAATAACCCAGGGAATCAAAGTCGTATGCAGCAAAGGGGTACCCATTATTTTGAAATGTTCGAATGACCTGTTGTAACGCTGATGCATAGGCGCTCGGTGATTTAAACACAATGACATCAGCGACACGCACGGATGAACGCGCGTATTGTTCAAACCAAGGAACAAGTTCCGAGGAAAGGGTAATTTGAACCCCATTAAATTGCTCTCCGAGAAACACCTTAACTTTTATATTCGGGGATTCAGAGATCGAATCCACATCGAGTGTTGCGGTATAATACCCAAGTTCCGTTAGATATATCGACGCTTGCATTAATTCCATAGAAAGGAATTGGCGTGATGCAAGGGTATGTGGTTTTTTGAAGAAGGAAGAAGAAACAGCATCCGAAGGGGCTGTAAATAAATAGCTTACACTCACTTTTTGGGAAAAAATCCCCGAAAAAATGAGCAAGCTACTCAGTAAAACTACATTCTTCATTCTACGTGTAACGCTTTAATTGAACATTAAATTTTCAACATTCGGGCAACCTTCTTACAAATTTTGTAACTTTATGACGTCAAGACTCGTTAGAGGATACACAAACAACAAAAACACACAACTATGAAAACGAAGGTAAATGTTTTAATTCTATTGGCTGTTGTTGCATCTGTGATTTTATCATCTTGTGGTGCTTCAAGAAAAGCTGGTTGCGATGCTTACGGGTCTACGAAGATAGAAATTCAATCAAACGATTTAGCTTCAAAGTAAGATATACGCATTTTTCAACGCATTAAGCGCTGAAGGTACAAGGCCATTTCGGATTGTATGTTCAGCGCTTCTTTTTTTGCAGCCACTTCAAAATCCGTTCCTGATCCTGCATATATAATAGAGCGTGAAGCATTCACCAATAAACCACAATCCGTATTTGCACCGGCATTAAACACGTCTTCTAAGGAGCCTCCTTGTGCACCAATACCAGGAACCAATAGGAAATGTTCCGGCGCAATCCGTCGGATATCCGCTAATTGTTCGGTACGTGTCGCACCAACAACAAACATCAAATTTTCAGAAGTCCCCCATTCCATTACGGTAGAAATAACCTTAGCGTAAAGTGGTTGTTCCTCCTTGTTTGCATAATATTGAAAATCATTTGCTCCTTCGTTTGAGGTTAAACCAAGTACAATAGCCCACTTGCCATCGAACTTCAAAAACGGTTGAACGCTATCTTTTCCCATATACGGAGCTACGGTAACGGCATCGCAGGGAAGTGTTTCAAAAAACGTTTTCGCATAAGCCGTTGAGGTATTACCAATATCTCCACGTTTTGCATCGGCAATAATTAAGCAATTCTTGGGGATGTATTGAATTGTTTTCTCCAATGATTGCCAACCTTTTAATCCAAGTGCTTCATAGAAAGCAGTATTTGGTTTGTAGGCTACTGTATATTTTGAGGTAGCATCAATAATTCGTTTATTGAACTCAAAAATTGGATCATCATATTTAAGCAAAAATTTTGGGATTTTGCACAAATCTGGGTCTAAACCAACACAAAGGAATGATTGTTTAGTATTAATTTGATGAATAAGTTCTGAACGATTCAATGAAAAAATCTATTAATGTCTCTGCAAAAATACCTTATTTTTGTATAACGAAAATATACGTTTATAATCAACAAAAAATGAGGCCATTTTTTCCATTGATAGTTATTTTATTACTCGGATGTGTAACCCAAAACAAACCAAATCCCTTAAAATCAGAATATGGCCAAATACATAAGGTTAATGATAAAATCGTTTTTAATCTTGGTGAAGATTCATGTTTTCTTTCAAAAACAGGAGAGGACTCATTAAATTTTAGATTTTTCTCAATCCATGATGATGAAAATACTTCAACAAATGTTTTTCATTCGATTAAAAAAAGTTTAAATGGAGCAATTTTAATGGAATTACAACAATCAGGAGATCGACTTTTATCCTATAAATCAAAAGGTAAAAAATACCAAGTGGATCCAAATAGAATATTTTCAATAGTAGGATTAAATGCATCCTTAAACGTTTACAACTCATCATATCCGAGTATTGTGAAAGATTCGCTAATTTCATTTTCTAAAAAACTTCTTAAAGCGGTTTTACCTTCAAAACCTGACCAATATATGGTTGCAATTCACAATAATTCTGATGGGAATTTTTCTGTAAATACCTACAAAGGAAGCCGTGATGCTGCCCAATGTTATATCAATACTGTTTCAGATGCAGATAATTTTATTATTGTCACAAAAGAAGAGGATTATCAATATTTTAAAAATAAACAGATTAATGTCGTCCTTCAAAGCCCAGATGCCAAAGATGACGGCTCTTTATCGATTTATTCTCAAAAAAATAACATACCTTACATTAATATCGAAGTTCAAGATGGTCAAAATGAAATTCAAAGGTCTTATATTCTAATGGTATATGAATATTTAAAAAACAAGTAGTTCTTGCTAAAATTTATTGTTAACAACATTCGCATCAAATAACGTTAAATCAATTAGACTACATCGAATTAATTAACCCTCCTCTCCTTTTAATTTTTCAGCATTTTCTGCCATTCTTAACGAATCAATCATTTCTTGTATATCCCCATTCATAAAATACGAAAGGTTATACATTGTTTTATTAATTCGGTGGTCTGTAATTCGTCCTTGAGGATAATTATAGGTTCTAATTTTAGCAGAGCGATCGCCAGTAGAAACCAAGGTTTTACGTTGTGCTGCCCGCTCGTTATGAATGCGATCCAATTCGGCTTGAAATAAGCGCGAGCGGAGAACAGAAATTGCCTGCTCCAAATTCTTATGTTGTGATCTACCATCTTGGCATTCCACAACAATTCCAGTGGGTAAATGGGTCAAGCGAATTGCTGACTCTGTTTTATTAATATGCTGACCTCCTGCACCCGAAGCCCTAAAGGTATCTTTTCGGACATCGTTCATATCTAATTTAAAATCTACTTCTTCTGCCTCTGGCAAAACAGCCACCGTGATTGCTGAAGTGTGTACCCTACCCTGCGATTCGGTTTCTGGTACCCTTTGTACACGATGCACGCCAGATTCAAATTTAAGGGCGCCATATATACCAGCTCCAGTTATCTGCATAGAAATCTCCTTGAATCCCTTCACCGTTCCTTCCGAGGTATTGATGACCTCTACTTGCCATCCCATCGCCTTAAAATACATGGTGTACATCCTAAAAATGTCTTCCACAAAAATGCATGCTTCATCACCACCTGTTCCAGCTCTAAGTTCTACAATTGCATTTTTATCATCTTCAGGATCTTTTGGAATGAGCATCAATTTGATTTCTTCCTCCAATATTGGTCGTTCTTGCTCAAGGACATCGATTTCCTCTTTCGCCATCTCTCTCATTTCAGGATCGGTTTCTAATTCCAACAGCTCTTTACTTGACTTAAGATTAGATAAAACATTGGAATAACGCTTGTAAAAGCCTTCTAATTCCTCTAGATCGCGATATTCCTTGCTTAATTTTATGAAACGATCCATATCCGCAATGATGTCTGGATCAGTAATCATTTTACCGACTTCGATAAACCGAAAATGTATGGCTTCCAACTTCGCTAATAAATCACTCATGATTAAAGGTGAAGACAAAGGTACTGAATTGAATGATAACAATCTTGCCTAATTGGCAAAGCGGATTCGGAAATAAACTTTTAACGCTTCTCGCTTTAAGATTAAAAGTGCGATCTCTTCAAAGCCATTCAAAGTATAGCTTGACATTTGAATTTCAGGAATATCAATCCGATATAAAAACTCGGGCAGTTTCGAAGGATGCAAGTTGCCCAAAAAATTGATTAACTGCTCATAAATGTCATGCAGTGTGGGCTTGTTTATATCCTGAATGTACTCCCCAAAAAAATTAATATCCTTTTTTATCTGTTCCCAAATGAGTTCAATAAACCTTGCATCTGTAATGTTACTTGCTAGCGTATTGTAAGCAGGAACCAAATCAAAAATTGTGGGTTTATTCACTTTGCTATAAATAGTTAAAATATATGCCGGGCATTGAAAAGCTTGCTAACTTAAATAGAAAACCTAAAAAATTAAAGACAAATGTTAGTAAAAATATATTCAAGCAGCGTATTTGGCATCACCGCCACCACCATAACCGTAGAAGTTAATATCAACAATGGGCTCAACTTTTATTTAGTCGGGTTGCCAGATAATGCTGTTAAAGAAAGTCAGCAGCGCATCCGTGCCAGTTTTAAAAACAATCATTATCATTTTCCGGGTAAAGAGATTACAGTTAATTTAGCCCCGGCGGATATCCGTAAAGAGGGTTCAGTCTTCGATTTACCGATTGCCTTAGGCATATTAGCTGCCAGCGAACAACTCCATACTAATCGATTAAAAAATTTCATAATTGTTGGAGAACTTTCCCTGGATGGCTCTATCCAAGCTACCAGAGGTGTATTAGCAATTGCACTGCAAGCCAAAGCAGAAGGATTTACTGGAATCATTGTTCCAGAAGCCAATGCATCAGAAGCCAGTGTGATTGAAGGCTTGAGGGTATATGGAATAAAAACTTTGAAACAGGCCGTTGAATTTTTGAATGGGGAAACTGATGAGCAACCTTTTCTGCCTCCAGCACAAGATTCAATGGGCATAAATGCTTATGAGATTCCAGTTGATTTCAAAGAAGTAAAAGGACAGTTTATGGTAAAGCGTGCCTTTGAAATTGCGGCAGCGGGAGGGCATAATGTGATTTTAATTGGCCCGCCTGGGTCTGGTAAATCCATGTTGGCCAAACGTTTTCCTACCTTGCTACCAAGTATGAGTTTAGAGGAAGCATTAGAAACAACGAAAATCCACAGTGTGGCAGGAAAAATTAAACACGCTGGGGGATTAATCAGACAGCGTCCGTTTAGAAAACCCCATCACACGATTTCGGATATTGGATTAATTGGCGGCGGAACTTATCCGCAACCGGGAGAAATATCTTTGGCACATAATGGTGTTTTGTTTTTAGATGAGCTACCGGAATACAAACGAACCGTTTTGGAAGTTTTACGACAACCGCTTGAGGATCGTACTGTCAGTATTTCTAGGGCAAAATTTAGCATCGAATATCCAGCGGGCTTTATGCTTGTCGCAGCCATGAACCCGTGTCCGTGCGGATATTTAAACCACCCTGATAAGGGCTGCTCGTGCGGGCCAGGCCTGGTTGATCGCTATTTGAATCGTATATCAGGCCCATTGCTTGACCGAATTGATATGCACATTGAAGTTCAACCAGTAAAATATGAAGAACTCAGTGGAAATATGCCACAGGAGGATAGTGCATCAATACGAAAACGTGTTGAATCTGCCAATCAAATTCAAAAGCACCGTTACAAAAATTCGATAACACATAACAATGCTCAAATGACACGAACAGAAATCGAAACGCATTGTACCTTGGATGAAAGTTCTCAAGCACTTTTAAAGCAAGCCATGATGCATTTGGGATTATCAGCTCGGGCCTACGACAGGATTTTGAAAGTTGCCAGAACTATTGCGGATTTGGATGCATCAAATGAAATTAAAACTGCTCACATTGCTGAGGCTATTCAGTATCGGAGTTTGGACAAAAATAAATTACGCAATACTTAGTCAATTTTTAGACACTTAAAATCTTCATTTTAATCAGTAATTCTTAATTTTACAGAAAATATAAATTATGAAATCATTTACCTACTTTATTGCCATTGGAATGCTATTCGCAATAAATTCATGCGGAAATAATGAATCCAATAACGAAGGAGAGCTTGGTCTAGAGAGAGAAAAATTGGAATTAGAAAAGGAAAAATTAAAACTTGAACAAGAAAAAATTCGAAATCAAGCTAACGAAAATCAAGAAAAACCAGACAACAAGCCTGTTTCATCATCAAATTTGTACTCGGGTGATTCTGACGGTTCAGAAATAAAGGGCACACTAACATTTAATCCTGATAAAACTGTGAGTGGTTCTTATTATTTTGTGACCAGCCCTTCTTCTGTCTATAAAATTGAAGGGACTAACTATAGAGATGGAGAAATCGAGGTAAATATAACCTTCCGCGGAAGGGACTTTCGATCGGGGACAATGACGAAATCTTTAACTGCATCTTATGTAATTTGGGAAGGTGATTTATGGGGTAACCAAGAAAGAACATACTTAACCATGAAAAGACCAAGATAAATATTTGCTTTATCGAATTTTTTTCACTTAAATGCAATCTCAAAAATGTAAAGGTTTTCGCATATTTATTTGTAATTTAATGAAAAAAAAATATTTAAAACTTTAATTAATAAAACTTATGAAAACGATTAATTTAATTTTATCTTTTGGTATTTTGGCAATACTAGCATCATGTAGTAATGATGAAAACACAGCTGCGGATAATCAAAATCTTCAAATTGAACAACAAAAACTTGAGTTAGAAAAGGAAAAATTGAATCTGGAGAAAGAAAAACAGCAATTAGAAATCGATCGTATCAAAGAAATTGAAGCGCAAAAAGAAATTCAAAGAAAAAATGAACAAATTAGAAGCCAAGAAAATCGCTTCTCTGGCTATGATTATGCCTATGTTAAAGTAAATAGAGCATATTTTCATACGCAACCAGATGCAAAGTTTAGGTCGAATAAAAAATTCTTAGTATCAGGAGACGAATGCGACTTAATCAAAATCCAAAATGGATTTGCCTATGTGGAATATTACAATTACTCAGTGAACAAGACCACAACGGGTTGGATTGACCTTGCGGATTTAGAACCAACCTACAGAGGAGATTAATTGAGTTTATTTTTATTTGAATCATTTGCAGGGAATTATTTAATGTACGACATTAAAGATTAAAAGAATGGCTTAGATCATATGCGAAAACAAAGATGAGATTTATACTCGTATTTCTGATAATTTACCCTTTCATGTTTTGGTGTCAATTCCAAATTGGCCACCGCACCGTTACGTTCAATGACCCAGCAAGAATTGGTGGGTTTGGATCTGGTGGTGGGCCCGGAAGACAAATTCAAACTGAAATTTATTACCCAAGCTATACTGCAGGTGAAAGCACTCCAGTAGCTACCTATCCTGATTTTCCAGTGATTGTTTTCGGTCATGGTTTTGCCATGGGATGGGATGCCTATCAAAATCTATGGGAACACCTGGTGCCTCAAGGATATGTTATGGCTTTTGTTCGTACCGAAGGAAGTTTGATCCCCGCGCCTAGCCATGCAGATTTTGGGGCTGATCTTGCCTTGGTTGTAACAAAAATGCTGGCTTTAAATACTAATGCTGGGTCTCCTTTCAATGGGAGAATTAAACAACGTGCTGTTATTATGGGGCACTCAATGGGTGGAGGCGCGACGATGCTTGCGGCAGAAAACAATGGTACTTTAGCCGGAATTGTTGGCCTTGCACCTGCAGAAACTAATCCCAGTGCAATTGCATTATGCGGGAATATTTCTGTACCAGCTCTTATTTTTTCTGGCTCAAGTGATGGTGTAACCCCCCCTGCTGAGCATCATATTCCAATGTATCAAGGTATTGCCTCTGCTTGTAAATCCTTCGTTAGTATTACTGGTGGTGCCCATTGCTATTTCGCTAACAGCAATTTTAATTGTGATTTTGGCGAAAGCACTTCCTCGCAAGGGATTTCGATTTCAAGGGCCGAACAACAGGAGAAAACGTTTTGGTTACTTGATCCATGGTTGCAATATGTGTTAGGTTTTGATTGCTTTGCATTAAATGATTTTCAATGGAAACTGAATAATACCATAGGAACCGTAAATCAAGGAACGTGTACTCCTTCAGGAACAAACGCAACAATCTTTTACGACAACATGTCAACCTTATGGACTACCACACCGGGAACGGCCTATCAATGGTACTGGAACGGTCAAATCATGCAAGGAGAAACCAATGACAGTTTAGTACCACCGGTTGATTTAGGAGGAGATTATTCCGTATCGGTATTCTCTCCGGCGGGCTGTGAAACAAGCTCCTTCATTACCCTTCAAGGAGCTGTCAATGTGCTACCAATGGATTATCAGTTGATTTACCAAGGAGCGGAAAATATTATTCAGATTACTACAAATACACCGTACACTGGAAGTATTAGTCTGCAAGATATTCACGGTCGAATCATTAAACAAGAGGTAGTTAATGCAACAAGCATGAGCTTCTCAAGCAATCAATTATCCAAAGGGGTTTACTTTGTTCGTTTAGGGAACTTGCCTGCAAAACGAATACTGGTCTACTAAATCAACAGTGCCTCCAAGGCTTCTCGACTTTGCATGGGTTCATGAGCTCGTATGATTCCATTTTGTGGCACTAACCAAAGGGGTAATTCAAAGGCTATCACCAAATCCAAATCGTGCGTTGAAAGAAGGATGCCTTTTTGTTCTGAAGTGGCCAATTCTTTAAGTAAGGTAAAGAGTTGTTTTCGGTGATAAAAATCCAAAAAGGCGGTAGGTTCATCCAAGAAAATATAAGGCGTATCTTGCGCCAAGGCCCGTGCAAGGCCTACCAATTGTCGTTCACCATCACTCAATGAAGAGGTGAATTTTTGACTTAAATGCTCCGCTCCCACACGTTTCAGCGCTTGTTTTGCAACCTGAATATCCGCTTGCCTTGCACTACCCAAGATGCCTAAATACGGAGTTCTTCCGAGCAGGACATAATCCAAAACCTGCAGTTGCGCCACACCCACGAAATGGGCATTAAGCCATGCGATTTTAGTGGCTAAGGATTGTGGCGACCAATGAGATAATTCTTTTCCATCAATACGCACCGACCCGCTTAAGATTGGGAGTGAACCACGTAAGGTTTGAAGGAGGGTGGATTTCCCGCTGCCGTTCCTACCTACCAAAGCCACTAAATCCCCCTGATTCAGCGTTAACGACTCAGCTGATGCGATAGATTCCGTGTAACCGATATGTAACTGCCTAGCCTGTAACATGCCTGTTTTTTAAAATCATCCAACTTACAAAGGGCACTCCCAGGAGTGCCGTCAAGGCATTCAACGGAATCGCCACGTAGGATTCAAGTAGCTTAATCGCGAAATCACACACCCCTAAAAATAAGGCACCAAAAAGGATATTAGAAAACAACAAGACGCGATGATTTTGAGTTTTCATTAGCAATTTTGTTACGTTGGGAATGGCCAGTCCCACGAAGGCAATTGGACCGGCAAATGCCGTAATAACCCCAGTAAGTATTCCCGCAATCAAGATGCTCATAATACGTACCTTACGGATAGAAACTCCGAGGGATTTGGCGATGTCCTCCCCCAACACCATGGCATTGAGTACACGTACCTGAAAAAGGGAAAGAATAACCCCAAGGCTTGTAATTACGGCAATCCATGGAATTTGCTGAATGGTCACCCGTTGTAAACTACCAAAATTCCAAAATACATATTGTTGTAAATCTTGAGTAGCCGAAGACGCCTGAATAATTGCAATGATAGCACCAATAAAACTGCTCAACATTAATCCAATAAGCAATAAATGAACCGCTGAACGCAATTTAAGGGCAAAGAGCAACATGATTGCCCCCATTCCCATAGCACCCAAAATCCCAAGAAAAATCAAATCCGTAATAGATCCCAAGGCGGTAATACCGGTCATCATCCACAGCGCAACCAATAAGGAGGATCCGGAAGTGATTCCCAAAACATCGGGTCCAGCCAAGGTGTTTTGAAATAAATTTTGCATCAACATTCCCGCCACGGAGAGTGCTGCGCCGGCTAAAAAAGCCATGAGAATTCTAGGCAGTCGAAACGACCAAACTACGGTAGAAGAAACTTCATCCCTTGGATTGGTTAAGGCTTGAAAAATTTGTTCCCACGTGGTGTTGAAATACCCCGTTTTCAAATACAGCAATAATACCACAAGGAGCAATACTCCGGCGGAGAAAAGCAAGATTAGGTGGGATTTAGTTTGGCTCATTTTACTTCCCGGTAAAAATACAACATTACATCGGCTGAATTCCCTTGTTTGATTCGAATTAAATCGCGCAGCACGATGTCTGGCATGAGGGCACTTTGTTCCCAAAATTTATTCAAATTATGTGAGTAGCAAAATATCGAACCCTCAGTAAATGGACGAAGTTGAATTGCTTTTGGAAATGCGTTTAAGATAGCTTGCTTAGTAGGGAATCCTGGATTTAGCCAAAGTTCACACGCCTCAGCCTCTTGATAAATGCGTTCAGCCCCTACAGCCATACTTCCAGTACCCCTGTAATTCATCGAAAAGGTGCAAAAATCTACTTGATTAAAAAATCGTGCTTGAAAACTATTTTGCAAGGGGGAATACCAATAGTCTCCCGCAAAATTACCAACCAATATCTTTTGACATGAATTCCCTTTGGGAAGCTTATTAAATTTATTGTATCGTTTGCAAATGGCATTAAACTGAAGCTCGGCTTCTTCAAAACGATTTGTAATTGCCCCGAAAAACAACAACCATTCGGCCTTTCCTAAGGGGTGTTCTTCACGCCAATCGTAATTGGGAATCCACTGAATGCCTAGGGCCTTAAATCGTTCTTCCTTCGTTTGATCCAGGGGCTCCATGCCTGCAGAAACCCATACGTTAATGTGCTTTTTTGAAAGTGATTCAAATGGAATAGTAGTACCACCAAGTTCCAACAATTGGCCTTTGTTAAATCGTTTTTTTAAGGTGGGGTCGTGTAGATATTTTCCTAAAGAAACGGCGCCAATGCATTCTCGAGCATTCAACGATACCAACATTCCAACGTGTGTAGCTGCATTGGTTGCTAACTTCATGTTTTTGATATCGAGCACCTCCATGGTTGTTGACATCGACCTTACCTGCTCCGGATGGGTGGTACAGAGAATGATACGTGTTGCGCCTTTCCGGTCTGGATCTTTGATAAACAGCTTTATCCCTAATTCCGTTTTTGTATAAGAAAGCCACTGACTGTACCTTGATTTTCCGATCGTAGTATCAGCACCTTTCGTTTTCGAGGTATTGCATCCAAGAAAAAGAAATAAAAAAATAAGAAATAAGAACTTAATACTGTTCTTTTTCATTCGGAAAATCACCCGATTGTACATCTTGAATATATTCAGTGAAGGCCCCGAGCATTTCGTTGTGCAAGTTTCTGTACTTTCTCAAAAACCGCGGATTAAACTCATTGTTGATGCCTAACATATCATGCACCACCAGTACTTGACCATCTACTCCATTTCCCGCACCGATTCCAATTACAGGAATCTGAACAGTTTTAGCGACTTGAGTGGCCAGTGCAGCAGGGATTTTCTCAAGAACGATGGCAAAACAACCAGCTTGCTCTAATGCTTTTGCGTCTTCGATTAGACGATTTGCCTCTTCTTGCTCTTTGGCTCGTACAACATAGGTCCCAAATTTATAAATAGACTGAGGGGTTAAGCCCAAATGGCCCATTACAGGAATTCCCGCAGTCAAAATTCGTTGGATGGATTCTATAATTTCACCTCCTCCCTCCATTTTTACGGCGTGGGCACCCGTTTCTTTCATAATTCGGATGGCACTATTCAAAGCTTCCTTTGAATTCCCTTGATAACTACCGAAGGGAAGATCAACTACAATAAGGGCGCGTTGCACTGCACGAACGACGGATGCACCATGATAAATCATTTGATCTAGTGTAATTGGCAAGGTCGTTTCATGTCCTGCCATCACATTGGAGGCAGAATCTCCTACCAGAATTACATCGATACCTGCTTCATCAATGATGCGAGCAATGGAAAAATCATATCCCGTTAACATGGAGATTTTCCGTCCGCTGTTCTTCATTTCTTGCAAGGTATGGGTGGTTACCTTTTTTACTTCTTTGTGTACTGACATGCCAAGAATTTGATTCAAAAGTAAGGAAAGTGGATTAAAGCACCTAAATAGGACACGAAGCAGTGTGGAAAAGATGAAATAAATCCTGAATTGAACGAGCAAAATCTAATTACTTTTGTTTTACCCGTAATACAAAAGCATGGAACAACAGAAAACAGCAACAATCATTGGAGCAGGTCTCGTGGGATCACTTTGGGCCGTATATTTATCAAAAGCGGGATATAAGGTCACAATCTTCGAACGAAGACCGGACATTCGTCAAGCGGAAATCTCAGCCGGTAAATCCATCAATTTAGCGCTTTCAGTGCGCGGTTGGACTGCACTGGATAAAGTAGGTGTTGGCGATGAAATTCGCAAAATTGCCATTCCGATGTACGGTCGAATGATGCATGATTTAGAAGGAAACTTGACCTATCAGCAATATGGGAAAGAAGGTCAAGCGATTTTCTCTGTTTCTCGGGGTAAAATCAATGCTACCATGATGGATATTGCGGAGAAACACGGAAATGCCACCATACATTATCAGCATTCATGCGATAGAGTGAATACAGAAACCGGTGAAGCATTCATACACAACGAAGTTACCGGAGAGCGATTCACAGTGAAGGCTGATGTGGTATTTGCGGCTGACGGATCTTTCTCAAGTGTACGGTATAGTTCCTTCCAAAAACGAAATAGATTTAGTTACAGTCAGAACTACATTGCAGACGGCTATCGCGAATTATTGTTACCTGCCAATGCGGATGGCTCCTATAAACTAGACAAAAACGCCTTACACATTTGGCCACGAGGCCGCTTTATGATGATTGCCTTAGCCAATGAGGACGGTTCGTTTACCTGCACCTTATTCATGCCCTATGAGGATGACAAATATGCCTTTGATCGCTTAACATCCAAGGAAAAAGTAGATGAGTTCTTTCAAGAGGTTTTCCCGGATTTTTATGCCATGGTAGCGAATGTCGCTGAGGCGTGGGAAGATCATCCTTTATCTTCTTTATCCATTATACGCTGTAAACCTTGGCATGCCGGTAAAGTAGCTTTAATGGGAGATGCCGCACATGGAACGGTTCCTTTTTACGGACAAGGAATGAACGCAGGATTTGAAGATTGTCGCGTGATGTTTGAGTTGATGGAAAAACATCAAGAGGATTGGCCACGCATATTCGAGGAGTATAGTATCGTTAGAAAACCGGATGGTGATGCCTTACAAGATTTATCGCTTGATAACTACTTGGTAATGCGGGATTATGTGGCGGATCCATCGTTTATCTTACGAAAAAAAATTGAAGCAAAATTTAGCGAGCTGTACCCTGAACGTTGGATGCCGTTATATTCTCAAGTTACCTTCAGCAATATACGATACAGTGAAGCGTATCAGCAAGGACAGGTACAAAATGGTATCATGGACGAGGTAATGGCAATGGAAGGGATTGAAGAACGCTGGGATTCCGAGGACGTAATGAATTTATTATTAGAGAAAAGTGCTCATTTTAATTTTAGCCATGCGTAGAATACTGATATTATCTATTGTATTACCTAGTGTAATATTCGCACAAGATTATGGATTTAAAAAGGGATCAAAAGGAAATGATTACCTTATGGTGCGTAACAAAGGAATTACTTTTTCTGTTGGTCCGACCTGGCAATTCACACCAAAAACAGAGACCTTTGAAATCACAGATAATGCGGGAAGTCGAGGAACAACCACAATAGATCCAGCAGGAAAACTTGGTTTTTATGGAGAAATTGGGATGGTTGTATTTCCAAAATGGAAGGCACTTATTCCGATTAAGGCCATAAAAAAATCACGGTTATTAGATTATATGGATTTTACCTTGGGGTATCGTCAATACCGCGGAGAAGAACTCGTAACGACTGAATTCACGAATGCCTTAGGGGAAGTTACAAACAGTTTTGAATCTACGGGTAAATACTCCAATGGCTTAGTATATGGAAGATTTGATGCGCACACCTTATTATATTTTGGAAAGAAGAAAATCGATGTAGCAAGGAAGCATTTTGTTGATCAATCGATCGGAATTAACATCGATTATAATCTTTTGAAAGGATCTACGACCTATGAACCTTTAACTTCTTCTTACAATCCCGTGGCAAGTGAACTTAAATTTTATAAGCCCTTAGTTGTACAGTTTCACTATTCCATAGGTGTTGGTGTACGCTTCAATAGAGCATGGATGATGATTCCCGGGGTGTCAATCCCGTTCGTTACCTTGCATGAGTGGAATGGATTTAATGCCCGAATGAATTGGTTTCAATCTACCTATTGGCCAATTCAAGGACAAATACGCTTTATTAAATTATTTGAGCGACAACCAAAATGTGGTGCATACGGGGATACAAAGGATGTAGAGCGCAATAAAAATTATCGCGACAAAAACTAAGAGAACCAGTTTTTCAGAAAGTATTTCGGTCCTTTTTTCTTAAGTCGCTTAATGACATCGTCGCGATCACCGATGTTGCTGATTTTATATACGTCATTGAATACAGGTTTCCCGTCGCGATAAAAAATAAACTCCAAGGTAAGGTTTGAAATTTCATCCTTATATAAATTATAGATGGTTGCACGGTCAAGTCCTTCCGAGAATAACGGTGGATGCTCTGATTTTTTAAATCGATTATCGAACCCTTTTACATTCACCAAACAATACGTTGAAAATCCTTTTTCCTTTAGTGCTGTCAATGAGCTGTCTGTAGCTAACACCTGGCTGGAACCTCCCTGCTTAACAAAATTGGTTGCAGGAATTGATTTAATATGCATTGCGGTGAAAATCTCGCATAAATTCACTTCTAAGGCATAGCGGTCTTCAGGTTTTTCAAACTGAGCAATAACTACACATTCTTTTAAGTTAAATGCTTGAGCCCAAGAAAAATGAAGGATCAAAAGCAATATGGCAAGGAATAGATGTTTCATCTCGAGGTTAAAAAACTTCAGCAGCAATCGCCTTCACTGAAGAGGAATTAGACATGGTGTAATAATGAATGCATGGGACGCCAGCTGCTTTCAAAGCTTTCGATTGTTGTATTCCCCATTCAATCCCTACGCGCTCAACGTCAGCATTTGTTTTACATTTAATTAATTCACGTGAAAGTTCAACGGGATAATCAATGTGAAAATACTTGGGGATAAACGAAATATGGGTTAGGCTTTTTAAGGGCTTTAACCCTGGAATAATCGGAACGGTTATCCCTATTGCTCGGCATGCACTTACAAAATCAAAAAACTTTTGATTATCGAAAAACATTTGGGTGACAATATAGTGCGCACCGGCTTCTACTTTTTTCTTTAAATGATATAAATCGTCTTCGAGGTTCATTGCCTCAAAGTGTTTTTCTGGATAACCTGCAGCACCAATGCAAAAATCTGTAGGGTCCATCTTGTAATCATCCATGAGGTAATGTCCTTGATTCATTTGACCAATTTGATGAATCAACTCGTTAGCATGTTTATGTCCTCCCGGCTCTGGAACAAACACCGACTCACTTTTAATAGAATCTCCTCGTAAAGCAAGTACATTATCGATACCGAGGAACTGCAAATCAATTAATGCATTTTCAGTCTCTTCTTGATTAAATCCGCCACAAATTAAATGCGGCACAGCATCCACATTGTAGCGATTCATAACGGCAGCACAAATACCAACCGTTCCTGGACGTTTGCGCACTGCGATTTTCTGCAGGAGTCCGTTATCTCGTTCTTTATAAATAAACTCTTGTCGATGATAGGTAACATTTACAAATTTTGGTTTGAATTCCATTAAAGGATCAATGCCATCATAAAGTGTTTGGATTCCTTTACCTTTTAAGGGAGGTAAGATTTCAAAGGAGAACAAGGTATCCTTCGCAGCTTTAATATGTTCGGTTACTTTCATAGTCGGGGTACAAAGATACGACAAGTTTAA
Source organism: Bacteroidota bacterium (assembly GCA_041163605.1). Taxonomy (GTDB): domain Bacteria; phylum Bacteroidota; class Bacteroidia; order Flavobacteriales_D; family Crocinitomicaceae; genus UBA952. The sequence continues at coordinate 5,277 of JBEAQY010000033.1, read as the reverse complement.
AGAATCCCTTATGCTTTCGTTTCTTCAATTGCCTGATAAATAGCTTGTGCAAAATAACGGGCTTGTTCCTCGGTAATTGTTAAGGGTGGTGCTAAGCGAAAGCTAAATGGATGTGAAAGAAACCAAAAGGTTAGCATGTGCTTTTCCAAGCATCGTTTTACCACACGTTCCACCCGTTCCGCCGACTCCATATCAATGGCAAACATTAACCCAATGTTCCGAATTTCTTTGACTTCCGGATGTGCAATCAGGACATCATGAAAAATTGCGGCAATCTTTGGGAGTATTGAATAATCGATTTCCGTGGTGAGAACCTTAAGAAAAGCAGCCGCTGAAGCGCACACCACGGGGTGACCTCCAAAGGTGGTAATGTGACCTAACATTGGATTTTCTTTGAACGCCGCCATATGTTCAGTACTGGTTACCAAAGCACCAATGGGCAAACCTCCTCCTAACGATTTACCTAAGGTTAATACATCAGGTATAACATTAAATTGTTCAAACGCAAAATTAGCACCCGCTCTACCAAGTCCACATTGAATTTCATCGAATACCAATAAGGCACCAACTTCCTTGCAACGGGATCTTAAGGCTTTTAGGTATGATGCTTCTGGAATTCTCACCCCCGCATCTCCTTGAATGGTCTCTAAAATAACTCCTGCGGTGGCTGTAGTAATCTGTTCTAACTCTTGTTCTTGATTAAGTGTAATGAAGCGAATCCCGGGAAGGAGTGGACGATATTTCGTTTTTTTTAGCTCATTGTAAGAGATACTCATTGAACCATGCGTACTTCCATGATACGACCCTTTGAATGCGATGATTTCGCTTCTACCTGTGACGCGTTTCACCAATTTCATGGCGGCTTCATTTGCTTCGGTTCCAGAATTTACCGGGTAAATGGCTTGTAATTCAGGAGGAAGAATATTAGTAAGTTCCCGCGCAAAATCCATTTGGGCATCTTGAATGAATTCTCCATACACCATTACATGAAGATGACGTTCAACTTGATCGTGAATTGCTTTTTTAATAGTTGGATGCCCATGACCCATAGAGCTCACGGCAATCCCGGAGATTAAATCGGCATAGGCATTCCCTTTTTTGTCGTAAATAAAAATCCCTTCTGCGCGATCTACCTCAATGAGTAAGGGATAGGGTGAAGTTTGACCGAGATTGGTTAAAAAATCCATGAAACAAAATTAATGAAATATGGAGATTAGATTCTCTGAATGTCTTAATGTCTCAGTGTCTTATCGCCTTGATACCTATGCTTTTAACGACCGTTGTTTGATCATTCCGCCTTTGGTATCCTTAACGCTATGCATCACAATAAAGGCATTGGGGTCAATTTTTTCAACTTCGGTGTACATGCGATTTATTTCAAGCCGTGTAATGACAGTGTATAACACATCTACATTTTCTGTATCTCCCCGCTTACCGTACCCTTTTTTACCGGAATAAACGGTTACCCCACGGTTCAATTTTTCGATAATTCCCAAACGGACATCTTCACAATAATCTGAAACAATAGTCACTCCAACATATTCTTCAATTCCTTCAACAATAAAGTCAAGGGCTTTTGAGGCCGCTAAGTATGTTAGTAAGGAATATAAGGCAATTTCTGCTCCCATAAGGTAGGCCGCCAAGGAAAAAATAAGAACGTTTATTGCCAGCATGATGTCACCTACCGTTGCACCTAATTTCTTACTTAAGTAAATGGCGAGCACTTCGGTACCATCGATTACAGCTCCCCCACGCATGGCAAATCCAATCCCTGCACCTAAAAATACACCACCAAACACTGCAATTAGAATAGGATCTTTAGTTATAAGAGGCATGGAAATAATACTCAATGAGATACTAAGTCCAAGAATGGCAAGAGAAGTTTTAAATGCAAAGGCATTCCCTAGTAAACGCTTACCAAGTAAAATAAAGGGCATATTTAGTAAGATAATGTAAATCCCAAGTGAAATACTAGAAAACTGACTTACTAGCATTGATATACCCATCGTTCCACCATCAATGAAGTGATTTGGAATCAGAAAACCCTTCAAACCAAAGGTAGCGGAAGTAATGCCAAGGGTGATAAAAAAAGAATCTTTAAGGATATTACTCATATTTATTCGTACAACTTAAAAGGAGCCGAAGCTCCTTTTAAGAAAATCAAAAATACAAGTTATTGCTTTATTAATTCAATTGGTTTATTCCCAATAATATGGAGCCAATAAATGCCCGTAGATAAATTAAATAATGAAAGTTGAGGTGCAGAACTATTTAGGTATCCATTTTTAACAATTCTACCGCGCGTATCCATTAAATAAAATGACGTCTCAACATCAGTTAAACCTTCAATTGTAATAATATCAGAAGTTGGATTCGGGTAAATACTTAACTCGTTATTAGTCAAATCAGTTAGATTAACATTATCAATCGTTACACATTCAGAAGTAACTGAACCACAACCATTTGAAACAATAACAGCAAATTGACCATTTATTGTTGATGTGAATGAGGTATCCGTTTGATTATTAATTGGTAACCATGTATTACAGAACACCCACTGATAAGTTACATTCGGTTGAGTTAATGTAGTAAGCGTCACATCATTATTTACAGTTATTATCGGTAACAATGGTGGTACGTTAATTACTAAGTTTAATGTTATTGTGGAGTCGCAGCCCATAACATTTTGAATTGTTTGAATGTATGTTCCTGATTGATTAAATGTATCACCATTTAATGAATAACTGTTACATGCGGTAATATTAATAGTTGAAGATGTTGGATTATGAACTGACACAAGAATAGAGTCGGTGGTTGAACATCCTAATCCATTTACACCAGTAACAACATAATATTGCGTAGTATTTGGTATAAAAGAAACACCATTCTGAACCCCTCCTGACCAATTGTAGGTTACGGCTCCTGTAGCACTTAACGTAACTGGTGAACCTACACATGTATTAATATTATTCCCCAACACCAATTGCGGAAGTGGATTTACTGTAACCAAAACCTGTGCCGTATTCGTACAGCCATTCGCATCCGTTCCTGTTACCGTATAGGTTTGTGTCGCATTCGGTGTGAACGCTACGCCATCCTGTACGTTGTTATTCCATGCATAACTTGTAGCTCCACTTCCGTTGAGGGTAACGTTTGCGCCTGAACAGATTGTTTGGTTTGCTCCTGCACTCACCACTGGAAGTGCATTCACTGCTACTTGTACCTGTGCCGTATTCGTACATCCATTTGCATCCGTTCCTGTTACCGTATAGGTTTGTGTAGCATTCGGTGTGAAAGCAACCCCGTTCTGCACGTTATTGTTCCATGTATAGTTATTGGCACCACTTCCACTTAGGGTAACTGAATTTCCTGCACAAACATTTTGATTCCCTCCACCAGATACAATAGGTAATGGATTAACTGTTACGGTTACTTGAGCTGTGTTACTACAACCATTAATATCTGTTCCAACTACTGTATACGATTGAGTTAATATTGGTACAAATGGGGTAGAATTTACAACTCCATTGTTCCAGGTATACGATTGTGCACCAGACCCAAACAAAATAACACTAGTACCTTGGCAAACCGCGAATGATTGACCCCCACTAACCACAGGAAGTGCATTCACTGCTACTTGTACCTGTGCCGTATTCGTACATCCATTTGCATCCGTTCCTGTTACCGTATAAGTTTGTGTCGCATTCGGTGTGAACGCTACGCCATCCTGTACGTTGTTGTTCCATGCATAGGTACTTGCGCCTGAACCACTCAAGGTAACAGCTGTTCCTGTACATACCGCTTGGTTCGATCCCGCGCTCACCACAGGAAGTGCATTAATCGTAACCGCAGATGATGCGCGTTGAGATTCACATCCCGATAAAGTTTGACTTGCAAAGTAGGTTGCATTGGTTACAGCATTATTACTTAGTAATGGAGCATTGCCAATCGCAGAGGTATACCAAGAAATGTTATTACCAGTGGCTACTAAATTTGAAACTAAAGCACTACCACAAAAGGACTGTGCCGTTGTAGTTGGTGATGCAACAGTGAAACAAGGTTTAATAGAAAAATCATTAATTCCAATTGCATCATCCGATCCGGTTGCGTCTGCATCAATCCACTTAATTAAAAAGTAGGCACCTGCAGGAATATTCAAACCGAAAATGGTGTAGTTTTTTTGTTGAGAATGTAATACTGAACCGCTTGCTGTATTGGCTTGTGGAATATTCTCATAATCAAGGCTATCTACATCAATCCATGTTCCGTTTGATAGATCCGTGGCATTCAGACTATATTGGAAATCAATCTTATCGGTTCGATTTGTATTTCCTACTCGCCACGTTTCACCTACATAGGTTACAGTTATTGAGTTAATTGATGCATTGGTATTATTTAAGAATTTCGCGCCAAAGGAAGATGCCAATGATCCTGAACGAAGAGCCCCTAATGTTCTTAAGGAGGAACCGACTAACCCAAGACTATATGAATCTCCTGTATTTGAAGCACCTGTAGCCGCGGTATAATTAATGTCAGCATTCGTACCTGTTTCATATATTCTCCATCCAACAGGGAATGAACTACTTGTAGCAGTATTGGCTAGGGTGTTGAAATTTTCATTAACAACAACCCCCATATTATTCAATGAGATGTAGTCAACGGCATTGGTATAACAACTAGGTAAAGTCGCAGCGCCACAACCATTAGAGGCAGTAACACACACCTGACCCGAAGGAACATTTGCAATAATTGTATTCGTTCCTTGACCTGACAATATGGTTGATCCTGCAGGTACTGTCCATGTATATAATACAGCACCTGTAACAAGCGGAACTGAAAATCCTCCGGCTCCAGCGGTAACCTGACCAATAGCACCAAGTGCAGGGCTTGCAATAAAATTCCATCCTGAATTATTCCCCATATTGGTAGAGCCGTATGCATTAAATGTAGCACCTCCTGTTGCATTAATATCTTTAATTGTAAGATTTTGACCACTAACAATTCCTGAACTTTTAGAAATAAATGCTTGCGTTCCTGCAGTAGCACTTTGAATAGTTACCCCGCCAAAGCAAACCGAATTGAATGCGATATTGTTTGTAACGGTTACGGTCCTACCTGCCTGAAAATTATACGTATTATTTGAAGTAAATGACAAGGTTCCAACCGTAAAATCTCCTGTAATATTCCCCCCTGCGCTAAAGTTTACTTGGTTGTAAGTTGTATTGATTTGGGTTCCAGGACTTGAATATTGGTTGTACAAATTTGCAATCCCTGACG
>JBEAQY010000032.1:0-7126 GCA_041163605.1 Bacteroidota bacterium | reverse complement strand
GCTTGCTTTAGGTTCCAACGGATTTTATTTACCACATCAAAGGACGTCCACCCATACGGCTTATCCACTAACAACACTTCTCCTTCTTGAAAATTCATCGCGTTGCGGTTGCCGAAGATTCCCACTCCGTCTTTTGTTTTTGGTTATCCGGTCCGGGCTCTTGATTAATAAACAACGCAATTAAAATTATCCCAACGACAATGCGATAAATCCCCCAAACCTTGAATCCATACTTCTGTAAAAAGGAAATGAAACTCTTAATGGCAATGAAGGCCACAATAAATGATGCAACGTTTCCAATAAGAAAGACCAAGGTGTTTTCCGTAGAACTAAAAATCATTTCAAATCCTTTAGTTTCTTGTCCGTTCACGCACCAGTCTTTCAATAAAACAGAATATAGCGTAACGGCAGCCATGGTTGGTACAGCCAAAAAGAAGCTGAACTCTGCGGCAGATTTTCTATTTAACCCTTGCTGCATCCCGCCAATTATTGACGCTGCAGATCGGCTTACACCCGGCATCATGGCTACACACTGCCACAGCCCAATAAATAAACCTTGACGTGTAGAAACCTCTTGATCTTTTATTTGCGCCTGCTTGGCAAAGATTCGGTCTATAAAAAGTAATACCACGCCTCCTGCTATGAGCACGACCGCAATGATTAATGGTTTTTCAAATACCGCTTCGATTTTATCGTCAAAGAGTTTTCCTAATACTAATGCGGGAAGTACAGCGATGGTTAACACCTTATAAAAAGACCATTTAATATTAACAAAGAACCGCTTCCAATACGCCACCACCACGGCAATAATAGCTCCAAATTGAATGGAAACTGTAAACATTTTCACGTACTCCGTTTGTTGGATTCCGAGTAATTCTTCGGTAAATAATAGATGGGCGGTACTCGAAACGGGCAAAAATTCAGTTAAGCCCTCAACGAGTGCAAGCAGTAAAGCCTCAAGAATCGACATGAATTATTTGGTGTTCTGAATTTCTCCGTTGTTCGGGTCGCTCGGCGGATTTTTTTTCATAATGGCGTAAAAAATCACGACATATCCAATAATGATTAAAAACGGAGCTAAGGTGATTCGGATTGGACTAAACAACTCATCCCCGTTAAACTTGCTTGGATCATCAGATCCCCCACCAATCATCAATATAAAACCTAATACATTAATGATTAAACCGATAATCAAAAACTTATAATTCTTAGGGTCGAAGCCGAAATGTTTAATCTTGCTCATACTAATATAATTTGTCCAGTTTCATTCGCAAATACTTATTTAATGCAAACCATGTGGACACGAAAGTAATAAAAACACCCGTGGCAATCAATCCGCCAATTAAGATTAATAAATTAATTAGTGAAAAGGTGAGTTCTATGGTCTCTAAGGTATTATTCAATGCATAAAAAACAGTAACAAGTAAAGCCAAGGCAATCATCGCTGAAATTAATCCATTGCGAATCGCTTGAAGCAGAAAAGGTTTACGCACGAAAGCCGCTGTTGCGCCAACCAATTGCATGGTTTTAATCGTAAATCTTCGAGAATAAAGCGCCATACGAATGGTATTGTTAATCATCGCTACAGCAATCACAATTAGCAAGAGCGCGATAGAAATAAATAGAATCACAAACTGCTTAAACCCAAGATTAACTCGCTCCACTGAAGAAGCATCATAACTTACCTCATCGATTACATCTTTATATGAGTTAAGTAACTTTTTTTTGATGTTTTTTAATCCGGTTTTTGTAGCATGTTTTTCATTTGGAGAAAAACACAGCGAAGGAGGCAAGGGATTTTCTTCTTCGAATAACACCTTGATATCTTCAGAACCTTCTCCGGTAAATTCTTCAACCGCGCGCTCTGCTGAAACAAACCATACACGCTTTAATTCTGGCCATGATTGAATTTGGGCTTCGATTTGCTTGATATCCGCATCCTTAACATCTGCATTAAAGAAAATATCACACTGTATGCTTTCTTTTGCTTGTTTTTGAATCGATTGAAGCGCCATGGAACCACTTAATACAACTCCTGTTAAGAAAAGAACTAATGAAATACCAATGATGGTTGAAAGGTAACTGCTCCGTATACCTCGTTTTGTATATTTTTCGATAGAATCCGCCATGCTGCGAAATTACTCGCTACATCCGATGGAAAATTACCTAATGGAAGGAATATTCAACGAATGAATGTTTATAGCGATTCAAGAATGGGTTCTACCCAATCGCCATGTTCTTTGATTAAATCGATTAAGGCATCAACCGCTTCAGCCGTGTTTACGTTTTTACGTACCACTTCTTTTTCTTTATACAGGGTAATTTTTCCTGGACCCGATCCTACATATCCATAGTCAGCATCGGCCATTTCTCCAGGACCATTCACTATACAGCCCATAATTCCAATCTTTAATCCTTTCAAATGGCTAGTACGTGAGCGAATGTTTGCTGTGGTTTCTTGTAAATCAAACAAGGTTCTTCCACAACTCGGACAAGAAATATACTCGGTTTTAGATGTTCTTAACCGTGTAGCTTGTAATACACCAAAAGAGGTTGAATTAACCACCGTTTTTGGTTGATTCGGAGCGTCGATCCAAATTCCATCTCCAAGGCCATCCACAAATAAGGAACCCGCTTTTACCCCTGCTTCTAATTGAAAGGTTTCTTCGTTGTCGGTTTCCATCGATAACTTAAAAATCACGGGATTCTTTTTGTTGGCTTGCTTCAACTGCATAAACGCCCAACGCATCCATTGCACGCTGTTGTCATAAACAGAAGTTAAGACCAATACATCGTGAGGGTGTAAATTTCCGATATGTTCGACTAATTGCTCCGGAGTTGTTTTACAAAAACACACCTGTTCCGCGGCAATTTCCCCGCGTTCTTTTAAAGAAATAACTGGAAAATATCCGTTTGGATGTTTCACTTCATTTGACCACCCCTTACCATCTACTAACACACGCAAAGTGCCGGGTAATTCAAAATTAATGGATTGCTTCCCTACGTATAAAAAGTCTGCCGCCGCATCCTGAATGTTCCATTTATCTAATGCTGGAGCGTACACATACCCTGCAGCATATAAATTAGCAGGAGAAATAGATTCGTTTCGAGAGAAATCAGCAATAACAACCGGAACTTGTCCACCGCCCACCGTTGCACAAGCGTCCGAAGGTCTTCGTTCAAACGACACGGGATTATACGGAAGTTCCTCAGGAACCGAAGGAAGGGCTAAAACCGATTCCAGACGTGTAAGGTTAATTAGTTTTCTTGCTACTGGAATTTCGAACTCAGGCGCTTCGGTTAAGGAAACGCGAATCGTATCTCCTAAACCGTCTACCAGTAAGGCACCAATACCTACCGCCGATTTGATCCGGCCATCCTCTCCATCTCCAGCCTCGGTTACGCCAAGATGTAAGGGGTAAACGCTACCGCGCTTAATCATTTCACTGGCTAATAAACGATACGCTTGCACCATAACCAAGGTGTTACTCGCCTTCATGGAAATCACCAAATTGAAGTAGGCGTTTTTCTCACACACCTCAATGAACTCATACGCAGAAGCGACCATTCCCTCAGGTGTATCGCCATAACGACTCAAAATACGATCCGATAAGGACCCATGATTTGTCCCGATGCGCATGGCGCGATTCAAGGATTTACACAATAACACCAAAGGCGTAAACTTCTCTTCAATGCGATTTAACTCCGCTTGATAGGTTTCGTCTGTATATTCAATGGTCTCAAACTTCTTCTTGTCGGCATAATTTCCGGGATTAACCCGTACTTTTTCTACATACTTCGCCGCAATTTCTGCGGCGTTCGGTGTAAAATGAATGTCCGCAACCAAGGGTTGATTGAATCCCCGTTCAACTAAGGAGCGCTTGATGGTATTCAGGTTTTCAGCTTCTGATTTGCTCGGCGCTGTTAATCGAACCAATTCACAACCCGCTTCCAACATGCGAACAGATTCTTCCACCGAAGCGTCGGTGTCCATCGTATCCGCCGTAGTCATGGATTGAACGCGAATCGGATGTTCACCGCCTAAATGCAAATCTCCAATCTGCACTTCATTAGCACGTAATCGAATTTGCTGATATGGATTATTGCAATATTTCATAGACGTATAACAACAAGTAGTTTAGGATTGTTTCGCGTGAAGTAAGTTCTGAAGGGAATTCATCAAGTCAGTAAAATCGGCTTCGGCGCGGTGATCGTTACGAAAGTGGAAATTTGCCTTCGTTACATGGGGCGCAATGTAGGCCTCATAACAGGGCATCACGTGGTTGTCCCACTGATAAATAATGTCACTTCGCTTGTATCCGCGGTTATCTTGATCACGGTAGATTCTTCGGTCTAACTGAATGGCGTGTTCCACGTCCACAAATACCGAATAATCAAGCAAACCAAAAACTTCTTGATAATGGTATAAAAATAAGCCCTCCACCAAGACCACCTCACTGGGGTGGATGGTAAGTAAGACGTTTTTTGCCGGCGTGGTATTAAAAAAATATTCCTTTACCTCAATCGGTTCACCAGAAACCAAGGCTTTAAGATCTGCCGTTAATTGTGCTTCATTCAAGGCCGTGGGTAAATCAAAATTCACGATCCCATTCGCATCGAGTTGCTGCTGTTCAATGGGGTGATAATAATTATCCATCGTAAATAAGGCGGGATTCAAGTGTGAAAACTCCTCCGCAACACGACGCAACAAGGTGGTTTTACCTGAGCCGCTCCCCCCACAAATCCCAATAACTACAGGTTGTTTTTTCTTGTTCATCAAACAAAGATAGCCATTCAATTATTCTCATTTTAATTGCTTTGCCATTAATTTTTAACTAATCTTGCATTATATTAACATTCGCATGAAAATACGTTTCTCAATAGGTATTATGCTCTTGACACTCAGTACTTGGGCTCAACTCCGTATCAACAATAAAGCACCCATGCAAAACGTTGAAATGAAATCAGTAAATGGAACCTTATACAGTTTAAGTACCCTTAAAAAAGATAAAGGCCTAATTGTTATTTTTTCCTGTAATTCTTGTCCATTTGTTGTAGGGGCGGATGATTTTCCGGGGTGGGAAAAAAAATACGACTCACTCTACAATGAAGCCTTAACCAATAACGTCGGGTTCGTTTTAGTGAATTCCAATGAAGGAAAACGCGCACAAGCGGATTCCTATGAAGAAATGGTTAAACACGCGAAAGAGCAAAACTATACCATGCCGTATGTGGTGGATGAAAAAGCCGCCTTGGCGGATGCCTTTGGCGCAAGAACCACACCGCATGTGTATTTTTTCGATCAAACCTTTAAACTAATTTATACCGGATCCATTGACAACTCCTGGGATAAAGGAAGAAAAAGCGATGAACCGTATTTGTTTAATGCGATCAAGGCACAAGGAAAAGGTAAAAAAATTAAACCCAACACCACAGAACCCAAAGGCTGTGGAATTAAGCGTCGTGTAACTAATACACCGAAAAACTAAGTGATTATGAAAAGACTCTTCTTATTCCTAAGCATACTACTTTCTTTCCAATTTATCTATGCACAGCAAGGAAATGGCGGAAACAGCCATTACTTTCCGAAAGAAGGGTGGAAAACAATCCCTCAGATGAGCTACCCTACACCCGATGTAAACGCGCTAAGACAAGAAGATCTAATCTTAGACGAACAAGGCGGACAACCCTGGCGTTTCGGGTTTAATCACCCAACACAAATTAATTCAAACACTCACGGTATTTGGATTGACGCAAAAAACGGCGACCAACTTTGGATGGTGCGTATTAAATGCCCGGAAGCCTTAACGATCAATTTGGCGTTTAACCAAACAGAAATTCCAGCCGGAAATGAATTGTACGTATACAACCCAGAGAAAACATTTATTCTCGGAAAATTCACCCAAGAACACCTCTATGAAGGACAGTTGGGTACTGAATTAGTTCCCGGAGAAGAAGTCATCGTAGAATACTATGTGCCCGCAAACCATCCAAAGGGAACGATTCAAATAAATAACGTAACCCACGGATACCGCACAGCACGCGAATTCCAAGAAAAAGCCTTCGGGAGTTCCGGGAATTGTAACTTGAATGTGAATTGTCCGCAAGGTGGACCTTGGCAGCAAGAACGTAATGGAGTAGTAATGCTCGTATCTGGAAACAGTGGGTTTTGTTCCGGTTCCTTAATCAATAACACCTTAAACAACGGGAAGCCATATGTCCTTTCGGCAAACCATTGCTACAGCAATCCGGCTACGTGGGTATTTCGTTTTAATTGGCAAAGTGCGGGGTGTAATAATCCTGCGGCTGAACCAACGTTTCAATCCTTAAGCGGTGCAGTGTTGCGTTCCCGCGCCAGTGCCTCAGATTTTTGCCTCGTAGAAATTACCGGAGGCTTGCAGGGCGGAACCGTTCCAGCGGCCTTTACACCCTATTTCAATGGCTGGGATAACTCCGGAAACACGCCAACTTCAGCCGTAGGAATTCATCACCCGTCTGGAGACATTAAAAAAATATCCTTGGAAAACGACCCCTTGATTTCTACTACCTTTGTTGGAAGCCCCGCTAATTCCCATTGGAGAGTTACTGGTTGGGATGAAGGAGTAACCGAAGGCGGTTCATCCGGGTCGCCCCTATTTGATCAAAATCATAGAATTATTGGTCAATTACATGGTGGAGCCTCCGCGTGCGGTGCCCAGGTGCTATCGGATGAATACGGAAAAATAAGCTATTCGTGGACCCCTGCAAACAGCGACAGCACCAACCAATTGAAATACTGGTTGGATCCAAACCAATCTAATGCCACCTTTGTGAATGGTTATGACCCTTCGGGCGGCGTACCGATTCAAGTGGATCCGATTGTATTCGCTGTGGGTGGAGTATCAGGCACCTTTTGTAGTGCTGAAGTTACGCCAACCGTTACCATTGCAAATGGTGGGGCTATTACCCTTACTTCCGTGACGATTACATACGGATTCGACGGAAACAACAACCTGTCCTACAATTGGATGGGGTCTCTTGCTCAGTGGCAATCAACTACGGTAACCTTGCCGACCGTAAGTTTAAGCAACGGAGTACACACCTTTAGTGCGGTGATCAGCAATCCAAATACAGGCGTAGACGAAAA
>JBEAQY010000031.1:0-16771 GCA_041163605.1 Bacteroidota bacterium | reverse complement strand
CCGGAAACCACGCAAGCGGTGAATCACGGCTTTGACGTAACCCCTGCGCGCTTAGTGACTGGATTAATTACCGAACGCGGAATTTGCGCACCCAATGAAGCGGCGATATTGGCCATGTTTGCGGATTTAGCGAAATAGGTTCGAATACATAGATTAACTTCGCTTTACATTTACACCCTAGTTCTATTGTTTTCTTCCTCCCTCGAGGGAGGATAAAGGAGGGTGACTCTAACGAGTATCAGGCTCCGTCTGAGGAGGGTAACTAAAATACATCACGATGTTTTTATATTTCTCTACTTTTTTTCCTCGCCCTTCGATACGCCTTGGCTAGCTGGAGGAAGGGAGGAAATGGTTTCCCTCCTCGAGGAGGGATTAAGGGAGGTGACTAATATAAATTATCATGTTTTTATAATACTTAAACGGGTTTTCTACTTGTCGAAGTCATCTCCCTGGATCCCCCTTCTCCGCCACGGCGGAGGGAAATGTTTTTTCTGAAAACTGGTAGTTGACGTAATTCTTGATTTTCTAGGGGTGTGGTCCCTGAGCGACTTGTGATGAACTTGTCGAATCATGTCGAGGGGCCGCTTTCCATGCACCAAAGGCAAAAAGTTAGTTGACCCTTACTTTTTCTCCTCCACTTCATTCTCTTTAAAGGCGGACGGAAGCAAGTCTGGAATCAGTTTTAGGACCAAGGGTAACCATAAGGCCCCGCCAGGAATTAAAAAGATTCCAATGCTTGGAACACTTTTCATTAAATCCATGGATTGCGTCCGTACTTTTTCTTTTTCTTGGGCAGTTAGTTCGCGCTTAGAAGCTTGACCAACCAAATAAATTAGTTCTTTACTTTCTTTAAGTTCTCGGATTAATTTGTCTTTGTTTCGCCATAAAATCCGGTTGTATTTTCTGGCCAACTGAGTCACCAAGATTTTAGATTCTGATTCTGAAATCAAATGAAAAAACTCGGAAGAATAGGCACTCATTGATTTTCTACATTCCCAAAATAATTCATCTATTTCGCTGGCATGTAGGCCCAAGTCAGTACCGATACTAAACAAAAAGGTTTGATCATTAAACCCATCGGAAGGAAATTCATGGTAGAGCAAGATCACAAATTGAAAGGTGAATTTTTTCAACATAGGCTCTTGCTTGAATACCTGAAGTTCTTCCGTTAAAAGCGGTTCATGAAGCGCTAAATTGGCATTTGGAGTGAGGTCACTTTCAGTTATTTCAGCGGAGAGCATTAAGTTTTTGAACATATTCCCATCAAAGATGGAATCCTCTGATGGATGTTGATTTTTAATGGCAAGGATGCGATTCAGTACATCAATAACTAATGTGTTATATTGTGTTTGATCTCTAACTTTTCCGGTTTCACAAAAGCGATGAAATAAAATAAGATCTAAATAGAGAAAGCCATTGGTCAAATGATTAAACCAGAAATTGGTGTCATTATACGAACTGTGTACTTTGATGCGGTCTGCTAATATTTGTTCCATTTGCTGAGTTGCATCACGCGTACCAAGCAATGGATTCCATACCTGTCTTTTAGTTACAGGCTTGGCTTGGTAAAACGTACTTACTGATTCAATGAAATCCTCCTGCCGAAGGGTTTCTTCATGATGAATCTGATAAATGAAAAGTAAGGATTCGAACAATAATACATGCAATTTCTCATTCCGCGTTGCCGCGCTTACATAGGCTTGGGTGTATAAATTTTGATTAGGTACACCATACAAAATTCCAGTATGTTCGCACACTTCCCTTATTTGATCTTCAATGCTGGTTGGTTCGCTGGATAGATTTACCTGTAAGTCAATCTCGTTGCTATCGACGAGCGAAAAGAATTTTTTGATCCAATTTTTTTTCCCAGGTGAAAACATCTTACAAATTACCAGCTAAGGTTACAGCCTTTCTTCCAGAAAAAATTAATCCACCATCTAAAGAAAAGGCTTCGAATACCACCACATAGACCCCTATTGAAGCCTTCGTTTGGTCGTCTTTGACCCCATTCCAAGAAAAGGTTCCCGTGGTTCCCATTAATTTATTTTTAAACAAGGATCGAATCAGTCGTCCGCGTTCATCGTAAATGCTTACTGAACCAAGGCAATTCGCTTGCGCCAATTGATAGCTTGCTTGCATAACGTCCAAATACCCGTCCATGTCCGGTGAAAACAATTCGCCTTCCAAGCTAAATGAACCATTCACGGTTACCGGCAAATATTGCGAATTTTTTAAGCCAGGAGTTCCAAATTGAACGGCTTCTGCCGCACTATGCCAATTCATTCCATTGCTTGACTCCCCATTCGGGTCAAGACGCTCTAGCGAAACGCCGTCTACGTCATCCAATAATGGAAATTGCCATTCATTGGAGTATTTCACCAAGTCGAGTAGGGTTTGATTTTCATTGTATAGATAGACACTCCCTGAGTCGTTGTTATAACTAGGTAACTCAGCATACACAAAGGTACCAACCCCATGGAACGGATAATACTGCTTCACGAAGGTTGAGTCTTTTCCCACTACGGCATATCCCCCGGGTTTCAATAAATGATTTTCATTAATCACCTTGAAATTGCTAATGGTATCGTTGTCGAAATTCGCAAATTGAAGATTTTTTAAGTTAAAGATCTTGTTTGAATTATTGTGTAATTCAATCCAATCTTGACCGCCATTGTATGGATTTTGTAATATTTCATTTACAATTAATTCCCCGGCCAACGGTGTTTCTGTCAAGGCGAATTGTCCAACAAGTACCTGAGAATTTGTCCAGCAATCGGTGGCGTTTTCTAAGGTTAAGGTATATACTTGTGAAGGAGTCAACGCTTGGCTGAATTGCAAGATCACGGTATTTGTATATGTTCCATTTGCATACACTAAACTTGGGCTGAGTGCCGGTGAAAATTGATACAGGGCGTTTACCAAACTGCTGGAATCCATGCCTTCATCAAACCACAGTTGTAAATAATTAGGAGCTGACGCCACCAATAAACTCAAGTTTGGTGCTTGGGTATCCGGAGTAAGGTCATTTACTGAATTCACTTGTCCTGGAGTTCCACCGGTTACATCGTTAGAAGCAATCCAGTTGTTTTCATCCGAACACGGATCGTTGGGATTAATAAGCTCCAAGCTGTAGCCGCCGTCTTGTTTTATTGCATCCTTGTACCAGTCATCGGTAAAGACCACTAAATCTAAGGGGATATCATATGGGTTTTTAAGCATGACGGTATCTCCTGCATTGTTCAACGATGGAAAACTCGTAACGCCTAACGCTGTCGTTGTAGGAAACAGCGGAATATTTGCTGTAGCTGTTAAGACTTTGTATTCTCCGGGTAAAATCCATCCACTGGTAATTAACCCGTTAGCCGGACCATCAGTTATGTGGTAACCGGTTAAATCAAAAATCTTACCTGCACTGGCATTGTAAATTTCTACATATTCAACCCCAGGCAGTCCAATCACTGGACTTGGATCAGGGAAGAATTCGGTAATGAGTAAGTCGCCTTTAACTGCACTATCCGAAACTAAATATTGAAAATTAACGGAAGTAGCTCCTGAGATATTTCCACTTAAATCAACAATGCTATTCGCGATTGCGGTGTAGCTTGTTCCGTTTACCAATGGAGTTGACAATACCCCATGAACTAAGGCGGTATTGTTGGCATCTTGCGATAAATTACTCAAGGATAAACTCGGATTAAATGAGTAGTTGATCATGTTTTGAGCACTGGCCAAGGTAACCGATTCGTTAAACAATAGATCAAGCTGTGTGGAAGAGATCGGTGTAACGTTGGCCAACACCGGGGGTGTTACGTCTAAAATTTCTGGTCCGATGTATACATTATCGTAATAAAATTTGGTGGCATTGCTGAGGGTGTAGGTGCAAAGTACCCCGAAATGGCTACCCAGCAGGTTAGAGGCATCGGTTCCCGATGAAAGTAAGGTGTAATTTGTTCCTCCACTTAGGTCGGCGTAAAGAGACCATAAGCCTGCGGCATCGCGTTTTACCTTGACGCTGGCGTTACAGCTTGCGGAAATTTGACCGTTAGTTCCCGCACAAATCTGGGTAGCCGTACCATTTGTTAAGTTAAAAAGGCGAATGGCATCCGTAGATCCAGTTTCCCCGAACAGTAGATAATACCCATTTTGCACTAAATTCATATCAGCGTTATCCGCCGTTAAAAAGACTTTTCCGAAATTACTAGAAGACGGTGAAAAGGTTTGTCTGACCTTGATCTGCCATTCCTTATTTGTTAGGTTACTCAATAGATGGGGTGTACTTAAGTAAGACGCTCCCGCAAGTACGCTGTTGAGTTGCAATTCTCCCGTGCCGTTTACTATAAAATCTCCGGTAGATCCTTGCCAAATTGGATTTTGTGTAAAATCTCCGTCGGAGAAATTATCGCTTAGTTGGGCGTTAAAACAAAGCGTTAGCGCAAGAAAAAAATGAAAGAGTAATATGTGTAGGTTCATCTGTGAGCTATATGATACTTCAAATGTATAACTTTACATGCAGAAAAAAACATTCGTTTAATTATAATAACATTAAGAACATGCGAATTGCTGTAGTTGGAGCCACCGGAATGGTGGGAAATGTTATGATGAAGGTATTGGAAGAACAAGCGTTCCCAATTACTGAGTTTTATCCGGTTGCATCCGAGAATTCGGTCGGAAAAGAAGTTGAATTTAAAGGAAAATCCTATCCTGTCATAGGGATACAAACCGCAGTTGACCTTAAATTGGATTTGGCTATTTTTTCCGCAGGGGGAGAAACGTCTTTAGCATGGGCTCCAAAATTTGCAGCCGTGGGTACCGTTGTGATCGATAATTCGTCGGCATGGCGTATGGACCCAACTAAAAAATTAATTGTTCCAGAAATCAATGGAGATCAATTGACTTCTTCTGATTTAATTATTGCCAATCCAAATTGTAGCACCATTCAATTAGTCATGGCCTTGGCGCCGCTTCATACGCGGTATGGAATTAATCGGGTGATTGTTTCCACCTATCAGAGCATTACGGGTACGGGGGTAAAAGCCATGCAACAAATGGAGAATGAGCGGGCAGGGATTTCAGGAGAAATGGCCTATCATTATCCCATTGACAAGAATTGCATTCCGCAATGTGATAGCTTTTTAGACAATGGCTACACCAAGGAAGAAATGAAATTGACCAATGAAACCAAGAAGATCTTGGATCCACGCATTGATGTGGTCGCCACCGCGGTGCGCGTTCCGGTGGTTGGAGGGCATTCTGAAGCGGTGAATATCGAATTTGACACGGAATATGAATTGGATGAGGTACGTAAACTCTTGGAACAGACCCCAGGCATTGTAGTACAAGATAACCTGGAGACCTTTGAATACCCTATGCCTAAATTTGCAGAAGGGAATGATGCCGTTTTTGTTGGACGAATCCGAAGAGACTTTACGCGAGCTAACACCTTGAATTTATGGATTGTAGCCGATAATTTACGTAAAGGTGCAGCCACCAATGCCGTACAAATTGCTAAACTTTTGTTGAAGTAAGTTGTTTTTCACTTAATTTTGTCTCGTTCTCTAAGGGGTGCCGAAAGGCTGAGATTACACCCATTGTACCGGATCAGGGTAATGCCTGCGACGGGAGGAGGTTTTTTAATCACGTACAAGTTTGCCCCTTGACTTGTCATAATGTAATATATTATGAAAGTTAAGTTTGTTAGTCTAATGCTGCTCAACGCGCTAATCAGTATGGCGCAATCCAATGTTACCGGAAAGGTAACCGATGCTAAATATCAGCCCTTGGTTGGTGTACGCGTTCAATCGGCTGACGGTAGAACAGTAAGTACGAATGCCATTGGTATATTCAAATTCAATGACATCACTCCAAATGAAATCCTCACCATTGATCAACCCGGTTACGGGATCATTCAAGTTATGGTTCCTGAGCAGCGAGAAAAATTGGACATGTCTAAAGCATTCGACACCCTGCGGGTTGTGCTTCCGCTATCCAGTAAAAAGTTGGATGAAGTAGCCTGTATTACGATTCGTTTAGCTCCGGAGGCCACCAACGTTACAAAGCTTGATAAACAAGGGTTAAACGCGAAAAATTATGGTCAAGATATTCCTTTTTTACTCGATCAAATGCCCTCCGTTGTGACTACTTCCGATGCGGGTAATGGAATTGGATACAGTGGAATCCGTGTTCGGGGCATTGATGCCTCTCGATTAAATGTTACCATTAATGGAATCCCGGTGAACGACCCAGAATCTCACGACGTGTACTGGGTTAATATGCCAGATTTGGTTTCTTCAACCCAATCCATAGATTTTCAACGGGGTGTAAGTGCTTCAACCAACGGAGCCGCCGCTTTTGGCGCCTCGTTAAATTTGAAAACAAATGACATTGTGGACCAAGCCTCTGCTAAACTGGATGCGAGCTATGGTTCGTTCAATTCCTTTAAAACTTCAATACAAGCGAATACAGGATTAATTAAAGGAAAATATTTCGTAGAAACTCGCCTATCTAGAATTGGTTCAGACGGCTACATCGATCGGGCCACTTCAAACTTAAGGTCATGGTATTTGAGTGCGGGTTGGGTAGGCAAACAAACCGTGTTGAAAGGCCTCGCATTTAGTGGAAAGGAAATTACTTATCAATCGTGGTATGGGACACCTGAAAGCGTGGTATATGGTAACGCGGCGGAAAGAAACGCTTATGCCGATCGCAATGGATTAACGGATGCAGAGCGGCAGAATCTATTGAATGCGGGAAGAACTTATAACTACTATACTTATCAAAATCAGGTAGACCACTATCAGCAAGATAATTACCAAGTACATGTTACTCATCGCTTTAAAAATTCCAAGTGGGTGGCAAATGCGGCCGGTCATTACACCTACGGAAGAGGGTATTATGAAGAATACCGCACAGGAGATGACTTAGCTTCCTATCAAATAAGTCCAGTTATTTTGGGTGGCGATACGGTAACAAGCGCTAATTTGATTCGAAGAAGGTGGTTGGATAACCAGTTCCTTGGTGCCGTATATGGGCTGTCTTATCAAGGAAATCGGTTTCAAGTGACTACCGGCGGCGCAGTAAATAACTATCGCGGCGCGCATTTCGGTGAGGTAATTTGGGCGCAGTTTGCTTCGGATGCTGAACTAGGGGATCGGTATTACGATGAAATGGGTAATAAATTCGAATTCAGCCAGTATGCCAAGGTTCAGAATGCCTATAATAAATTCAAATGGGTAGCCGACCTTCAGTATCGTTATGTGAACTATGAATTTTTGGGATTGGATATGGTTTCTGGGGAACTAAAAGATGTTACTCAAACGGTGGATTTTCATTTTATTAATCCGAAGGCCTCACTTTTTTATCAACTGAAATCAAATCACCAATTTTACCTTTCTGTTGGTCGGAGCAATAGAGAACCGGTGCGTAGAGATTTTAGGGAATCTACGCCGAGCAGTCGTCCAAAAGCAGAAGCATTAACCGATTATGAATTGGGCTATACCTGGCAAGGCCGCGGGCTAGTGCTAAAAGCGAACCTTTACCACATGGATTTTGACAATCAGCTTGCATTAACAGGGCAAATTAATGATGTCGGCGGATATACGCGCACCAACATTAAAGACAGCTATCGGCAAGGAATTGAAATCGAAGCGAAATACAAGCGAATTAAAAACTTAGAAATCAATGGAAATGTAACCTTTAGTCGCAATAAGGCGATGAATTACGTGGATTATTTAGATGTCTATTTGGATTCGCTTCCATACTATACCCAACAAACGACAACCTATGCTCAAACCACCTTGTCTTTTTCGCCCAGCGTGATCGCAGGACTTGGGCTGACCTATACCTTTCCTAATTGGAACTTAAGCTTAGATTGGACATCAAAATTTGTAGGTAAACAGTATATGGACAATATTGAAACCAGTGAATTACCAGCCTTTAATTATTCCTCATTTGGGCTAAGAAAAACGTTCAAAACGAAAGAAAATACAGTAATCCAGCTTTCAGGAATCGTTAATAATATCTTTAATCAGATGTACTCGAACAATGGGTATGCGTTTGCCTACCAATATGCAGGGGTAAAAACCACGGAACGGTTCTTTTATCCGCAAGCGGGGATAAATTTCATGCTGCGAGTGAGCCTTGGTTTTTAATGCGTATATTTGATAAAACGGATGATTATAAAAAATATAGTTGCGATATCCCTCTTAAGTTTTTTAGGTGTTTCAGCTTGGGCCAAAGATTCAGAACCAATTATAACTACTACAACTGAGGAGGATTGTGCGACCTATCCAACGGGGTATGAAGGATTGATGAAGTTTATACAAAATGAGGTTACTTATCCTCAAGATTGCGTAGATCAAGGGATTTCTGGAAAAGTCTATGTCAGGTTCATGGTAAATCGTTCTGGAAATGTCTCTAAAGCAACGGTAGCCAAATCAACACATCCGTCGCTCCATAAAGAAGCCTTGAGAGTAACTAATTTACTTCATTGGAATTGGAATCCTACGTGTAAAGATTCAGCGATTTATATGTCATTGCCTATTAATTTTAAAGTGGGGGATGATACTGAACCGAATGAAGAGGACGGCGATAAACCAAGCCCACATTTCGCAGGGATAGATATTGGTTTCGGTAATCTTATGATGGATAACCCGACAGATTATCAGTATTGGAATACCTCCGACCTCAATGTATTCACCTTGGGATTTAACATATTTGAGTATAAAGTTCCAATTTTTAAACAATACCTGGGACTAACCACGGGATTAGGATTTAATATGTCCTCTATTCGTCTTGGTCAATACGATTTAGTTCATACGTCGACCGTACCGGGCGGTGATATGGATACCATATTTGCTATTGAGGGCTTAAATAATTTACCTTATAAAGCGAATAACTTGACTTACAGTTCAATTAATTTACCCTTATTGTTTGAAGTATGTAGCAAGGCAAAGACTAAAAATTCTTTTTATTTAAATGTGGGTGCGGTAGGTTATTGGACCGTTGGTGGATCTTGGTCAACCCGAGGAAAATACAACAACGGTGACCGCTTTCAAAATACAGTAAACTCGGGGTTTCAGCTTGCTCCTTTCGGGGCCTATGCAACCACTCGCTTGGGATTTGATCACTATGGCTTGTTTGTGAATTATAACTTGACGCCGTTGTTTAAAAAATCAGCTACTGCGGTGATGTATCCCTTTACCTTTGGCCTAACCCTTAATTTGGATTATTAAGCTTAAGAGTTTCTATTATATGTTCTACTTGTGTAAGCACGGCTTCGTGTCCGTTATTTGATACTATGGCGTTTGCTAAGGGAATTTTCTGTTCATCGTTCCATTGACTTTGGATTCGCGCTACTGCTTGTTCACGTGTGCAGTGATCCCGTTGCATAATGCGTTGTAGGCGGATGTCAATTGGTGCTATTACCAATACGGTGGCATCAAACTGACGATATGCCCCTGTTTCAAAAAGAATCGCAGCTTCATTGAAAACAAGGGAAGAATGCTGTTGGGCACACCACGCATCGAAATCAGCACGAACTATGGGGTGAATTAAATTATTCACATACAGTCGATACTCCTCGGAGTCAAAGATTAAGGAGGCCAATGCTTTTCGATTCAATACACCGTCTTCATAAATTGATGTGCCAAAGCGCTTTATTAATTCCGATTTAATATGCGGATGGGTATCTGTCAGTGCTTTTGCCCGGGCATCAGAGTAGTATACGGGAAACCCCATTTTTTCAAGAATTTCAGCCACATAACTTTTTCCTGAACCAATTCCTCCGCTAAGCCCTATACATTTCATGCTGCTAAGATAAGGCAATGTTGCATTGCTTCCACGGGCTTTTACCTATCTTTGTCGGATGACAGATACGCCTTGGTTCGCTTCTTGGTTTGATACTTCGTATTATCACCAGCTTTATAATTACCGAAGTGAGGAAGAGGCACAAGTATTTATTGAGGGTTTAGTAGATTTCTTAGCCCTCGAACCTAGGTCCAAGGTCTTGGATTTAGCCTGCGGTAAAGGTAGACATGCCAGAACGCTGCATGCTCTCGGATTAAATGTGCTTGGAACTGACTTGTCTCCTGAAAGTATTGCCTTTGCCAATGAATCTGCTGAGAATGGATTAAAGTTTATGGTTCAAGACATGCGTGAACCACTTCCTAACAAATCCTTTGATGCGGTGTTCAATTTGTTTACAAGCTTCGGGTATTTTGATTCAACTATAGAAAATCAACGCGTTATCGATGCTATAAATAGTATGTTAAAACCAGGCGGGATTGTAGTCATTGATTTTTTAAATGCACAGCGTGTAATAAATACCTTAGTTTTATCTGAGGAGGTGCAGCGCGGTGCACTTACCTTTAAAATTCGGAGGGAAATAACAGGAGGTAAGGTAATCAAGCACATCGATTTTACGGATAAAGGAAAAGATTTCCATTACACTGAACAAGTTCAATTGCTTGGTCTGTCGGATTTTGAAGTACTATTGAATAGAGACTTCATTATGCTACATATCTTTGGCAATTATGCCTTAGATGCATTTAATCCGTCAACATCCCCTCGCTTAATTATAATTGCACAAAAAAAATGAGTCCTCTTTTAATGGTTTTTGTCTTGATTGCTGTAGTTGCTGTAGGAGGTGGTTTTGTACATTTTTTACAAGCAAATAACAAGTCTCAATTTATTAAGTTAGCCCTAGCCTTTAGTGGTGGGTTTCTTCTAGCTATCGTATTTGAACACTTACTTCCCGAACTCTACGCTGGTGAAACAGACAATATTGGGATTTATATTTTAGTTGGATTCTTGATTCAGCTCATCATGGAATATTTCTCTGGAGGGATTGAGCACGGTCATATCCACGTGCGCAAAGGACAAGCAATGCCTTGGGCACTCTTTATTTCGCTATCTATTCACTCAATTATTGAAGGAATTCCCTTGGGAAATGATGTGGATCATTCACATCACTTGCATAATCACGACCATAAACTCTCGTTGTTTTGGGGAATTGTTTTTCATCAGATTCCTGTAGCAATTGCACTTATGACCTTACTGTTGAGCACTTCGTTGAAAAGAGGTGTAGCTTGGTTGGTTTTGATGCTTTTCGGAATCATGACGCCTCTTGGCTTACTTATTGGATTAAAAGTTCCTATGGAACAAACAGGAATAAGTGTACCGGTGGTGTTGGGTGTCGTAATTGGAATGTTCTTACACATTTCAACCACCATTATTTTTGAAACTTCAGAAAACCACAAGTTTAATCTCTTGAAACTTTCTAGCGTAATTGCAGGGATTGCAGGGGCCTTGTTTATGTATTAGCGCAGGTTAAATATGTCGTTTACCCCAAGTGTTCGATTAACTGTAAACCCTTCTGCATATTTAGCCCCAATTGGACGACCAAATTGCAGCATTCTACCCTTCATGAATTCGAAAAAGTGGGCATTCGAAATGGGGGTTTCCGGTTCCGTAGAATTTGGATCATAAAATTGGGAAGAAAAGCACTGCACCAACTTAATTTTTTCTTCGGCAAAGGAACTAACATCTAATGCAATATCCGGTTCAATATACATGTCCTGAATGTAGTGCATAAGCATTGGCGCTCGGAAAGCCTCTTGATCTAATCCGTTTCGATTAGATTTAATCTTTGGAAGACCAGATAGGAATGCAGCACGAGCTACCAAGGCAGCAGCACGTCCATGATCAGGATGACGATCGGTAATCGAATTCGCAAGAATTAGCCGGGGTCTAAAGTGACGGATTTCTTGAATAATCAACATCAGATGCTCCTCATTTTCTTCGAAAAAACCATCAGCCATTCCCAGATTTACACGATCAACAAGACCTAAAATCTTTGATGCAGCCTTGCATTCTTCCATGCGTATGGCTCCACTTCCACGCGTACCTAACTCTCCTTGTGTAAGGTCAACGATAGCAAGCTGCTTTCCTTCGTCCGCATAGCGCAATAAGGTTCCTCCGCAGGAAATTTCTACGTCATCAGGGTGCGCAGCAAAGGCGAGTATATCAATGTTCATTAAGCAGTAATGTATGATTTAATGCTAGGACAAGCACATACCAAATTCCGATCACCATAAGCATTATCTACACGACGAACTGGCACCCAATACTTATTTTTCATTAAATAGGGGAGTGGATAAGCTGCTTCTGCTGGTGTATATGGATATTCCCATGTTCGATTAATTATGCAATCCGCTGTGTGTGGCGCATTTTTGAGTAGGTTATTATCTTTTGGATATTTACCTGCTTCGATATCAGCAATTTCTTGTCTAATCTTTATCATGGCCTCAATGAAGCGATCCAATTCTGCTTTATCTTCAGATTCCGTAGGTTCAATCATTAAGGTTCCTGCAACGGGGAAGGAAACGGTCGGTGCATGGAATCCAAAATCGATTAATCGCTTTGCCACATCGGCAACTTCCACATCTGCATTCTTTTTGAATTCTCGACAGTCAAGAATTAGCTCGTGAGCAACTGTACCGTGGGCTCCGGTATATAGGATTGGATAATGTTCTTTTAAACAAGCAGCGATGTAGTTGGCATTAACAATGGCCATTTCAGTCGATTCTTGTAGTCCTTTGTATCCTAGCATTTTGATATATCCATAAGAAATCAATAGGATTAAGGCACTTCCATATGGGGCAGAAGATATAGCATGTATAGCCTGATCTCCCCCCGTAGTATGCAATGGATTACTTGGTAAGAACGGCACTAAATGAGCTGCAACGCCAATCGGACCCATCCCTGGGCCACCACCACCATGAGGAATAGCAAAGGTTTTGTGCAAGTTTAAGTGGCAAACATCTGCTCCAATATTTCCAGGGTTAGTTAACCCAACTTGCGCATTCATGTTGGCTCCGTCCATGTAAACTTGACCTCCTTGTAAATGAATAATTGAAGTGATTTCTCGAATGCCTTCCTCGTAAACGCCGTGCGTTGAGGGATAGGTAACCATGATTCCTGCCAATTCATCGCCAAGTTGTTCCGCAACAGTTTTCAATTCAGTAATGTCAATGTTACCTTGTTCATCACATCCGGTAACCACCACTTCAAAACCAGCCATTACTGCAGAGGCAGGATTCGTTCCATGAGCACTTGAAGGAATAATGATTTTTTTACGTTGGAAGTCACCATTTGCTTCATGGAAGGCTTTAATGACCATAAGACCTGCATATTCACCTTGAGCACCAGAATTTGGTTGTAATGAGACTCCGGCAAATCCGGTGCATTCACACAAATCTTTGGCTAATTCTGCCATAAATTCGTGATACCCTGCGGCCTGATCTTTCGGTGCAAACGGGTGCATGTTTGCGAAATTCGGGTTAGTGATTGGAATTAGTTCACTTGCCGCATTTAATTTCATGGTACAAGAACCCAAAGGAATCATACTATGCACTAACGATAAATCTTTATTCTCAAGTGATTTTAAATAGCGCATCATTTTTGACTCAGAATGGTGTGCGCTGAACACAGGATGTGTTAATATTTCACCTTCTCGTACCAATGCACTTGGAATACCGACTTCTGCTGAGATTCTGCTTCCTTTCGTTTCAAACATGGCTAAGATTGCATCAACATCCGCAGATGTATGTGGTTCTCCAAATGTAATTTGAACGGTGTTCGCGTCAGGGGCGAAAAAATTCATCCCTTTATTCACAGCAGCTTTCAAAATACTTGCACTATCCACATTTGTAATACATACCGTATCAAAAAGTTGTGTCGAATGCAGCGTATGCCCTTTCGCCAATAAGCCTGAGGCTGTGTTACATGCTAATTCATGAA
This sequence comes from Bacteroidota bacterium, assembly GCA_041163605.1. Taxonomy (GTDB): domain Bacteria; phylum Bacteroidota; class Bacteroidia; order Flavobacteriales_D; family Crocinitomicaceae; genus UBA952. The sequence goes on along the minus strand of JBEAQY010000031.1, from coordinate 2,974 downwards.
TATGTGTTGCAATGCGTTTGATTCCCTGAGGCCCGTGATAAACGGCATACATTCCTGCCATGACAGCCAACAAGGCTTGGGCTGTACAAATATTAGACGTTGCTTTATCTCGTTTGATGTGTTGTTCGCGGGTCTGTAAAGCCATTCTCAAGGCTGTATTTTCATCAGCATCTTTAGATACACCGATTATACGACCAGGCAATGTTCGTTTGTACGATTCTTTGGATGCAAAAAATGCGGCGTGAGGACCGCCATAACCCATCGGAACCCCAAAACGTTGTGAATTTCCTAATACCACATCGGCACCCATTGACCCTGGAGATTTTAATAGCGCTAATGCCATTAAATCACTACAAACGGCTACTTGAATCCCATGTTCATTTAAGATTGAAATCGTACGTTCTATGTTTGAAACATGTCCTGTAGCTTCTGGATATTGCAAAATGGCACCAAAACAACCATCTAATTTTAGGTTTTCAACGGAATTAAATGTTTGGAGATTAATACCCAGGTTATTTGCTCTTCCCGTAACTACATCTAAGGTTTGTGGATAGATGGATTCATGAACCAAGAATGTAGTTTTTCCTAGTTTAACATCCTCTCTTGAGCGAGAATTATAAAGCATAATCATGGCCTCTGCTGCAGCCGTTCCTTCATCAAGCAAAGATGCATTAGCGACCTCCATTCCTGTCAGATCTAATACCATGGTTTGGAAATTTAACAAGGCTTCTAACCTTCCTTGTGCAATTTCTGCTTGGTATGGAGTGTATGCAGTATACCATCCTGGATTTTCTAATACATTTCGCAGGATTACCGAGGGAACCAAGGTTTCATGATAACCCAAACCAATGAAGGATTTAAGTACAAGATTTTTCTGTCCAAGTGCACTGATTTTTTCTAGGTACTCTGCTTCGGTTATTCCAGCATTGATCTTTAACTCACGATTTAAGCGAATTGCTGTTGGAATGGTCTTTCCAACGAGTTCTTCAATCGAAGGCACTCCAATTTTTGAAAGCATTTCAGAGGTCTCCTTTCCTTCTGGACCTATGTGGCGGGCAATGAAATCAGTCATAATAGAATTTTATGGTGCAAATATACAATGTAATGCAACAACGAATTCTAAAAAATGTTAGTCCACGTGGCTAAGTTTTAGCATATTTGATCCTCCAAGGTCTTCTAGTGGGATTGAAGCAATGTTTATTACTAAATCTCCGATGTTCAAATACCCTTCAGATTTCATGATGTATTTGATGTCAGCAATAGTATGATCCGTACTGATATGCTTGTCGTAATAAAATGCTTTTACTCCCCACAACAAGTTTAATTGTGATAGGATAGTGCGATTGCTAGTAAATACATAAATGGCGGTATTTGGTCGTTGCGAAGAAACTTTATAGGCGGTATAACCAGAAAACGACATTGTGATAATAGCTTTCGCGTGGACACGTTGTGATAATCTACACGCATTAAAACAAATGGAATCAGTAATGAAGCGATCGCTATTAATGTCTGGCAGTTCTTCCTTGTTATACAATTCTGGAGTTTTCTCTACCTCTTCAATGATATTAGACATGGTTTTAATTACCTCAATTGGATATTTCCCCACAGAGGTTTCTCCGGATAACATGACAGCGTCGGTTCCGTCTAGCACCGCATTGGCGACATCATTAACTTCAGCACGGGTAGGGGACATGCTGTTAATCATCGATTCCATCATTTGTGTGGCTACAATAACGGGTTTCGCGTTTGAAATACATTTCTCAATCAGCATTTTTTGAATGATCGGAACGCGTTGATATGGCACTTCAACTCCTAAATCCCCGCGGGCAACCATTATCCCGTCTGTAACCTGAATTATATCATCTATGCATTCTAAGGCTTCAGGTTTTTCAATTTTTGCAATCACTCTGGCTTTTCCATTTTGATTCGCAATTAAGTGCTTTAATTCAATAATATCTCGCGCATTTCGGACGAAAGATAATCCCACCCAATCAACTTCTTGCTCAAGCGCAAACATGAGGTCCATACGGTCTTTTTCGGTTAAAGACGGCATTGAAATTTTTGTGTTTGGAAAATTCACCCCTTTTTTGGAAGATAAGATTCCACCCTGAATAACCTTACAATTAATGATGGATTTTTTGTCACTCGAAAGGACTTCAAGAATTAATTTCCCATCGTCCAATAAAATTTGTTCGCCTTTGCTAACATCCTTTGGTAAATTGGTATAATTAATTGAAAATCGTTCGGCGGTTCCAAGTATATTTTCAGTAATAATTTGGCATGAGGCTCCTACTTCGAGCATGACGCCGTTGTTTTCCATTTCACCGGTTCTTATTTTTGGTCCTTGTAAATCCGCTAATAAAGCTACATTAGCACCAAGTTCTTCGTTTAATTCTCTGACGGTACGGATTACTTCTGCATGTTGATCATAGGATCCATGAGAAAAATTTACACGGCATACATTTAAACCAGCAATAAACATTTCCTTTAAAACCTCACGCGGGCTTGAACTAGGCCCCATCGTTGCAACTATTTTTGTTTTATTCATACGGTTCTTCAAATTGTAAATATTCTGAAATACTAAAGGCGGAGCTTTCATATCGATAAGCCGCAATGATTTGTTGATGTTGTCGTAACAAGCCTAAAAGCTCATCGATATCTAAGACTAAATTATTTTTAATTACGAGCACATAATCTAATTGAGGAAGGTCTTCTAGCAGTGGTTTACTAAGTTGTTTGTTTTTGATTAGGAATAAATCCGTGAGATCCTCATAACCCAAATGCTGGTAATAAGCGAATTCAATGGGTTCACTAGACTTTTTTTGCGGAATTTTCAATGTGTGGTCACTGTGCGCTAATTGCCAAGCAAAAGATTTATTGAGATTCCATGCTAATCGATAGTCACTAAGCCCAGAGCAAATCCCAATAATTTCAAACGATTCTTGATCATCATCTACGAGTAACAATTTAGTTC
>JBEAQY010000030.1:0-6316 GCA_041163605.1 Bacteroidota bacterium | reverse complement strand
TAACCAAAGTACAGAAAGGATATTTAATAGTATATCTAAACAATGTAACAATTTCCAATGTGTTTTTTCGGGTAATTGCTTTTGGAGTAGATTATTTTTAATATTTAATTGCAATTAAGTGCAAAAATAATTTTAAATTGCAATAGACATTAATGAAATTATTCAACCTAAACCTGTTTAAAATGAAAAATTCAATTTTATTAATTGCTCTCACTTTCTTATTGACAGCATGTACCAATAATTCAAATGCTGAATTTGAGAAAAATACAGCTATTGCAAAGGCCTTTTTTGAACTTCATGAGAATGAAGATTTTGATCAGATGCTTACTTACCTACATGAAGATATGACTTGGCATTTGCCCGGTTACGGAATGGGTATGGGCGGCATTGAGGAGGTTAAAGCTGCAATTCTTGGATATCATGCGGCGTTTGACAACATGAAATTTGAAGCCGACTATTGGCTGCCAGGCGTAAACACAGAAACTGGTTTACCTGATGGGAGCACAAGGGTTTACGGGACATGGATTTCGACTCACACGGCATCGGGTAAAGAGGCCAGATTAACCAGTTACCATGCTTTTGAGTTTAAGGATGGCAAAATTATTAATGGTGGAGACTGGTTTGATTTAGGGGGTATGATGAATGCTCTTCAAGTTGAAATGGCAGAAGAGAATGAGGAAATCACTGAAAATTAAATACGGCTTTAGGTATAAAAGTTTACCCTATCAATAATAGAGAATTCTAATCATTTAAATCCAAAGATATGAAAAACAGCATTTTGTTAATTCCCTTTTTTTGCGTTCAACTTTTGATTGGTCAGAAAAAAGCGAATGGGAAAATTTACATCGAGCATCCGGCAATTGAGGTAGTAAATCAGTTCAATGAAGCCTATATTTCCGGAGATGTAGAAAAAATCAAGGAATTGGTATCCGAAGATGTGAAAATCCGGACCCTAAGAGATCGTAAATCAAGAGATATCAATTGGTTGCTAGGAACTTCAAATTATTTGAGTAAAAACATTGAAAATTTAGACATTAAACACTACGGAGGGGCTTATCCCGATGTTATGGAATATGATCAGGACAATGTTTTAGATGTAAATACCTATGAGTGGATGACCGGATACGATAAAAACACCGGATTAGATATCAATATGCCAAGACATGCAACCTATCGATTTAACGATAAGCGAGATAAGATAGTTTGGATATGGATTAACGACGATCAATCCCTATGGGATAAAAATTGGGAAGCTTACGAGACTAAGGAAAATGGCGTAATTTATAAGGACCATCCCTTGGTGACTAAAGTTAGACTGCTCTATCAGGCCTATAAAACCATGGATTTGGACAAAATTAGGTCTCACTACACGGAGAATACCCGATTTTATGATGTAATGAACGCGGAAATCAATGAATTCAATTCGCTCGATGAGGAAATGGAACAAATTAAGGGCTTAATGAATGATTTTGAAATAGTTAACATAAGAGAATCTGGCTATCCGGACGCGTTAGACTATGATGGTGATGGAGCAGTTGTAATTTCATGGGCCGATTGGACCATGAAAAATAAAAAATCGGGTAAGACAGCAACCATCAAGCAACATTTGCAACAATGGTTTAATGAAGATGGAGAAATTGTTCGAGAGGACTACTATTTTAATCCCGCTCAGTTACCCGATTAGGTAATAAAATTATTTTGACTTCAATTAATTTAAATAAAGCGTCATGAAAAAAATATTTTGCTTAATAACACTGCTACTTTTCTCATCAATTGGTATGGCCACGTCTAACACAAATCCATTTGAAGAACTTAAAAAATTGGAAGGAAAATGGATTGGTACAATCAATAAAACAGACGGTTCTTCTGGCTCTCTTAATTTAAATTACAGCATTACATCTAATGGTAGCGCATTGGTGGAAGAAAGTAATGACAGTGGGATTGAAATGTTGACCATTTTTAATTTTCAAAATGATCAATTGGTCTTAACCCACTACTGTGGCCTAATGAATAAGCCGGTTTCTATTTTAAAAAGTGCAACAAACGGTACTTTTTACTTTGAAACTGATCAGGTGCGAAGTGGTCTGGATAGTTCAAAGGAAGCCTTTGTAGGATCTTGGAAAATAAAAGTTTCTGAAGACGGACAGTCTATGATGTATGAGTATACTGTAATTGGTCCTGAAGGAGAATTAATGACTGCAACGGCCGAAATGACTAAAGTCGGATAATTACCATTGAATTTTTATACTACTCAACTGAAAAAACCCTCCAATTACGGAGGGTTTTTAATTAGCGTTTTATTAGACCTAAAAACCAAAATTTTCAAGTCTCAATTTTTTGTAGGATTCAACGTAATGTTCTACTACTACTTCTTCTGTATTAGACCCACAAAATATGTTCCATTTTTCAGTATTTTCTGTAAACCTAAAATTGACGTGTTTGATGGTCCATTTCTGTAGCTCATAAATTATAGGGTATAGGTCAATACCTCTATCCGTTAAGTAATATTCTTTTATTTTTAAATCTTTAGCATTTCTTCTGAATTCAATTATTCCCAATCCCCTTAATTTTTTAAGCCGATCATTTAAAACATTAGATGCAATTTTCTCAGCAGATTCAAAAAGAAATGCAGAATAAGTATTTTTACCTCGAAATAGGTCTCTTACGATTAGTAAAGACCATTTATCACCCAATAAATCTAAGGCTACCGCGCATGCGCATGCTTCCCTATCGTATGTTATCTTATTCAAAATTTACAATTTATTAATATTGTTAAAATTACACTTTTAAACAATGCTATTATTAATTTAATATGATTTTAACGCGTTTACGATTTTTTCTCATATTCACTTCAACAACTCTTTTGTTTTGTTGTTCCGATGATAATCCTTTTAAGGAAACTACATTTAGGATTTCAATAATTGCGGGAGAGGGTGGCGCCGTAAATACAAATGGTGGCACATTTGCAAATAATGATTCTGTTCTATTTACAGCTACTCCAAATTCGGGATATGCATTTCTGAATTGGTCAGATGGAATAACTGATAATCCTAGAACTTTAGTAATAACAAGTAATCTTTCGTTAACGGCTAATTTTGTTTTGTTAGACACTGATAATGATGGAGTTCCCGATCTTTTAGACCAATGTTCCGAAACCTTAGAAGGTGTTGCAGTAGATAGTGAAGGCTGCGAAATACTTCCGGAGGCACCATTAACAGGCGCACCTATTCCGGATAAGGAGGCCTCCGAAGTTTTTTCGCTATTCAGTAACACCTACTTGAATCTTCCTGTTGATACGTTTTTAACTCCTTGGTCCGATGCAAATCTAGAGACTTTGAATTTGGGGAATAATCTAATATTAGCTTATTCAGATTTGGGTTTTGCAGGTATTGAAACCATTAGTCAACAAATCAACGCCAGTGCTAAAACTCATGTGCATTTTGACTATTGGACTTCAGATGCAACACAATTAAAATTTAAAATTGTAGATTTTGGTCCCAACGGAGTTTATAACGGTGTAGGAATCTTAGACGATAAAGAGCATGAAATTACTTTTGAAATTTCCGAGCAGGGCCAATGGGTTTCTGTGGATATTCCCCTAAGTGATTTTACAGGATTAACTACCCGTGCAAATCTTGCCCAATATATTTTTACTGCCGAACCCTACAAAGAGACTACACTCTTTATAGATAATCTCTTTTTATATGGAACTGATGAGGATTTCACAGGTGGGGGCGACGGCAATTCCAATTCAGAGTTAGAACTAATATGGAGTGATGAGTTCGATTATGCCGGCAGGCCGGATACTGAAAAATGGCACCATCAAACCTTTGCCCCTAACGGAGGAAGTTGGTTTAATGGAGAAATGCAACATTATGTGGACGACGCACAAACCTCCTATGTGAGTGACGGAACTTTAAAAATAGTTGCCAGACAGCGGGATTACACCTCTCAAAATGTCACCAAGTCTTTTACCTCCGCCAGATTAAATTCCAAGTTTGCATTTCAATACGGGAAGGTAGAAGTAAGGGCAAAATTACCCCAAGGTGAAGGTACTTGGCCGGCTATTTGGACCTTGGGTGCAAATATTAACGAGCCCGGAAATTATTTTGGAGATCAATACGGTAGTGTTGGATGGCCGGCATGCGGAGAAATTGATATAATGGAACAAAATGGATGGGACAAAACCCGTAGCTATGGATATTTCCATTGGTCAGATACGCAAACCGGTGAATATCGAAATACAGGCACCACTCAATATATTGCCAATAGTGGTGAATTCCATATTTATTCACTAATCTGGAGCCAGAGTAGTATTCAAATAGCAATTGACAATCAGGTTTTTATTGAAATCCCTAATGATGAAAATAACCCGTATGACAACTTAAATTACTTACTTTTAAATATTGCAATTGGAGGAAATTTAGGCGGTAATGTACCGGCCAATTTTGGAGTTCAGATAATGGAAATAGATTACGTTAGAATCTACCAATAAATTTCAGAGAGCCAAGTTTTAAACTGTTATTCTCAGCTTAACAACTTTTAAAAAATTGCTTTTTTTCCAGGCGTTGCTCTATTTCCTTGGCGGTTTTGGTTATGGATAATCCACCCAGGTTGGTACAGCGCAGGGTATTGGGAATACTTTTGCCGACCTCGTACATGGTTTCAATTACTTCGTCTAGCGGGATCAGTGCGTCGTAGTCTGCCAGGGCCATATTGGCACAAGAAAGTGCATTGGAAGCGGCCATAACATTCCGATTCAGACATGGTGCTTCTACCCGGTTTCCAATCGGGTCGCAAATCATACCCAGTGAACTTTGCAACGCCATCGATGCGGCAGAAAGACTTTGATTAAGGCTTCCTCCACCCATGTAAACCAATGCAGCTGCAGCCATGGTAGCACCGGAACCGCATTCGGCTTGGCAACCGCCCACCTCGGCAGCAAACGTGGAGTGGGCCGCAATAAATACACCAATCAATCCGGCAATAAGCAGTGCCTTTACCGTTTCCTCATTAGAAAGTCCAAGAGAATGTGCTACCCCTAGAACTGCTCCTGGCATAGCGCCGCAAGATCCTGCAGTTGGGGCGGCCACAATTACACCCATGGAACTTTTTACCTCCATAATCGCCGATACGTACATGATAATCCGATTCAGCACATCGGCATCCACCAGTTTTTTTTCTTCCAGCATTGCCTTAAACTTCACCGATTGCGGACCTAAAATCCGATCTGCAAACTGCGTGCCCCTTAGGCCGGTTTCCACAGCATCCGACAAAATTGTACGGATTGCTTCCATCTTAACCAGTACCTCGGCTGCCGGTATGTTTCCGCGCTCACTTTCATATAGCACAGCAAGTTCCCAAAGCGAAAGGTTTCTGTCGGCATTGTATGCCAGCATTTCTTCTACGGTAATGAAGGGTACACGGGATGATTTGCCCGTTAGGATGGGCAATACCGGGTTCAGCTGTCGTACTCCAGTAATACCGGTATGCTTTTGTAGCCGTTCAATTTCCGAAGCCGCCGGTGCTTGGGTAGTGGTCAATAGCACAAGCGAATTTCGTTCACCACGGGCTAGGCTATACGCTTCAATCCAGTTTTCATTTTGTACAAATTCCAAAATACTTTCCGGATTTTGGGTATAAACCAATACCGCATAATTGTCTCCGGCCAATGAAACCGGAATATTGTCAATTTCAATAACTTCCAGCATTCCACCGCCCGTGGAAAGTGCTATAAGCTGGCGGGTTTCCGTGTCGTTTTTTAGGGTAATCCGATAGGTGTTGGGGTGTTCGGCCTGCATTTCAACGATTTGGATGCTTACCTGAATACCCGCTTCGGCGAGATGCTTTTCGGAATCCACCAGGCGCTCGTCATAGGCTTCCCAACCCAAGAACCCTCCAAACAGACCCATGTCCGAACCCTGATCTTTATGGGTAGTGACCAGCGAACCGTTGGGGTCAAATTCGATCAGGATATCCTTTATTTCACCTTGCATCAAGTCCCGACATAGCCGGCCGATTCGCAAAGAGGCAGCACAATGCGAGCTGCTGGGCCCTCGCATTACCGGGCCAACTACGTCGTTAAAGATGCTGGGGTGTGGCATAAAATAATACTATTAGAAAATTTTCGTTCTCGTCAATATTTCAAGAAGTATACTCTTTTAAATTTATTTATAACAAATTTCAGAACTTTATTGAAATTGTAATCTTTTAGATTACATAATTAATTACCTTTTTAACTTTATAGGCTATGTTTTGCAATTTCTTTTACGAAACTAGTGTTTTCCAAAATTATGTTTAAATCTGGATTGACTAT
>JBEAQY010000029.1:0-3548 GCA_041163605.1 Bacteroidota bacterium | reverse complement strand
GATCCCATTACGTCTGTAGCGGTAATTTCACTGTAATTTCCGGCATTGTCCATAAGCCAAATCTTACCGTCTTTCTGAAGAACGGTTAAGGTCTGCTTGTTAACCGCGGTAAGGGTCACCTTTCCGCCTCCGTCATTTAGGGCCTTAACCACATCGGCAGCTTTTAATTGACCGGCAACAACGTGGTAGGTTAAAATGTTTGCCAAGGCTGCTTTGTTGGCAGGCTCGAGCAAAGAACTTAGTGTGTTTGGATCAAGTTTAGCAAAAGCGTCGTTGGTTGGCGCAAATACGGTAAACGGACCTTCTGATTGTAAGACACCAACTAAATCAGCAGCTTTTAGGGCAGTAACCAGGGTTGAGAAGTTTTCATTTCCGACTGCGACATCAGCAACTGTTCCTTGAGCAAAGGCTTTGTTGCTAATCATAACGCTGAGTAGCAGGACAAAAAGTAGAGTTAATTTTTTCATAGTTTTTTTAAGTTTGAGGTAAATGTAGTCTATTTAAATTCTGTTTAACTATTATAAAAAATAATTAAACAAACATTAACGTTTGGCTTATTCAATTATTAATTCCACGAAAGACTGGTATTAGAATTAAATCGCGTAGCTTAATAGAATGGGTATGTTGGTATTGCGAATCTTTAGTGGCGTGTCGTATATAATGGGATCTTAACGCTGCTTGATCCGCTTTACATTTTGAAGTTCGCGAGGTGTGGCTTCTCAAATCTGCAATACCTTATTGGCATTGTGCAGCTTCAATGCGGAGCCGGATTTCTTCTAGCCAGCAAACAGCCAAAAATCTCAAATAAATCTATTTGTAGATCAGAAACTGAAATAGATTCAATTTACAATTTGGTGGTAACTTCATAAATTGTATATGCAGGAGTGGGACGATTTTTTGATATTATAACTTCACTCTCCTTGGGTTCGAAAATAATATTCCAATTCTCATTTTCGGATAATATGGCAATAGAATAACCACTTGAAGATTTTTTATACTCTAAAGAAATTTTGTTGTTACCAACCTTAACATTTTCAAGTTTTGCAGTTTCCCATGAACTTGGCATCAAAGGGGAAATTGTGATAAGGTTTTTAGCTGCGTCAGGATTAATTCCAAAAAATTGTTGAACTACGGGCACGGCATAGCTGTAAAGATTCCATGCCTGAGCAAACATACCATAATCAGGTGATACTTCATAAATACTCCCTGGCAGTGCAAAGCTGAAACTTCTCCCCATTCTTTTTAAATAGTCTAAAGCCTTATCGGGATTCCCGTAATTGTTTTCTGAAATTGCGGAAACGCCTGTTGGTAATGTCATTACTGCCCCGGTATAAGAAAACACTTTACTTCCTTTAAATGACCCTGTGTCTTTGCCAGCTGAGTCGTCTCGGTCTATTCCTGTTACAAATACGCCATATGGATTAACAAATTTTTCTGCTGTATTTAGTGCCTTTTGAGCTTTATCTGAGTCAGCTATTCCCATTTCCATTGGCGTATTTACCACCCAATTATGATGAAGGACAAACGGTCTAATTGAATCGGAAGGGTTTTTAATGATATATTGCTTTGTTAGGTTTAACTCTTCTACAGCCCATGGTTTATTCAAGGTATCAGCCCTAACAATTGCATCATCGATTAAATGAAGTGTTTGCTTATCAGAGGCAATAAAGTCTGCGAAAGAATTAAAATCTTCAACCCAAAATGAGTCGTTGATTTTTCTCCTAAGCGATTTAGCTAAGGTCTCATATTCCGCAGATAGGATAGAGTCTCCTAATACCGCTGCTATTTTTGATGCGTCTTGAAAGCCACGTTGAGTATAGCTTGCCACATCAATCATTTCTGATTCAAGACCATGAATTTCCATCATTCCGGCACCTTCAGGAAATCCATTTTCATCCATATCAGTTTCATAAAGAGTCCAATTAAGTCCTCGACGAATCAAACTAAAATTTTCTGACAAAAGTGATTGATTTCCTGTCCATTTATAGGCTTCCCAAACAAGAGATGCAAACTGAGGTGTTTCATTGAGATTTCCCGGATTAAAGACAGACCCGTTTGTGGATGCCTCATGAATAATCCGACCATTCTCATTAGTTTTATTTGAAAGGGATGATAATAAATTAATATTGGAAGTCACCAGGTCAAATGCTCCGATAGATAAATACCCTTTTAGGGCGTATTCACTGTCGCATCCAAACCACCATGGATAATCGGGATAACCAGCGGCAATACCCCGACCAATTTCAGGGACCTCACGAATAAACCAATCCGAGTTAAATTTAAGCCAACGAAATACTTGGTCAAATTCAGGATCAGATGTTGTTAATTTTGAGTAGGATTCTATGTCTTTGAATTTTGAAATTTTATGGTTGAGTAGCTGATCACTTGAAGTTTGAATAATTTTTAATTCATCAAGACTTTCATTTAAACTATTGTAGGAGCCGGAAATATAAAACTGTAGCCTTTTAACAGCCCTACTTTCGATGGACAAATGAATTGTAGAAATACCGGCCACACCTTTTCCTGTGTATGAGTTTTCAGAATGTTTAAACGATGTAATCGGTTCGCTTGAGCTTAAAGATGAGAACCATGGATTATCCCTATCCTTTGCTACTATTTGATTTTTATTTAAATCGTATTCAATGTAATCATCCCCATCCATCATTCCTGTTCTTTCCCCAAGCCATGTTGGTCTTAGGTCGAATGAGGACTCAAATTCCAATGAACCAACAAAAGTTTCGTCGGATTCATTTGCAATCAGATATTCAATAATAAGGCCTTGATGTTGGTCAGGCGAGAATTGAAACTGTTTGACTGATAGATCTAATCCTTTAAGCTCGTACAGGAATTCATTACCGAAAGGATAATTGATGAATTTTGCGTTATTCAATTCCTCAGAATTTTTACCATTTGTTATTCGTGCATTGTATCCATCTAATAACTTTATGGGGTGATTCCATACACCACCCATTTCGTTTTTGATATGCCATCCTATCTCAGGAAATGTTCCATCTTGGGACCCAATGGCGTAAACCCGATCTCCAGCTGTTATATATGAGGTAGATTTAAATTGTTCTTTCCCTTCAATACCCTCTAATTGGTCTTCAGGGACTTTTTTTATATCGCTTAAACAACTTGTAAAAAATAGGATTAAAAGAAGGTTGAATATTAATTTCATGCATTTCTGATTGATGACCATCTAAAATAAAAAAACCGCTACACTATAACAGTATAACGGTTTTATCATTTTACCTACACCCCATCTCGCCTCTCCATAGAACAGTCGGATTGAGATCATGTATGCCACCGCACCGCCTGGCTACTCACTAAAATTCATCCACCGGATGAATTTTGGTTCGCCCCCCTATTATTCAAAGATGCAGCACCGTTATATATTAATTATTTGAACCTAATTCATAAAGTTCTTCTGACAATTTGTAAAGGTCGTTTATGTTGTTATTGCTAAGCACAATAATTGTCTTTTTGCTGTCCATCGTATGAATCCAATTTGCTCTTGAACCAAGTATACCACCGGTCCGGTAATAGAA
>JBEAQY010000028.1:0-23126 GCA_041163605.1 Bacteroidota bacterium | reverse complement strand
CGCTTGGACCTGCCCAAGAATAATTTGCATAGGGACTGAAAGGAATAATGAACTGTAAGGAATCCCCCAAACACAAGGGATCATTATGGGTGACATTGGGTGGTGGACAATTAGAATGGATAGTTAACTCATTGTTATTCGATGTAGGACAACCGTTGGCATCGTAGATGTCAGATACCCCATTATTCGTATACGAATTCCCAGAAACATTTCCCGTCCCAAAAATATATCCCTTGTTACTGATTGTACTGTCGCACGCGAATAAAAGACAATCATTGATTACCTGAACTCGCCATCTAACAACCGCAGAATCGGCACCGTTCGGTGAATTGTTCATGGTGCCTCCAACTATTGCGTTTGCCCCAACATTAACTCTGGCTTTAATGCACTTATTGATCGCATCATACTCTGCTTGATCATCGCCTGAAACGTCTGTTTTCGCACCGATAAACGGACCGTTCAAATAGTTAAGTGAATTCGGCACGTAGGCGGTTCGAATGTCGAGCGTATCGGTCATGAAGGTGTTGTAGGAAACATCACTGCCAATATTTTTACCTACCATGGTGTACTCCAATATATCCCCGGGAACTACTTGCCCACCATTTAAATCTTGAACATACACGGTAGCCCTTAAATCTGGTTCGTAAATGTCAATCGCCGAGGTGAAGGCTCTGGCTAGAATATTCTCAGAACTGGTGGTTACCCGAATCGTGGCAGAAGTGGCATTATTGCCAATATAGTTTAACGCGGTGTTATTCGGATAGAAAATTCCAGCATCATAACCCATGGAATTGTTGTAACTTGGATTTCGGTATGGAGTAAGTACTGCGTTGTCAGAGATTGTACTATTGAAGAAATTGGTCGTATTATGCAGGGCATCAGATATATTAACAAACGAACCAGCTCCGTTGAATTGAAGTTGATCACCGTTTGAATCGCGATCCCCATCGAATGCAATTACACCTAGGTCAAAATTTACAGGGCCAGACGGAGGAGTATTGAAACCTGAGATTGGTATATTTAATGAATTTCCAACCGCTATGTTGGCAAAACCATCAAATACTGTGAGATTCCTCATAGATTGTAGGACGTTTTTGTATACAATAATCACTGACCAACCACCCCAACGATTTGATCCCGTTTGTGCTACGACATTAGCTACCGTAAATCGCGTGTTTGTACCAAACGTGGTAAGTACCGAAGTGATATCCTTGAAGCAATAATAACTTGGATGCGACCAAGATGAACCGCTTATCGTGGGGACATCTAAGGTTTGGTCTGCAGTGAGCACTTGATATGCCCCATTGTTTAATTTGAGTCTAACTTGACTTCGGTTGGCGTAATTTGTTGTGTTGGCAGTAATTCTAGCGCCCCAATAAAGACCAGCCCACAGAATTTCAGAACAGTTTGGAAGCGCAATACTGTCGCTACTTGACATAAAAGTATTCGCATCATTGTCAATATCAACAAATGTCATGGAGAAAGCGCCATTGGAAAAGGTTCCGTTTGGAGGTACTTGATTTTGGGCTGTAGCACAATTGTTTGTTCCAGAACCACAGCTTAATACAACATTAGAAGCGATTTTTATTCCGCCTTTCGCGTTGGTTTGATAACGAACACTAAACGGAGAAACAATTTGTCCAAAAGTAAGCGTAGTAAACGCTGTGAAAAATACACAGAAAGAAAGTAAATGTGTTCGCTTAATCAAAGTGGCGTTTATATCGTGTTAAAACAAAGTTAATAAACCTCATACGATAATAAAAGCGAATGGTTTGCCTTGGTCTTATTTATTTTATGTTCAGTTGAATGGAAACAGGCAAGTGGTCTGAATACCCTCCCAAATACTTGCTGCCTGCATAGGTGCGTTTCGGTTGAATATTTCCTTTGTATTCCTCCATGAGAAAAGGGAAGTTATGAATCTGTCCCGAACTTGCAACCACACCATTTTTTTTACCGATAAAATTAGAGGAAACATAAATATGATCTAGAATTCCCCATTCGTTGTTATAAAAATGAGTGCCTTTCGTAGGCCCGCTATCCTTAGTAATCATTGGTTCTAAACGCTCATTGATTAATTTCGGTGCGTTGTTATCTGGATGATCGTTTAAGTCTCCAAGAAAAATTATAGGATATCCGTTTGCTTTCTGAACGGAATCAATAAAATTACATGCGATTTTCGCTGCCGCAACACGTTTGTAATCACTTTCATTGCTCCCGCCCCTGCGACTTGGCCAATGATTTATCATCACATAAAACGGTTGTTTTTTGTATTTCAATTGAGCCCAAAGAATATCCCTTGTTGTAGGGTTGGTTTCCTCGGGTAATACAAAGCGAATGGCCTTTGAATCAATCAAGGTCAGTTTGCAACTATCATAGATTAAAGCAACATCAATTCCACGTGCATCCGGACTTTCGTAGTGAACAATTCCATAGGTTTTAAACGCCTCTTGATTTGAAATGATTGCACGAACCACAGCTGCATTTTCTACTTCCGAAAAACCACAAACAAGCGGTTTGCCCATGGCAAGTAAGACTTCGCGAATATGCATGAGTTTTTCTTCATATCGGGCGGCATTCCATTGGTTTTTAGCCGTAGGTAAAAATTCAGCATCGTCGTTTGGTCCGTCAATCGTGTCGAATAAATTCTCTACGTTGTAAAATGCTACTGACCGTGTTTTTTGACCATAAACATTACCCATTAAAATGGATACCGTAAGTAAGCAAAGTATCTGTTTCATCATAATTCAATTAATTCACCTTAAATCTAACATTACGTTTCCTTAATATGCTCCGAAATAGCGTTTTAAAAACCATTCCGCACTAAAAATTAAGGCAATGAGCAACATGAATACCCAAGAATCTACTAAATTCCAAAAGTCAATCGTTAAGCGTTCTATGCTGGTTATATCTGTTCTTCCTTCAATTTGATTTAGTAGCTTTTCATAGTCCTTGAGCGCTGAAAATGTACCTCCAGAATTTTTGGAAAGTTGTTTTAATACCCCGTGATTTGCTGTGTTTGAAGTTTGTTCTAAGCCAATGTCCTCCACCACAAAAATTCCTGATTTGGAATACTTCTTTTTCTCGTGCGTGGTACTAGCTGTCCATTTGTAGGTACCCGATGGAAGCGTCCCTAAATCCAGTGAATAACGGTTACCTGTAACATTGAACCTGTTGGTATACTTTTTTCCTTGTGGGCCGATTAATGTCAGGTTAATAACTGGCTTAGTGATTGGTTCTAAACTCGCATTATAGAAATTCGCATTTACACCAATTCGATCATACTTACCAAAGCGCTTGTCAAATTGTACGCTTAACCCCATGCCGGCGCGTTTGACCATTAGGTAATTAAAAGATTTTGAAAAAAGTTCGGTGAAATAGTCATAATGCTGATATTTCATGAATTCATTCAATTTCCATCGCCAAACTCCTTCTCCGTAGATTACTCCATAAGGTATATTCTGTTTTGTTTTACCAAAATAAATTAAAGGTTCCTTTTTAACTGCATTTCCAACTCGTTGATTTAATAAGGCTTCGGTATTACCTAAGGGATTCATTGCACCAAATTTTGTAACAAGCGGTGGATAATAAGGTATTGTTTGCTTGCATTCGTTGCTTAATTCAAAGGCGCTAAATCCGGGATTTAAATTGCCTTGAACCTCATCACTTTGAGTTCTTCCATTAGTGTTTGCAAAAATTTTAAGTTTAGTCAGGTCTTGACTTGTGGCCGAGGGACTAATTACATAAAATACAGGGATTCGGTGCTGTTCGATATATGCGCTCACATTCGCATCGAATTGTAAGGTTGGATTATGCCAAACCACGAGGTCGGGTTTAAGTCCTTTTTCTACGAATTCTTTGGGGCTTAAAAAAGAACTTTGATAGTTTTCATTCGATGAAGCCACGGCGCGAAGCGCAGCCAAGTCAGGATGCACACCGTTCGAAATAAAACAAACGTTATTCCTTGAATCCACGACCTCAATGTAGCACGTCTTGCTGTTGTTTGCTTTCGAGAATTCTCCAGTAAGGTATTCAACGCTTACCGTAAAGGGTTGAAATCCAACCTTGCTGGCAGTGACATCAAATCGAACTTGCTTGAATGTATATTCTTGATTGCTGTAATTTACTACTTGAGACCCCAATAATTTACCTTGTTGAGTAAGGCTAACTTTTACCTGTTTTTGCTTGATTTTAAACGCTTCAAGGTCTACTTCAATTGGGAATTCGTCGCGCAGAAATACAACATCGTTATAGTATAAATTTGTTATAATTTGATCTTTTTTTGGAGTAGTATCTCCAGTTCCAAGGGTGAAGATTGGGGTCAAATTAATTTTTTCAGCGGGGTAGGTAGGGTTATCACCTACGTTGTAATTACCATCCGAAGCAAATAGAATCGCGCCGATATTTCGATTTAAATACTGCTCAGAAATATAGTTAAACGCTTCGGCGTGATTTGATTCCTGTTCTTTTAAGGTGAGCATCCCGTTTTCCTTGAACGATTCCCCGGCGGTATAAAATGCTAATTGATATCTTCCATCAAAACGATCTTTAACGTCTTGAATGAGCTTATTCATCGTCCGTTTAGTCTCATTGCTGTCTTTATATTGCATTAAGGAACTCGAATTATCCAATACCGTAATGAGAATTGGTTCTTCCAC
The DNA here is from genome assembly GCA_041163605.1 of Bacteroidota bacterium. Classification (GTDB taxonomy): domain Bacteria; phylum Bacteroidota; class Bacteroidia; order Flavobacteriales_D; family Crocinitomicaceae; genus UBA952. Next base: position 18,471 of record JBEAQY010000028.1, on the reverse strand, counting down.
CTCAGTGTGGTTAACCAATAAGGTGATTTCAAGAAGCAAGGTTAGTAGAAGAAAAATTCCAGTACCTCTCAACAAGGGAATACCCCATTTAACCCCTGGTTTCTGACTGTTTAACCAATCATTGTTTCGATAAAAATACCACGTGATTGCTATCGAAATTGCCAATAGTAAGAGCAACCAAAAAAGGGAGGATGATGCAGAAATTGACATAAGACAAAAATAAGGAATCGATTCAAGTTATTGAGATGAATTGGGATTAAAAATGATTATTTCTCTACATTTGCACAAAATATTACGCCATGTCAAAAACTGTTTACATTCTTTCCGCTGTTCGAACGCCTATGGGTTCATTTCTTGGAGGCTTATCTTCTATTTCGGCTACTAAACTCGGATCCATAGCAATCAAAGCTGCCGTAGAGCGTTCCGGAGTGAGTGTTGATCACATTGATGAAGTTTTCATGGGGAATGTCCTTCAGGCAGGTGTTGGTCAGGCACCCGCGCGTCAAGCAGCCTTAGGTGCTGGCTTAGGTCAAAACGTACCTTGTACCACCGTGAATAAAGTGTGCGCTTCAGGAATGAAGTCCATTATGTTAGGTGCTCAATCAATTCTTGCTGGAGACAATCATGTGGTGGTGGTTGGCGGAATGGAAAGCATGTCGCAAACCCCTCATTATGTGAGTGGAAGAAATGGAACAAAATTCGGAAACATCACAATGTTGGATGGAATAACGAAAGATGGGTTGTTAGACGTGTATTCGAATGTTCCTATGGGGAATTGTGCAGAATTGTGTGCTAAGGAATATAACATTACGCGTGAAGATCAAGATGCCTTCGCGATTGAATCCTATCGTCGGGCAGCCGCTGCATGGGAAGCTGGGAAATTTAACGATGAAATAGTTGCAGTACCAGTGCCTCAGCGTAAAGGTGACCCTGTGATGGTGACCAAAGATGAGGAATACTCGAATGTATTTTTAGATAAAATTCCTACCTTAAGACCGGCTTTTGACAAAGAAGGTAGCATTACAGCGGCAAATGCGTCAACGATTAACGATGGTGCTTCTGCCTTGGTATTAGCGTCTGAAGAAATAGTTCAGAAATTAGGATTGAAGCCCTTGGCTAAGATTGTTTCTTATGCTGATGCAGCGCAAGCGCCAGAATGGTTCACCACAGCGCCTTCTATCGCCATACCTAAGGCGTTAGAAAAGGTAGGATTAACCACTTCAGATGTTGATTTTTGGGAATTAAATGAAGCATTTTCAGTGGTTGGTATCGCAAATACTAAGATACTCGGGTTAGATCCTGCAAAAGTTGATGTCAATGGAGGAGCGGTAGCGCTTGGACACCCACTAGGGAATTCTGGTTCTCGAGTGATTGTAACCTTACTTCATGTATTGAAACAAAACAACGGTAAGATTGGAGGTGCAGGAATTTGTAACGGAGGAGGAGGTGCCTCAGCAATAATTATCGAGAATATCTAAACAGTTGAAATAAAACTAAAAGAAAAAGGTTGGCAGTGCTAACCTTTTTTTGTTTCTACCAATCGCCGCTCGCGCCACCACCGCCGAAACTTCCACCGCCAAATCCACCAAACCCTCCGGATGATCCACCGCTATTTCCGCCGCCGAATCCGCCCCAATAGCCACCTCGATAACCGCGACCACCTAAGGTTGATCCGCCACCACCTTTCTTGATGATTGCATATATGACTAGCATAATAATAAGAAGTGCAAAGATTCCTCCAATCACGTTTTTAGGTTTTTCTTTTTGATAATGGGTATAGTTATATTCTTTCGTTGACAGATTTTTCAAGATTTTTACCGATTGCTGAATTCCTTTTAGCGGATTTCCATCTTTCATATTTGGGATAAATTCCCGGTCAATGATATCCTTGCAAACTAAGTCTGGAATAATGCCTTCTAATCCTCTTCCGGTTCGTAAGGTTACTTGCCGTCTACCTTCCCCAAATGGCTTAATCAACATAACGATACCATTGTCATGTTCTGCTGTCCCTACACCCCAAGCTTCGCCTAATTCATCCGCAAATTGCTCGATTTCCATCCCTTTTAAGTCGTCAACGACTACGACGACAATCGCATTGGATGTCGCTTCTTCAAAAGCACGGAGTTCGTTTTCTAAGGTAGTTGCATCGGCATCGCTCAGCAGGCGTTCCTTGCCAAATTCGTTGTATGCTCTTGGTGGATTGCTTGGCCTATCAGGGAGTTGACCGAATGCTGCAAAGCATGTAAAAATGAAGATTACTGCAAATTTCATGCTTCGGTGATTTCGTTACTTAATTCATTTGGATTGTCATGGTTCACTGGGAAATGTGTGCTTAATTTTTCACCCACTCGTTGAACAGCCTCACAGATTCCATCGCAATAATGTTCGTTTCGAAATGCTGTTGCCATGATGTGATAGAGTTCATCCCAGTATCCTTCAGGGACTTTTTCGTTAATGCCTTGATCGCCTAAAATGGCAATCTGTTTTCTAGTGAAACAAAGATAAATTAATACACCGTTACGTTCTTTGGTCTTAGTCATTCCTAGGCGTTCGAATACACGAGTTGCCTCTTTCAATGGCTCTTTTCCACCTTTTCTATCGATGTGAACACGAATTTCACCGCTGGTTAATTCTTCTGCGGACTGAATCGCGTTAACTACCGATTTTTTGTCAAGTTCGCTTAGCATCTTATTCAAAGTTAACGTCTGGCGCCTTCTCAGCTCCAGTCATCGCTTTGAACATTTCTTTTCTTGGGAAGGTTTCTTTGTTTAAGAACATGCTCGTGAAGAATCCGCGAATATGGGTATTGTAGTTTTTAACGGATTCGTTGTATACATCCCGTTCACGTTTAATTCGATTTTCAGTTCCTTCCAATTGCACTTGGAAGTCGCGGAAATTTTGCGTGGATTGTATGTTTGGATACGCCTCATACATCAAGTTGATGGCCGTATTGATTTTTTTACCCATTAGTTCCATATCCTCGGGTGTTTTTGCTTCCACGATTCCAGCTCGCGCTTGTGTTACCTGGGTTAGGATTTCTTTTTCATTTTTCGCTGCTGCCTTTACCGTTTTCATAAGGTTGGGAATTAAATCCAACCGTCTTTGATAGGCTGATTGTACATTACCCCATTTTTCATCAACGGTTTCTTGTAGGCCAACCGCGTTGTTATAGGCATTGTAATAGGCTAAAAAGCCAAGAAGTCCAATAAATAAGATTCCGCCAATCGCGATTAATGCAATAATTCCTTTTTTCATGTTATTTCAATTTTAATCAAAGCTAGTATCTTTTTGGCGTATGTTGTCTTCCTTAACAATTTTTATTGTTTGATGCAGTCTGACTGGTAATCTTTGTGTTTAAATTGAATCCAATATTCTTGAAATCCTTCATCGTTTTTGTAAAATTTATACGCTGAATTCCCTACACTGTATCGTTCCGATAATCCTTCTTTGAGCTCTTTAAAACGTTTGTTTAATATCATGCGAGGTTGGTAATTCCAACTCCCGCAATGCTCTATTCCGGTAAATGCATCACACTTGGCTACCCGTTTAAATGGCATCTCAATGGCATAATACACGCTATCTACTTGATTTAAACCCTTCGTGATGATTTTGATTCCATCTAAGTCTACTTTTAAGTAACATTTTTTAGAATACCGATCTTTTAAATATTCACCTACGCGCTTGGCTACTGTATTTGAAAACTGATGCGCTATGTCTCCCTCTTCGTTGTATTCCGGCCCCTTGAAATAACCCGTCAATCCCTTGTCGCTTATGCAGATGCTATCGTATTTGGGTTTCGTTTCAACTACTTCAGGTGTTTTCGGATTCGAAGGTTTTTTCTTTTGATTTTTTGTACTGCAATTCAACGTGAGTAATGCTACGCTGGCTCCAATAAATAAAAGCTTTAAGTTCATTTGATTAAAATTTAATCTAAAAAATTGATTAGAATATAATTATTTACCTTACTTTTGTGTCACTCAAAGATAGCAATTTAACGCGCAGTACGGTATAATTTTAATACATTATCCATGGCTCTTTTGCGCAATATTGTCCATATGGACTTAGACACCTTTTTTGTTTCCTGTGAGCGGCTTCTTGATAGCCGCCTCAACGGAAAACCTATTCTTATTGGAGGGACCAGCGACCGTGGCGTTGTGGCTTCATGCAGCTATGAAGCGCGACGTGTTGGGATTCATTCGGCTATGCCAATGAAAATGGCCAAAGAACGCTGTCCAGAAGCCATTGTAATTAAGGGGAATTCAGAGACCTACAGTTACTATTCCCGTATGGTTACGGATATCATTCGGGAGGCCTCACCGCTGTATGAAAAAACTTCGGTGGATGAGTTTTATATGGATTTTACGGGCATGGACCGGTTCTTTGGAACCCTTACGTATGCCAGTGAATTGCGTCAAAAAATAATTCGAGAAACCGGCTTGCCTATTTCGTTTGGTCTTTCCCAAAATAAAACGGTTTCTAAAGTCGCTACCGGTGAAGCAAAGCCGAATAACCAGCGGATTATATCACACGGAGATGAACGTGCCTTTTTGGCTCCCTTATCGGTGGCTAAGATTCCCATGGTAGGAACGAAAACATATCAAACACTTTGTAATCTAGGCATTCGAAAGATACAAACCCTACAAGAATTACCCGTGCAACTGATGGAACACGCGCTCGGAGAAAATGGCGTAACGATTTGGAAAAAAGGACAGGGAATTGATCCGTCTCCAGTCATTCAACACACGGAACGGAAATCTATTTCAACCGAACGCACATTCGATCACGACACCATTGATGTGCGTAAACTTCAAGCGATTTTAAGTGCCATGGCTGAAAATTTAGCCTTTCAGTTGCGTAGGGGAGGCAAGTTAAGCGGTTGTGTAACAGTTAAGATTCGCTTCTCCGATTTTCAAACACAAACCCTGCAACGTAAGATACCTTACACCGCAGCTGACCATCACTTATTGCCTCTGGTCGCTGAACTCTTTGATCGAATCTATAATCGACGCTTATTGGTTCGCCTAATTGGGGTACGGTATAGCGACCTCGTGGGAGGAAGTCATCAGTTGAGTTTGTTTGACGACCAAGTAGATTATGCGCGCTTGTATCAAGCCATGGATCGTATCCGCATCCGGTATGGGGATCGTGCAGTAATTCGTGCCTTGGGGATGGAGGCGCGGACCATCGGACGGTGGAATCCCTTTGACGGGGAAGCGCCGCCCTTGTTAGCTAATCGACGAATTTAAGTAAGCTGTCGATGAAAATTCATTCCTATTTCAGTTTGAAGTATGGCGTTTACGCGCCTGAAACGCTCGTCCAATGGGGCGTAGAGGCAGGGTATGACTGCTTGTTTCTAGCCGATATTAACCATACAGGATCGGCCTTAGCCTTCGTGCGTGAAGCGCAAAAGCAAGGCATACGTCCTGTGGTTGGTGTTGAATTACACAATGGAATACATGCGGTGGCCACCCTGATGGCACGAAATAACCGCGGCATACATGAGATGAATCGCTTTATTACGCCCTTCCTCCATGAGGAAAAATCATTTCCATCGGTATTGCCTCATTTTTCCAATTGTTGGGTGTTTTATCCGCTAGAAACTCAGCCGCCACGTCCCTTGTTTTCACATGAATTCTTTCAGATCGATCTTACCGAATTAGCGCAGTGGGAGTTTCGTTATGCACAGAAATACGACAGAGAGAAGGTAGTGCTGCTAAGTCCCATGATGTTTAAAACGAAACGGGATTTTAATACGCATCGCTTGCTTCGGGCAATTCATCACAATGTCTTGTTATCTAAACTCCCAGCGGAGTGGCATGCGCGGGGGAATGAGTTTTTACTGGCTAAAACAGCCTTGATTGATGCGTGTGGCGAATCCATTGATTTTTGGAACAGAGCCCAGCAGTGCATGGAAGATTGCGAGGTTTCTTTTGCGTTTGGAGAAGATGCCTTACCCCAAAATCCAATTTCCTATGCGGGGTCAAAAGCGATGGATGAACAACTGCTAAGAAAGTTGTGCGCAGAGGGGATATCCTACCGCTACCCGGTACTGAATGATGAGATTGTGGAACGCATTGAAAAAGAAATTGACCTCATTGCTCAAAAAGACTACTTATCCTATTTTTTGATTGCCTGGGATTTTACTTCGTATGCGCGTTCTCGTGGATGCTTTTACGTAGGGCGAGGCAGCGGAGCAAACAGCATTGTGGCGTACCTCTTGCGTATTACCGATGTAGATCCTTTAGAATTAGACCTGTATTTTGAACGGTTCATTAACCTCTACCGAAAAAATCCACCCGACTTCGATATCGATTTTTCTTGGAAAGACCGTGATGAGATTGTACGCTACATTTTTGAAAAATACCCAAACGCTGCATGGTTATGCACCTACAATACCTTTCAGTATAAGGCCACCGTGCGTGAATTGGGTAAGGTATTTGGCTTGCCCAAGACCGAAATTGATAAGCTGAGCAACCGAAGTATTCCTCCGAATCAGTTAGATAGCATGTCGCCGCTCGTGTTGCGCTACGCGTCGTATGTGCAAGACATGCCTTCTCATTTGAGTGTGCATTCTGGGGGAATCATTATTAGTGAACATCCCATTACATGGTTTTCAGCCACCTTTATGCCACCGAAAGGATTTCCCACTACGCAATTTTCGATGTTGGAGGCTGAAGATGTGGGCTTGTATAAGTTTGATGTATTAAGTCAGCGTGGATTGGGTAAAATCCGTGAAGCCTTGGACATCATTGCGTATAATCAACCCGAGGCGCCCTTGGAAGACATACATAACATACAGCGATTCAAGGAGGACGATAAAATCAGGGCTATGTTGCTGGAGGCTAAGGCCTTGGGGTGTTTTTATGTGGAATCTCCAGCGATGCGTATGCTTATGGTGAAGTTGAAGGTCGCTACGTACCTTGAATTAGTTGCGGCGAGTTCAATTATTCGTCCAGGAGTATCTCAATCAGGAATGATGAACGAGTATATTTTACGTCACCGAGATCCAGTACGAAGAGCTAAGGCGAATCCGCTCTTGTTGGAAATTATGCCAGAAACCTATGGGGTGATGGTGTATCAAGAAGATGTAATCAAGGTAGCGCATTATTTTGCGGGCTTGAGTTTGGCTGAGGCGGATGTTTTGCGGCGGGGCATGTCCGGTAAATTTCGTTCGCGGGATGAATTCACGAAGGTGCAGGAGACATTTTACGGGAATTGTGCCAGCCGAGGCTATGCCAAAGAGCTCATTGATGCCGTGTGGAACCAAATTGCCAGTTTTGCGGGTTATGCCTTTTCTAAAGGACATTCAGCATCCTATGCGGTAGAAAGTTACCAAAGTCTTTACCTGAAGGCACATTTTCCTTTAGAGTATATGACCGCTACCGTGAATAATTTTGGCGGCTATTATCGCACCGAAATTTATGTGCATGAGGCCCGTAAATATGGAGCACAGATTGATCCTCCCTGCATTCAGAAAGGATTTCATCCCTGTGTGTTATACGGTAAGCGCTTGATTTTAGGGTTTGTGTTAGTAGAAGGCTTGGAGGTAGAGGTGGTTCGCCATGTGCTTGAAGAGCGCACCAAGCATGGTGAATTTAAAGATTTTGAGGATTTTTTGAACCGCGTGCGCGTGCCTCTAGATCAATTGGCTATTTTGATTCGAATCGGAGCCTTTCGTTCCTTTGGGGTTTCGCGCAAGCAATTGCTTTGGCGTGCGCATTATCGCTTGTATAAAGCACCGGTGAAATCAGTACAAGAAGGCTTGTTCGTTGCGCCCGTGCAGGACTTCGTATTGCCCGATTTTGAGGAGCATCCCATGGAACTTGTATTTGATCAATTAGATTTATTGGGTTTTCCCTTGTGCAATCCCTTCGACTTACTTTCGGATGCTATTCCTGAACATACACCGGCTGCTCAAATTCCTTACAGCCGCGGACGGCATATCGAAACGTATGGTTACTTGGTGGCGGTTAAAAAATCTAAAACGAGTAAGGGTGATTACATGTATTTTGGTACCTTTCTCGACATTCATGGAGATACCCTAGATACCGTTCATTTTCCGGAATCCGGAAGGAAATACCCCTTTCAAGGAAAAGGTATTTATCGCCTCAAAGGCGTAGTTAGTGAAACCTTTGAATACTTTTCCCTCGAAGTTGGAGAAATGCATAAACTGCGTTGGATGGATGATGTGCGCTATCGGGAAGTGGGGTGAATAAACTGAGCTAATGCCAACATTTTAGGCCTTCCGTTGTTAATTCTGTATGTACCAACTCAAACGCACACAACTTGTAAAAACCAACATAGATTCCTGTTGGGATTTCTTCTCCTCACCCAATAACCTCTCTAAAATTACGCCATCCTCCATGGGATTCGTGGTTCGGACCGAAGTGCCTGAAAAAATGTACGAAGGCCTCATGATCGAATATACCGTAAAACCCTTGCTTGGTATTCCAATGCGCTGGGTTACCGAGATCAAAACTGTGAGAGAAAACGCATTCTTTGTGGATGAACAGCGGGTTGGTCCCTATACCATTTGGCATCATGAACACCATTTTAAAGACTTAGGTGATTCTGTTGAAATGACCGATATCGTGAGCTATCAATTGCCACTTGGGATATTGGGTCGATTAATGCATGCCTTGTTTATTCGGAAAAAACTAGAATCCATCTTCGCATACCGATTTGAAGTAGTAGAAAAGCTTTTCAATCAGAATTAAGGAGATTGCGTACCTTTGAGCCATGAAGTTCAAGGATTACCCCATTCATCCGTCTATCTTACAAGCCATTGAAGAGTTGGGGTATAAACGCCCAACCGACACTCAATACAAGGTTATTCCGCACATTCTCAACGGAGAAGATGTCATGGCTGTAGCGCCAACCGGAACAGGAAAGACTGCAGCATTTGCAATTCCCTTGATTCATAAAGTAAATAGTTACGCCCGGAAATCCGGAGTTCAGGTCTTGGTCATGGTACCAACCCGTGAATTAGCAAGACAAATTGAACAAGTTTTTCTTGACCTGAGCAAGCACTTATCGATTAGCATTCTTTCTTTGATTGGGGGGGTAGAGCAGGAAAGTCAAATTAAAAAGCTTAAAGAAAACACCCAAATCTTAATTACCACACCCGGACGAATGTTCGATTTGATCGCCCAAGGGTATTTGGATATTTCTACGGTTAAGATGTGGGTGCTCGATGAAGCAGACTTGATGCTTGATTTGGGCTTTGCTCGTGACATAGTAGATGCGAAACGTAAGCTTCCTAGATACTTACAAACCTTGTTCTTTACAGCGACCATCAATAAGAAAATTAAATCGTTGGCTTATGATGTCGTAAAAGATGCCATTCGTATTCAAATTACCCCGGGAAATCCCGTGTCAAAAAATGTAGATCATCAGGTCATGATGGTGGAGATGGATGACAAGCGATTTTTTCTAGAAAATATCCTGACCGAGTATCCTGAAGAACGGTTTATGATTTTTGTCCGTACCAAGGTGCGCGCTGAACGCGTGCAGAAAGCCATGGAACGCATTGGTATTTCGGTAGAGATTTTACACGGAGGCAAAGAACAGAGCGAACGCTTTAATACCTTGGAATGCTTTCGTTCCGGGGCCAATAAAGTACTGGTTACTACCGACGTTGCGTGTAGAGGAATTGATATTCCTGAGGTAGAATATGTAATCAATTATGACCTCCCTGATAACCCTGAAAATTATGTGCATCGCTGTGGACGAACGGGTAGGGGAAACCGGCGTGGACAAGCCTTGAGTTTTTGTAGTACAGGGGAAATTTCCTTACTGGATGCAATTGAAGCCTACACGGGTACTGAAGTCGCTCGCTTTGAATTGAACGCAGACGAATACGCAGAAATCTTGCGTGATCAACTTGATCCGGATGAAAACTGGATTAAACTCATGAAAGAAAACGATACCGAAAACTGGGACTAGCTTTTCTTCTTCGGTTCTATGATAATGGGCTCAGCAACCTTCTCTTTCATTAAGGCAATGTCAAGCACGGATTTCATGTGTTCAACATAGTGAATCTTCAACCCCTTCAGGTAACGCGCTTCAATTTCCTCCACATCCTGCTTGTTCTTACTGCACATAATCACCTCTTTTATGCCTGAACGCTTCGCGGCCAATAACTTTTCCTTGATTCCTCCAACTGGTAATACTTCCCCTCGAAGCGTGATTTCCCCCGTCATGGCAAGGTCTTTTTTCACTTTACGTTGGGTGAATAAGGACGCTAAGGAAGTAAGCATAGTGATTCCAGCACTCGGGCCATCTTTTGGAGTAGCTCCTTCCGGAACATGCAGGTGAACATCATGGTCGTTAAATACCGCTTGCGGTAAACTCAACCAATCACTGTGGGATTTCAAAAATGCTAAGGCTATAACCGCACTTTCCTTCATTACATCTCCTAAGTTTCCAGTAAGGGTTAATTTACCGTTTCCTTGAGAAATGGAAGATTCAATGAATAAGATATCTCCACCCACCGCGGTCCAGGCTAACCCCGTTACAACACCCGCCACGTCGTTGGCGATGTTTTTACTTTGGTTTCGTCCTGCACCCAAAAAGGTAAACAAATCAGATGCTTTGATGACTACTTCGTACGATTCTTCATTCGCGATTTGCTTCGCTCTGGAGCGCACTAGTTTGGCTAGTTGCTTATCTAACCCACGAACACCCGATTCATTGGTGTAGGAAAGAATCACCTGCTCCAGTGCTTCTTTCTCCAAATCGAACTGTTTCGCATTCAATCCGTGTTCCTTGAGTTGTTTTGGGATGAGGTGTTTCTTCCCAATTTCAATTTTCTCCTCAACGGTATATCCATTGACTTCAATGATTTCCATACGGTCGCGCAACGGACCTTGGATGTCGCCAAGACTATTCGCTGTGGCAATGAAAAGTACCTTGGATAAATCGAATTCATTTTCTACATAATTGTCGTAATATGCGCCATTTTGCTCTGGGTCTAACACCTCCAACAGGGCAGAGGAAGGATCACCATGGATTCCTCGTCCAAGTTTATCGATTTCATCCAATACGAATACTGGATTGGCAGATTCTGCTTTTTTCAAGCTTTGGATCACACGGCCCGGCATTGCACCAATGTAGGTTTTACGATGACCTCTAATTTCTGCTTCATCATGCAGCCCGCCCAAAGACATGCGCACATATTTTCTTCCCAGCGCTTCCGCAATTGATTTTCCGAGGGATGTTTTCCCAACGCCTGGAGGACCATAAAAACATAAGATCGGTGACTTCATATTGCCGCGAATTTTTAGTACGGCTAAATATTCCAGGATGCGTTCTTTTACTTTTTCCAAACCGGCATGGTCGCGCTCAAGTATTTTCTTTGCTCGTTTTAAATCGAGGTTGTCCTTCGTATATTCATTCCATGGAAGATCCAGCATAACATCTAAGAAATTCATCTGAACGGTATACTCTGCTCCCTGAGGGTTCATTCGTTGCAATTTGTCTAATTCCTTGTAAAACGATTTTTCTACGTTCTCGCTCCATTTCTTAGCCGTGGCGCGTTCTCTAAACTCAGCAACGTCTTGATCTTGTGGATTATCTCCCAGTTCATCCTGAATCGTTCGCATTTGTTGATGCAAGAAGTATTCTCGTTGCTGGCGGTCTAAATCACGTTTTACCTTATTTTGGATTTCATTGCGCATTTCCAACATTTGAACTTCCAAGGTCAGATGCTCCATCACCATCATTACACGTTTTTTCATATCCATTTCTTCAAGCATTTCTTGCTTTTTAGAAACGTCGGCGTTCATGTTCGATGAGATAAAATTCACCAAAAAGGTTGGGCTATCAATGTTTCCGAGCGCGAATTGTGCCTCTGAAGGAATGTTCGGACTGTCTCGGATGATTTGCAAGGCTAATTCCTTGATTGTATTGATCATTACGCTCAACTCCTTGTCTTTCTTCGTAATACTTGTTTCTTTATACACCTTAACTTTTGCCTTCATGTAAGGTTCAGTTTGTAAGGGTGTTTCAATTTCAAATCGACGTTTTCCTTGAATAATTACCGTAGAGCTTCCGTCAGGCATTTTTAACAAGCGTATGATTTGCGCCACCGTACCCACCGTATGCAGGTCATTGAAATTCGGAGATTCCTGTTCTTGGTTCTTTTGAGAAACTACTCCAATGATTTTATTTCCCTTATTTGAATCTTGAATCAGTTTAATTGATTTATCACGCTCTACCGTAATAGGAATTACAACCCCGGGAAAAAGCACATTGTTCCGAAGTGGTAAGATTGGTAATTCCTCCGGAAAGGCTTGGTTGTTTACTGATTCCTCTTCTTCGGCAGTGATTAATGGAATAAATTCTGAATCGTTATCGATTTTCGAAAAGAGGTCTATGTGTATTATTTGTTCGTCCATAAGTTGACATTTTGGCAGATGAGGTTGATGGATTCTTTGGCTTATCCCGAATTCATCCGAATGACAATAGATGTTTCAATCTGCATGCCATCAATTCAATACGGAAAAATTGTCCGAATTTCGTTTTATACTGACAAGTATTGTATTTTTGCTAAAATAGCCAATCGATGAGAATTTTACTTACCTCCCTGCTAACAATCACTTTTTTTTCAAGTGCTTTCGCACAAGATACTACCTGGGTTCAGACCTTCACGTTTGACTCCATTACGAATCGTCACGACCAATTTACCTTCCCTGCCAGTTTAGACACGCAGCGCTTCGAAAAGGTCTTGATGTATTACAAACTGAAATGCAGTCCCTTAACTACTTGGGATCAATACAATTGTGGAGAGTGGGATTACTTAACTTATACCCGTGTATTTGATCACACCGGGGATTTTGATTCCGTTAAGCGTGAAGGATCCAAGTATCTCTCTAATTTTCAAGCACCCTTATTAATCAATTACAATTCTGCGAATGCAGGAGCAGCTTATTGGAATGTTTATGAAACGAATCAATCCTTTCGCACCGGAGATGTATTGCAAGATTTCGTGGTAAACATAGGTAACGGTTCAACTACACTTCCTTTTCATACACAAAGCAAAGGAGGAACCTATCAGTTTTTGGTCACTGCTCAAGAATTACTCGCCGCAGGCGTACAAGCGGGTGATTTGCAGTCGTTATCTCTATTTGTTTCTAATTTGGCACAAAATGAAGGACTCTCCTTTCCAAAAATAAGCTTACTTGGAACCAATCTAAGCAGCTTAAATCAATTGATAACTGGAGCCTTCACGGAAGTTTACAATCAAACTGTAAATGCTGGAACGATGCAATTGGGAGCAAACCGCTTTTTGTTCTTCCAGCCTTTTGCATGGAATGGTACCCAAAACATTATTGTACAATTAAGTTTTGATTCAGAAACATCAACCCTTTCTCAATACAGTTTTGATGCAGAATCAGGCGTTGGACCTTCTTCGAACTATTTTGATGGTCGTAACGGCGTAATTGATTTTGATGGAACAAATTACAGCATGCTCGAACTGTCTGATACCTTAATCGCAGGAGATGTTACTATTGAATTTTGGGCCAAAGGAAATGCGAACAATGGAACAAATACAACCATTCTTGAGGCATACGACACCTTAAACAACCGGGTATTAAACATTCATATGCCATGGAGCAACAACAACATCTATTGGGATGCGGGAAATCATACAGGATATGACCGTATTAACAAACCCATGACTGCCGGAGAGATTGATAACAATTGGAACCATTGGGCCTTCGTTAAAAAACAAAGTACAGGTCAAATGTTCATTTATAAAAACGGCCACACATGGCACTCTGGTTCTAATTTAAACCGTTCGGTTGGTTATATCCATCGCTTCGTGTTGGGAGCAAATCGTGTTTATGGTAATAAATGGAAAGGACAAGTGGATGAATTTCGTGTATTTAAAGCTGCGTTGGATTCAGCAACTATTTTAACGAATTTCAAAGAAAAAATCGATAACAGTCACCCCAACTATAATGCATTGATGACTTATTATGATTTTGATGATGTAAACTATGCCGACGACCGTTCTCCTAACGATTACAAGTTAATGCTTTCGGATGGTTTTGATCCACTTTCTGGATCCATGATCAAGTCGACATCGCCTGTAGCGGGGGTTCAAACACTTACTGAACGTCCTGTTGTTGCTTTTGGACAAGGAACTGTTTCAGGTGCTATTCAAACCACCATGGTATCGCAAGCAAGACCAATTGAACCGGTTGTGATTTTTGAGCAGGCGGCAGTTAATCGCCATTTCGAAATCGTGAACAGTTACCGTGGGGTTTCACAGGGTTCATCTTACACCTTTAGTCCGCAAGGTGCTGTGGTGTCTACAGGTGCTGTAAGCTCCGATTTGCAACTAATTAACGATACCATTCTTTACCATGAACAACCGTATGAAATTGTAAAAGATGTAGAAATTGCTCGATATATTACACCCTATGGAATTAATTTCGATTTAGGTCCAAATGGATTTAGTTGGATTTATGATGTGACAGATTATCAGCAGTATTTGCATGGTGTAGTTGATCTTGCTGCGCACAATACGCAAGAATTATTGGATTTGAAATTTGCTTTTGTGAAAGGAATTCCTCCGAGAGATGTTCACAAACGTGAACCGATTTGGGCAGATTGGAGATCTTACAATTATGGACAAATGGCCAATGATGTCGTGCTTCAAAATAAACCCGTGGTTCTTTCAGATACTTCCCAAATGTTTAAAATTAAAACTAGGATGTCCGGTCACGGGCAAGTAGGAAACATGGCATGCTGCGAATGGGTGCCTAATGACCACCGTATTTCAATCGATGGAACGCCACGATTCAACTGGAATATTTGGCAAACCACCGAATGTGGGGATAATCCAAACATCGGTCAAGGAGGTACATGGCCTTATGCTCGAGAAGGATGGTGTCCTGGTGATCGTGTAAAGGACTTCGATTTTGAATTGACTCCATTTGTACAACCCGGAGATACCGTGAATATCGATTACAGCATTACAGCAGTTCCACCGGGGGATCCAGGAACGGCAGGAGGTAATTATATTGGAGCCTTTGACTTGATTTCCTATTCGGCACCAAATTTCCAAAATGATGCAGCGATTGTTGATGTGTTGAATCCGAATAACTGGGAATACTACAGCAAATTCAATCCAACTTGTTCGAACCCAAGAGTGGTGCTGCGCAATACCGGCGCGACCGCTTTAACGTCATGTTTTATTCGTTGTTGGATTACCTATGGCAATGAGATACAATTCAATTGGACAGGAAACCTAGGATTTATGGAGGAAGAAGTAGTTGAAATCCCTGTTAATGACCTTGGATTTTGGATGGATATGGATTCTACAGAAACCTTCACTGCCTATGTTAGCAATGTTAATGGTACCGTTGGAAATGATGAGTACCTACAAAATAGTGTGAAGCAAGTAAAGTTTGATGCGCCAGAAGTAATAAACGGACCGTTCTTCGCGTGGTTAACTACCAACAACAAGGCGGTTGAGAATTCATATAAATTAATCGATGGAGCTGGAAATATAATTTTTCAACGAAATCAATTGGCCAATCAAACGCAATACAAAGACACCTTTGATCTTGCACCCGGATGTTACAGCATCATTATCGAGGATACGGATCACGATGGATTGTCTTTTTGGTATTCAGCTCAAGTGGAAGGTGAAACTAACGGGCAGATGCGTTTGCGCTATGTAGGTGGAAGCTACATAGAATTATTTCCGGGTGATTTTGGTCACTACCACCGTTACGATTTCTCTGTCGGTTTTGGTGTTGGCTTGAATGAAAATAAACTAGATCACGAAATTGCCGTATTCCCAAATCCAACAAGTGGTGAAACGACCATTGAGATTTCAGGGTTTGTCGATAATGAGGCTACCTTAGAGATCTATGACATGATGGGAAGAAAATGGTTGACGGAGGCAATGACTGCCTCACAGCACTTTGCAGAATCTCATGTGAATCTTGGAGAAGTTCCATCTGGGGCATACATTGCACGCATTGTGACTAAGAATCAAGTGTATACAAAACAATTTATTAAGCAGTAACCATGAACATTAAAGACATGATTACCACGTATTTTCCGGATGTTTGGCAATATCTGGTGATCATTTTAATTTTTATCATTGCCGCTATAATTATTTTATGAAGATTCTTTTCGCTTTTATTTTTATTGGATTAGGTTGGTCTACGTTTAGTCAATTAAATGTTGATTCCCTTTCTCATATTTCTTATCAGCAACTCCATGGAGCAAACCTAAACGATGTATGGGGATATGAAGATGAGATGGGTAATGAATATGCCATTGTAGGTACCTCTAAAGGAACTTCCATTGTAGATATTTCCAATCCTTCCAATCCAGTGGAGATTTTTTGGATGCCAGGTACTGAATCCATCTGGCGTGACCCATGCGTTTATGGAGACTATGCCTATGTAACTACCGAGGCGGATGATGGCTTATTGATTATAGATTTATCTCCCTTACCTCAATCTACAAACCTTCCCACCAGTGTGTATATGGGGCCGCCCGGACAAACATGGACTTCAGCACATACCTGCTTTTGTGATAATCAAGGGTTTGCTTATGTGTTCGGAAGTAATCGGGGAGAGGGCGGTGTGATCATTTTAGATATCACTTCGAATCCGATGCAACCTATAGAAGTGGGCGCATTTGATAATTGGTACTGTCATGACGGGTATGTTCGCAATGATACCATGTACTTGGCGCATATTTATGATGGGTTTTTCAGTCTAGTAGATGTGAGTAATCACGCGGCGCCTCAACTCATTGCAACTCAACCAACCCCAAATCTTTTTTCACACAACATCTGGCCATCAACATCCGGACAATATGTGTTTACTACCGATGAGGTCTCGGGTGCCTATATTGCCGTTTATGACATTTCAAATCCAAATGCGATTGTTGAAGTGGAGCGCATCCAAAACTCACCGGGTACCGGGGTGATTCCGCACAATACCCATGTTATGGGAGATTATTTAATAACCAGTTACTATTCCGACGGCATTGTGATTCATGATTGTACTAATCCGAATAACTTAGTTAAAGTTGGACAATACGACACCTATAATGGTCAAACGCCCGGTTTCGATGGTTGCTGGGGCGTGTATCCGTTCTTTACCAGTGGAACCATCATTGCGGCAGATATTACCGAGGGCTTATTTATTCTTGGCCCAACCTATGAAAAAGGAAGTTATTTAAAAGGTAACGTCACAGAAATGGGTTCTGGAGTTCCGCTGAACGATGTCAAAGTAACATTGAGCAATAACAATCAACCGGACTATTCAAATCCTCAAGGTGCTTATGTTACTGGGTATTATCAGGTAGGTACAGCACAAGTCTTGTTCGAAAAGGTCGGGTATTATCCATTAACCACGAATGTTACCTTAATCCAAGGACAAGAAATCACCCTGGATGCACAGATGACGCCTATTCCACCGTTTAACGTCCAGGTTAATGTAATGGATGGTTCTTCCGGAACACCGATTTTTGATGCGCAAGTAAAATTGGTTCATCCACTGATTACGCATACGGGTGTCACTAATGCGCTAGGTGAGGAGCAATTGGTGTTGTTTTACCAAGAACAATATCAGATCTATGTTGGAAAATGGGGGTATAAAACATTTTGCACAAGTCAAGTAATCGATCAAAATACCCAAATGCTAAACGTTACTTTGACGCCTGGCTACTACGATGATTTTGAATTGGATTTCGGTTGGAGTGTCAACGGAACGGCACAAACTGGTATTTGGGAACGTGGAACTCCGAACGCCACTTCTAGTGGATCTGTGGTGGTCGGTGATGTTCCGTGGGATTGCGGGACCAGTTGTTTTGTAACAGGTAACGACCCGAATGTACATCCCGATTTCGATGATGTGGACCAAGGAAATACTGTATTAGTGTCGCCACCTATGGATTTAACCTCGTTAACGAATCCACATGTGAATTTTGCGCGCGGCTATTATAATTATTATGGGCCACAGGCGGTAGATGATACGCTGAAAGTCTACATAAGTAACGGAAGTCAACTGGTGCTAATTGATGCGGTAAGTCCGCCGCAAGGAAATGCCATGACTTGGGAATATAAAAGTATTGGGCTTAATGGAATAATTCCAATAACCTCGTCCATGCAATTGGTGGTTTCAATTGCCGATTATGACCCCAATGTAAATATTACGGAAGCTGCATTTGATGAGTTTTACGTGACCAACAACAGTGTGAATTCCTTAGCGGAAACTGCGAATGGATTACATGTTTTTCCGAATCCATCCCATGATTTTGTAACCTTAACGGGCATTTCAACGAATGAACCCTACGTAATAATGGATAACTTCGGACGGATTGTCGCACAAGGTCAGGCTGAAACAGTGGAACTTAAAATCGATGTTCAGCAATGGCATACTGGGTTTTATGTGGTTCAGCATGCGGGAAAACTCCTTAAATTTGTAAAAGAAT
>JBEAQY010000027.1:0-58867 GCA_041163605.1 Bacteroidota bacterium | reverse complement strand
AAACGCTTCTCATAGTTATAATACCACAGGTACATATCAAGTCATTTTAACCGTGAGCAGCGACGAAGGATGTACGAATACGGATACGATTAACGTAACGATTGTTGATGTACCAACACTTACTCCTTCCGTGCAGACTGCATGTGGTCAGCAAGGCACGTTCGACGTTGGGCTCACCTTGGGCAATTATACATTTAACCAATTGACATGGAACATACCCGGCGTTGGCGACTTTTCATTTCCTAGTTTTACCCATGCCTTTATAAACCCAGGAGCTTATGTGGCAAGCATCACATTGGAAGGCACCAATGGCTGCGATTTTAGTGAGACATTGCCATTTACAATTCTCCCTTCGGTACCTATAGAGAATCTAAATATTCCTAACGTAATTACGCCAAATGAAGACCTGGTCAATGATCAATTAATCCTCGATAACTTATTTGTTGATTGCACGAGTTTTGATCTGATTATTCTCAATCGTTGGGGTAATATCGTGTATGAAATGACGAATACAAGTTCTCCCTTCAGTGGAAAAGATCTTAACGGAAAGGACCTTGAAGCAGGAATATATTTCTATAAGCTCACCACCAACGACAACAAGGTAGTTTCTGGTCACATCACTGTGATACGGTAAGTAATTTAAATTGCAACCAGTTCATAGTTAGTGCTTAGACCGCCTCCTTCTTCTTGACGCAATATTCCTTTATCCATTAAATCTTTGATGTCGCGGAGTGCAGTATCTGCGGAGCAATGGAATTGTTTTAACCCCCCTACATCCACAAACCGCCATTCACGGAGAGCACCTGGCCAGTAATGGAATTGGACTCCTCGGAAAGAAGCAGTTCTACCATCTTTATAATCCCTTCAGTGTCACTGAGTTTTGCGATGGGCGTTCTGGCAATGATCTGTTCACGCATAGCCGCTGGTATTTCCCGAATCATACCTTCATCCATATACCCTGGAGCAATACAATTGACCGTAATGCCATTCGATGCTAACTCTGAAGCCATGGTCCGCGTTAAGCCAAACAAGGCACTTTTCGATGCCGAATACGCCGCGGTTCCTGGAATACCAGTTTGTGCTACGATCGAAGAAAAGAAGACGATTCTACCCCACCCATTCCTTCGCATCGCCGGAATGAGCTGTTGAGATATAAAAAATGGCGCTTCGTAATTAATTGAATTCACTTTTCGGAATTCCTCTGCGCTTATCTTCCATGAAATGCCGGCACTGGGGATGCCTGCGCAATGCAATACCACATCACAATCCCCTGCAACTTGCGTAAGTTGACTAATGCCCGTTTTAGTTGAAATATCAGCAGCCACCGCAGTAATCTGTTCAGGAAATAGTCCATCCAAATCAGAAATGGCCTCCATGTGTTGGTTACCGTGAAGGACCACACGATACCCCTTGGATATCACCGCTTTTGCAAGGCGCATTCCTATACCGCCACTTGCTCCTGTAATTAATACTGACTTTGTCATTAACCGAATTTACGTTTTACCAACCAAGCCAAGGGCTTAACCAGCGAATTCTTAATCAAAAGTAGGTATTCTACATCCCTTGCACCAAATTTTCGATTAAATTCTCCAAGCCCTTTGGCATTGCTGCCACCAAAATCAAGTTGGGAACAGGTAGGTGCTAAGGCCATCATTGCCTCCACATGCAAATACACCATCCCTCCGACTTTCATGGCTTCGGGCGTAATGGCTCCTTTTAAATACAACACCTGTCCGTTCACTTCCAAGTACGCAGCAGCTCCGACCAGCTCTTCATGATTCCGTAAAGAAAATTGCCGTAAATAGCCACGACGGTTGGCTTCTTCCATCAAATGTGCTAACATTAGATAATCAGCATCTTTCAAATGAGTAAATTCCGCCCCTTTCACCTGACGAAAGAGGGTAATTAAACCCGATGGATTTACCGAAGTATCGATTCCAAACCCTTGTTGGGCTGCTTTTTTATACTGCCTGCGGTGGTTTTCAGAACATTGAGACCGATCGAAACTTGTTAAATCAAGCACTTGATATATTCGGATTTGCTGTTGATAAGGCTCGTTTAATGACACACCTGCCAACTGCAGATAGGAAAAACGATTCGAAAGGTATTGCTTAAGAGCCACGGATTGTTTATCATCAAACCCGATCGGAAAAAAGCTTCGCGTAAGAAACGGCATATGCGTATAACTTACCCCAACCTTTTGTTGGGGCACGATGGGATAAATGCCCTCATAATCACCAAGCACATAGCCTTCCCAACCCGGTGCGACCGAATCCAAATACCAACTCAACATAAAAAAGAAGCCTTCAGGTTGTTCCGCTAAGACTCTCTGGTCCCAACGCTGCTTATCGAGTTGTGTGTTGGCTACAATCATAGGACCGAGGAAAGTGTTACAAACTCATGATCGCTACTATGTTTAGCGATAAAGGATTCCAAGGTTTTTAAACCAAATGGTGTTAAGGCCTTGGGATGACCAATCACTACGAGGAATTGTTCGTTGGCTTGCTTTGCCTTACGCAACGCACGATTCAATTGTGTTGAAAAATATCCATCCGCACTAACACACAAGCGGTGCGAGCGTGTAAGCAACTCTTTTTTCGATCCTCCACCTTTTGCCGGAAGTCCATTCCCAATGGGTTTATGTTGCCCAGGATTAAGGCGCCCAAGAACAAAGAGTTTCCAGAAAAACAAGGGCGAGTAATTCATCGATGCTATGGGTAATTCCGTAAAGATACCATCTGAATGCAATACGGAAGGGTCTTCTGAGAATTTCCAGTGCGATAGGTCCGGTGTAGCCGTAAAATCATATTGATACGGTTTCGTAGTATTCTTTCCTCCCTTAAATACGGAAGAATCCAGGTGAATCCCGGCTTTTTTCATAGCATCTGCTACGGGAGCAAAAGGTTGCGCACACCATCCTCCCGCCCGATAACTTTGCATCGGTTGAGAAAGTAAGGAATTCATATAGGATGCGTAACGTTCAACTATACCAGACGCATCTTCAGCGGAAAAATCTGACAACTTATAAAAGGATAAATCATGTTCCCATTGCTGACCATTCCAACTGGACTTTTCCCAATGTGGATGAATGTGCAAGCCCGTTTCATGCCCCTTGGAATCCCACAACTGGATTTGATTTTTAATCGCTTGAAGCGCATCATGACACGATGCCTGCTCCTCAAACTTGATTAAACACCCTGCATCAGGAAAAAAGGTAAATGGAACCTTGTATTTAGCTGCGAGCGATAACAAACGATCCGTAGGCTCAAGCATGCATTGCTCCACCGAACCGCTGCAGTCACCAAAAAAAAGCTCATAATCCCAGGTAATAGCAATCTTCATTCGTTTCCATTGGGATTATACATGGTTACTCCACGATCGTTGAAAGCACTCACCATTACATCAAACATTTTTTTAGCATCAAATACCAAGGTTTTAGCCTTCCCAATATATACTTCACGATAGACCTCTTCGCGTAAAAACATGGGAAGTAATTCATCACAGCGGCGTTTTTTTGAGTATTCCGGATTATGAACTTTGGTGGTAACGATCAATTCTTTCCCTTCACAGTCACGCACAGGGAGCCTAAATTCTTGCGCATAATAAACCGGAACCCCAACATCTAAGGCATCTTCCAAGGTGTGTAAATGCGTGCCAGCATTGTCAAGGGTCACGCCAATGTACAAAATTTTCCCACCGTGTTTAATCAGTTTACCATATGGTGAATCCCAATGGTAAGGGGTATTTTTATTGGTGTGATCTTTAATGTACTCGTACGCTTGGGTTCCCCAAGCCGCAACCGGTTCCGTGGGATGATAGCTCCTAACGACGCCAGCCGAGGTTCTAAATACTTCAGAGACTTTACCCATTGCCGACGGCGTATCCAAGACATCGAATAAGGGATTGGCAGACACATAATCTAATTGCAAGCGCGCAATAGGAGAAGTTGGCATTAGAATCAAACCATTAGCACCAACGCACTCCTTTAGCACTTCAACTACCGTGTTGGCGCCTCCTTCAATAAATCCCATCTTGCTTAAACTGGCGTGGACCATGAGGTGATCACCTGGTTGAATGCCTGCACTTAAAAGCGATTGTTTTAGGTCTTCTTGCGTGAAACCCTGTCCTGACTGTTGCTGATTAAGCAACGCAGCCTGTCGTTTTTTCCGCTTAAGGTAACGGAATATCTCCTTTAAAAATTTGGGTACTAGGGATTTCCATTTCAAGGCCATGATGCGAAGATAAAGAAAGGTATAGTAATGAACGAATTCTTACTAAATTTTAAAAAAACTTTGGCGACACAAATAAATGATTGTATTTTTATTAGAAACAACATTATTATGATTAAAAATTTACTTAAAAAACGAATTTATCTCTTCACGATGGTGATTGGGCTATTTTCATCGTTTGCCAACGCGCAGACTATTTCGTTCAATTACACCGGCACAATTCAAAGCTACACGGTTCCGGCGGGTGTTACAACCCTTACAATTTCAGCATCGGGTGCTCAAGGAGGCGGAAATACCGGTGGAGGCTTAGGTGCCTTAATGTCTGGTGACTTTACGGTTACTCCAGGAGAAACTATTTATATTGTAGTTGGACAACAGGGTCAATTACAAATTGGTGGTCAATCCGAAAATAGTTCCGGTGGCGGTGGCGGTAGCTTTGTTTACCGCAATGCGAACAATTTACTATTAGCTGCCGGTGGTGGTGGTGGTCTATGCAATTATTCGGGGTCAGGTGCCATTCATCAAGATGCGCACGGAAAAATTACTCCAGATGGCGGAAGTGACCAATCAGGCGCCTATCTTGGCGGTATTGCTGGCGCTGGAGGTTCTGCAGGTTTGTTTAGCAATACACCTTGTGCAGGTGGAGGAACTGGCTGGTTAAGTGCTGGAGGAGGTCCTTTCGGAGGTGGTGACCTCACCCTAAATTGGGTTGGTGGTTCTCCATTTTGTGGCGGCGGTGGCGGCGGTTGTGGTGGCTACGGCGGCTTTGGTGGCGGTGGCGGAGGCGGCAATCATTATGGCGGCGGCGGCGGCGGCGGCGGTTATTCAGGTGGCGGTGGCGGTACCGATCCTACCCATGGTGGTGGAGGCGGTTCATTCAATACGGGAATCAATCAAGTAAATGTGCCAGGTATCAACCAAGGAAATGGTGTTGTAACCATTACTTTACCAAATTGTATCGCACCAATCACAAGCATCAACAATGCATCAATTTGTCAAGGTGAAACTGCAACAATAACGGCTAATGCTACGCCGGCAGGTAACTACACGTACAATTGGGTTGTTCCAAATGGAGCGGCTAACCCCGGTAATGTTTCAAGTTTCAGTTCTACGGTGGCAGGTACTTATACGGTAGTAGTCGTTGACCCTGCAACACCGAATTGCCCGAGTATTCCAGCAAATGCGAGCATTATTGTAAACCCTCTTCCTAATGTTAGTGCGGGTCAAGACCAGACTATTTGTGAAGGAGATTCTGTTGTTGTTTCAGGCAGCGGAGCTTTACAATTTTCTTGGGACAATGGAGTGGTTGATAATGCACCATTTATTCCTCTTAATAACGGAACATACACGGTTACTGGAATAGATGCCAATGGATGCGAGAATTCAGATTCTATGCAGGTCACTGTTCTTCCTCATAGTGATTCAACATTAACAGAAACTGCATTAGATTCGTACACGTTAAATGGCCAAACTTATACTCAAAGTGGAGTTTATACGCAAATTGTGTCAAGTGCTAATGGTTGTGATAGCACCATTACTCTAAATTTAACACTCAACTTTACCGGTCTGAATGAAAATACATTGGAGAACAAAGCGCTTGTTCGAATAACAGACTTAAATGGAAAAGTTATTAATCGTAGAAAGAACACCTTAATGTTGTTTATCTATTCGGATGGAAGTGTTGAACGTGTAATGGAATTTGGTGAATAAACGCTTGGTTGTTTTACGAAATTTAACAGTTCAAGGCATCCTTAACTACATGTTATTCGTACATTTAACAAAAATTAAATTGCCATGAAACACATGTTTTTAATTGCCTTACTGTTTGTATCTGTTATGAGTTTTGCTCAAACGACTGCAGAAGAACGCGCTACAAATCAAACCAATCGGATGAAAACTGAGTTGAATTTAACCGATGATCAGTATTCCAAAGTATATGATATCAATTTGGGAATAATAATGAAGAATGATGGAATAAAAACTTCCACGTTTTCTGAAGAGGTTAAGAACGAAGTATTAAAAAGTAATCAACAGGCGAGAAAAGCCATGCTCAAAGATGTATTAACAGCTGCTCAATATGAAAAACTAGAGCAAGAGGTTAAGGAAATTAAGAAAAAGAAACGCGAAAAAGCAGAAAACAAAGAAGTTAAGGACTAGATTAAATCCCGGTTCCTCGGGATTTTTTTTTTGATTAAAATACTACCTTTGAATTGTGCAGTTTGAATTCCCTTTCTTTGGTAGAGTTTTTACGTTATCAGAACGTTTTATTTATCCCGCAATTATTCTTTGGGTATTCTTGTTTTATGGCAACTCCATTAAAAACACCTTTGCCTTAGATGATGAATTAGTTACCTGTACAGATCGACAACAACACCCACTGGTAAGTAAAGGCATAAAAGGCATTCCTGCCATTTTTAGTAATTCCTACGCTACTAATGAGGAACAAAACTACGAATACCGTCCGGTCGTTGTGACCACCTTTGCCATCGAAAAAAGTTTATTTGGAAGCTCCGATGAATGGGTTCACATTTCCCACTTTATTCAACTGCTTTTATATTCCTTGCTTGGCATTATTCTATTCAGCACCCTGAATACCTTGTTTGGTACATCCAAGCACGGTATAGCCTTCGTGATTACCTTGCTTTTTCTCAGCTTACCCATTCACAGTGAGGTCGTTAATAGTTTAAAAAATCGAGATGAATTGCTCAGCATGTTGTTTTCTTTACTAGCCTTGCGTTCCGCTCTTCGGTTTGTTGATTCACGACAATGGAAATCTTTACTCTTTACGCTGCTGTATTTGCTCATAGCCTTGTTAAGTAAAAAAACGGCCATGCCCATGCTGGTTATTATTCCTATTGCTCTTGTTTTCTTTCGGTCCTTTTCATGGAAATCTGTAGCTTATATATCTACATCGCTACTCGGAGCTCGCATCATATTTGGCTTGTTAAAAAAGGGATTAATTGAAACTGATAACATACGCGAATTTTCCATCGTTGAAAATCCAGCGTTTGAATACAGCTTCTTTCAGCGCATCCCCCTATTCTTTGACTCACTGACCTGGTATGTTAAACAGAGCATCTTACCAGTGGATTTGCAATGCTATTATGGCATGGGGGCACTTACCGTTTCCCCAGCATTCACACTTATAACACTTATTATCGCTACGGTGCTATTAATCATCGTAGGTTTTATCCTATGGTCCGTTGTGAAAAAGACTCAGGTAGAAATGAGTTTTGGACTGGTGTTTTTCTTTCTTGCAATCGTTGGAGCATGTAACTTGATCTTTCCCATGGTTGGAATTGTTGGTGAGCGCTTAGCATTTACTGCGAGCCTGGGGCTATGCATCACCATCGTCTTTCTTTTGAACCAATTCTCCGCAATCAAAGGGAAAATTGCCCCCCTGCTTTTTATCGCCTTCAGCATGTACAGTTTAAGTATGGTATTTATTCGGAACGGCGCATGGAGCAATCGCTTGAGTCTTTATGAATCCGATAGCTCAACCACAAAATCCGCTAAAGTTCATGCTTTGCTTGGACAAGAATTACAATATCAAATCAATCAATCTTGGAACGATGTCCAGTCAGAAAACCAAGAAGCAATCTACAGCCAAGTAACGTTGGCCAAACAGGCTTATGAAAAGGCGCTCCACGTTTATCCAGATTATTACAAAATCAAAAGCAACCTAGCCACCATTGAATCTTCTTTCTTGTGTAATGAGCGGGCGTCATCCGCCTTACTATATGAACTGACCAAGCAACAACCTGATTATCAGGAAGCATGGGAAAACCTCTTAGTTTCACGGTTAAAGACCTACATTGTTTGGAAACAAAACGAAAGGTTCTTAACCGATAAATCACTGAAAAATTCAGTAATTCACACGATTGATTCCCTTTCAAGTTTATGCGTTTTAGGCTTACTTAGTCAATTCGAAGAACGGGGAAAATTGTTTTTAGCCGATGGATTAAATCCAACTTCGATTGCTCAACTTAGCGCTTATGCTGCGGGACAGGCAACATGGAACAAGACCTTAGCCGAATTAAATCCTTCATATGCTAAGCAAGTTAATCAGCGATTAATGGAATTATATACAGGAAAAAAAGCGAGTTATAACATCGTGGATGATTTCCGTAAAAATGCGGTGGCTCACTTTGTTGCGCCTTACCGTTTTGAAACTATTTCAGAGTCATTAATCGATGAAATTATTGCGACAAAAGCAGTTATCGAAAAGAAATTCCCCGAATCCAAGGCGGAGGAACTCACGGATACTTACCTCATAAATGCGCTCCGCTACGAAGCAATTATAGCAATCCACATACATCAAATCAAAACAGGAAAGGGTAAGGCTAAAGACTTTGTACAAATTGGAAATTCATATGTGAATCTGGGTGAAAAAGAAAAGGCCATACGCTCATTCAATCGGGCGATTAGTTCCTTACGTAAGATGAATAGCCCATGGGAAAATGAAGAAATAGCACGAATAGAATCTTACATTCAAAAAATTAATAATCAATAGTTTACATTAAATAACTTGAATCGATTATTCATTATAGGAATCGGGCGATCTGGGTCGACGTTACTTTCTAAAACACTTGGAAGCCATCCCGATTGCTTAGATAATCCTGAAATTCCCTTGTTCTCTTTTTTTTATAAGGCACTTCGAAATAATCGGTTCAATTCAGAAAGAAACCACCTAGTTGTGCGCTTTATAAACGCTATGAAACGAAGGCATCCAGGTCATCCTTGGCACATTCAACCTGAAAAAATAGCAAAGATTCCAAGTGAATTGGACTATTTCAGTTATATGAACCTACTTTCGACCTTATTCACAAGCGATGCTACGTCCGAGAAGAACATCCAAGGTCGGAAATGGATAATCGATAAGAATCCAGTAAACACCATACACATTCATCACTACCTAAAGGAATACCCACAAACTAAAGCCATTTTTCTGGTGCGTGATCCGCGAGCGAATGTAGCTTCGCGCATCCAAAGTGTTAATTCGGTTCATGGCAGGAATAACCATTGGATCTTGAATGCTATCCGATGGAAACGATATAACAGACGTTTTCACCACCTCAAGCGTGATTATTCCTCGCAAATTTGTCTATTACGGTATGAACAGTTTGTAACGCATCCGCAGCAGACAATCGATGAACTCTGTGCGTTTCTCGGATTGAGCCCGATGAAGATTGACGAAGTCGCAACACTGAACTCAAATGGCTACAATAAAGCCAATGCACGCTTAAACAAAAAATACGTTGATTTAAATCAACCAATAAACTCAAGAGCTGTAGAACAATGGCGTGAGGTACTCGATCTTCGACAACAGGAATCCATAGAATCGATCTGCCGAAATGAAATGCCTAATTTTGGCTATGAATTCGAAACGGATGCTACAGTATACGTTCCTTTAACCTTGCAAATCATAGCATTTTGGTATGACCTCAAAGAAAAATTGCTTTTTCACCTTCCCTTGTCCTTAAAATTGAAACGACTTGAATAAGCATCACCACATCATTGGCATTGGTCGTTCAGGTACCACCTTATTGCAAAGCATATTGAATGCACAACCTGAGGTGTGGGCAGGACCGGAGAATTATTTTATTCCATTTTTCTATCATGCATGGAAAAATAAAACCGAATTCAATAGCGAAGAGTTAGCATTGGCCGCGCGTTTCCATAAAGCCTTTGGAATCCTGCAACCCTATGTTGGGTTTACGTTTGACGAGGCGTTCTTCTTGTCGAATAAGGAAATCACGTCGTATGAAGAACTAATTATTCACACATACCGTTCATTTGTGGATACGCTTGCCCCCACAAAAGATGCAGTTCATTTCATTAACAAGAATCCGCTTCACTCCTACTACCTCGACGCCCTGACTGCCATCAACCCAAACTCAAAGTACATATGGATGATGCGCGACTACCGGGCCAATGTGAATTCTAGGAAAAATAGTGTCCACTTAAAATCCACCAGCGCATACTATAATTCGTTACGCTGGATTCAATTTGAACAACGCATTGCGTCCTTTCAAAAACAGCATCCAAATCACGTACTAATTGTACGTTATGAAGACCTCGTTCAAGCCCCAGACCACTGGTTAATCAAGGTGTGTGAGTTTCTTGAAATATCAGTAAAATTGGAAACGCAAGAGGCCTTGGCGCCATATCAAGCCTTATTTCTACGCGAAGTAAAAACCCAATACGAACAAGCCGAGCGCATGAAAAAACGCTTTGGTGATTTATCCAAACCTATACATACAGCCGCAGTTGAATCGTGGAAAGCAGGATTAAGTACTCAGGAAATTGAGGTGTGCGAAGTGATTGCTGGGATCCGGGGAAGCACCTATGGCTATCACACCACATTGACAATTCCTATTGCCAAACGGTGTTGGATACTAGCCTTAACCATACCCTATGCTGTTAAAATAAGCCTGGAACGAGCAAAAGATGCGCTGTTTAATCGCTTACCTATTCGTCTAAAAGTTATTTATTTTGAGCGTTGGGTGCTCCGAATCGACAAAAAACGTAAGAAGCATGTGGCGTAGCGACGAATTAGATTCCATACCAATCCATTTTATACTTTGTACAGAACGAACAGGGTCCTCTTTGCTTGCGACAATGTTGAATATGAACCCTTCATTGATTGTTGCATCGGAAGAACCATTTGCCTTATATTTTTCAGGTAAGTACGGAAAAATAAGCGACTGGAATGAAAGCCCTATTAAGGCCTATGTGGATGACTTCTATAGCCTTTTTGAAAAGAATGCCGCCTTGTATTTTGAGCACAAAGAGCGTTTAACTCAATGCCTTTTGGACCATATATCTATCTTGAACTATGATCGCTTAATCAAGTTAACTTATTTGAATTTCTATGATAGCGAAATAAAAAACAAGGATTCCATCAAGGTTATTCTTGACAAACAGATGAAGTATGTGTTTCATAAGGAGGAAATTACGCGATTATTTCCCAGTGCATCATTTTTGATTTTATCACGAAACGTCTTAGCGAATATTGAAGCGAAAAGTCGAAGAGGAATTGATTTTTTTAGTCACCCCTATTATTTGAGTAATGTTTGGAAACTTACCTACGATGAGGCCTTAGGTTTTCCTAAAACTCAAATCTTACCCTTTGAAACTTTCATTACCAATCCTGAATCCGTTCTGAGGACCTTGAATACAATTTGGGGTGTTTCATTTGAATCTTCACAATTGAATTATCAAATAGGATTTAGCGCATTAATAGCACATCGCAAGCATTTACTGTCTCCTGAATACATTGAAAAAATTAGCGATTTTCACCGAGGAATATTAGAGACATCTCCACGCTCAAAACAACGAACTGCCAACCCCTTGTCTGAAAAACATCAAGCAGTCATTCTAAAACAAACGAGCGAAACAAGTAAAAAGCTTGGATATGCTACCCCATCAACCCCAATAAAACTTAGTCTTTGGGATCGTTTAAGCTGGACCTTTTACCGAATACTCGCACTGTTATTCCGTCCGTATTTATGGAGAGCATATCGACTCGTTCCACTCAAATTAAAATGCATCATTAGACGAAGGAAAAAGGAATACGCTCCGTAAGTTTTGGAACTTTTATTACATTCGTCTTCTTAATATACTAATGAATCGCATCCTTATATTTCTTCTATTAATCTTAGTTTCAAGCTAGAGCTTCGCGGAAGAGCCTATACGCATATTATTCATAGGTAATTCCTATACCTACCGAAATCACATGCCGCGCATGTTCATGAAAATCGCCAAAGCAAATGGAAAGCAGGTGGAAGTAAATTGGTGTGTTAAGGGAAAAACCTCGTTCTACCGACACTCTTTGCGAAAGAAAGTGTATCAGGCCATCCAATGGAAGAAATGGGATTACGTGGTACTGCAAGGATCGAGTAGAGATATGTTAAAAGATAGTATAACATACTATGAGAAAACCTTGCCATGATTGAATAAAATTGTTTCGACAATAAAACGTAATAACAACAAAACTAAACTTGTTTTTTTTATGACTTGGGCCTATAAAAAAGGGTATCCGAAATTTGCTTACTCCAATACGCATTACAAAATGATTCGAAGAATCTCGGCAAAAAATATAAAGCACTTGCCATTGATTTCGATGCCTTACGATCACCAGTGGGCTTAGTATTTGAAAAACTTTATTTCAAGCATCACATTAAAACATTATATAAACCTGACAATGGACATCCAAGTCCACTAGGTTCCTATGCTGCCGCCCGTAGTTTTTATTCAGTAATTTTTAAGGAAGGGGTTAGCCATACGCCTCAAGCGTATTTAAAGATTAAAAAGCATAATGAGGTAGAATCCTTAGTATGGAAATATACCAAAAGCCCGAAATAATTACATTATTTTTCGGTACTTGATTCGTTTCGGGCCACTATCACCCAAGCGTTTCTTTTTGTTTTCCTCGTATTCGGAGTAGGAACCTTCGAACCAATAAACCTGAGAATCTCCTTCAAATGCCAAGATGTGTGTACAAATACGATCCAAGAACCAACGGTCGTGAGAAATTACCACGGCGCATCCCGCAAAGCGCTCAATACCTTCTTCTAAAGCGCGTAAAGTATTCACATCGATATCATTTGTTGGCTCATCCAGTAACAAGACGTTGGCTTCAATCATTAAGGTCATCGCTAAATGCAAACGATTTCGTTCCCCACCTGAAAGCACTCCAACTTTTTTATTTTGATCCGAACCGTTGAAATTAAACTTAGAAAGATAAGCTCTAGCATTAATTTTTTGATTGCCTATTTCAATAAACTCAAGACCATTCGAAACTACATCATATACGGATTTATTCGGATCTAAAGATTTATGATTTTGATCGACATATCCCAATTTCACGGTTTCTCCAACCTTAAATTCACCTCCATCCGGCATAAGTTCTTCCATAATCATTTTGAATATGGTCGTTTTTCCTGCACCGTTTGGCCCAATGATCCCAACAATTCCGGCAGGCGGCAGGGAGAAATTTAAATCATCATATAGCAATTTATCTCCAAAGCTCTTTCCTACATGGATTGCTTCAATAACATTGTTTCCTAGACGCGGACCATTCGGGATCGGAATCTCGAGTGTCGCTTCTTTTTCTTTGCCGTCTTCGGAGAGCATCTTTTCATAATTCTGAAGCCTAGCTTTCGATTTTGCCTGACGTGCCTTTGGATTCATTCGGACCCATTCTAATTCTTGCGCAAGCATACGTTGACGTTTAGATTCAGTCTTTTCCTCCTCTTTTAATCGTTTCCCTTTCTGTTCAAGCCATGAGCTGTAGTTTCCTTTCCATGGAATACCCTCTCCCCGATCCAATTCCAGAATCCAACCCGCTACGTTATCCAAGAAATATCGGTCGTGGGTTACTGCAATGACAGTACCTTGATATTGTTGTAAATATTGTTCTAACCAATCAATTGATTCTGCATCCAAGTGGTTAGTTGGCTCATCTAACAAGAGTACATCGGGATTTTGAAGCAAGAGTCGACAAAGGGCTACGCGACGTTTTTCTCCACCTGAAAGTGAAGATATTTCTTGGTCATCTGGCGGACAACGCAAGGCATCCATAGCGCGTTCGATTTTATTATCTAATTCCCATGCATCAAGCGCATCAATCTTATCTTGAACTTCACCTTGACGAGCGATTAACTTATCCATTTTATCTGGATCATTCATCACTTCTTCATCCATGAACGCGTTGTTAATATCTTCATACTCCTTGAGTACATCAACAATTTCTTTTGCACCCTCAAGTACAATTTCTTTGACCGTTTTATTTGGATCCAACTCAGGTTCCTGCGGAAGATACCCGACGCTATACCCCGGGGAGAATACAACGTCTCCTTGGTAGGATTGATCGAGTCCCGCAATAATTTTCATTACGGTAGATTTTCCCGCACCGTTCAATCCAATGATACCGATTTTGGCGCCATAGAAAAAACTGAGGTAAATGTTTTTAATGATTTGTTTTCCTTGTGGGGTCGACTTAGACACGCCCACCATGGAGAAAATAATTTTCTTATCGTCTGACATAATGCTATGAATTAATTCTTGTAAATTTTTGGGGTAAAAAGCCCCCATTTTGCTAATCGATATCCGATACTCACGCCAATAACGCCGAACCCATATTTCATGGATCGTGAAAAATTGATGGATGATGCTTCTTCAAAATACTTGGTTGGACACGTAACTTCGCCTATTTCGTATCCTGCATAAAACAACTGCGCTAACATTTGATTATCAAAGATAAAGTCGTCCGAATTCAATTCGATATCGATTTTCGAGAAAACCTCTTTGGCGAATGCACGATACCCAGAATGATATTCAGAGAGTTTTTGACTCATGAGGATGTTTTGACCGAGTGTTAAAAATCGATTTGCTATGTATTTATACATGGGCATTCCTCCCTTGAGCGCTCCCTTTCCTAAAATCCGTGAACCAAGTACAACGGGATAGACATCAAAAGCAATTATTGCAGCAATAGCATGAATCAACTTCGGAGTGTACTGATAATCTGGGTGAAGCATGATGACAATATCCGCATCGAGTTCAAGCGCTTTTCGGTAGCAAGATTTCTGATTACCACCGTAGCCTCGATTGTTTTCATGACGAATCACATGCTGAATACCTAATTTTTTAGCCAATTCAGAGGTGTGATCTCTGCTGGCATCATCCACCAAAACCACTTCATCTACAATGTCAAATGGAATCTCATGGTAGGTCATTTCAAGGGTCTCTGCGGCATTATACGCCGGAAGCACAATGCAAATACGTTTTTGATTTAACATGTGGCAAAGGTACGCAGAAATCCATATAAAAAGCGTTGAAAAAGTGTTCAAAACCTCTAAAAAATCAACGTTTTTGCGAATGAATTAGAATCAAATAAAAAGTAAATTTGCTACTTGAATTTGTCTACCTTGGAATTACCAGAGAAAGTAAAAGGAATTTTTGCCGCGTATTTAGAGCAGAATGGTCACAGAAAGACCCCTGAACGGTTCGCAATACTCAATGAAATTTACACTTATGAAGGGCATTTTGACATTGAGACCTTATACTTTAAAATGAAATCGGACAATTACCGTGTATCAAGAGCGACACTTTACAATACAATTGAATTACTTTTAGCCTGTAACTTGGTACGTAAACACCAATTCGTAAAGGCGATGGCACAATACGAAAAGGCACATGGGTCAAAACAGCACGATCACATTATCTTAACTGATTCGGGCGAAGTTATTGAGTTTTGCGATCCCAGGATACAAGAAATCAAGGCCACCATTGAAGATATTTTTGGGGTAGAGATCCAACACCATTCGCTCTATTTTTACGGAATTAAAAACAAAGAAAATGATTGATTATTTCATTTCGAACGGTGAAAACACCACCTGTATAACCTTAGAGGGGAAATTACTTTCCGATGCGGATTTAAAAGCTGTATCTGCGGAAATCGAAAAATTACAGAACTGGAATATTATTCTAGACTTAAAAGACCTGACACATGTAAATTCCAGTGGGATTGCATTTATGGTAAGAATCTTAACCAGATCGCGTGTTAACGGTGGCGATGCCGTTATTACCCAGGTCAATTCCAATCTGAAAAAATTATTTGACATAACTAAAATGCATGAGGTGTTCGCAATTTATGAGACCACAGAAGATGCTTCTAATCATTTTAATCAATAATTATGAAAGTGGATGTGCTGTTAGGCCTTCAATGGGGAGATGAAGGAAAAGGTAAAGTAGTTGACGTATTGACCCCAACATATGATATCATCGCTCGATTTCAAGGAGGACCAAATGCTGGTCACACCCTAGAATTCGAAGGGATTAAGCATGTACTACATACGGTTCCTTCCGGGATTTTCAGGCCTGAGGCTCTTAACGTTATTGGAAATGGCGTAGTCATCGATCCAATCGTATTTGCTGGAGAACTTGATAAATTAACTCCTTTTAATGTAGACCTAAAAAGTCGCTTGTTAATTTCTAAAAAAGCACATTTAATTTTGCCTTCACACCGTTTACTTGACGCTGCGTCTGAGCAAGCTAAAGGGTTAAATAAAATTGGTTCAACCCTTAAAGGTATCGGTCCGACCTACATGGATAAAACAGGTCGTAACGGCTTGCGTGTAGGTGATTTGTTTTCTCCTAATTTCAAAGCGAAATATGAGGATTTAAAGCAAAAACACCTTAATTTACTTGACCATTACGAAGGATTCACCTACGATCTTACAGAAATGGAGGACACGTGGTTTAAGCAAATCGAACGCATTAAAGAATTAACATGCATTGAAAGTGACCATTATTTAAATCGTGCATTAAAAAACAATCAACGTATTTTAGCAGAAGGAGCCCAAGGTACAATGCTAGACATTGACTTCGGAACCTATCCATTTGTAACATCATCGAATACCGTGACCGCAGGAACTTGCACGGGCTTAGGTGTTCCTCCATCAGCCATTGGTAACGTGATTGGAATTTTCAAAGCTTATTGCACCCGTGTGGGGAGCGGACCATTTCCGAGTGAATTGGATAATGAGACCGGGGAGTTGATGCGAAAAGAAGGACACGAATTTGGCGCCACCACGGGTAGACCACGTCGCTGTGGTTGGTTAGATTTAGTACAATTGAAGTATGCCATCATGATTAATGGAGTAACGGAATTGTGCATGATGAAAGCTGATGTATTAGGGATTTTTGATCAAATCATGATTTGTGAAGGTTATGAAATCAATGGAGAAACGATTACCGAATTCCCTTATGATGTACGTGATTTAGAAATCAACCCCATACTAACACAAATGGAAGGATGGAAAACAGACCTGACTCAATTAACATCTTATGATGATGCTCCTGAGGCACTAAAAACCTATGTGAATTATTTAGAAAAACAACTGGAAGTGCCAATTCGAATGGTTTCGGTAGGTCCAGACCGAGCTCAAACGCTCTTAAAATAATCTCATAGAATCTCGTGCGTTTCACCCTGTTAATCGGCTTTGTTTTCGCATTTAATGTGTTGTTTTCACAGGGTAAGCTTGAACTTCTGCCTGGTTCAGAAAAGATTTATTTTAACAAGGCCACTCAAACGCATCGCCTGGTAGGAACGGTTAGCTTTATCTATCAGGGCAATACTATGTATTGTGATTCTGCACATTATCGAGAAAAGGATAAAATTGTTCGAGCGTACGGCAGGGTTCATATTACAAAAGATGATGTAAATCTCTACTGCGACTCCTTAGTCTATTCAGGAAGCACAAAAATCGCAAGACTTTGGGGTCATGTCAATGTACGTGATGCTGAATACAAATTAACCTCAGATTCACTCGAGTACAATGCAAAAACTGGTCGCGCTATCTATAGAAATATTGGTAAAATTGAGAACAGTACGAACAAAGAAGTAATAACAAGTAAATTAGGCTACTTTTACCCTAGCACTGGCACCTGTTTCTTTAGCGGAAAAGTAAAGTATAAGAAACAGCGGCTGACCATGATTACGGATACCCTACAATTCATATATGAAAAACAAACCACCTACTTTCATGGACCTACTACGATAAAAAACGATAGCATTGAAATACAGTGTGAGAAAGGTCAATACCGGGTAGATATTCAAGAAGGACATTTAAGAAAAAACGTATTTATCAAGCAAAAAGACCGAACGATTTATTGTGACACGGCATTCTACAAAGAAACCAATCAACTATTCAAAGGAAATGGCCATGTTCGGATTTACGAAAATAACCAACATTTAATCTTATTGGGCGACTATTTCCAGACGCAAAACAATGTTTCTCAAAGTACCTTAGCTGGCCACGCGCTCGTAATAGAAACCAGACAAAAAGATTCCTTGTTCCTGCACGCCGATACCATTCGCATGCAAAAAGACAGCCTCGACGATCGGAACATCTATGGATCCAAAGGGGTTAAAATTTATACGAATAAAGCACAAGCTATATGCGATTCAGCTCACTACAGCAGTAAAATCGGGAGAATTGATCTATTTCAACATCCGATACTGTGGTCACAGAACAGTGAATTAAAGGGAGATTCCATTCATGTGTTTCTTGCGGACAGCGTGCTTGAAAAAGCTCAAATATTAGGAAATGCAAGTTCGATCATGAAGGTTGATACGGGATCATGTTACAACCAGCTCTCTGGAAAACGAATCGATGCATGGTTTAATGAAAGCGTACTTACCAAAGCAAAAGTCAGTGGTCAGGCTTGGACTATTTTCTATCCCATTGAAGAACAGAAAATTGACACGATTTTAACTCGAAAACGAAAGGGATTAAATCGATTATTTGCTTCTGAACTAATCGTTTATTTAGATAGCGGCGAGGTTACGCGAATTACCTTTTTCGATAAACCAGATGGTGTGTTTTTTCCGATGGAGCAAATAGATGACAAGGAGCGTTTCATCAAAAACTTCGCATGGAATCCAATGTTAAGGCCGAGAAATCCCTATGATATGGTACATGCAACCCTAGAATAACTCATCATCCTCAAAATCCCAGCGAGTTACACGCTGAACCCCTTCGATTTCTTGAAACTTGCGTGTTAATTGATCTAAATGTTCGGTGTCATAAACCATTACATGAATCTTTCCTTCGAAGGTTCCGTCATTGGTTTCAAAGTGAATACTCTTCATGTTTACTTTATTCTCCTTAGAAATAATTTCGGTAAGTCGATTCACCAAACCGATCTGGTCGATTCCAATAATACGTATAGCAGCTAAACGTTCTACCAACACTTCCGATTTCCAAATGGCTTTTACACAACGATAGGCATACTTAGACATTAAATGCACGGCATTCGGACAATCTGACCGATGGATTTTTATCCCTTGATTAATCGTTATGAAGCCAAATACCTTATCACCAGGAATTGGATTACAGCAGTTAGACATTTGATATTCAATGCCCTTGAAATCCTCTCCGATGTAAATAACATCCTTTTTAGCATCCACCACCCGCTCCGCCTCTAATCCTTTCCGCCCTTTCTTGACAACAACGGGATCTTTCTTAGAACTTTGCAAGAATCCATGTTTATCTTCAATCTCGCGTATCTTATTGATATCAATTTTTCCTTTCGCGATTCGATAATATAAATCCGTGGCGCTCCCTACCCCATAAAACTTTTCTAGAAATGTAATATTTTCAGAATTCATTAACACGTTAAATTGCTTCAATTTACGTTCAAGGGTTTCCTTCCCGTCTTGAGCAATTAGCTTTCTTTCTTCATTTAAGGAAGACTTAATTTTTTGACGAGCGCGTGCAGAAACAACAAACTTGAGCCATTCCTCATTTGGTTTTTGTTTACTCGAAGTTATAATTTCTAATTGATCTCCATTTTGCAACTGATAGCTCAAGGGCATTAGGCGATTATTGACTTTCGCTCCGATACACTTATCCCCAATGTCTGTATGAATGTCATAAGCAAAATCCAAAATTGTGGAATGGGTTGGCAAAACCCGTAACTCTCCTTTTGGGGTAAAAACATAGATTTCATCGTTGAATAAATTCAACTTAAACTCATTGATAAAATCAAGGGCATTCGAATCGGGATTATCTAATAAATCACGCACTTCAGCAATCCAACGATCAAATTTACTCTCATCATTTTTTGATTCCTTGTATTTATAATGTGCCGCAAGTCCTTTTTCGGCAATTTCATCCATGCGTTTGGAGCGTATTTGAACTTCAACCCATTTCCCTTGAGGTGACATCACCGTAGTATGCAACGATTCATAACCATTCGCTCGAGGTGTAGAAATCCAGTCCCTTAAACGCTCCGGACTTGGTTGATAGAAATCTGTAACCATGCTGTAAATTCTCCAACAATCGGACTTCTCTTGCTCTTGAGAAGTTTCAACAATAACCCGAATTGCAAATACATCAAAAACCTCCTCAAATGGAATTTCCTTTGTTTGCATTTTCCGCCAAATCGAATAAATCGACTTGGTTCGTGCTTTAATATCGAAATGATACCCTTGCTTTAGAAGTTCGTCCTTTATCGGAGCCATAAAACGGCGAATGAAACGCGCACGAACATCTTGGGTGGATTTCAATTTTGTTTGAATTTCATTGAAGATTTCTGGCTCACAATATTTCATGGACAAATCTTCAAGCTCTGTTTTTACTGTGTAAAAACCAAAACGATGCGCTAAGGGAGCATATAAAAACCGAGTCTCAGATGCAATTTTAAG
Organism: Bacteroidota bacterium; assembly: GCA_041163605.1. Taxonomy (GTDB): domain Bacteria; phylum Bacteroidota; class Bacteroidia; order Flavobacteriales_D; family Crocinitomicaceae; genus UBA952. Next base: position 38,419 of record JBEAQY010000027.1, on the reverse strand, counting down.
TTGCTTGTCCGGTTTCATACTTGATAAGGTACGCATGTTATGCAAGCGGTCCGCCAATTTAATAAGCACCACCCTGAAATCATCCGAAATGGTTAAAATCATCTTACGGAAATTCTCCGCTTGCACCGAAGCGTTCTCATCAAATACATCCGGGATTTTTGTTAAGCCATCAATAATTCGACGAACTTTAATGCCGAAAGCATCCTCAATGTCATCAAATGAAATATAGGTGTCTTCTACTGTATCATGTAACAAGGCACAGGTAATTGCGATGCTATCTAGCCCCATTTCCTCTGCACAAATTCTAGCTACTGAAATGGGATGAAAAATATACAACTCTCCCGATTTACGACGATCATCCTTGTGCGCTTCTAGGGCCATATCAAAGGCTTTTCGAATCAACTTTGTATCCTCGCGGGAGCGATCTTTTACCGAACGGAGTAAGCCTTTGAATGCTGCTAAAATCGCAATGCGTTCTTGTTCGACATTATATGCTCCGGGTAACTGACTCATAACTAATCTATTACAGGAAGCAGTTGTGTTCTCACCTCACCAAAGCCAATGCGTACATTCCCATTCGTACAATGTCCTTTCATAATTACAGTATCATAATCATGAATAAACCGACGTTGGGAACCATCGCTCAAGGTAAGTGGTTTTGTTCCTTTCCAAGCTAACTCAAGCATAGAACCATATGAATCTGGAGTTGGACCCGAAATCGTACCCGACCCCATTAAGTCGCCACAACGAATATTACAACCATTAACCGTGTGGTGGGCCAATTGCTGCGCCATATTCCAATACATGTACTTGAAATTAGATAAACACACGCGATCTTCTGCCCCATCCTTTGGTTGTATAAAAACTTCTAAATTAATGTCATAAGATTTCTTTCCTTCAAATTTCAAATACGGCAAGACTTCGGGATCTTGAACCGGCGTATCAACCGCAAAGGGCTGAAGTGCATCCAATGTAATCACCCATGGTGAAATTGAAGATGCGAAATTCTTAGCTAAAAAAGGTCCTAACGGAACATACTCCCACTGTTGAATATCTCTGGCTGACCAATCATTGAACAAACTTAATCCAAAAATGAAATCTTCTGCTTCCTCTGTTGAGATTCGTTCTCCTAAGGGTTTTCCATCAAAGGTGTAGAATCCCATTTCTAATTCAAAATCAATGCGGGCAGACGCCTCGAATTTAGGGTTTTCTCCTTCCACTTTAGTTTGACCTTTGGGACGCACCACGGGAATTTCTGAAGTAATGATAGAACTTGATCTTCCATGATATCCAACCGGTAACCACAACCAATTCGGAAGCAATGCATTCGCAGGATCTCTAAACATCATCCCAACATTAGTAGCATGTTCTTTACTTGAATAAAAATCCGTATAATCTCCGATAGCTACAGGAAGCAAGAGTCGCACGCGGTCTGCGGAATAAAGTACGTCCATACAGTCTTCGTCACGTCCTTGCAATTCCATATTTCCTTGAGCGAATAGCGATGAAATTCGATTTCGTAAATTTCGCAGGGGTAATTTACCGTATTTCATGAGCGCATTTAAGGATGAACAGTTAAAGTCTGCCGATTGAAATCCAAGTTCTTTAAAGTACCCTTTGTCATTCAATGCCGCGAGGTTGATGATCTTATCTCCTATTCGAGTGGCTACAAAGGGTTCATCTTGTACGAGAAAGCCAACACCAAAGGGAATGTTTTGAATTGGAAAATCTGAGTCTTGGTTTACGTGTATCCAAGAAACCAAGTCGGGATTATTTGCTGAAATCATAACGATTGAAATAAGATATTGATACTAGAAAAAAAAGGAATTTATACATTAAATCTAAAGTGCATGATATCACCGTCTGCGACTACATACTCTTTCCCTTCTACTTTAAACTTCCCTGCTTCTTTAACGGCAGTTTCGGAACCATAATTTACATAGTCATCGTACTTCATTACTTCCACACGAATAAAGCCTTTTTCAAAGTCAGAATGAATTACACCAGCCGCTTGTGGTGCAGTAGATCCTTTATGAATTGTCCATGCGCGAACTTCTTTGACACCCGCAGTGAAATACGTTTGTAAATTAAGTAAGGCATAGGCTGAACGAATCAAGCGATTAACACCTGGCTCATCAAGTCCAAGCTCATCCAGAAACATCTTACGTTCGTCGTACGTTTCAAGTTCCGCAATGTCCGCTTCGATTTTTGCTCCGATAATTAGTACCTCTGCGTTCTCATTTGCTACGGCCGCTCGAACCTGATCAACATATGCGTTACCTGAAAGCACGGAGGCCTCATCTACGTTGCATACATACATGACCGGTTTAGAGGTAATCAAATTAAATCCTTTAATCACTTCCATATCACTTGCATCTAAATCTAAGCCTCGCACTGAAATACTTTGCTCTAGTCCATCTTTAATTTTGAGTGCTAATTCATTTTCTTTAACGGCATCTTTGTCACCAGACTTAATAACTCTAGCTAAACTTAGAATTTTCTTCTCGATTGTTTCTAAATCTTTCAGCTGTAGTTCAATATCAATTATTTCCTTATCACGAATTGGGTTTACGTTGCCATCCACGTGAACAATATTTCCATCATCAAAACAACGGAGTACATGAAGTATTGCATCCGTTTCTCTTATATTTGCCAAAAACTGATTGCCAAGTCCTTCACCTTTGGATGCTCCCTTTACCAAACCGGCTATATCTACAATTTCCATTGTCGCAGGCACTACGCGTTCTGGATTGACCATGGTTTCTAGTTTCTCTAGTCTTGGGTCAGGAACCGAGATGGTTCCGATGTTAGGCTCAATCGTACAAAATGGAAAATTCGCAGATTGTGCTTTCGCATTCGATAAACAATTAAACAAGGTTGATTTCCCAACATTGGGAAGCCCTACAATTCCACACTTCAATGACATAAAGAAACTATTTAGACAACTCGCATTGTCATGGTTGATAAAATATATATAATATTACGCAAAATTAAGAAATTATCATGGGACAACAACACATAAAACAACTGCTAACGGGCTTAATCATGCTATTTCTTTATGCCCAACCCATTGCCCAAAAAGACAGCCTTTTTATTCGCAAAATATACGATGAAGCCTTATTACGGGGAAAGGCTTATGAAGACCTGAGGTCTCTGTGTAAAGATATAGGTCCAAGGCTATCTGGAGGCTCAGAAGCAGCGATGTCGATTCGATGGTCAGAACAAAAAATGCGGGCTTACGGATTCGACCAGGTATACCTTGAGCCGATTATTGTCCCTCATTGGGAACGAGGAAATCCGGAAACTGCTTGGATAACCTTACCTAATGGAAGTATTGAAAAACTCACTTTGTGTGCCTTGGGTGGGTCTGTTTCAACGAACGGCGTATTGGAAGGTGAGCTCGTACTTTTCAACCACCTAGACGACTTAAAAAAAGCAAACCGTCGTTTAGTAGAAGGCAAGATTGTCTTCATTAATCAAGCCATGAATGCAGCTGAAATTCATACATTCAAAGCATACGGGGCCTGTTACCCTATTCGTGGGAATGGTGCAATAGAAGGCGGAAAACTTGGCGCGAAGGCTGTAATTATTAGATCGCTAGGATTACCGAGTGATGATTTCCCACATACCGGAAGTATGAAGTATGAAGACAGCATTCCGAGAATTCCTGCTGCCGCCTTATCGACAAAAGATTCAGATTACTTGGCCTCCTTACTAGAGAAGAAGTCAATTATCAAATTAACCTTGGAGATGGATTGTCGGAACTTTCCAGATGAACCATCATTCAACGTGATTGGCGAATTAAAAGGTTCTAAATACCCCAATGAAATTATCACCATTGGAGGTCATTTAGACTCATGGGACCAGGGAGAAGGTGCGCACGATGACGGAGCCGGAGTGATTCATTGCCTGGAGGCATTGCGCATATTAAAAACCCTAGGATATAAACCCGAACATACTCTACGTGTTGTGTTTTTTATGAATGAAGAGAATGGAAATATGGGCGGGAAAAGTTATGCGAAATGGGTAAAAGAGAAGAACGAGACGCATATTGCTGCATTAGAAAGTGATCGTGGTGGTTTTACCCCCAGAGGCTTTGGATGTGATGGAAATGATTCGGTTTATGCTAAATTCACCGCATTAGAACCTTTGTTCAAACCCTACGACCTTCATATTTGGGAAAAAGGTGGCGGCGGTGTGGATATCGGTCCTTTAAAAAGCGAATTTAAAGACATTACCCTGTTTGGTTTTATCCCGGACTCTCAACGTTACTTTGATTTTCATCACGCAGACAGCGATGTATTTGAATCAGTAAACAAACGAGAATTGGAATTGGGAGCCGCATCAATATCAGCTTTTTTGTACTTATTAGACAGCAAGGTATTCTAACTCATTTATTTCTTCCACAAAAAATTAGAGCAGATTGCATTAAGCCAATATTGGAAATGTAATATTATATTATTTCATGTTTATATAGTAAAAAACGCAAGCATCTATGCGTTTTTTCATTTATAAATCTTCAGCACCTATTTCCTTTTATATTCCTTTATTGAGGGACACTGCATATATTCTTCCTCAAAGGCTTTCAGCTCTTCAGGAGTCATACTTTCGGTCATTTTATTACATTTCTCAAAAGGAACCTGATATTTTTTGGCAGACAAAACCTTCATTTTCTGGACCGGATCTGAGACCTTATTAATTTCTTTCACGGCTTTAATGTGAATATCTGCACACTCACAAACCTTAGATTTACATGAGCTTAGTACGACCAGTACGAGTGCTGCAAAGAACAGATTTTTCATATTATTTTACAGCTGACAATTGGTCTTCACCGGATTGGGAAATTGCACTTTTTTCTATACGTAATTTGGTACCTTCAGATGAAATCAAAACCGTAGATTCTGCGATTTCCAATATTTTACCGTGAATTCCACCAATGGTAACAACCTTATCACCAGGTTTCATTGCTTCTCTGAACTTCTTCAGTTCTTTTTGTTTCTTAGCTTGTGGTCGTATCATAAATAAATAGAAAATTGCAATCATTGCAACAATCATAATCAACGAACTCATTGGATTTCCTCCTCCCATGTTATGTTATTTTATTTTATTTTAGCTTTTATTATCAACACTTTAGTAGACGGTGTTGTATTCGTCAATATCGTTACTGACTTTGTAACTTCTTTCGAAGATACATTGGCTGTATTAACTTTAGCAATAATCTTAGTTGACTCTCCGGGCTGAATAGCTTCAGATGGCTTATCCGCAACAGTACAAGAACATGAAGGACGAACCTCACCAAAAACCAAGGGGTGGTCTCCGGTATTCCTAATAGTGAACACTGCGCGAATTACTTCACCTTTAACTACAGTACCCGCATCATATACCTCATTTACTTCAAGAGTAGTTTTTTTACCAATTTCAACGGCATCTCCTTCGCTGGAACAAGCAAACAAGAACGCGATGGCCAATAATGCAATTATATTCTTCATATATTTAGTCTAATAATCCTCTTCCGGTTTTAATTAGGCGTTTTTCTGCCTTAAATTTCTCAACAATTTTATCTAAAATTCCATTGATAAAGATATTACTTTTTGGAGTACTATAGAATTTCGAAATCTCAATATATTCGTTTAAAGTAACCTTCGATGGAATACTTTGAAAATACAATAATTCTGTAATTCCCATTTTGAGCAGCACCAAATCCATTTTTGCGATCCGCTCCTTCTCCCAATTGTCAACCATTTCTGTAACAAGGATGTCATACTCTGCATTGTTTTGAATTGTCTTACGCAACAAATCATGCACAAAAGCAGATTCATCGGCAGGATCCTTGTACAAGGGCATCGGAATGAAGTCCTCTCCTGGGTTCATGGTTTTTATTGATTTTAGAACCATCGAACAACACAAGTCCAAATCATCCATCCAATAAATGCTTTTTTCGTCGAAAAAGTTATAGAGCCACGGTGAATTTGCCACAGAATCTTTGAACAATTGTAGCATAAAGTTCCGATCAACTTCGTATCCCGATTCATCGTTGTTCATATAAAGCACATACGCTTCAGATTCTAGGACCGAATTGAACATTTTACGAAACATTTCTTGAGCCTCTGCGCCCATCCAATTCAACTTTCGTTTTTTGACAATTTCACTTAATTCTTCCGAATTCGAAAGTTGATTTACCAATTGATTATCAACAAATCGCATGTTCGGATTCAAATCTTCGTATGTCGGTCGCAACTTTTTCTTACGATCCTCCATCTTGTTTGCTGCGGCGCGATTCAATTGCTCAAAGGTTAACAACAAGTATAAATACATGTCGTACATCCGATCCAAAGAAACATTTAGTTCTTTGTCCGTTTTAATAAATTCGTGTTCATTGCTCTGAAAATGTGCATAGAGCAACTGCAATACTTTTATCCGTAAATGCCTTCTATTTAGCATAAATTATATATTCAACCCCCCTTTACGTTCTATTCGTTCTTCAGCCATTCGATTTGCAATTTGATAAGGAGGAACCCTTTCATTTTTGGAACGTTCCAAAATCTTATAAATCGTCTGATAAATTTCTTCTGCCTTCGTGTGTGCCCAGTCTAAACTCATACCAGAAACCTCTGAAAAACAATTGATAACTCCTCCTGCATTGACCGCATAATCCGGAGCATACAAGATTCCTTTTTCCATTACTGCCATTCCGTGTTTTTGCTCTTCCGCTAACTGGTTATTTGCTGCACCTGATATAATGCTGCACGATAAGCGAGCCAGTGTATCATCGTTTATGGTAGCACCCATTGCGCAAGGTGCATAAATATCCATCGGCACATCATAAATATCACTAGGAGCAACAACTGTCGCACCATAGGTCTCTGCTACGCTTCTTAAGGTAGCTTCATGAATATCCGTGATAAAAACCTTAGCGCTTTCCAATGTTAAATGTTTCACTAAATATTGACCAACATGCCCTACACCCTGAACAGCAACTATCTTTCCTTCTAAACTATCGGTTCCAAATTGCATCTTTGCACACGCTTTCATCCCCATATAAACTCCATATGCGGTTACTGGAGATGGGTCACCGCTTTTACCCGGTAAACCAACGACATAATTTGTTTCTTTACTGACATGAACCATATCCTCTGGAGAAATCCCCATATCTTCTGCGGTAATATATTTTCCAGATAGGCTATTGACAAATTGACCAAACCTTCTTAATAAAGCTTCAGACTTCATAGTTCGGGAATCAGCGATAATCACGGCTTTTCCTCCTCCTAGATCCAACCCAGAGATAGAATTCTTGTATGTCATTCCGCGGGACAATCGCAATACATCATTCAATGCATCCGCTTCATTGCTATACATCCACATACGAGTTCCTCCAAGTGATGGTCCAAGAACCGTATTGTGTACAGCGATTATTGCTTTAAGTCCTGTTTTAGCATCATTACAAAAAAGCACCTGTTCGTGCCCCATTTTTGTTAATTGAACCAAAATACCATCAACGCTCGATGATGCAGATATTGAGTTGGTTGTATTCATGACTTAATATAGAATTAGAAACGTTTATTTAAATAGTACCTTTGTACCAGTTTCGACGGCAAAAATAGAAAATAAATCCCATGAAGTCTCTACGGAGTTTGAACAAATATTTTATCACCTACAAATGGAGATTCTTATTAGGAATTATCTTTACGGTCACTAGTAATTACTTTGCAGTTAAAATGCCTAAGTATGTGCAAGTTTCAATCGACGGTTTGCAAAAAACTGGCGTAAGCACCCAATTAAACGACGCGCTGTGGTTGTCCTTTAAGATTGGTGGACTGTATTTATTACTTTCTGCTACCAAAGGATTTTTTCTATTCTTAATGCGTCAAACCATCATTGTTATGTCACGATGGATTGAATTCGATTTAAAACAAGCCATATACACACATTACCAAACTCTAGATACCGATTTTTACAAAAGAAATCGCATAGGTGACTTAATGAATAGGATCTCGGAAGATGTTAGTCAAGTACGCATGTATCTTGGCCCAGGTGTGATGTATACCATAAACCTTACGGTGCTAACAATTTTCAGCTTGTACCAGATGGCACAAATCAGTGGAAAGTTAACATTGTTTGCACTTATTCCATTACCATTTATGTCCTTTATTATTTATAAAGTATCCAATAAAATCAATAAGGCTAGTAAAAGTGTTCAAGAAGAGCAATCCCACATATCAACCCTCGCCCAAGAAACATTTTCCGGGATTCGATTAATTAAAGCATACAGCCAGTTTGGTCCTAGCAGCGACCGAATGGAGCGTGCAGCGAATTCATACCGAGAAAAAAGTATGAAACTCGTATTAATTAATGCCTTATTTATGCCAACCATTATGTTACTTATAGGATTGAGCACCTTGCTAGTTATCTATGTTGGCGGGGTATTGACAGAAACACATCAGCTTAGCTTAGGAGGAATTGTAGCCTTCATTTTTTACGTCAACAATTTAACCTGGCCATTCGTTTCTATCGGATGGGTAACATCTATTATACAGCGCGCAGAGGCTTCACAACAACGCATCAACGAGTTTTTAAATACAAAGCCAAACATAGTCAATCCGAGTGAGGATGCCTTCGACTTAAGAGGGGATATTGAGTTCAAACATGTGAGTTTTACGTACTCAAATACGGGTATAAAGGCTCTTAAAGATGTAAATTTTGTTATTAAATCAGGCCAGCATTTAGGAATCTTGGGTAAAACAGGAAGTGGGAAATCAAGCATATTGCACTTAATAGGAAGACAATTTGACCCGAATGAAGGAAGCATTTACATCAATGAGAAAGCGCTTAACGACATTAATTTACAGGATTATCGCTCGCAAATCGCAGTAGTTCCGCAAGAAGTGTTTTTATTTTCAGATACCATTAGAAATAATGTGGCCTTTGGAGCGCATGAGCACGTTACAGATGAGGCAATTATCAATGCGCTTACCCGCTCGCATGTTTGGCATAACATAGAAGAATTCCCGGAACGATTGGATACCCAACTTGGAGAACTTGGTGTTAATTTGAGTGGCGGACAAAAACAGCGAATCAGCATTGCGCGTGCCTTGATTAGAAATCCAAAGTTGATAATTTTAGACGACTGTTTATCTGCTGTAGATACTGAAACAGAGGAGATTATCTTAAACGAACTTCGCTCACTCCCTCAAGCTCCGACCATGGTATTGGTGAGTCATCGTATTTCTACGTTGAGAAATTGCGAGCAAATCCTTGTATTAGCAGATGGAGAAATCATAGAGATGGGAAGTCCAGAAGAACTCATGAAGCAAAAAGGTGTGTACTATGAAACGCACCTTCAACAGCTAAACGAAGATCAGTCTTAAAACTCATGAAACGGATTGGTTTAATTTCCGACACGCATGGATATTTAGGCGCGGATGTCTGCAGCTATCTTGCGGATGTTGATGAAATTTGGCACGCTGGAGACATTGGATCCTTGGCTGTATTAGATAAAATTCGTGCCATGAAACCGTGCCGGGTGGTTTATGGAAATATTGATGGTGGAATACTCAGAAATGAAACCAAGGTTTTGGAGTGTTTTGAACTTGAAGGACTGAAGGTCTGTATGACGCATATCGCGGGAAGACCCGAAAAATTGGTGGACTCAATTAAGCAACTCTTAGCGCTAGAGAAACCAGGCCTATTCATATGCGGTCATTCCCACATAACCTTAGTAAAATATGTTAAGGAACGAAATGTACTATGGATGAATCCGGGCGCTTGTGGCATAAAAGGATTCCACAAAGCACGTACTTTACTTAGATTTACTATTGAAATGGGAAAATGTAAAGACCTGGAATTGATTGAATTAAATCGTTATCCACTCCATGAAGACAACCAAGCGCTTGCCGAATAAGTATTCTGCTCGCCTGACTCCATTTGCTTAAGAATTACGATTCCTTTTTGACGTTCATCTTCTCCGTAAAACAATACCCACTTCACTCCCTTATCGTTGGCATATTTGAGTTGTTTTTGCAACTTGGCTTGCGAAGGATAAACCTCTGCAACCTTACCCAAATCCCTTAGGGAATTAGCCCAAACAGCACATTGATCCGCATCTTCCTCCGAAAAATTCAAAAACAATACGTCCGGTCCACTGCTTAAATCAGGAGGGAACAAGCCGAGCGTTTCCATAATGTCATAAATACGATCAGCTCCAAATGAAATACCAACGCCTGATAGCCCTTTAACACCAAATAGTCCTGTTAAATCATCATATCTTCCACCACCGCAAATACTACCCATATCTACCTCATGAGCCTTCACCTCAATAATCGCTCCGGTGTAATAATTCAAACCGCGCGCTAGGGTCACATCTAATTCTAATTGTCCTTTTTTCAGGGGATTCTTTTTGAACTTACTGTGAATATAGCTCAACTCCTCCAAGCCTTTCATGCCGATTTCGCTTTGCGAAAGAAAGGAATAGAGAAAAGAAATTCGCTCTTCAAAAGAACCCTTTAATTGAAATAACGGTTTTATTGAATCCACCAAGGAAGAATTGAATCCTTTGTCCATTAACTCTTTAATAACGCCGTCTTCACCGATTTTATCCAACTTATCCAATGCTACGGTAAGCTGAATCAATTGGTCGGATGCGTTACATACTTCTGCGATTCCACTCAGCACTTTTCGATTGTTCAGTTTAACGGTAAATCCAGGTAAATTTAGAGTACTCAACACTTGATCAATCACTTGAATAAGCTCCACTTCATTACGCAAGGAGTCGCTACCAACGACGTCCCCATCGCATTGATAAAACTCTTGGTAACGTCCATGCTGCGGACGATCGGCTCTCCAAACAGGCTGAATCTGAAAGCGCTTGAAGGGAAAACTAAGTTCGTTTTGATGCTGAACAACGAAACGCGCAAAAGGTACAGTTAGGTCGTAGCGCAAGGCTTTTTCTGATAGTGAATTCGCAAACCGAGGCAGATTATCTGAGGCAAGAGCGTCCAAATCAGCTTTGCGAACTTTTTCTCCAGAATTTAAGATGCGAAAAATCAAACGATCACCTTCATCGCCGTATTTACCCATCAAGGTAGTTGACAATTCAAAACTGGGAGTCTCAATAGGTTGATAACCGAAGCGATGAAAGGCATCGGAGATTGTCGAGAAAATCAACTTACGTTTAAGCACATCATTCGGAAGGAAATCTCTTGTACCTTTTGGAATTGCTGGTTTTTGACTCATAGTGTTTTTTCTCTGTATAAATCTAACATCATGCCATCAGATAAGCCCATTTTCGGTACATAAATTTGATCTAACCCAAGGGATTGCATCATTTTTATGTAGATTTCCATGGCTGGACCAATAACATCTGCACGGTCTGGTTTAATCTTGAATTGGTAAATTCTTTCCTCAATACTTAGCGGCTCCAATTTCACTTGTAGCGTTTTCATTTCCGATAAATCTACCGGAGTTTTATCTTGTTTACCAAGCACTTTGTGTACGCTATTAATTGTTCCGCCTGAACCAAAAACACGGGCTGGTTTAAAAGGTAAAATTTCTGACACCAACCATTCATGTACTTCATTCCAAGATTTTTCAGAAACTTTATCTTTCAAGAGTCGAACGCTGCCGATTTGAAAGGACTTCGCTGCATGTACTTTGTTGTCTTGAAACAAGGTGATTTCCGTACTGCCCCCACCAACATCAATCAGAACGTAGTTCATTTTCAAGTCGGGAATTAACTGAAAGGTAAGATAAACCAATTCCGCTTCTTCCTTACCTGTAATTACCTCCAGTGTAATTCCAGTTTCTTTCTTTACGCGTTGAATAATTTTTTTCGCGTTGGAACTATCTCGCATGGCTGATGTTGCCACAGCACGATAATCCGATACGCCATAAAAATCGAGGTAATTCTTAAAAATACGCATTCCTTCAATGAATTTCTCGATTTTCTCATCGGAAATTTTTCCTTTTTCAAACACTTCCTCACCCAAGCGAACAGGCAGTCGCAAATACGCAACTTTTGAATAATGCCATATTCCAACGGGTTTAGTGACTTCTCCCACCAAAACACGCATCGCATTAGAACCCACATCGATTGCACCAAGTTTCATGAATACAAAAGTAGAAAACCTTATCTTTGTGGCGCTAAAAATCAGTGAAAAAGACAAGCTTAATATTTGAAAACAGTGAAGAGCCCATGGCAGGAGGCTTTTTATTATCGGATCCTTTTCAAGGAGATCCATTTTTTGAGCGGTCGGTAGTGTATTTATGTCAGCATGATGCGGAAGGAACCTTTGGATTTGTGCTTAACAACCCCTTGGCCTTAAATCTACATGACATTATTGAGCGTCAAAACTTAAAAGATCATGCCTTATTTATTGGTGGCCCCGTTGCAAAAAACCAACTCTTTTTTCTTCACAACCTGGGAGAGACTATCGCAAATTCATTACCTTGTGGTGAGGACATTTATTTCAGTGGGGATTTTGATTCACTTGCAGCATATTTAGATGCAAACGGATACGATGCCATTCAGCTTAAATTTTTCGTTGGATATAGTGGATGGGATGAAAATCAACTTGAGGAAGAAATTAAAGAACATAGCTGGATCGCTGCGAACAACATACCTTTGAGTTTCGTGTTTGAAGAAAACCATAAAACCCTGTGGAAAGCCTGTATGGAACTTCAGGGATCAAAATTCAAAATAATCGCCAATTTCCCCAAAAATCCAAACGAAAATTAGTCGCAAATACGTAAATCTTAGATTTTAAATGTACCTTTGCACCCTTGAAACACGATCGACGTTCGGAATTCGGTCAATTATTTAACCCTTTCAATGGCCGAACACATTGAAATACAAACATTTATAGCCATATGGCAAAATCAAACAAAAAAGAAATTGCGTCGCACGGAAGCGCAGATTTCGATTGGGAAGCGTTATCCCTAGACGGATATACCCAAATTGAACGTTCTGAATTATCAGATAAGTATGAAAAAACCTTGACTTCAATCAATGAGAAAGAAGTGATTCAAGGAACTGTTGAAATGATTACTAAGAAAGAAGTAATCGTAAACATTGGATACAAATCAGAAGGTGTTGTTCCAGCGAATGAATTCCGTTACAATCCGGACTTAAAAGTTGGAGACACCGTTGATGTATACGTTGAAGTTCAAGAAGACAAAACTGGTCAGTTAATCGTTTCTCACCGAACAGCACGTATGCACAGTGCATGGATTCGTGTGAACGATGTTTTGCGCAGTGGTGAAATCATAACTGGATATGTTAAATGCCGCACAAAAGGTGGATTAATCGTAGACGTTTTCGGAATTGAGGCGTTCTTGCCAGGTTCGCAAATCGATGTGAAGCCTATCCGTGATTACGACGTTTATGTTGGTAAAAACATGGAATTCAAGGTGGTGAAAATCAACGAAGAATTTAGAAATGTAGTTGTTTCTCACAAAGCGCTTATTGAAGCTGAAATTGAAGAACAGAAAAAACAAATCATTTCTGGTCTTGAAAAAGGGCAAGTATTAGAAGGGGTTGTTAAGAACATCACTTCATATGGTGTATTCATCGACCTTGGTGGTGTAGACGGATTAATTCATATTACAGACCTTTCTTGGGGTCGCGTTAACCATCCAGAGGAATTACTAGAGCTTGACCAAAAAATCAATGTAGTAATCCTGGATTTTGATGACGATAAAAAACGAATTGCTCTAGGATTGAAACAACTTCAACCACATCCATGGGATTCACTTGACGTGAACTTAAATGTTGGTGATAAAGTTTCTGGTAAAGTGGTTGTTATGGCTGACTACGGTGCGTTTATAGAAATCGCAGCGGGCGTTGAAGGTTTAATTCACGTTTCAGAAATGTCTTGGTCTCAACACTTACGCAGTGCACAAGATTTTATGAAAATTGGAGATACAGTTGAGGCGGTTATTTTAACACTTGACAGAGATGAGCGCAAAATGAGTCTTGGAATTAAACAATTAATGACAGATCCATGGAGTGAAATCGAGAACAAATATGCTGTTGATTCGAAGCATACTGCTAAAGTTCGAAACTTTACCAATTTTGGGGTATTTGTTGAACTTGAAGAAGGTGTTGATGGATTAATTCATATTTCCGATTTATCATGGCAAAAGAAAATCAAGCATCCATCAGAATTCTGTAAAGTTGGTGATATGCTAGATGTTATCGTTATGGAAATTGATCGTGAAAACCGTAGAATTTCTCTAGGTCACAAGCAATTGGAAGAAAATCCATGGGATGTGTTCGAAGGTACATTTGCTGAAGGTTCAACTCATTCAGGTACAATCACTGAAATGAAAGACAAATCTGGTATTGTTTCTCTTCCTTATGGTGTTGAAGGAATTTGTCCAAGCAAACATTTACGTAAGGCAGATGGTTCAAATGCGAAAGTTGAAGAAACCCTTGATTTCGTTGTGATTGAATTCAATAAGGATGCTAAGAAAATTGTTTTATCTCACACACGCACGTTTGATGACACACAAGAAGCTCCAGCGGCTAAACCAGCTAAAGGTGGTAAGAAAGTAGGGACAGGTTCGAACACTGACGAAGCGGTTAAAGCAATCAACAAAGGAAACGAGAAATCTACCCTTGGTGACTTAGATGCATTAGCTGGATTGAAAGAAAAAATGGATAAAGGCGAATAAGCCCAATCTTTGTAACTATTTTAAAGAGGTCTTCGGACCTCTTTTTTTTGTAACAAAGAACCGAATAAGACTTAGAGAAATTGCTTTTAAATCCCCTACCTTTACATCATGAATTTTGAATTGGTTTCTGCATACCAACCTACCGGCGATCAACCTGAGGCGATTCGTCAATTGGTTGAGGGAGTAAACGCAGGAATAACTTTTCAAACCTTATTGGGAGTAACGGGTAGCGGTAAAACATTTACCATGGCTAATGTGATTGAACAAGTAAAAAAACCAACCTTGATTCTTTCACACAACAAGACCTTAGCTGCCCAGTTATATGCTGAATTCAAACAGTTTTTCCCTCATAATGCGGTAGAATACTTTGTTTCTTATTACGACTACTATCAACCGGAAGCTTATATTCCAGTTACCAACACCTACATTGAAAAAGACCTTTCGATTAACGATGAAATTGAAAAACTCAGGCTTTCAGCTTCATCCGCCCTACTCTCTGGTCGCAGAGACATCATCGTAGTTGCGTCGGTTTCTTGTATTTATGGTATTGGAAACCCGAACGAATTTAAGAAGAGCATTCTCCCCATCCATGTGGGCATGGAAGTCCCAAGAAACAACTTTCTGCATCGCTTGGTTGAGAATTTATATACCCGCAGCGAAGAAGTCTTTGAGCGAGGAATGTTTCGAGTTACAGGCGATACGGTCGACATTTATTTAGCATATGCAGATAATGTAGTCAGAATTTTATTCTTCGGTGATGAGATCGAAGGAATCCAATCTATTGACCCAATCACCAATCAAGTGTTTGAGAGGCATACTGAGTTAAATTTATATCCCGCCAATCTCTTTGTTTCAAGTCCTGAAAATACCTTGCAAGCCATACACCAGATTCAAGATGATCTCGTGTTTCAAGTGGATCAATTCAAAAGGAATGGACGCTTAGAAGAAGCAAATCGCTTGTATGAACGGGTTTCATACGACCTTGAAATGATTCGAGAACTAGGTTATTGCTCAGGAATTGAGAATTATTCACGGTATTTCGACAACCGTCAGCCCGGCGAACGTCCCTTTTGTTTACTTGATTATTTCCCCGAAGACTACCTCATGATGGTAGACGAAAGCCACGTGACCTTGCCTCAAGTAAAAGGAATGTATGGAGGAGACAGGGCACGAAAAATAAACTTGGTGGAATATGGGTTTCGCCTACAGGCTGCAATCGACAATCGTCCCTTAAAATATGAGGAATTTGAAGGACTGCTCAACCAGTGTATATTTGTTTCGGCTACTCCGGCAGCCTTAGAAATCGAATTATCGGAAGGCGTCATGGTTGAACAAGTTATCCGTCCTACGGGCCTACTCGACCCGGTCATTGAGGTTCGTCCAAGCCGCTTTCAAATTGATGACTTAATAGAAGAAATTCAAGCGCGAGTTAAGGTTAATGAACGTGCCTTAGTTACAACGCTCACCAAACGAATGGCTGAAGAGCTGCAAAAATACCTCACCAAAGTTGGTGTTAATTGCCAGTATATACACAGTGACATTGACACCTTGGACCGTGTAGAAATCCTACGTGAGCTTCGCATCGGAACCTTCGATGTATTGGTTGGGGTAAACCTATTGCGCGAGGGGCTCGACTTACCGGAAGTGTCATTGGTTGCTATTTTGGATGCTGACAAAGAAGGATTCCTAAGGAATGTAAAATCTTTGGTTCAAACGGTTGGAAGAGCCGCTCGTAACGTGAATGGACGCGTCATCATGTATGCGGATAAAATGACCGAATCAATGCGCTTAACCATTGAAGAAACGGAGCGAAGACGAAGTATACAAATGGCTTATAACGAAGCCCATGGACTCTCTCCTCAACCCTTGAACAAACCAATTGAAAATGGTCTTCGAAATAGTTTAGGTAAGGACAACAATTACAAGCAAGCAACTGATTTGGCGAAAACACGTGAACCAATAAGCAGCTACAAGAACTTAAAAGAGGTGGAACATGCCATTAAACCATTAAAAAAGGAAATGCAGCGCGCAGCAAAGGAATTAGATTTTATCTTAGCAGCCTCTATCAGAGATCAAATTATTGAATTAGAAAAAATTAAAGATTCACTAACATGAAACAGTTAACCATACTTAAAATTTTGGCAATTTTAGAAGGGATATCCTATATTTCTTTCGCTATTACAATGCCAATAAAGTACATGATGCATTGGCCTCTGCCAAACAAAATTGTTGGGATGGCGCATGGAATTCTTTTTATCGCCTATTGCCTTTGGGTCTTAATTGTAGCTATCAAATTCAAAAAACCAATTGTGTTTTACATAATCGGGTGGTTCATGTCATTAATCCCTTTTGGCACCTTCTGGTTCGAACGGAAATTCTTAAACAAAAAAGCATTTACCGACCCCGAACTCTTGGATTAATCTAACGTCCCCACCAATCGTACATACTCACCGAAAATTGTCACCATGATAAACCCCGCATACCAGGAATTACTTAACAAAAGCGACGATTCTCGAAAAGAAATCAAGTCATTTCTCAAAAAAGTTAGAAAACACAAGCAATTGGACACCATTTTTCGGGAGGCACACGAACGTACCTTTGAAAAAATAGATTGCCTTCAATGTGCCAATTGTTGTAAAACAACCTCCCCTATTTTTCGAGATACTGATATTCGAAGAATTTCGAAACATCTTCGCATTAAGGAATCCAAATTCATCAGCGATTACTTGCGTATGGATGAAGATTCTGATTATGTACTTAAAAAGAGCCCCTGTGCATTTCTTGGAACGGATAATGAATGTAGTATTTATGAGCATCGTCCACTAGCATGCCGTGAATACCCTCACACCAACAGAAAATACATGCACCAAGTTCTCGATATTACCGATAAAAATGCACATATATGTCCAGCAGTTGCTGAAATTGTATTTCAACTCATGGGTTAATTGCTTATTTTTGAGGGAATGCCCACCACTTTGATTATTACCGTTTACAAAGATTACAATGCGCTTGAACGTGTATTGGATTCTGTGTGTAAGCAATCTCAAATTCCAAAACAACTTATCATTGCACATGATGCAATAGATGACTTGATTCATTTTACGTTGAGACAATTTAAGTCAAAACTGAATATCATATACATTAATCAGGAGGATACCGGTTTTAATAAGAATCGTATTTTGAATAAAGCAATTCGCCTTTCAACTTATGATAAGTTAGTTTTTATCGATGGAGATTGTATTTTACACCCAGCGTTTATTGCTGCTCATCGAGCATATATTAACATAGGTACATACACCGCTGGACGTCGATTGGATCTAGATGCTGTAAGTTCTGATCGAATTCGTAAAGAAGGAATTAATTCAATCAACTTATTTCGCCTTTTGGCTAATAAAACAAAGCGCGTGGAAGAAGGAATATATTTACCTGGTTTTCCACTTCAAATTAATAAACCTGCACGACTCCTTGGATGCAATATGGGCTGGCATAAGCAAGACTTAATTGCCCTAAATGGCTTTGACATGGACTATATACTCCCAGGTTATGGAGAGGATACAGACATTGAACACCGTGCCTCATTAATGGGGATGCGTTCTGCTAATTTACGTTGGAAAGCGATTCAATATCATTTATTTCATGAACGACCGGAACGTGAAGAAGACATCACTCAAAGTCGCGAGATGTTTGAGAAAAAGAAAGAAATTGGTTATTATTTTTGTGAGCATGGATTAACCAACCTTGATTTAAAATTTCCACATGAATAGATACAACTAACGTTATGCCCGCAACGTCTTCTTCTTGCTAAATTCTATGAAACCTCTCCTATATTCACTGCTTTTTATTTTTCTTTTATTTGATACCCTTGGTCAACGAGCAAAAGATGGTTCGTATACTGTAACATCCTTGAATGCTTTAGTAAATAGTTATACCGTACTTAATGCCAATGCCACTGCAGGACAATCCTTAATAACCGTTGCATCAAACACTATGGTTGGAGGTTTTTTCCAAGGGGTATTAACTCCAGGAGATTTAATAATGATTATTCAAATGCAAGGGGTCAATTTAAATGTGGATACCTATCCAGCCAGTGAATTTGTAAATTCAGGCGGCCAATTTTGGGGTCCTTATACGACACCTCAAGGACATATTAATGATTGGAATCAGTACATCCCGTTGTGGGGAGAAATCACTAACTATAACAATGCGGGAAAATTCGAATTGGCTGAAGTGAAATCTATTTCTGGCACCAATACAATCAGTTTGATGTGTCCATTGACCAATAGCTATACAAGCGCAGGACATGTACAAATCGTTCGAATTCCGCGGTTTGAAAACCTCACCTTGAATTCAAATACGTCGATTGTTCCGAGTTTGTGGAATGGTTCAACGGGAGGCGTAGTTGCCGTGGAGGTGAACGGAAATTTATTAATTAATTCCAATGCTAAAATTTCAGCAAGTGCCTATGGATTCAGAGGCGGGGCAACAGAAGACCAAACGCTTGGTAGTCCTCCCGGAAATGTTAACGACATTGGGTTTTGTGCGTCGCATGTCGCTACGCAAGGTGCGGAAAAAGGTGAAAGTATTGCAGGATTTTATACTGAATATGATGCCATTTATTCTAGATATTGCAAAAGTGCTCCAGCCAATGGCGGTGGCGGTGGAAATAACCACAATGCAGGAGGTGGCGGCGGATGCAATGTAGGTAATACAGTGCAAACCTATACTGGAAAAGGAGTTCCTAATCCCTTATATAATGTGAATTGGAACCTCGAAACAGCAGGAATGGGTGGATCAATTAGTCCAGGTGGTGGAAGAGGCGGATATTCAGGCGCCACAGTTAATCAAAATGAAAATACGGTTGGCCCGAACAACACCTCTTGGGGTGGTGATTATCGTCGAAAGGAAGGCGGGCTTGGCGGTCATCCCCTCACACAAGACAATACGAGAATTTTCGCTGGCGGAGGTGGCGGAGCAGGAGATCAAAACAATGCCCAAGGAGGTAATGGTGGTCGAGGTGGTGGTATTGCCTACATAAAAGTATATGGAACAATTTCTGGAAGCGGATCGATCGAAGCAAATGGAGCAAATGGCGTGAATGCCAATCCAAACGGTCAAACAGCAGTTCAATTATCAACGCAGAAATTCGGAAATGATGGCGCAGGCGGTGCAGGCGGAGGCGGGTCAATTTATATCTCAAACGCAACTGCAATTCCAAATACTTTGACACTTCAAGCCAATGGAGGAAACGGAGGGAATCAAGTAATTTCCTTTGGCACATTTGCCTCTTCACCGACCATGGAAGCGGATGGACCAGGCGGAGGCGGAGGCGGAGGATACATCTCTATTTCATCGGGCACACCAATTCAACAAGTAAATGGCGGAACATCAGGTGTTACAAATTCAACATTTGTACCAAATTTTCCACCAAATGGTGCCACAGGAGGTTCTACTGGACTAACAAACACCAATGCCTCATTTTACGATATCATAGCGGCTAACGATACCATTTGTGGTAATGGCAGTGTAACCTTAACGGCAAATACAATTGGTAATCCACCCGCTGGAAATCTAACATGGTATACCACTCCTTTTGGTAATACTATTGTCGCCACGGGAAATTCATACTCTACACCAAACTTGAACACCACAACGACATACTACATAGGAATTTGCCCTGGTTCCTTTAGAAAACCAGTTACCGTAGTCGTTGGCTCGGCTCCTTTAATCAGCGGCAGTCCTACAATAACTAACGCAACATGCTTAACACCCGGTTCAATTACAGGATTGACCGTTAATGGTGGAGCCCAACCTTATTCTTATTCATGGTCTAACAACGCTGGAAACGCGCTAAATCTTACCAATGCTCCTGCCGGCACCTATACACTCACTGTTTCAGACGCAGCAGGTTGTTCTACCACTTCTTCTCCGTATATAATAACTGGGACGAGCGGCCCTACTATAAATACTAGCGCTGCACTGATTACACCACAATCCTGCAACGGTACCTTGGGTTCTATTTCGGGAATAACAACTACGGGATCCAATTTAACGTATTCATGGAGTAATAATGGAGGTAACAGCCTAAACCCAAACGGCTTGGCAAGCGGATCCTATACCCTTACGGTAACAGATGCAAGCGGATGCATCGCTACAAGTAGCCCCTTAACTGTACCGTTCACTCAAGGTCCAACCATAGATAGCAGTCAAGCTATTTTTTCAGCAGAAAATTGTGGACAAGGCGATGGCGGAATAAGTGGAATTACAGCAACTGGTGCAGGAATACAATACCAATGGACACCTGGCAACAGCAACTCAGTCAATCTTAGTAATGTAGCGGCAGGACAGTATACCCTTGTAGTAACTGATCAAAATAACTGCACGGATACATTAGGCCCACTTACCATTCAGGCTTCTAACCCACCTGTTATTGATACAAATTCAATTCAAGTACTCAATGAACTTTGCGGACAAAACAATGGAGGAATTTCTGGTATAACTGTCAGCGGTGGCACTGCCCCATTAAGCTACCTTTGGTCGAATCAACAAACTACCCTTAATATCCCGAATGGCTTAGCACCAGGTACTTATTCATTAGTTGTTACGGATAACGAAGGGTGTATGGACAGCATTACTGGAATAACAATTAGTTCCACAGGTGGTCCTTCAATTGATACGACACAGTTACAAATTACACCGGTTGGTTGCTCGGGTGAAGCAGGTTCAATTTTAGGAATTACCAGCAATGGCAATGGAATTCAATACAATTGGAATAATTCCGTATTTACAGCTAATAATACCAACCTTTCAACTGGATCCTACGTGCTAACCATAACAGATGCAAACAACTGCAGTTCTACCCTTACGGTGGTTGTTCCTCAATTGAATCCTGTAGTTCTAGATGAAAGTCAGGTGAACCTAATAAACCCAACCTGTTTGGTGGACGGTAGCATTACTGGAATAAATGTAACAGGCGGAACAAATAACTATACGTATTCTTGGCAACCGGGTAATCTCAATTCATTGGATTTACAAAATTTAACTGCGGGAAACTACATCCTAACAGTGATGGATGCCAATGGATGTAGCGATACATCAATGCTATACGCATTAGTTAATCCAAACTATCCGAATGCCGATTTCACGTATTCACCAAGTGATCCGGATGTGGGAGAGCTGATAACATTTACCAATAGCTCATCAAATTATACCATTGAACAATGGAATATTAACGGCGTAATATACAATCAATCCCCGTGGGATTCAAGTTTCATTGCAGGAGTTTATCCTGTTCAACTCACTGTAACCAATGCAGCAGGTTGTCAAGATACCATTACATATAATCTTGTAGTTTACGATGAATTAACCTTTCCCAATGTAATTACGCCTAATGGCGATTTATCAAATGACTACCTTGAAATAGAGGCCTTAAAACCGAATTCGGAAATCAGCATTTTGAATCGTTGGGGCAACGTAGTATACAAGAGCACAAATTATCAAAATGATTGGAACGGAAAGGATCAACAAGGTGTCGATTTAAAAGATGGCGTATATACCGTTATTTTCATTTCCTCCGAGAACAAACTATCTCACTTTTATGTTCACCTCATAAGATAAACAAAAACATATGAAAGCAGGTTTAATCACTGGAGCATCAAGTGGCATAGGAAAAGAATTAGCGCGTATTCACGCATCAAATGGACATAACGTGATTCTTGTAGCACGCAGAAAGGAACAATTAAATGAATTGGCCGAAGAAATAGAAACTAAATACATGGTAAAAACAATGGTGTTTTCCGTAGATCTTGGAAATATCGACGAAGTTAATTCCTTAATCTCAACGATAAAATCAAAAGATGTTTTTGTAAACTATTTATTCAACAATGCCGGATTCGGTGGGTGGGGTAAGTTCGCGGATCGTTCTGCATCGGATGACCATCAAATGATCGCTGTAAATGTACAAGCCTTGACGGCGCTTACCCATGGTTTCCTTCCTGAAATGATTGAAAAAAATGAAGGAAAAATACTTCATACGGCAAGTACCGCCGGTTTTATTCCTGGTCCTTTGCAAGCCACCTATTTTGCTACTAAGGCCTTTGTAGTATCGCTCACGAAAGCAACCAACTTCGAATTACGCAACACGAACATAAGTGTAACCGCACTTTGTCCGGGTCCGGTAAAAACAGAATTCGAATTTGCAGCAGGCATGGGTAATGCAAAAATGTTCGAAAAAGGAGCAGAGGCCTACACCACTGCGCTAAAAGGTTATAATGCGATGATGAAAGGCAAAACAATTATAATCAGTGATTTCGGATTTCGAATTCTTATCAACTATCTGTCTCCGTTTATACCTCAATCGTTTGTTCTTAAAGTGGTAGAAAAAATACAAACGAAGTAAAATGTCGTAACTTTACATCAATGCATACTTTGCCTTTACTTTTTAATGATGTTGATGGGTATGAAGTACTTGTTATCATTTTAGTGGTCCTGATTTTTTTTGGACCAAAAAGCATTCCTGGAATTGCTAAAACACTAGGTAGAGCGTTGTTTTCAATTCGTAACGCCTCTGAAGAATTAAAAAATGAAATCCGGAAATCCGGTGTGGACATTAAAAAGGATTTAAATATTAATGAAATTCTAAAGCAACAAGAGGAGCAAATCATTCAACCGATAGATCAGGTGTTTACAGACATTGGGAATACCATACACTACGAAGGAAATAAGGTGAATACGGTTATTGAGCAAAATCAGGAGCAAGTCACCACATTGCCCGAAACTGAAGAAGTAGAACAAAGGGAAGCAATTAAACCAATTCAAGACAAAACTCCTAGCGATGAAGTATAAAGTAGCAATAATTATGGGCAGCGCCTCCGATTATCCGATAATGAAGGAAGCAGAGGAAATGTTGAAAGGATTTGAAATTCCAACCCATGTAGAAGTCGTTTCTGCACATAGAACCCCTGAAAAAATGGTGGCATTTGCAAAGGCAGCTAAAACGAATGGAATTAACGTAATCATCGCTGGCGCTGGCGGAGCAGCACATTTACCAGGAATGGTTGCATCACTTACTTCGCTTCCTGTAATTGGTGTGCCAATTAAATCTAGTAATTCCATCGATGGGTGGGATAGCATTTTAAGCATACTTCAAATGCCAAATGGAATTCCTGTTGCCACGGTAGCCTTGAATGCTGCAAAAAATGCTGGAATCTTAGCGGCTCGAATTTTGAGTGCAAATGACAAGGAATTGGGAGCAAAGCTTGATGCCTATGCCTTAAGTATGGAACATGCAGTTGAGGAAAGTCAAGCGAAGTTATCTCAACGATAAATCAAATACTTCTTACGAATATTGAGGAAATGATTAATTCCCGGTTTCCAAGATGCTCTTATTTCTTTTGAGCCCCATCCTTTATATAGTTGTTCTTTTAAACTACCATTTCCTGCGAGTCGATTGAAGAAGGCATTCTGATCGATAAAAACAGCTGAATCTCCCAGTAAATCACGAGCATTTGTAAGGTAAAATAAATTCAATTCATAAGTTCTTGTTTGAGGTATTTTAGATAAATCATACCCATTACAAATGCGATCCACATGCGGTGGATTTTTCGCCCCCATTTGAGGTTTAGGAATAAAAGAATATCCAGTAAGAGGAAATCGAGGATGACCATATTGTTCGAAAGGGCGTGAAGTCCCTCTACCTACACTAATGGTTGTGGCTTCAAAAAGACACAAACTGGGATACAAAGAAATCGCTAAATCTGACTTCAAATTTGGCGAAGGAGGAATCGGTAGGCTGTATTTAGATTTGTGCGTATAATTCTTGCAGGGTATTACTTGAATTTGACATTGTATCGAATCCTTTAACCAAAATTCGCCATTAATCATTTTTGCATATTCACCAATGGTCATTCCATAAACAATTGGTACGGGGTGCATTCCGACAAAAGACTTGTATTCTAGATCAAGGATAGGACCATCTACATAATGTGCGTTGGGATTTGGACGATCAAGAACAATCAATTTTTTATTATGTTCAGCGCAAGCCTCCATTACATAATGCAGGGTAGATAAATAGGTATAGAATCGAACGCCAACATCTTGAATATCAAAAACGACTACATCTACATCCATTAAATCAAACGCCGTAGGTTTCTTATGGCTCCCATACAAAGAAACAATTGGAATTCCGGTACGCTCATCCTTTGAGCTATTTATGTGTTCACCGGCGTCTCCCTCTCCACGAAACCCATGCTCTGGGGCAAAAATCTTTACTAAATTAATCTCTTCATAAAGTAAGGTGTCAACAATATGCACCCCCTTAATCACCGAGGTTTGATTGGCCACTACAGCCACGCGTTTTCCTTTTAAACTATCCAAATAGAGCGACATACGTTCAGCACCAGGGAATACCGTTTTAATATCTGATGGCTCAGCGAAACCTGAAGCATTCAACACCCAAACAAGCAAAAAAACGCAAGTCAATCGGAATAAAAACAGATAATTTTCATGACCTTGTAAAAGGCGCATAAGATTCCCGTATTTTTGGGAAACAAAAGTAAACAAGGTGTCAGTAGAAATTTTCATTGCAAAACGGATTCTCCCGAATCGCTCGCAAGGTATAAAAGTTTCACGACCCATATTGCGTATAGCAGTGATAAGTATTTCACTATCCATTGTTGTAAACCTCTTAACCCTAGCTGTTGTTAATGGATTTCAAAATGAAATCCGACGAAAAGTAACTGGTTTTTCAGCTCCACTTTTTATTCAAAACGAAAATAACGCTGAATTTTATGAATCCGACCCGATTCATTCCTCCAAAATGATAGAAGACATCCTATCATCGATTGATGATGTCCAAGGATTCAATCGTGTAGCTTATAAACCAGGATTAATTCAAGCGATTGGAAAGCGCACGGATGTGATAGGTTTGGTTTTTAAAGGCATTGACAGTGCCTACAATTTTACTTTTCTCAAGGAACACCTAAAAGAAGGAAAAATCCCTGACTACACGAAGGAAGCATCCTCTTCAGACATCTTAATTTCCGCACGAATCTGCAAACAATTGAACCTAAAACTAAACGAAAAGGTTTCTGCATTTTTTGTAAAGGACTCCCCTATCTCTAGAACATTCAACATCGTTGGAATTTACGATACCGGATTCGAAGACTATGATGAAAAATTAGTAATATGTGATATTCGTGTAACACAGAAATTAAACGATTGGGGAATCAGCGGGCAACTGGACCTATGGGATTCGCTAGTGAATAATAAATTCGTTGTTTCGTTCAGCCTGCAAGGAAATCCATCCAATCTAAGTTATGACTGGGGAAAAGGATTCACGCAATTCCGTGGACAATATCTATCTACGGAATTAAAGGATACCACCTTGTATTTAAAACTCTATGAAACCACAAACAAATACAAAACTCAACTCATTGATTCACACCGTATTAATATCCGTTATTTAAACACATCAAGAACACCTGAGGGCTCATCCGGTGAGCCCTACAAAGAAATACTTGATGAAACTGGCCTTCATTATCGATTCCATTATCCTGTAAGAAACCAAGAAACGCGGATTTATGAGGTGAGGATAACATCTGGCAATGGTACTTCGGATGATTTTATTTCAGGATATGAAATCCATACCAAGGATTGGTATCGCATGAAAGAAACTAATAAAGACATCAGTAAACCCATAAAACTTATACCAACCGAGCATGGTGATATCGTTAAAGTGGTGAGTATTTTTGACTTAGAGCAGGATCTTTTTAATTGGTTAGCCTTCCTTGACATCAATGTGGTAATTATCTTAGTCTTAATGATGCTTATCGGAATAATCAATATGGGTTCTGCCCTCTTGGTACTCATTATTATTCGGTCCAATTTCATTGGATTAATGAAAGCTATGGGCAGCAGCGATGGTCAACTTCGCCGAATTTTCATGATTCAAGCAGCTTATTTGGTTGGAAGCGGAATGCTCATTGGAAATCTGGTTGGCTTAGGAATTTATTGGATCCAAGGGTATACAGGAATTATAAAGCTAAATCCGGAAGTATATTATTTGGATAAAGTACCCATGGAATTAACATTCAATACGTTCTTATTCCTAAACGCAGGAAGCTTTGCTGTATGCATGCTTGCATTACTGCTCCCAAGCGCATTAATCGCCAGAGTCAATCCAGTAAAAACGATTAAATTTAATTAATCTCGAGAAAGGCGACGACGATCTGCTTCTTTCAAAAATATCTTACGAATACGCAAACTGTTTGGGGTCACTTCCGCATACTCATCGCTTTGAATATATTCTAAGACCTCCTCTAAGCTCATGATTTTTGCAGGGATAATTTTCACCTTATCATCAGATCCCGAAGCACGCATGTTCGTTAATTTCTTCGTTTTGGTAATATTCACTGTCATATCTCCAGCACGAGCATTCTCTCCGACCACCTGTCCTTCATAGATATCCTCATTCGGATTGATAAAGAATCGTCCGCGTTCTTGTAAGTTATTAATTGAATAAGGAATTGCTGTACCTTGCTCTAAGGAGATTAGGGAACCGTTTTGACGTCCAGGAATTTCACCTTTATATGGCTGATATTCTAAGAATCGGTGTGTAACGATTGCTTCCCCAGCGGTTTGAGTTAGCAAGTAGCTTCGCAACCCAATAATACCACGTGAAGGGATTAAAAACTGAATAATCATTCGACCTCCTCTAGGTTCCATGGACGTTAACTCACCTTTTCGTTTAGATACCGCTTCTACGGCTGTACCGCCATATTCTTCTGGTAAATCGATTGTTAACTCTTCAATTGGCTCGCAACGCTGTCCATCGATTTCTTTAAAAATAACTTGTGGTTGTCCTACTTGAAGCTCATACCCTTCTCTACGCATGGTCTCAATAAGTACGGATAAATGCAGTACTCCTCTACCGTGGACCATCCATCGATCGGCTTTGTCGGTATCAATAACACGTAAAGCTAAATTCTTCTCTAATTCTTTATGTAGACGTTCCTGTATATGCCGTGATGTCACAAACTTACCTTCCTTTCCAAAAAATGGAGAGTCATTAATGGTAAACAACATGGACATGGTAGGCTCATCCAATTCAATGGTTGGAAGCGGATCTGGATTTTCAGCATCACACACCGAATCACCGATATCAAATCCTTCTAATCCCGTAAGTGCGCAAATATCTCCAGCTTGAACTTCCGTTACTTTTCGGCGCTCAAGTCCATCAAATACATAAACCTCTTTGATTTTATGTTTCTGCAATGTCCCATCACGTTTTGCTAATACCACCGGTTGATTCTCTGCAATTACACCGCGACTTAATCGTCCAATCGCGATTCTACCGACATAGGAAGAATAATCTAAGGAGGTGATTAATAATTGCGTATTTCCTTCAGGTATTTCTCTTGGCTTGAAATAATCCAATATTTTATCCAACAGCGGAGTGATATTTGTGGTTGGATTTTTCCAATCTTCCGACATCCAGCCATTTTTAGCTGAACCATAAATTGTAGGAAAATCCAACTGTTCTTCCGATGCATCCAATTCAAACATTAAATCAAACACCTTTTCATGTACTTCATCCGGCGTGCAGTTCTCTTTATCGACTTTATTAATTACAAGTAGTGGATTGATTCCCATTGCTAGCGCTTTACCAAGTACAAATCGGGTTTGCGGCATAGGGCCTTCGAATGCGTCTACAAGGAGACATACCCCATCCGCCATGTTTAATACCCGCTCCACTTCACCACCAAAATCGGAGTGCCCTGGGGTGTCGATGATGTTGATTTTTGTGCCTTTATATGTAACTGATACGTTTTTTGAAACGATTGTAATTCCGCGTTCACGCTCCAAGTCATTATTGTCTAAGATCAGTTCTCCTGTTGGACGGTCTCGTTCATTCAGCACAGAACCCGCTTCGATTAATTTATCAACTAACGTTGTTTTGCCGTGGTCAACATGTGCAATTATGGCAATATTTCTGATTTCCATTCCTTAAATCCTATCTTCGTTTTTTTGTAAAATCATTTGATGCATAGGACTTGCGGTCTCTGCCACCTCCAAACTTGCGATCTCCACCAGAAGCTCTGGACCCACCTCTTCCGGACTTGCGATCTCCTCCGCCAGTACTTCTTGTACTGCTTCCTCCGAACTTACGGTCACCACCACCTCCGAATTTACGATCACCTCCACTGCTTCGTCTTCCAGAAGAAGAACTCCCCCCTTTTCCTCCAGCGGAAACTTCAACACTTATGGAATGTCCTTCGTATTCGGCACCATTTAATTTTTTGAGTACTTTATCTACATGTTCATTGTCTGTATCAAAGAAAGAAAAAGAAGCCATGATGTCAATTCGACCTACATTCCCTGAATTCAAGCCTGTTGCATCACAAACAACACGAAGTAATCCTCCAACGTTCAATCCATCACGCTTTCCCAGATTAACAAAGAATCTGGTTTTGTTCTCATCTCTTCTACGTTCGCCAGGTGCACGCTCTCCGTATCGGTCGGCTTTAGCCCCTTTCTCTGCACGTCCCGAAGCATTTAAATCTCCTGCGCGTTCATAGTATTCTATAAAACGATTGAATTCTGCTGAAACGAATAATTTAATCACCTCTTCTTTGCTCAAATCTTGAAAATGACTAAACATAGCCGGAAGGAAAGGTTGAATCTCCTTTTCTCGAATCGCGGTTGAGGTTACTTTTTCAACTAATTTTTTAAGTTGAACTTGACAAATTTCTTGTGCATTTGGTATTACCCCTTTAGTGAAATCTGTACGCATTTGACGTTCAATTCCACGAACCTTGAATAATTCCTTTTGCGTTAAAAGACAAAGGGATTCTCCTTTTTTACCTGCGCGTGCTGTTCGTCCACTCCGGTGTGTATAGTTCTCAATGTCATCCGGTAAATTATAATGGATAACATGTGAAATAGAATCTACATCAATACCCCGTGCAGCAACATCTGTAGCCACCAACAACTGAACTTCTTTACTTCTAAATCGAGCCATGACCATATCACGCATTCCTTGTGAAAGGTCTCCATGTAAGGGTTCAGCATTATACCCGTCACGACTTAATTTCTGAGCAACATTAGCTGTTTCATTTTTAGTCCTACAGAAAATTAAGCCATAGATTTCCGGATTAAAATCAATCAAACGTTTTAAGGCCGGATAACGATCTTTCTCATACACCGTATAATAGATGTGGTGAATGTTCTCATTTCCCTGATTCTTATGTCCGATTGAAACCTCAAGTGGTTCAGACATATAGTTTGCTGCAATGGCGGCTACTTCTTTGGGCATCGTTGCCGAAAATAACCACACACTTTTAGTATCGGGCGTGTACTTTAAGATATCGTCAATATCTTCTTTGAAGCCCATATTCAACATTTCATCGGCCTCATCTAGCACAACAAATTCAATCTCGTTTAATTTAATAACCTTTCGGTTCATTAAATCCATAAGACGGCCTGGTGTTGCAACAATAATATCAACTCCTTTTCGAATGTCTGTAATTTGCTTTTTAATATCTACTCCACCGTACACTGAGACTACACTCGCGTTTAGGTATTTTCCAAAGATTTTTAAATCGTTCGAAATTTGCAAACAAAGTTCACGGGTTGGGCAGATAATTACCGCAGTTGGATAAAGTTGTCCAGGCTCAATACGGCTAAGTAAGGGCAAGCCGAAGGCAGCCGTTTTACCAGTTCCTGTTTGTGCTAGTCCTACAAAATCGCTTTCTTCTTGGAGTAGATGTGGAATCGCTTGTTCCTGGATGGGTGTTGGTTCGGTGTACCCGAGCTCTTTGATAGACTGCAGCACCTCATTCCGCAATCCCAACGCTTCAAATGTCATTGATTTCTTCTAAAATTAGGTGCAAAGGTAGGCATAATATAATGGAACTTACTATTATTTTAAAATGAAGCCAAAAATGATAGAGTCAAATCCGAAAGAATTTCTAATTTTGGCCAAAATAAAATATATGGACTTACAAGGAATCATTTCCATCTCTGGTCGCCCGGGATTATTCAAAATCGTTACGCAAGGTAAAAGCAATGTTATTGTAGAATCATTGATTGACAAAAAAAGATTTCCTGCGTTTGCATCGGAAAAGATAAGTTCAATAGAAGACATAAGCATATTCACGTATGCGGATGATGTTAAATTAACGGATGTTTTTACGACCATGCTAAGTCAAAATGATGGAAAAGAGGCAATTAATCATAAAGTTGAAGAGGCTGTTTTAAGAAAAACATTTGAAGGTATTCTCCCAAATTATGACATTGATCGCGTCTACCTTTCAGACATACGCAAGGTATTTCAATGGTATAATTTGCTATTGAAGGAAGGGTTAATGAAAAAAGAAGAGGCAGTTATTGAAGGGGCTGATAAAACGGTTAAAGAAGAAAAAGAACCTAAGAAAGCGAAAGCAGAAACAACTAAGAAACCAGCAAAAACAGCTTCAATTAAGGAACCTAAGGCGACAAAACCCGCAGCTACCAAGAAGGCACCTGTGGTTAAGACTGGAAGTTCTAGGGGAAAATAATCCCGATACCAGTCCTTTGCTTGGATACCCCTGATTATCTTTATTTAACGAACTATTCTACTAGTCCTTTTTAAAGATACTACCAACTTCCTTACCTATCTTTGTTAAAGTATCTACACCGATACCGATCGCATTTCCTGAAATATCCTCGTATTCTTTGAATAAGTTTTCTTTCTCTTGACCAGGAATAACAAGTACCCAATCATTATACTCATAAACTTTCTGTACCTTGGCAACGTACGAATCCACTTCTGTAAAATAAGAAACTGAACCTGTTCTAGCGCCCACAACCATTACAAAATCATTATCATTTCTTGTATTATAAAGGAAGAAATCATCCACATCTTCAAGTTCTTTGAAGGAATAACTTGCATCAATTTTGTTCGCGATAGCTACTTTCAGAAAACGATCTTGCGTTTGCGCATGCATATATGCAAGGATGGGAATTTTAAGTTCATGCGCTAATCGAAGTACACGTTCAACCCATGACACAAAAGCAGGCTCCAATTCTGCCAACAATGGTGCTACAACAACAATTTTCTCATAATTAACTGAAGGTCGTTCTACTTGACAGAAAAAAATGGTTTTGTCGCATGAATCCATAAGGTGGGCACGATCATCTCCAACAATTCGTTTAATTAAATTGATCTTATTGCTATCATTCACTATAACCACATCTGCAAACAGTTCTTTTGACACCCTTGAAATTCCGGATGAAATATTCAAATCGATGGTTGCAATGGTATTTAATTTAGTTTCGTACCCTGAAAAATGTTTAACAATTTCTTCTAAATTTTTACGCGATTTATGAATGATTCATTCAGCAAAGCTAGATGTTGGCAGCACACTGACAATTGAAATTGGATTTATAACCTTAGGATCAGAAACTTGTTAGGCAAATTCATGTAATTTTTCATTTCCGGAAAGTTCATTCATCGCAACAACTAAATGCTTGTTACGAAGTTTACTTTCATAATTTTCATCTTCTCCCTGATCAGCAATTTGAATAAATAGTTCTTTTCCCGCGTGTTCGGTAACAAAAGACGCCGTCATACAGGTAAACAATATGAGTAAAATGGTTCCATTGACTATGTTTATACTTAGAATATTATCCTGATATCCAACCATAATAATGGTCAAGGTAGCCGCTGCGTGAGATGTACTTAAACCAAAAATAACTTTTCTCTCTACCTTGGACATCTTGAATAAAAGCCGCGTAGCCAAGGCTGCCAACCATTTACTGAAAATGACAAACCTTGTTAATACAGCGGCTATTATTAAGGGCCAAGATCCTTGAAAAAGTGCACGGTAATCAACCACCATTCCAACAAAAGTCAAGAAACTGGGAATGAAGAGTGAATTACCAATGAAATCGATACAATTCATTAGTACCGAATTATGCGGAATAAACCGATTTAGAACCAACCCCGCGACAAAGGCTCCAATGATGTGTTCAACCCCTGCTACTTCGGCTAAAAATGCAGAAAAGAACACGACAGAGAGCACAAAGATATACTGGGATGATTTTTCACTATCCAACTTCTTTAAAAACCATCGTGTAATGCGTGGCACTAAAACAAACATAATGATAGTAAAGAAGGCTAAAGAAGTGAGTAATCGAACCCAAAAAGTCATATCTAATTGTCCTTTGGATGCACTTGAAATTATTGCCAAAACAATCAATACTGCAGTATCTGTTAGAATAGTTCCGCCAACCGTAATCGCTACCGAACTATGCTTAGAAAACCCAAACTTACTCATGATTGGATAGGCTACCAAGGTATGTGTAGCAAACATACTTGAGGTAAGTAAACTCGCCAGTGGGGAAAGATGCAAACCGTAATAACAAAGTGGATATCCGAGTAGAATGGGAATAAAAAAGGTAAATAAGCAGAAAAACACACTTTTTTTATAGTAACGTCGAAACTGATTCAAATCAAGCTCGAGCCCTGCCATGAACATGATATAGAGTAATCCGATAGTAGAAAACAGCTTAATCCAACCTTCCACAGCCAATGAATTTTCACCAATAACTCATAAGCCCTTCGGACCAATAATAATCCCTTATAATATCAATCCAATGATACCTGGTATTCTAATCCGACGCAAGAGTATCGGAGACAAAAGAATAATGAACAGCATCAAAGAAAAAACCAATACAGGATTCGTAAGAGGGAATTGAAATTCTGAAAGGAGATGCTCTAAGTAGTAATTCATTAAAGCAAAAATATAGTATTGCGATTGTATTCAATAAATATCAGTGCATATTCTTTATTTGATTAGCCAAACGCTCCACTTGAATTCTTCGAGAAAACTGCGCTACTCCGGATGAATGGCATTTAATTTCCCCCGTTTCTTTATGTTCATGGTATAAGTCATTTAAGACTTCAATTAATTCATCAGCATTTGATACTAATATTCCCGCATTGGACTTTATAATCAATTCTTTTTGCATCGATTCTGATGCTCCTTTTACATCCAACGGATAGTACCGATTTTTTAACTCTATTGATTCTGGATCGTCCGTAAAGCAAAATAAAATCTTACGTTTTAGCCCTAGATAATCGTATATTTTTGTACCCATAAAGGCATAATAATTAAAAAGCAAGAGGACATTGTGACTTGCTAGTTTTTCTAATAACTGTTGGTTTGGTAATTTTGGATGGGTAACTACTGCATCAATTAACTTTGGATATTGATTTTTGACTAACCTGGAAATGAATTCGTTTTTATTTGTTCCGTAAAAGTGAAGCTCGATTTTTCGATCCGGAAATTTTGCAACCCAGCGATTCATCGTTTCAATTATACCTATTAATGGATGCCATTCATATATGGTACCAACAAAGCCTATGCGAAGCATTTCACGATCTTGTTCTAGGTTTTCAATTAGTTTCATAGCCTGATCATCAAAACCATTTGGGATAATCGAAAACTTAGCATTTGCAACTTGTTTTTGTATTTGTGTCTCAACAAAAGAAGAAACCGTGGTAATTAACTTGGCTTTTGACGAAATTCTATTTTCTAAAATAGAATAAAAATTTTTAATGAGCCAATTTTGATTTTTTAGGTTCGGAGTCCAGGGGTCCCGATAATCTGCAATCCAGGGAAGGTTGTAGGTAGCACCTAATTTATGGGCATAATGAAACAACACAAAAGGCTCTCCTGTGGCAATAATAACATCAACCTTTTGCTGATTTAAATAAGACTTTGCTGCTTTGTAAATCTCTTTTTTGGGACCAACAATAAAAAAAAATTGCTGTACTTCATAATATGCTGATATGACTTTTCTTAACCATCTAAACCGCTTCTCCCCGAATCGTAATAGGAGTCGATTACTTAAGTTTGGAGTGTATGGGGTACGAATAATGGTCCCCTCAAGTGACTCCTCAATTACACACTCTTTACTCCAGCCAGGGGCAACAAAATCCAAGTTATTTCCATAAGTATTTCCCCACTGTCGTGTAATAACGATAGGCTCTACATCAAACTCCTTGAAATGCTTAAACCAACTAAATGGACGCAAGCCACCTACTGAAACATAAGGCGGAAAATCATAGGCAAGGATTAAGACGCGAATCATGAATCAAAGGTACAAATTCCCATCGTGTAGTTGCCGATAGATTCCATTCAATTGATTCATAATAACCGGGGCGGCAAAGCGATTTTTTGCTGACTGACGGATTGTTTCCGCATCATAGGTATGGAATGTTTGAATCAACTGAATCAGACCCTTAGCGAAGGCCGTTGCACTTAATTCAGTTACGATGCCTGTTTCTTGGGTAACGATATCCATTACCCCTCCCGAATCTGTCACAACCACCGGCTTACTCATCGCTTGCGCTTCCGCTATGGTTAATCCGAATGTTTCTACTTTACTAGTTGAAAGAATCACATGATGCACTAACATTTGGCCTCTTACCTCTTCCCGATTCAGTGTTGGTAACCAGTGTACGTTTTCTAATTTCAGGGATTCCGAAAGCTCATGAAGCTCCTTCTTCAAAGGTCCATTACCAGCAATTGAAAGTCCGACAGTAGGAAATTCCTTTTGCACAAGCCCAAACGCCTCAAGCAATAATTTGTGATTTTTTCGGGGAATGAAACTTCCTATAACCAAGAACCTAAAGGAACTTGCTTTGGAAATAGAATCTATGGGGCAAGAAAAGAACGAAGAATCCACAACATTTGGAAGGACCATAAAGGCATCTTTTGATTTCAATGCAATGTTGGACAAGGTATGTTGCTTAGCAAAATGACTTACAAAAAGCACCTTGTAGCAATTCGAATATGCCTTTCGGGTAATAGCGATGTCTTTTTTAGTATATTGTTTTGGGTTGAATATAAGTCCAGAGGTATGTTCTGTATGAACGTGGGGAAGGTTATATTTTTTAGAGAGCTTATGTCCAATGACACCCCCCATAAACATTGCATGACTGTGGATGATTGAAAATTCTTTTGGATCGAGTTGAAACTTTTTCATGGCAATGCGTACCCGTTGAAAACAATATGCATAAGAAATTCCTCTCAATAAAGGCATTGGCGGAGCCACACCAACACGTATTACACGCAAACCATCTTCCTCGGTGAAGGTATGATATGATTGCTTTGTAATCGTATTCGCGAAGGTTCCAAGCATAAACGGATGAATTACGGTGACTTCGTGTCCGAAATCTCTCAGCATTTGCGCTTGTTCTTGTACAAAACTTCCAGCTGTTGGATTCTCCTTGGATGGATACCAAGAGGCAATCAAAAGGATATTCAGAGAATTATCGCGCATGAAGACCTATGTTGAGATAGTTTAAAGCAATTTTAGGGTATTCCATGAAAAGATAGAACGACGGGCGATGTCGCCAAGCCTTGATCCAAAGTTGAGATGCCACTCGAAATTGTTTGTTTTGTCTAGCTCGGTAAAGATACATTCGGTACTTTGAATCGATGTATTGATGGAAAAATAATGGCGATAATTTACCATCAAAGCGTGATGCATAGTTGATTTTAAGGTCTAGAATTGCACTTATATATTGATTCACTTCGACCATTTGCACTTTTTTCATGCCCTGCACGACCGTTCCATCGATATGCACATGTTGAATGACCGTAAATTGTTCAATTTGATATACCGGATATTGGGCAGCGATGCGCAACCACAGGTGGGTGTCTTCCCAAATCCGAAAACGAACATCAAAGTTCTCCATCTCCAAAATTGAATGATGAACACATACTTGAGTTGGAATCAGAAACTTTACTGAAATCTCTGAAAGTATTTCTTCATTTAAATTCAGAAAACGTTTTTGTTTGGCAACGATACCATTGTTCTGCAACAAGCCAGTCACAATGATTGAAGGCAAGGCGTTCGATTTTTCAATAAACATTGAGAGTCTTAACAAATGGAGGGGCGAATATTCGTCATCACTGTCTAAAAAACAAATCCATTTACCGGTTGCGATTTTAATTCCATTATTTCTCGCGGTACTTCGTTCCGAATTCTCTTGATAGATATATTTAATTCGTTTATCATTAAAGGAATTAACTATTTCTTTGGTATGATCGGTTGATCCATCATCAATGATAAGCAGTTCCCAATCCTGAAAATCTTGCCTTAATACACTTCCAATGCTTCGCGTCAAAAACGAAGCTCTATTATAGGTTGGAAGAATAATAGAAAAGAATGGCATTTACTTTACTTTAATAGGGACGTTAGAATTCAATCGAAACAAAATACTAAAATAATCGGCAAGATTAGCCAGATGAATTAGTGCTGAAAGCCGTAAGTCCTTGCGTTCTTCAAGATTCATTCTCGACCACAGTAATCCATTTGACAGCAAATTAAACACGATCAGCCAATAATAAATTAACAAACCAAATACCCCATGAGTTTTCCTAAAAAGTAAAGCAATCGAAGCACTGCGTTGCCTTAAATTCCAAGATTTATTCGGACTACTTATTTCATTTCCATGTAGCAAGGAAATCTCATCATAACACCTTAATACATATCCTTTTTTCAAAATTCTTCGAGACAAATCAAATTCTTCCGAATACAAAAAGAAATCAGTATCGAATCCATTCAACGATTGAAACAGCGAACGCTTAATCAGTAGGCATGCACCATTCAAGGCCTTAACCTCATCGGGAATAGATTTAAACCAATGATTGAATAAGTAAACTAAGATTCGATTATAGCTCAAAACTTCTTTAAAGGATGCATTATAGGGATAAACAACTTTTTGATGTGTTCCGGATTCATCAACTAAGCTACAATTTGCCATGCCTACATGTTCGGAATCTGTTTTAAATCGAATCAACAACTGTTCAATGGCATTATTCTTTACCACAATATCCGAATTAATTACAGCTATAAATGCTCCACGAGCATTAGCCACCCCAATATTCACCGCACTACCAAACCCAAGATTGGTGGAATTTTGAATCCAAATGACTTCGGGTACTTGAGATTTAATCAAGACAGAACTAAGGTCAGTAGAAGCGTTATCAACTACAATTAATTCATAAGACACCGTCATGGACTGGTTTACAATAGACTGAAGACAAGCCACGGTATGATTTGCTGTGTTATAATTTACGATGACTATAGATAATTCAATCATGTTTCAACTTGTGTGACAAAGTATAAATAACTGCCATCAGTCCATACACAGAAATGAGATTCAACATCGTTAAAAATGACCCTTTGCGCTGTGCCTTTGAATACCGATTGAAATAAGCAAAAATTAAATACTCAGAAATATTGTTTCGTAGTGCTTTCGTAGGACGCTGTTTAAAAACATACTGAGCAATGCGCGCATTTTCATAAAAAGTTTCCATAGTACTGCTTTGGGAAGCTCTAACGGTTTGGTCGTGTACACGAAAATAATTAAGACTTTCGTTTAAGTAACATCCTTTTCCGTTAGATAAAATCAACACCCACAGCATCCAATCCCCACACAACTTAAAATCAGTAATTTCAGGAATAACCAGACGTAATGTTGCACTTTTTGTTAGTACGCTACTGGCATTTACGATGTGATTAAAATTGAACATTCGTTCTTCAAGGAATTTAGTAGAATCAATCCGGTAGTAAGGCTTATTAGAAGGGAACACCTCCTCGGTAGGAAAAAAAGATTCCTCAAGAAAACTTGCCCTTTCACCTAGCCCATTTATTATAATTGATTTGCAAAAAACCATGTCAACCTCCTGTGCTGATG
>JBEAQY010000026.1:0-30776 GCA_041163605.1 Bacteroidota bacterium | reverse complement strand
GAATTGCTGTTCCGTTTTGAGTTACCTTAATTTCTTGTGCGTTGGAAATGTTGGCTGTATTTGCGGTAAATAAAAAACCTTGATTTGCAGTAGTACCACCAATTGACGAAATAGACACCGTTGGGGTATTACATGCTTGGTAGGTTATGTTTAGGGATTCAATATCTACCCCACAGCCATTAGAGCTCGTGATACTAACGATGTTCAACCCTGGATTCAATGTAAATGAATATTCTAAGATTCCTGATGCTGCATTGAGTGCATAATTTGTAATAATGCTGTTATTTACCATCAGATTGATAGCTGTTTGATGTTGCGTTTTTACCTTTAATGTATAAGCGGCTTTAGTTACAATTAAATTCGCAGTGTTTGGAGTTTGTAAGGTTATTACGGGCGCTTGACATTCTTGATAGTTCAAAGCAATAACTACAGATTCTGAACCACATGGATTTGTACCATTAATTGTGATGGTGTTGTTGCCTGGCTTCAGGGTTACCGGGATTTCAATAACATTGTTAATCCAAGTAAAGTTGTTTGTTGCTTGACCGTTGAGTAGTACATTGAATTCTGTTTTCGCATTGAATCCGATGGTTTTTATCTGAACTTTTTGTGCCGCGGTACTAACTGTAATGCCACTGCTGGTTGGATTGATTAATTGAAGTTGTGGCGTAATGCAGTTATTATAAATTACTTCAGTCACTACATAGGCAGATCCACACGGATTATTAGCCTCTATTTTGATTAGGTTCTTTCCTGGGTTCAGGGCAACAGTGGCTTGAAATGCATGGTTCGCTTCATTGTAAGCAAATCCATTAGATTTAATTCCATTCACAAAGAAGTTAAGTGCATTCAAGGTACTATGTTGAATGATTGCTCCTACATTAATGGTATTGGTGCTTACCGTAATGCTTGAATCCTTATTGAGATTTGTTAACGTGATTTGCGGAAATTGGCAATCATTGTAAGTGATTTGTATTATCTCAGAGGCCGATCCACATTCGTTTTGTGCATAGACGGTGAAGGTGTTTAAACCTGGCTTTAACGTGGCGTTTACAGTCAGTTCTCGGGTAGTTGAATTAAATGTAAATGGCACTAAATTGCCTTGTTGATCTTTAACTGTTAATTGGTTCGACTGGCCGATTTGAGTAGTGCCAAGCGTAAAGCTCGCGGTGCTCAAAGTGCTTGTGAATTGTTTGTCTCGAATGGAAAGGGTAGGAGCAATGCAGTTGGTAGTGAAATTATTTATATTATTCACGGTATTCACTTGCTCGTCAGGTTTTGGATCTTTGTCACGTGCTTTGAAACGGAATTGCATGTAGCCTGAAGTGTAATGGTACCAATCGTTTTTAATGCGATTCGTTGAAACCACCCCATCCCAATCATCCATTCCGGTAAATGTTGTTTTGTGCTCGATTCCAATGGAAAAACGTGGTCCGATAATGTATCCTAATCCGATCCCTAAACTCGGCATCCATTTCGCATTCCACTTGAAACCACTCAGTTGATCCAAGCGGGTTTCGTAGGAATTATCCATGCTGGTAGTTATGGCGCTCGCAATGTTTCCTCCTGCAACCATGTCAGGGTAGTCATATAAGCTGCTGTCGTTATAGCTTAAATTCCCCCAAGTTTGTCTCCAAGTTACCCCAATTCCCCCAAAAATATAAGGATCCCAATTGGTTCGTTCTGCAAAGCGATTGGCGTGCAAAACCAATTCAAACGCCAAGCGATGTTGGTCGTTATAAAAATTGTGAGCCGTCATGTTAAATGAATCCTTGTAGGTGCTTAGCGGACCACCGATGTATGAGTTAAGATTACTTGTATCATAATCTTGTCCATACCAATTCCCATGAAGGTATCTACCCCGCAAATCAAAACTAATGCGTCTTCCAGTTTTCCAA
Source organism: Bacteroidota bacterium (assembly GCA_041163605.1). Classification (GTDB taxonomy): domain Bacteria; phylum Bacteroidota; class Bacteroidia; order Flavobacteriales_D; family Crocinitomicaceae; genus UBA952. The sequence continues at coordinate 28,878 of JBEAQY010000026.1, read as the reverse complement.
TTATAGGATTTCCCAAGGGTAAGTCCCCATCCGCCGTTGGTTTCGTTTTCTACATCGGTGCAGCTCCAAGCCGCTCCGGCATTGATTCCAAAAAACCATCTTGAAGAATGATCATAATCCAAGCGTTGGCCCCAATGGTTAACGGTTAATACTAAGAAAAAAATGGAGGTTAGGGTAAATTTTTGCATACTGTAGCGTTTTAATTTCTTCGAATCCCTTCGATAAGTATGCCAAAATTCGTAAAAAAATCGGTAGTTTGCACCTGGTTTGGGCAATTGCATTGTAATAAGCCACTGAAAACCATTAATTTTAATAGTAAAATCGTATTGTGTCGCGTCTTGTTATTGTTTTGTTAATGGTGATAAACAGCGCTTGGGTTTATGCTCAGTTTTTGATATTTCCCCCGAATGACACCATATGCGTTGGCGAGGGGATACAATTGAGTACGAGTACCTTGTGTCAAGGAACAGCCATGTATACCTGGTATGTGAATGGAGATTCGATACTAAGTAATGGTTCCGGAACATACTCTTTGATTCCAACGAACCCATCGAATCAACTCCTTGTAATTTGTAGTTGCACCGTTAATGGTGTTGTTAATTACGATACGGCTCAAACTTCGCTTACAGTAATTAGTCCAAGCATCGATGCAGGTCCTGATCAGTATGTTGATTCGGGAGTTGTGGTTACGTTACAAGCTACAGGATCGGTTGATTCTGTACTTTGGTCGCCCTCTTACTTAGTTAATTACCCCAATTTATTTACGATTCAAACATCCCCAAGTGTAACTACAACCTATATGGTTCAGGGGTTTGAATCCGGGTGTGCTGTGTTTGATTATGTAACCATATTTTTAACGAATGTGTTTAAGATTCCTAATACGTTTTCCCCGAATAATGATGGGGCAAATGATACTTGGATTATTCCTGGAATCGAGAATTATCCGTTAAATCGAATGATCATTATGAATCGGTTTGGGGATGTTCTTTATGAATCTTCGGCATACAATACGGTTAATGCATGGTCAGGCATGAGAAATGGGAATGTGGTGCCGGATGGCGTGTATTATTATCTCTTGGATTTAGGAAACGGAATCCTAAAGAAAGGTACAATAAGTATTATCCGATGAGGTTTAAATTGCTAGTTGGATTCATATCAGTCTTGGTATACGCTTTGGGACAACAGGCACCAAATCGGGTTTGGTATGGAATGAATTGGGCAAGTATTAATCCATCACATCATGGGTTAAGTGAATATGTAGAAGGCGCGATGGGAATTAAGCAGCAATGGGTTGGTTTTGATGGAGCACCAAAAACAATAAATGCAACACTTTCATTTCCTTTCAACGATCGCAAAAGCGATGGCGCTATGTTTGGTGCGGGCGCAAATATCTTGGTAGAGCGCAACGGTGCTTTTACGTTTTCAACGGCCACGTTAGAAGGTGCTGTGAATATCAAAACTAATCGAGAAAACCGATTAAGCTTGGGCTTGGGGGGTGGGTTTATGCAGGTAGGGTATGACCCGACCTATGTTTCTACAAACCAGCAAGATGTGGTAGTGAATCGCTTTTCAACCTATAATTATCCGACCTACAAAGTAGGGATGAGTTATCGCACTAAAAATTCGCTTTCCGGAATTTATGCCAACGATCTTGGACCAGCGAAATGGAAGGAGATTGGCACGAATGCCAAACTAAGAACCGAGTGGGGAGTATATTACCGGCATTTGGTGGTGTTGAATCAAGATTGGTTTTTGTTGCCATCGGTTAAAATCACCCCTGTACGTTTTTCACCATTTAATTATGAGTTAGCCCTGCGAATCAATTATATGTATCGTGTACAGGTGTGGACTGGAACACAAAACCTGAACAGTATGCAGATCGGTGTTGGGCTGAGACTTGCGGACATTTTCACTCTGAACTACTTATATGAACGTACACGAGCCGCAATGGTTGGAGTCAATTTAAATTCTCATGCGTTAGGCATAAAGTGTATTTTGGAAAAACATGGCGCTATCAACCGAAAACAGCAGTTATTACTCGATTGATTTGGTAGATAAGGAAAAACATCTTACCTTTGTAGTCCTCAATTAATGAATTGAGTAAAATTGAAATAAAGCAATGAAGATACATTGCGGGGTGGAGCAGTTGGGAGCTCGTCGGGCTCATAACCCGAAGGTCACAGGTTCGAGTCCTGTCCCCGCTACAAAGAAAACCTGAGTCATTTGGCTCAGGTTTTTTTATGCCGTAAACTGAAACAAGCCGAAGGCTTGAATGAAGATTAAAGGCATAAAAAAAGAGTTGTTAAAACAACTCGGTTTTCCTTGTAAAGCCCCCCCTTTGAGGTCCATCCTGACCGAACGAAGAGAGTGTCAGGATATTCCTGTTCACTTTCAAAAGCGAAAGGGAATGTAAAAAGGAAGATCACGAAGTGGTCTGAGCTTTTCATTGTTAAGCCCCCCTTTACGACCATCTGAAATGAAATGAAGGATAGTCCTGTTTATGTTCAAAATAGTATGAGTAGCGATTTAGACTTTTCCTTTACTAATCCCCAGCAATCGGGGTATTAAAGATGCCTACTGCTAATTCAGCCCAAAGCAGAATGAAAAACAGAATAATACTCAGAATGGCAAACCATTTTAACTGGCGAGATTTAATTCTTCTAACGAAAAATTCTATGCCAAATCCTAAGGTTAATAATAAGAGAAATGCTAATACAAAATCGAAAGGACCCCAATCGAACGCGGAGTTTCCATCCATTTGTTCAATAAAAGGAATTGTCAAGACAAATATGATTCCTAAAAGGATAATTCGCTGTGAACGATTTAATTTGATGATTTTCTTCATACTCATAAATAATTCACAACATAACGAAGTAAATTAAATTCTGTTTCAGCCATTATTATTAATTTCATTCAATGAAGGCTGTAATAATTTTGTTATTATCCCTTGGTCCTCTGTTGGTTTTCGATGGTTATAGTCAAATTATAAAAATATGGAATATCGATTCCTTTCAAATTGAACTCATTCGAATTGAACAGGCTCGAGTAGATGTTGGAATTCATTATCATGTGCCGCCTTCATTTTTTACCATGTTTGAAATCAAGAAAAATAGCCAACCCATTAGCATTGGGGGAGGAGGAATTGATGTCAGCAAAGACTCATGTGTTATTTCTTTTTTGGAATTACCTAGAAACAGGGTAAAAAATGGAAATGTGGGACGTACCTATAGAATAAACTTGTGTAAAAGCGAAATTTCTTCCCAAAAAGTAATCAAACCGCAATGGACTTTGGACGCTATTGATTCAATGACCATAACTCCTCTAGATTCTGTAATATACAATCATTACAATCCGTGGCAGCCTATTATAGTACCTCATTATAATATGGGGAAACCAGTAAAACTTCACCCCAAAATGGTTGAAGGATTTCTTATGTTCTTCAACGATGCATACCTCACGGCATCCTTCAAACCTACAGATTTTTTGAAGCCTTATAATCCGACATTTGAATTTACACTTTACACGGGTGAAAAATCAGTTTCATTAAAGTATTATTGGGGAAGATTTCTTATTGATGGATTTATATATGGTGGAGGTTCAGCATATGGCGGAGCTGCTGGATCAGATGAATTGAAATTTTGGGAGGCAAATTTAAAGTTGTTGGGTACACCGTAGCGAAATGGAATACGTGACAAAACGTTGAAAATCAATTATTCACGCGGCATGCGTACAGAGATTATCCCTGCAGAAAGGACAGTTAATCCACCAACGAAGGCGATGGCAGTAGTAAGATTAAACCAATCCGCTAAAATCCCGGTGAGGAGTGCACCAAAGGCGTAGCCTAAATCCCTCCACAATCGAAAAGTTCCTATGGATTTTGCTCTGTCTAGGGGATGTGTATGCTGTGCGATTTTACTCAGAAAGGTAGGGTAAACCATGGCCGTTCCCAAGCCAAGGCATATACTTAAAAATATAAATTGCAGCGCTTGGTTGGCAAGGATTAACCCAAAGAGCGCCAGTCCTTGCAGCAACATTCCCCAAAACAGAAGTCCTTTTTTTGACCAATAATCGCCCAATGCACCCGTGCCTATTTGGGTAATTCCCCAAACTGCGGGATAAATCCCAGTAATTATTCCAATCATTTCAAGTGAAAAGCCTTGATGCGCTAGGAGTAAGGGGAAAATCCCCCAAACCATGCCGTCATTCAAATTATTTACCAAGCCAGCTTGAGTTACAGAACCTAAGATTCGATGCGTCCATGTGGTTTCTCTGAAAATGTTCGTTAACCGAGGTTGTGGATGATTCAAAGCTTCCGTTTGTACCATGTGTTGGGTGTCTTTAACAAAGACCCAACTCAAAATTATCCCCCCAATCGAAAGAACGATTCCGATGATAAAGGGATAGGGTCGAAGACCATAGGCTTGTGCTATTACCGTGCTTACATAGGCGGCCACCGCAACAGCCAAGTAGCCAGCAAATTCATTTAGCCCCATTGCTAACCCACGCTGCTTTTCACCCACTAAATCAATTTTCATCACAACGGTAGATGACCAAGCCAATCCTTGATTTATGCCCAATAATACGTTGGCGAATAGAATCCAATTCCACGTAGGGCCATACATTAAAAGGAAGGGTATGGGAATCCCAACAAGCCAACCCAGGATTAACAGGCGTTTTCTTCCCATTCGATTCGCAAGACTTCCTGCAAAGTAATTCGAAAGGGCTTTCACGGTTCCGAATACCACAATAAAGGAAAGCATAGCGCTGTACGCTGAAATCTGAAAGTTATATTGCGCGATTTCAGGAAGGAGGGTCCGTTCCATTCCCACCATACCACCCACAAAGGCATTGATCATCACCAGCAGCGTGAATTGTTTCCAGTTGGCTTTTAAACCGGTAGTTCTATGTGTAGTCACTTCAGTAAAGATACGGATTTCATGGGCTGTAACCATAGGTTTAACGTTCGTTATAACCACATGAATTACAGAATTTCAGTCATTTTATTTGCCTTGATGCCCTCCTTTTTTGCCCAAAGTATACCGATTGAAATGGTACGTATTTCTTGTGGTGGAAAGTATTTTACAGATAATCACTCTGCGCAACCCGCGATGCTAGTTCGAGGAGTTTTTTGTCAAGACAGTTATTTTTATACGCCTATTGGATTTGGGGATTCCTTAACCGAATTGGCTTATTTGAATGATCAGTTATTTACTGGGATTGCCGAAGATAAGGATTCTAGCAATCGTCTAATCGGACGCTATACGTTCAAGGATGGTATGCTCGAACAATTAGAAGAATTCCAATCCGATGGAAAGCTCAGGCAACAGTTGAATTTTGTAGGCGGAAAACAACACGGCGTTCAACGTGCATTTGACAGGCAAGGAATCTTAACGCACTTACGAACTTTTGATCATGGGGTTGTTGATGGGCCATTTTTTTATGAGTGGTATGGCGATTTCGGAAATGGTTTGGTTAAGGGTATAGCAACCAAGGGGTCTTATCACTATGAAAAGGGCTTTGAGCCGTATAATTCAAGCCAAGAATAAAGCTATATTCAATTCTTACTTAAGAAATAACTTATTGATCTCTTCGGTTAACCGTTCCTTATTATTAGGTCCAACACCCAATGAAACGTATTGAATGATTCCCTCTTTATTGATAATGATGCTCATAGGATAGCCTCTTACATTGAATAATTTGGCGGTTTGTTGACTTTCCGGCACGATTTTGTAATCGAAGGGGGTTGTTTTTAAAAACTTTTTGAGTTTTTTCTTTTGATTCGTAGCAAGCCATAAAAAGACGATGTCGTCGTTTTTAAACAACTTAGATATTTCATTTAATTCGGGATCTCCATCACACAGGGTTTGCATTCCACAAACCAAAAATTCAATACAATTACTTTTCCTTTTAATGCGGAGGATTGGATTACTTTCCCTTTGATGTCTGTTACTTCAAAGGATGGCATTGGGGTTCCAATTAATGTATTTAGTTCTTCTGGAATGCCTTGTTGCATCCGCTGCATCATTGTTTTTTCTTGATAAGTTGCCTTGCGCATAACGAATGCTTTGGCCGCCTTGGTTTTGTCTAGATATGGTTCCGGAATGTATAATATAAAAGTAGTATGCTAACAATGAGACGGTTTTTTTTGCTTAAGCTGGTAATGTGATTCATTTATAAAAGATTAAAGGTGAGAAATTGTGTTTATCAGGGGTTAGATCGCAGTGTTTATTGGTTCATTTTAAAGAGCTGACTTTAAATACAGAATTATTTTTTTACAATTTTGTGAACTTATTCAATGTCATTTTGTTTAAACATTCTAATTAAAAATTAAACAAAATGAAAAAAGTTACTTTTTACGCCCTATCGATTTTCAGTGCTGGGATTATCCTAAGTTCTGTAAATTATTCGCAAACCAATGTGTTTGACGATGTGATTGCACCTAGTCCGAACCACACCTATCTGGAGGCGGCTCTTATTCAAGAAGGATTGGTTGGAGCGCTACAAGATCCAAACGCAACTTTAACAGTTTTTGCTCCGGATGACCAAGCCTTTACCAATTTGGCTACGTCACTTGGAACTACGGTTCCTGGGTTACTAGCCTTACCTAATTTAGACGATATTTTGTTGTATCACGTACTAGGAACTACAGTACCTTCTTCGGCAGTAACAAATGGTGCTATTGTTCAACCATTAAGTCCAACCAATACCTTAAAAATCACAGCGACAGCTGCAGGAAATGTTTACATCAACCAAGCGCAAGTAACCACTGTTGATTTAACTACAGCGAATGGGGTGGTTCATGTTACTAATGGGGTGTTGCTACCTGTAGAAACCGTAGCGGATATCGCAATTGACAACGGGTTTACTACCTTAGTTACTGCAGTGGTTCAAGAAGAATTATTACCTGCTTTGACTGATCCATTATCCAACCTTACTGTATTTGCTCCTAATAATGATGCATTTCAAGATTTAGCTGATGAATTAGGAACTACGGTCGCTGGATTATTGGCACTGCCTCAATTAACAGATATTTTGTTGTATCACGTACTTGGTACCGAAGTACCTTCATCCGCAGTTACTAATGGAGCTCTTGTTCAGCCTTTAAGTAATTTAAATACCTTGAAGTTAACTGCAACCGCTGCAGGTGATGTATTTGTTAATCAAGCAGAGGTTATTGCGGTTGATATTACTGCTGATAATGGAGTGGTACACGTGTTAGATGCGGTAGTTTTACCTATCGAAACTGTGGCTGATGTAGCGATTGATAATGGATTTTCTACCTTGGTTACTGCGGTAGTTACGGCAGAATTGCTTCCAGCATTATCCGATCCGTTTTCTGAATATACCGTATTTGCTCCAACCAATCAGGCATTCACAGATTTGGCAACAGCCTTGAACACCGATTTGAACGGCATCCTGGCACTACCAAACTTAGCTGACATTTTATTATATCATGTAGTTGATGGGGCTGTATTATCAACTCAATTAACTGCAGGTCCGGTTGCAACCCTTGAAGGTTCTGACGTGATTGTTTCATTAACCGGAGGTGTAAAAATCAACGATGCAAACGTTACCCTAGCTGATGTTCTTGCTGATAACGGAGTAGTACATGTATTAGACAAAGTGATTTTAGAGTCTTACTTAGGAATCGATGAAAACAATACCTTTTCTTTTGGTTTATACCCGAATCCAAGTAATGGATTAGTAACAATCAATGGAGTTGACAATGCAGAAGTAATCGTAAGTGATTTAAGTGGGAAAACCTTCTTTAACCAAAGCGTGAATAATAACTCATCTTTAGACTTGAACGGTTTAAGTAACGGAACGTATTTAGTAACCATTTCACAAAATGGAAATCGAAGCGTACAAACCTTAGTAAAGTTCTAAGGACCTAAACGCTGTCTATTGAAAAGCCATCCTTCGGGGTGGCTTTTTTATTTAATCATTCCACATAAAATCTTTAGGGGAGTGGTGGGGATTATTTTTTACATATTCCATCCATTCTGTCCAGGTGGTGGTTCGGTTTTTTATTTCGACATCTCCATTCTCATACACGATAAAGTATGCCATGCTCCCTTCATTATAGAAGGATACCTCGCTGTAACAAGGTGTCATGCGCTCGATGTCAATTCGTTGGGTTACGTGTTCAATGGGGAATCTTAAATCATTGCTTTTCTCACCGTCACGGTTGTATTGTACGCGCACAAAGTTCCAATGCTCTTTGAACACATACCAAAGCATGGAAGGATGAATAAAGTCGCTTACTCTCAATTCTACTTCGTAATTCCCGTTTTTATTATCACGTAATTTCCACGTATAACCCAAGCTATCCAATAAAGCTTTAAGCCCGTTTACTTTCGGATCAGTATTATTGGGTTCATTAAATTTCGGGTAATATACTTGCGGTAGTTCAAGCCATACCTGAACCACTTCCGTTTCTTTATATTCGGCGCGAAATTTCATGGAATCCAAATAACAATTAAATGCATACAACCAATACGCCATAGAATCACGGGTTTGATTTAATGCCTTAACCGAGGTAGAATCTTGGTAGGTTTTGTAGTATAAGAGATGGTTGGCTCGATTTCGCCAAGTTTGTTGCTGTGGCTTAGGTATTATTTCAATTAAGTTACTCTTGGGAATTAGGCTTTCACATCCAAGGCTATAGGTTTTGTTTTTAATTACGTTTCCGGCGCTATCCTTTTCAAGATACGGTCCATCACGAAGTCCATCCAGATATTGAATATTCAGTTTGTTTTTAGAAATGGTATCAAGAATAGATACCATTCCATGAAGGTTGCTGTTTTTGTATTCCATGATTGAGAATGCCTCCCCTTTATACGTATAGCGAATTTCTTTACGGAATTTATTATGGTTCATTGATCCATATTTTCTATTCCCATTGGGGAAATATGTGATGAGTTGTTGTACATTATATTGGCTTGCGTATTCAGAAATTGTTTTTGAAATAAGCGTTCCGTTTTGATTCCATTGTTTTTGTTCCGAAAAATGTACTGTATCTTTCCAATAAGCAATATTTAATCGTTCCATTTGTCCGTTTCGAAAGTAACTCACATAGGATGTATCGGAATGTTTTTGTGTACATTCTTTCAATTGCCCATTGTCATACCATCGTTTTTCAAATATTCGATAGTCGGTGTTGTTCCAATTCATCTGGGTCCCGTTATTGTATATTACATACCGTGTTAATTTTCCTTCAGGAGACCAATCTTGCAGTATGGCTTGATTTTTTTGGTCAATTACTTTCGAGTGAATTAATCGTCCCGCCGAATTGTATTCTTTTTCCCACACGGGCGCAAAGGGATTGTAAGCTTTTTGAGAATATTCTGTTTCTTTTGCCAGTTTTCCTTGGTCATCCCACTGTCGCCAAAGGCTGTCCTTTATGTTGTCTTTATATGACCCCGATTCGTAAACTTTACCATTGTAATGATAATGTGTCCACATCCCATCAGGATTCCCTTCCGTGAATTGCCCTTTGGTTTTAATCTTTCCATTATCATGGTATTCCGTATACTTGCCGTCGAGTAGGTGTTGATCATCTTGGTCATAGAAGCTCAACTTGTCATACGATTCTTCTTTAATCAGTACACCCTTGTCATTGTACCATCTATGTTTCCCGTAGGGAACAATCAGGCTTGTATAACCAAAATCATCCACCGTATGCGGGGGATGATCCTTTCGGTTGAAGGAATCAATTTCACTAAATCGAATGAAGGCATATTCTTGAATGAAGCGTAATTTACCGTTTGCGTGAAATTCTGTACTCTTGTAGCGGCGTCGACCCTGTTCATCATAATAGAATTCCCAGTGTATCATCAAGGCGCCTTGTTCATTGAATTGTTTTAATTCACCAATAGGTTTCCCTTTTTTTGCATGATGATTTAATGTGGTTCGTGTGCGAGGGGTGAATTTACCATCGTTGTAATGGTTTAATTCTTCAGAGACAATATGACCGTTTTGAAATACTCTTTTTTCATACACCTGAGCGCCAATGGTCTGTTCACATACGCCTTCTCTCGGTTTATTTTGATCGTTAAAATAGGTTGAAAACAAATAATGTCCACCTTTTTTGTTGTAGTAATCAAAGGTGCACTGCTGTGCGTGGGCGACAGTAAAACCAACTATAAACAGTAAAAATAGGCCTAACCATTTCATAATTCGATGCAAAGATAAGGTGAAACGCTCAGGTATACCTTCACCAACGAATTGGGTTCAATGGAAAACGAATTATTCCTTGATGATACGCAAGGTTTCCGTGCTGTTTTCTAAAGAAATACGAACTAAATAGCTCCCTGTTGGTAGCTTTGAAAGGTTGATGGAGTAGGTGTTTGAATTGGGTGATTCTTCCATCAATAAGATACCATCAAGTCCGAAAACTTCAATTGAGTTCATTAGGACATCCGTAGTAGAAAATGTTATGTTGTCTGAAAAAGGATTCGGATAGGCTTGCACACCATGTGTTTGTTCTTCGGGGATGCTTGCGCCTTCATTTTTGAAAAACAATACGTTATCAATATAAACAGTTCCTGAACCAGATGGTGTACCTGAAAAAATGAGTTGAGAAAAATCAGTTACACTCGCGAGGCCTGTAAGAGAACTCAAAGGAATTTCTAGGGTGTGCCATGCTCCTGTTGGCAAGGCGTAGCTTAACTCACTTTCGCTATCATCACCGCCATCATATTGACCATTGGCACCGAAGTCAACGAGTTTGATATTGAATTCACTCATATTTGGGGTCCAATAGTCTACTCTGAAATGAGTCATGTTGCTCAGGTCTAATTGATTGTTCCCGAGGAGTTCTATTCCAGCAAAATTCATTGCGTCATACCGTTTGGTATCGTTCCCACTGAGTTGTAAATCGTTTACTTGAGCCATTGACCAAGGGGCCATCCAAGTATCCACAGTAACATTTTGATACGGATTACTAAACAGCGAAATGACGTTGGCAGGGGGATAGGTAGGCGTTGGGGCGGGCGCCATAGGAATTGGATTTCCGCCGTTTTGATTGGAAAATTTAATGTTATCTATCAAGCAGATGCGGTTGTCGCTGCGCTGCGTAAAATCAGGAAATACGATAATTTGGTCTATGCCGGTAGAGGAAGGAGCGCTCACAATAGCACTAAAATCAAAGGTTAGTTCTTCCCATTGATTTATCAAGGTATTGCTTACTAAAATCTCACCGGTAGAAGCACCAGCAGGCGTGGCGAATTTAATTCCAACCGGACTTATAATGGGTTTGTAGACCATGATTTTTACAACACAGTTGGCAGCAGTTAGATTGAAGGTGCCGATGCCTTGACCATGAACGGATTCAAATCCAGCCCAAGGCGCTCCAGCAACATTAGCGGTAAATATGGCTACGGTTAGCGAGGTATTTATACCACTAGGGTCAGGGTTAGCTATAATTTCTAAGGGGGGATTGAAGTCATTTTCAAAGGTGGTCCATTGCCAGGTGGCGCCAAAGCCGGCAGGTTCAAAATCAATGGGGCCTAATTGCGCGAAGTACACATAATTAGTGAAAAGAGCAAAAAGAATTAAATGTACACGCATAATAATTAAGTTTAGTAATTGTTAAATGTACAATAATTAATCTTTGTTTAGTTCTTAATGCAGATTTATTAAATTTTAAATACCTTATGCAATAAAAAAAGCCCCACCCGGGGCTTTTCGAAATCTTTAATTTTACAACGATTTCTTCGCTAAATAGAAATCTACCTTTTCACAGGTGGTATCTGCAATCCGATTTGCCATTTCTTCCAGCGTTCGAGGCGGAGGTACTATCACTTTATCGCCTGGTTTCCAATTTAATGGCATTGCAACCTTATATTCATCAGATGTTTGTAAAGCTTGAAGAGACCGTATAATTTCATCCATATTTCGTCCTACGTTAAGTGGATAATACATAATCAATCGAATTTTCTTTGTTGGATCGATGAAGAATACTGCACGAACAGCTGCAGTTTCACTTTCATTCGGTTGTAGCATACCATACAGTTTGCTCACTTTCATATCGATATCCGCAATGATCGGAAAGTCAAAATATACGCCAGTTTTTTCATGAACATTATTCACCCATGCTAGATGTGAATGTATGGAGTCGATACTTAACCCCATTAATTCCGTATTTAGTGCATCAAATTCTGATTTTCTAAGAGCAAAACCGCTCATTTCGGTTGTACACACAGGAGTGAAATCTGCCGGGTGTGAAAACATGACAATCCATTTATTTGGTGCAAAGTCATTGAATTCTATTTTTCCTTTTGTGGTCACTGCTTCAAAGTTTGGAGCAAAGTCCCCAATGCGCGGCATTGGATAAAATGTTTCTATTGTTTCCATAATATTTTTTCTTCAAAGGTAAATGTCAATGTTGGATTAATTTGTGACACAAGTTACTTGGGTTAACCCCTGTTTTTTTTATATTTTAAACATTACATTTTCTTAACATTTGGCGTGGGCATCTATCATTAGAGAATTGCGACCTTTGCAGCGAATTTTATGACTACGCTTTTTATTTCTACCATTGTTTCCTTATTCTCACTTATTAACCCCTTGAGTGCGATGCCGGTTTTTATTTCGTTAACGAATGCATTCCCAAAGGACCATTTGTTTCGTACCATTCGACGAACATCTATTTATGTTTTCGTTGTTTGCGTATTATCCTTTTTCATTGGAGAGTTTATTCTAAATTTCTTCGGTGTATCGATTCATGCCTTGAAAATTGCGGGCGGAATTATCATTTCTCGTTCGGGGTTTCAATTGTTGAATGCTCAACATAAAAGTGATGTTCAGGGTCCCATTGAAGACGAATCTCGATTAAAAGAAGACATTTCGTTTAGCCCCTTAGCGATGCCACTTTTGGCAGGTCCTGGGTCTATTTCCTTATTAATTAATTTGGCAATTCAAACCGAAGATTTTCAAAGTAAGGGTGTAATTCTAGTAGGAATTTTTATTGTTTGTTTGAGTATTTACCTTATTCTTTCTTCTGCACCATTTATCTTAAAGTACCTTGGACAAAGTGGTTTACGTACACTTTCCAAAATTATGGGATTATTAGTCCTTTCGATAGGTATTCAGATGATCGTTGCGAGTGGCCGATCATTATTTTACGCGTCTATTTAATTTCTTCGAAATCGTCGAACTTATCTGCGTCACTCATAGGCGCTTTTGATTTTGGACCCCGAAGCATCCACATAATGGCTGCTAAAAAACGAACCAGGGTCGCAAGCAAAAAGAAGAAACCTGCAAGTTTAAATATCCATCCAATAATAGGAATCTTTATTAAATCCTGCGTTTGTTCATAAAACCACTGCGTAACCACGCTATCCAAAGCAACAGGGAAAAATACCCAGAGGATGGTAATCGAAATAGAGATTAGCGCAACGGCTAATTCCCATTCATTTTTCATTTTCACTTTTTTATAAAGGTTCGTATAAAGTTGAACCTGCACTGCATTTTGCTCTGATCGAATATTCCTTGATAGATATAAGAAGTAAGTGATTAAAGAAAGTATGAGCATGCTATTCACGGTTAAGCTACCTTCTACATTAGCTACAAATTTTAATACGAGCACCCCTAGAAACAGCGATTGAAGCAATTGCAGAAAATATCGAAATTGTGTGCGAATATTTTCAGGTAGAATGATCATTAACAACAGTTGCAACCAAAACCAAATAAAGGCAAACGCTGAGAACAATACCCCCAATTGGAAAATTAATGATAATGCGTTCATTATTTCGGCAAGATTTGAAATTCCATGTATGAAGACGGAGCTTCTGCGGCTGTTGTTGGATTGAAGTCAAGCCGTAATACCTTACCCTCTGTCCTTCGATTCAGTTGATGTAAATATTCGTAAAGTACTTCATTCTCTTTCTTACTTTGAATAAATTCTTCACTTAGTTTTATCATTTCATTTTGCGTTGGATCAAACCACATAGCAGGTTCTGACTCACCCTTACCAACAGGTATAATTCTGCGGGGGTCAATATTAAGCTCTTCAACCAGATATTTATAGCATGCTTTAGCCCGATTTTCTGATAGCATTTGATTTCTTGTTTCCTCTCCTCGCGAATCTGTATGAGAAATTAATTCAATAATTAAATTAGGGTAGTCACCAAGTAATTTAGCTACAGATTTTAACGAGTCATAACTGTTTACGGTTGAATCATTAATAAAGGTCCATTTGTTAAATTCATATTGAATATTCGGAAAGTGAATGATGTTTTGTTCTTGTGCTTCGGGCTCGTTGATTTCAAATATGTGGCTGATTTTTTGTCCGATGGAGTCTGTAATTTGCAATTTAAAGGTCCCTTTTCTAAGTGAACCAATGTCTTGTGTTGTCATGCCATTTGACCATTGGTATTTAAAAGGCTTTACTCCGGATGTGATTTCAATATCAATCATTCCATCAGAACCTTGGAATTCACTGAGATGTTTGATTTCTTTTATTGTCATAACTAATTCCGGTGGTTTAATGGCCCACGCTGTCCATAAGTCTAAATCCTTCCCGTCGCGGTTACTTGACCAAATGGCTTGATTATCAATGAGCGAGAAATACGCATCAAAGTTTGGTGTATTAATTGTTTTTCCGAGGTTAATGGGTTTTGACCATGAATTCCATTTACCTTTTCTAACGCTGTAGTAAATGTCGGCGTCCCCTTGGCCTTTAAATCCGTTAGAAGAAAAATAGAGGGTATCGTTGTTGGAAGATAGAAACGGCGAAATTTCAAATCCAGGGCTATTAATTGTTGAACCAAGATGTTCTAATTCTGACCATCCGTCGCTGCCGAGTATTGAATAATACAAATCTTCCTCTCCTTCTGAACCCTCTCCTTCATATGAAACGATTGCAACTTGTTGATCCCTTGAAATCGTATAGCCAACATACTTTCCATCAATGTCTAAACCAGGTATGGCAAGTTTATTCTTAACTAACCAATTAGTGTCCTGATTCCCTTGTGCAGCGATTGTGATGCCTTTTACTAAATCACGTTCGGTACCGTAGGAGCTGATTAAATATAACAAGCGTTGGCTACTATCCGTTGGATTTACAGCTTCGGATATTACCGCATTATGTAGTTTGTTGTTTAACGATTTCAAAGCATATGGCGTACCCCATGCGCCACTTGTTTTTTTACTCACCCAAATATCTTGATCATAAATCCCTCCTGTATTTTTCGGGTCGAATGTTCTAACAAAATATAGCATGTCTCCCTTTGCCGAAAACACAGCATTACTTTCGTCTGCTGACGTGTTTATGTTTGTTCCAAAACGTAGCGGTGTTGTGAATTCATAGATTTGAGTCCAACCGTAGCTGAGTACGATAATACATAGGATAAATAAGCGGGTTTTAAAATCCATAATTTAAATAAATTTCATGTCCCCCATTACTAAAGCGATTTATTCGATTGGTCGAGAAATCAAATGCATATCCAATCTTCAAATTATCTGATACTTCCATTCCAGCCATCAATCCAGCGGAGGCATTATAGTGATAGTTTATTCCTGCCCAAAAAATATAATTAATGGTTGTCATCAAGGTTGCTTCAAGAGAAACCGGCCCATGATTCATTTGTTTTGCAACAATGATAGGCTGTAAATCTAAGCCATTGGCGATTTTAAAGGTATATCCAACTAGCGCATTCCAATGATATTGTTGGTCGAAAAAGCTAGTTTGTTGAACAAGCCCATTGGGGATTCCTCCGTGTTGAATGGCACCGGATAGAATGACTTTCTTTGAAAAGAGGGTTAGCCCAAACCCACTGCTTAGGGAAAGCGCCCGTAACCCATTGGCTAAAAAGGCATCATACGTGGCATCTCCACCGCCATAGGGTAATTGTGGATCATTAAGATTTAATACACTTGCTTGACTTGGAGAAAACACATTGTTTCTTATACCCATTCGCAGCCCTGTACTTAATTTCCAGGTTTTATTAATTGGGATATTTGCCGCATAACTTCCACTTAGGTCAAGGTATTTAAAGGCACCATAATTATCAGAGATAACTTGTCCGCCGACAAAATGTTGAAGTACAACATTTTTTTTCTTTTGTAGCGGTTCATATTCACGTTGAATTCTACTTCCTGGATTGTAAATTGTTTTGACCTTTTTCTTGATCATTGTTTGCCCTATGCAAGCAATCGTTCGTGGTTCGTTTCCAAACCCTAGCATTTGCCACCTTGCAAGTAAGGATATATTACTTTGTTTGTTTATTGCCATTCCCGATGGATTGTACATTGAGTAATTCATTGGTATTTGACGAAATTGCGGCATTTGTTGACCCAATAGACTTAGCGAAAAGAATGTAAAAACAAGAGTCATTAATCTCATGGCGCTCGTAAAATTGTAATGGTTCCATTAATCGGCTCTATACTTCCATCCGCTGCCTTTTCAATAATGTAGTAATAACTACCAACGGGTAATTCTTCACCGTTCAATGTCCCGTTCCATGGCGATGAAGCATAATCCCCTTCGATGCTCGTGTATATATTTTCTCCCCACCGATTGAAAATTTTAACTTGATTTAAAGGGAACTTTGAGTCCAAACCGACAATATTCCAAATATCGTTATCCCCATCCCCATCCGGAGTAAAAGCACTGGGTACGACTAAATTACATGAAACGATTTCAGTAGAAAATCCCAAAATGTTACTAACGCACCCATTCACGACTTGCACCACATAATACGCAGTTGAACTGTCGTTGTTGGGGTAGAATATTGGGCCACTTTCCAAGTATTGACTCAAATTTGAATCGGCGAACCAGGATATAACACCGTTTGGATTTGGATTTGTCAGGGAGATACTTCCTGAAGGCTCATTTTTACAAACAACGGTGTCTCCAGTTATTATAGGTGTTTGTGGTATTGATAAGGAGTCAAGTAATATCGTGCCGTCTAAGGTTTTGGTACAGAATTCATCGCTTATAGAAACGAGTTCGTATAACCCTGCTTGAGTGCCTAAATACATGGGGTCTGTGGCTCCTGCGGTCACTTGCTCCACGCCATTTAGGTTCCAAACTACCGTTACGGGATAGGATGCGTTTAAGTAAAGCAATACCGAATCAAAACTTTGCAACGGACAATTGTACGTCCCACCTGTTAAACTCAGCAAATTAGGGAGGGCATGCACCGTGAGTTCAAACGTGTCTTTTGCTATACTGTTGCATAATGAAACGCTGTAAACTATTTGATATACACCAGCACTGCTACCTGTGGTATTAATTGCACCGGTTATCGGGTCTAAGTTAAGTCCCCCAGGAAAAGAACTATAGGTTCCGTTGCTTGGTGTTGACGGAGGTAGCGTTGGGGTTATTATCCCAGCGTTTAGACAAAGGTCATTCGGATAACTTAATCCCAAGGATGGGTTACCTTGTATGATTTGTACATTGGATTGGTTAGAACACGATCTTAAGGTACTGAAGGTAATGTCATCGATTGCGAAGTCATTCCCTAATCCACTTTGATTCAAATTTTCTATCAATAAGATTGCAATACTATCAGCACCAGAATTCCAGGTGGTGCTTTGTTGTTGCCATGAGCACGTGGTATTGGTTAAGGTGTCAACACTAAGGGAAATTCCATTTATACTTGCCTTTAGAATAGCCGGGTTGTTACTTTCTACCGATTGCGCATAATAGGAAAAGGTGTAAGTGGTATTTTTTTCTACCGAAATTAGTTGTCTCCAAACGGTTGTGTTACCGGAAATTGCTCCATCAATCACCATCATATTTCCTACGCCATTGCCAAAGGTATGATCCACACAGGGGGAAAATGTTCCTTCCCAAAAACTTGCATTGGGTGTTATGCCATACGTTGATTGTAGCCCATTGGGATTGGTTGGGGTGAGAAATGTTAAATCGCTGTAAAACCCTGTGTTCATGGCCTCAAAGTTGCCGTTTGTTACCAAGTTTTCGTTTGTGTTGTTTGTTGAAACCAGATAAACTGTATTTTGATTCGGGCTAACCAAAACGGTATCATTGAACGGGTTTAATAAGTTTGGGTCGGGTGGTGTAGCCATCCATAGATAATTGGTGTTTGTACCACCCGTTACCGTTAAGGTCACTTGTGTGTTTGCACAAACCAAGGTATCCGTTGGATTAACCTGCAGGAAGTCATTGGGAAAAACAAGTTGATTCGTCAAGTTCACCGACTGGTTCGTCGCATCGCTAACGCTTAAACTGTAGGAACCAGCAGGTATATTTGTAAAAATTCCCGTGGAGTTATTCACGGTTCCTATACCTCCGGATAACGTATATTGATACGGCGGATATCCCCCTTTCGCATACCCAATGAGCGCCCCACTTAAGGAATCACTACAACTTGGTCGGGTAGTCGAGGCAGTTAACGACAACGGATCCCCAACTGGCATTACCGCAATGTCGTCAATGGCAAAATCATTGCCGGTTATATTGATGTTATCGTCATAAAGACTAATATTAACACAAGAATTCGTTGGTTCGAATTCTACGGCATATGCTTGCCATCCGGCTGTGGGTAATGGCGCTAAGGTCGGTGTAAGCACCTGAATATTTACTGCATTGTTAAATGTAGCCTTTACATCTGCTTGAGAAACAACATTCTGCACTAAACTTGATGCTGAATGTAACCAATAGCTGAGAATATACGTGTTGCCTACAGTTAACCCACAAACACCCCCTCCGTTGCTACCTGCTTGCCAAAACGCTTGTCCGCCACCAATATTTACACCATCAACCACCATCATATTTCCCTGACCAGAACTATGGTCACCAAAGGGTAAAAAAAAGTTAGTGTTTAACGGCAATGGATTATTGGTAATCGCAAAGTCACCAGGCTGGGTACTTCCGAAATACGGTGGAGAAATAAGGGAATAGCCCTGCCCATTTACATTAAAACCAACCCCCGGACCACCAAATTCGAAATGCCCATTAAATAGGTAGTTTTGTCCCCAGGTATGAAGAGAAAAGTATATTCCAACAAGGAGTAAAAAGTGCTTCACAGCATAAAGTTAACATGATTCTTAATGTGGACTTTGTTTGCTTGCTGATAAATTTCTATATGGAATTGTTAATAATTCAATCCATACATGAACACGGAGGATCTAAATACAAGGTGCAATGTTTGAAATCATTTACCAATTGCTTGTGGAATTCATGGTTATACATTACGCCTTGGATATCCAGTATCTTGAGATTTGGTAAAGTTTTCAATTGAGGTGAAATGAAATTTACAGCATTGTCATATAAATCCAAGGTTTCCAAGGCGGTAAGTTGTTCAATTTCATTTGGAATCCGTTCAATATTGTTTTCAGCGAGCAAGAGTTGTTTTAAAGTACTTAGTTGAAATATGGCAAAGGGAATTGAGTACATTTTATTCTTCGTCAAGTTTAAGGTCTCTAAATGGTTGAATATTAAGATGGAATCTCCCAATAACTCAATTTTGTTCTTGCTTAGATTTAGCGATTTGATTTTGGTGAAACGATAAACGATCGATGGAATGGAAGTGAGTTTTTCACGGCTTAAATCAATCGAAAAAACACTGTCGGGGTTTGCTTGATTCAACTCAGCAAGCGTATAACTATGCGCTACCTGTTGACCATAGAACAGGGCACTAAAGACTAGCGAAATACTTACGAGAATCGACTTCATCTTTTTTTAATTGCTTGGTTAACTCTTCAATGCATGAAAACATTTGTTCCCCACGTAAGCGATGATATATGGAGATTGTTAAAGCGTACCCGTAAATATCTGAATTAAAATCAAATAAATGCACCTCAATTACCCGTTGATTTGAGTTACTAACAGTAGGCCGAATCCCTATATTCATCATTCCTAAATATGTAATGCCTTCTATACGAGTTGTTACTACATAAACACCATTGCCTGGAATCAGTTTTGAATCACTCATGGGATCAATATTCGCCGTTGGAAATCCAATGTTTCGTCCAATTTGCTTTCCATTAACTACCTTTCCTTTTATTTGGTAATTATATCCCAATAAACGGTTGGCGCTTTCAACTTCCCCTTGAAATAAAGCCGTTCTTATTTTTGTTGAACTCACGATAATTTCTTCCACATCTTGCGCAGGAATTTCTGTAACGAATCGGTTGGTTTTAGAAAGTACTTCTGCTAACAAGTGAACGTCACCCTCCCGATTATGTCCGAATTTATGATCGTAGCCTAATATAATTTCAGATATGTTTAATTGTTCAATTAAGACATTCGAAATAAAGTCTCTGGCTCTTTGGTTGGAGAATTCTTTAGTGAATGGTAAAACTAAAAGATAATCTAATCCAGTTTGTAAGAGGAGCTCAATCTTTTCATCCAAGGTGCTGAGTAAAGAGATTTCTCCTAACCCTAAGGCTTGTCTTGGATGCGGATCAAAGGTAATAAGCATGCTGTCCTTTCCTGTGTCCTTTGCCTTATTAATGAGCTGAGTCAAAATAGCACGGTGCCCCGCATGAACCCCATCATACGTGCCCAAGGTCACGATTGGATTCCGCAATAATGGAAACGATGATAAACTTGTTAATACCTTCATATTCTGAGGCGCAAAGGTAAGCAATCCAAATAAACGTGGATTTTAAACTTTTGAAGTACTTTTGGAAAAATGATTAACATGAAATTGAAATTCTTAACCCTTTTATTTTCTTTCACAATCCTTTTTGGATCCCTTAGGGCCGATGAGGGCATGCTTATTCCGTTGCTTATTAAAGCTTTTGAATCGGATATGCAAGCGCGTGGAATGAAATTGACTGCTGACCAAATATACAGTGTAAACCATGCGAGTTTAAAAGATGCTATTTTTCAGTTTGGCGGAGGATGCACCGCTGAATTGGTTTCAAGTCAAGGGCTTTTGTTGACCAATCATCACTGCGGGTATTCTCAAATTCAGTCACATTCTAGTTTAGAACACGATTACCTGAAAAATGGATTTTGGGCAAAAGAAAAAAAAGATGAATTAGCCAATCCTGGCCTAACAGCAACACGTATCGTTCGGATCGAGGATGTCACCTCCTTGGTATTACAGAATGCACAAGGTAAACAAGACCGGACGGTAATCGCTGCAAACATCGCTGCAATCGTAAAAACAGCCATCGAAGCAACACATTATGAGGCGGAAGTTAAAGCCTTTGATTATGGAAATGCTTATTACTTGATGGTAAAGGAAGTGTTTAAAGACATTCGGTTTGTAGGTACTCCTCCAAATTCTATTGGAAAATTTGGTGGAGACACCGATAATTGGGTTTGGCCAAGACATACGGGTGATTTCTCAGTATTTAGAATTTATGCCGGTCCGGATAATAAACCAGCGTCATATTCTACGGATAATGTCCCGTACACGCCGATTCAGTATTTAAATATTTCATTCAAGGATCGAAAAGAAGGTGATTTTACCATGGTGTACGGATTTCCGGGTGTTACCGAACAGCACGTGGTTTCTGAATATTTGAAATTTATTATTGAAAAAGAACGCCCCGCGCGAATTGAGATGCGTGATGAAAGCCTAGCTGCAATTGATGCTGGCATGAAATCATCTGATTTGATACGTATTCAATATTCTGCCAAACAGGCATCCATAGCTAATGCTTGGAAAAAATGGATAGGACAGGTGGAAGGCTTGAAAAATTTAGACGGTGTTGCAGTCAAACAACGCGAGGAAGCGGAATATAGAAAAATGGCCGAATCTAAACCGGAATGGAATAAATATTCCGACGCTTTGGATTCATTGAACCAGTACATAAAGAATAATTCTAATAAAGAATATCGCTATGCCATGGGGGTTGAATATTTTTTCTATGGTCCTGAATTTTTTAAAATGATAAAAGCTTCGAGCGAGTTATTCAACGGATGGAATACTGGAATCTCTGCCGAAGTATTTTCTGCTGAAAAGATTAAACTAATTGCAAGAGCAAGAGCCTTTTTTAAAAATTATAATTGGGGTGTAGATCAATCAATTTTTAACGCCTTAACCGTGCAATACCAACGTTCTGAAATCTCAGCAAATACTAATTGGAGTTTGATTAATGTTGCGGCACTCTCAGGTGATATTTATGGCAAGTCAATTTTTACGGACTCTACACGATTCATTCAATTTGTAACATCCTATACCAAAAAATCATCCAAGAAACTAACTAGCGACCCTGCCTTTGTTTTTTATAATTCCTATTACCCCATATTTGTACAAGAGGTAGATAAAGCCTTCCGACAATATCAGGCTAAAATCATCCCCATGATGCAGCGATACGTAGAGGGGAAATATACAATGTTTCCTAATGATAAACATTGGCCAGATGCCAATTCAACCTTGCGAATTACTTATGGACAATTGGAAGGGTCTTCCCCGGTAGATGGCATGGCCTATACGGAACACACCACTTTGGATGGAATGATTGCTAAAAACAGAATTGGAAACCCGGATTTTGAATTGCTGCCAAGAATGTTCGAATTGGCAGCGAATAAAACCTATGGACCTTATGCGCAAAACGGCGAATTATGGGTTTGTTTTACAGGTTCTAATCATACAACGGGAGGCAATTCTGGATCTCCAGTGTTAGATGAAAAAGGGAATTTAATGGGCTTGAACTTTGACCGATCCTGGGAAAGTACCATGAGTGATTATTTGTTTGATCCGAACCGTTGTCGGAATATTGTAGTCGACATTCGTTATGTACTTTGGGTGATGGATATTTACTCCGGAGCAAGGCATTTAGTCAATGAAATGACTTTAATCAAAGATTAATTTATCTTTGCTCCTTGAAATCAACCTGCGCAATAATTTTAATATGAGAAAATTACTTTTATTCAGCCTACTGATTATTGCCTTTAATCAGGATGCCCTTGCTTCTACCATGAGGTACAGATCTAAATTAATCAAAGGGTATTTGGTTGATTTTAAAACACGCAGGGATGTAGATGAGGTTTCCTTATTGTTGGTTTCAAAGGAGACCGGAGAACGATTCAAAACAGAAACACGCGATGGGGTGTTTACATTTAATAATGTTCCGATTGGTGAAAATATCCTAATTCTAACTGACAAAGACTACAGAAAAGACACCTTAAAGGTTTTTAGAACCAATGCGAAAGAACATTTGGAGCATTATACCTTTAGTAAAACACAGCCTTTTGCTGCCCGTTTGAAAGTGACATGGTTATTCAATTGGGGAGATAAAACCACGGTGGTTAATGGTAAAAAAGTGATACAAGAACATTATTGGTCACACATTTTGGCTCGGGTGATTTTGGTTGTTTATTTACTCTGCTTAATCATGATTTTCTACTATAGTGTAATTCAACTTTCATTGGCTATTGCGTACAGAAGATCAAAACGCAATCCTAAAGCACCAATGCCGTCTTTTGATTTGGAGTACGCACCAAAGGTTACAATTCAACTTCCAATGTTTAACGAAATGTATGTTGCTGAACGAATTATTGAAACCGCTGCACGTTTTGCCTATCCAAAAGATAAATTACAAATTCAGGTATTGGATGATTCTACGGATGAAACCAAAGACATCATCGCTAAAAAAGTGGCAGAAATTGCCGCTACAGGGGTAAATATTCAACACATTCACCGCGTGGATAGAACAGGGTACAAGGCCGGAGCATTGGATGCTGCAATGGACCGCGTTACAGGTGACTTTATTGCGATTTTTGATGCTGATTTTGTTCCAGATGAAAATTTCTTGTTACGCACCGTTCCATACTTCAATAATGAAAATGTTGGTGTAGTGCAAACACGCTGGGGGCATTTGAATAAATCATATTCCCTACTCACAGAACTTCAAGCCTTTGGTCTAAATGGTCACTTTGCCATTGAGCAACAAGGCCGCAATTCTACTGGACATTTTATAAATTTTAATGGTACTGCGGGAATTTGGAGGAAAAAGTGCATTGAAGATGCAGGCGGATGGGAACATGATACCATTACAGAGGACTTAGATTTAAGTTATCGTGCGCAAATGAGGGGGTGGAAGTTTACTTATTTAGAAGATGTGGAATCGCCGGCAGAATTGCCAATTACTATGTCAGCCTTAAAAAGTCAACAGCATCGTTGGATGAAAGGTGGGGCAGAGTGCTTTATTAAAATGCGGGGCAAATTACTTACCTATCCAGGGGTTAGATTTTCGGATCGAGTGCATGGAATGGCTCATTTATTTAATTCTTCGGTATTCGTTTTCATCTTAATCTTATCCATTCTTAGTTTATTTATTCTGCACATCAAGGATTCTTTTTCTGATTTGAATTATTTCGTTCAATTTGGTGCATTTTTCATTTCAAGTACCGTATTCCTTGCCTTTTATTATTGGAATTCATACCGAGACAAAACCGGAAAATTTTGGAATGATTTATTTAAATTCATCAAACGTTTTGTTCAGTTTTTGACGGTATCGATGGCCCTATCTATGAGCAATGCAGTAGCAGTGATTGAAGGGTATCTTCGAATAAAAAGTTCCTTTGTACGGACTCCAAAATTCAATGTGGCTCAAAAGGATGAGTTTACAGGAAATAAATACGACAAGAAAAGTTTATCAATTTTGAATGTTGCCGAAGGCATATTTATGTTGATTTTTGGATTTACCGCCTTAAATCGTTTGGCTTTTGGTGATTTAGGGATGGTTCCCTTTCATTTGATGTTAGCCATTGGGTATGGTATCATTTTCTTTAATACCCTTAAGGAAGTAAGAACGGGTCGTTAATATGAAGGTTCGATTGATGATCATTGGGAAAACGATATCCAATGCCCTCAAAGATTTAGAGCAAACGTATGAAAAACGCCTAAGCCATTATGTGAGCTATGAGCGTGTTGAATTACCTGATGTAAAACAAGCAGCATCCTTAACAACTTCACAGTTAAAAGATAAAGAAGGACAATTGTTTTTATCTAAACTATCAGAAGATCAGCATGTTATTTTACTGGATGAACAAGGGACAAGCTATACCTCGGAAGGATTTGCTCATGTGCTCGCCAATCATGAATTACACAGCGTAAAAAAAATTACCTTTTGCATTGGTGGTGCATTTGGGTTTTCGGATGAGTTATATGCACGTTCTAATGGTAAAATGTCCTTATCCAAAATGACGTTCTCACATCAAATGGTACGCACAATTTTTCTTGAGCAGCTTTACAGGGCATG
Source organism: Bacteroidota bacterium (assembly GCA_041163605.1). GTDB lineage: Bacteria > Bacteroidota > Bacteroidia > Flavobacteriales_D > Crocinitomicaceae > UBA952. Next base: position 3,744 of record JBEAQY010000026.1, on the reverse strand, counting down.
TACCATAAATAAAGGTGAAAAATACCATCACTCCTAAGAGATTGGTTAACTTTATCTCGATGAATCAAGTGCAAATATTCTCTGTCGCCGAAGGCTTAAGTGTAATACTTTGGGTGTTCATACTCTATTGGATCGGTCGGTCGATACGTTCACGATACAATAACCTGAGCATCTCACGATTTTTTTATATCGGGTGGGGATTCAAAATATTTTTCGCACTCATATTTGCTTTGGTTTATTTATTTACGCTCGGTGGCGGCGACATAAATGCATATTGGGATAGTGCCACAGTGCTGAATAAACTCTTTATAGACAATCCCCTGGGATATTTTCAAGAACTTTGGAGCACGGATAGATCGCTGGGTGTAACCTTACATTTTAATTCGGAAACAGGTTATCCTCCAGGTTGGATTTGGCGAGAATCGGAAGCGTGGAATGCTGCAAAAATACTCTCAATCTTTTCAGTGCTTACCTTCAATAGCTTCTGGGCTACCACACTCCTCATTGCATCCTTTGTGTTTTTTACTTCATGGCTTATGGTTTATCGCATTACAACCAATGAAGCGTTTAATTCAAAAGCAGTAATGTTCGCATTTTTGTTTTTTCCATCGGTGACCTTTTGGTGCTCGGGTATTAGCAAGGATAGTCAAGTGTATGCACTTTCCTTATTACTTATATATCAATTATTTCTTTGGCTGAAGTGGGATCAAAAACGTTCCGTTTGGCGTGCATTATTAATGTTGTTTATCTTCTACTTAATTTTGAATCTCCGTCAGTTCATTGCGCTTGCCATTATTGGGCCTTTTTTACTCTCAATTTTGGTTCGATATGGCAGCCGCTTATCACAACGACCGGTAATTTTATTGTTTTTTCGATTGTTTGTTTATACTTTATTGGTGATTGGGTTTTTATTGATTGCTAATGCCGAACAAACCCAATCTCTAATTAAAGAAGCACAGATCACCCAATCGGATTTTAGTCAAAATCCAATCTACACTGGAGCAAAATATGAACTTACGGCAATGGATGGTACCCCGACGGGAATTTTATTCGCCATGCCAGAATCCATTTTTATTGCCCTTTATCGTCCTTTTATTACTGAGAATCTTGGACTGAATTTCATCGTTAATGAATTGGAGAGCTTATTACTTATCTTCTTATCCCTTTGGTTTTTCCTTAATAAGAATGTGTTTAGTAACTTGAGGCATTTGTTCAAAAGTGAGTTCGCTATTTATGCATTCACCTTTGTTTTGCTCATTGCTTTTATGGCAGGATATACTTCTATTCTTTTTGGGGTACTTGTTCGAATTCGAGCGATTGCATTGCCTTTTTTCTTCCTTTTATTAACGTTTCGTAAACCTAAAGTAACAAGTACAACCTGATGTGTGGAATCGCCGGATTTATTGATTTAAGCAAACAGACTTCAAACGAAGTTCTTGTGGGTATGAGGGATTCCTTGTCCCATCGAGGTCCAGATGCAGCAGGCGAGTGTTTTTTCGATTCCGATGCATTTTCTTTAGGGTTAGCACACCGTCGCTTATCCATTATTGATACCAGTGTCTTATCCAATCAACCCGTACATTTTGAGCACCTATCCATGGTGTTTAATGGCGAGATTTATAACTATAAAGAACTTAAGGAGAAACTGACTTCCGCTGGGTATTCATTTAAAACGAATTCAGATACCGAAGTCGTACTTCTTGCATTTCATGCGTGGAACGTAAAGGCGCTTACATATTTCAAAGGAATGTTTTCCTTGACTATTTTCGATCGTTTAGCTCAGAAGTTGTATTTAATTCGGGACCGCTTTGGAGTTAAACCCTTTTATTATTTTTTAAATAATGACTTGCTGCTGTTTGGAAGCGAGTTAAAACCCTTGCACGTTCATCCCAGGTACAAGAAAGAACTTAACACAAAGAGTGTTTGGTATTTTTTCCAATACGGCAACATCCCATCACCATATTCCATTTTTAATCAAACCTATAAAGTTGAACCAGGAACAATTGTAACGATTGATTGCAATACACTGCAACTAGAGAAAAATACCTTTTGGAGTCCAGAACTATCGTTTCAAAAAGTTCCCTTGTCAATTTCTTTTGAGGAAGCAAAAAGGCATACACAAGAATTGCTATTTGATTCCATCAATTTACGAATGGTAGCTGATGTCCCTGTTGGATTGTTCCTGTCTGGAGGCTATGATTCAGCAACTACCGCTGCATGTTTGACACAAACACACAACGCTCTTAAAACCTTCACGGTTGCGGTCCCTGAAGCTGGATTAAATGAAGGACCAAAAGCAAAACAAATCGCCGATTACTTAGGATCTACACACACAGAAATCACCTGTGATTTACATGAGGCATTGCAGGTAATTCCGCTTCTACCAACGATCTATGATGAACCCTTCGCAGACAGCAGTGCCATCCCAACCTATCTTGTCGCAAAACATGCGGCCAATTCAGTGAAGGTAGCCTTAAGTGCCGATGGAGGGGATGAATTATTCGCAGGGTATAACAGACACCTCTATTATTCCCGCATCCCGAATGCAGTTCGTTACCTGCCGAGTTGGGCAGGTTCAAGCGTGGCTAATTCCATCGGAGCCATTGGACTGACTGGGTTAAAAGCGCAACGTGTGCAAAAATTCGCCCGCCTACTGAGCGATTTTTCAGTAGAGTCGTACATGCATGCCATGACCACCTCCATGTCAAATGACCAATTAAATGAGCTTATTAACGAACGTAACATTCCGGATAATCTGCCCTTTTTTCAAGGAAGATCACCTCTGGCAACCATGTTACTCAACGACAGTGTTAACTATTTACCTAATGACATTCTGAATAAGGTGGATCGTGCGACAATGGCTGTTGGGTTGGAAGGTAGAGAGCCGTTTTTAGACCATGAATTATTTGAGTTCCTAGCGCAAGTACCTGATCACTTTAAATGTGATGGGAAAGACACTAAAATTCTTTTGAAACATATTGCACACGATTTACTTCCTCCGACCTTAATGCAAGGACCTAAAAAAGGATTCGCTATCCCGATTTCTGCATGGATGAGGGATTATTTAAAATCTGAACTGTTGGATTTTATCGAACCAAGATTTCTCAAGGAGCAAGGGATTTTTAAGGCAACTGAATTGGCGCGCGAAGTAAAATCATTTCTAAATGGAAATGATATAAACAGTTTGTTTATTTGGTATTACTTTAGTTTTCAATCATGGTACAAACAATGGATGTAAGCCCGATTTTCTCAGTCGAAAAGCATGAATTAGCTTTTAATTTTCCAGCAGGAACAAGCAGGGGAGTGCTTACTACAAAGAAACTATGGCTTATTACCCTAAGCGCTGAAGGGAAACAAGGAATTGGAGAATGCAGCATTATTGAAGGACTTTCTCCAGATTATACGAATGATGCTCGGTATGAACAGCAGTTATCTGATTTTGTCCTTCGCTTGAATCAGTGTTCGATTCCACTGGATCATTTGCTCTTTATCTTAGATGAATTCTTACCAGAATTAACCTATTTTCCTTCCATACGCTTCGGTTTAGAATGCGCACTGCGGGCTTTCTTATCTTCTGTCCCAGGACTTTTATTCAATAATCCCTTTGCTAGGGGAGAACGCGCTATACCAATCAACGGATTAATTTGGATGGGCGCTCCGGATTGGATGCAAGATCAAGTAGCGAAAAAAATAAAGGAAGGTTATTCCGTGTTAAAATTTAAAATTGGCGCGATTGATTGGAAG
>JBEAQY010000025.1:0-37981 GCA_041163605.1 Bacteroidota bacterium | reverse complement strand
TTGGTGCCAGTTGGATGACGAAGGAAGCGCGGGAAATGGATATTGCGGATAACGTGCATTGGCTGAATGCCTTGCTTGATGAATTGAAACTAGGTTATGCCCCAGATTCGATTACGCTCTTAGGTTTTTCTCAAGGCGCAGCCACAGCAGCGCGGTGGTATCAACAAAATCCAAAATGTTTTGACCAATTAATCCTCTGGGCGGCGGTATTTCCACCAGACATCGAGCGTGGCACCTTTACCTCAAATCACTCGATGCATTTCGTCCTAGGGAACCAAGACGAATATTACCAAGGCGCAGACGCGGAAGCACTAAAGAACAGCTATGTTGATCTTGGATTCAAGGTACATGCCTATGAGGGAACACATGATATTGACACAAAGGTCGTAGCGGAGATTTTTGGGGCCCCGTTCCACGGGATTTGAATCCTGCGGAACAGTTAAATTTATGTCGCTTTCTGCTTGGCGATTACTCGACGGAAAATACCGGGAACGAAACGTTTAAGATACACTGCAATGATTTCTTTATTCCCAATGAGGACCTCCGGTTTATTCTTACTTGCTGCACGTACGATTTGACGAGCACACACCTCGGCCGGCATGCCGGTTTCCTGATTGTGGTCCATTTGATTGTGGGTCTCCCCTTGTGCATTGAGCGCACTCATCGATATGGGCGTATTTATTTTTCCTGGGCAGACCATGGTTACTGTGATTCCACGGGACGCTTCTTCTAAGGCCAAACTTTCAAAAAAGCCATGTAAGGCATGTTTAGAAGCAGCATAGGCCGAACGAAGGAAAAACCCGAACTTTCCAGAAATGCTACTAATAACAATAATTTGACCCGCAGAAGCACGCAGTGCCGGAAGTAAGGCCTTGGTTAATCCGACAGCGCCAAAGAAATTGACTTCCATAATTTTACGGTCTACCTCCAAGGGCGTTTCGCCTACGAGCGAACGCTGACTGATTCCCCCGTTATTCACTAGGACATCCACCCTTCCCACTTGATCAATTACAGATGAAACCAAGGCATCCACATTCGAAAGATCTGTTAAATCTAAGGATATCACGGTGTGAACTTCTGCATTTGGCAAGGTATCTTTGATTTCATTCAACTTCTGGACATTTCGCGCTGCAAGGACTAAGATAGCCCCCTGATTCGCGAATTCACGAGCCATGGCTTCTCCGATTCCCGAAGAGGCTCCAGTAATCCATACTACTTTATTATGATAGGAACGCATAGGTCAAAGGTAAGGAATTTGGACGGTAAGATGTTAAGATATTTAGACATTGAGACTGTTAGACGTTAATATCTCCCCTTGCTTTGTCCGCCGTAAAGCGGGAGGGAATTAGATTTTTGTTTCCCTCCTTGAGGAGGGACAAAGGGAGGTGACATTCTTATTTAAGGCAACTCAAAGCAAACTGAATTTTATCTCTAGTAGCCTCAGGATCATCTAAAACCTCTTGTTCTCTAAATCGTATAACGCGAAAACCTAACGCTTTAAGATTTGTTTGTCGAATAACATCTACCTCATTCTTGAATTCATGGGAAGAACCATCAATTTCAATGATTAATTTGTAAGCAGGAATAAAGAAATCAACTATATATTTATCGATAGGTCTTTGTCGTAAAACGCGCACTCCAATCTGTTTCCGAGAAAGTACTTTTTTCCAGAGTATCTTTTCAGCCTTTGAATTTGAACTATTCCGAAGGTTTCGTGCCAACGGACGAAGTGCTTTGTTATAGTGGTTATTTGAATACAACTAAGTATGAATGAATCTTCCAAACGAAAACTAAGAGTTGATTATTTTATAGGTCAGGGATAAATAACAAACGTCATCCCCCTCAGTCCCCCTTCAAAGGGGGAAGTAGATTTTTGTTTCCCTCCTCGTGGAGGGATAAAGGGAGGTGACTCTCAATAGTATTAGAATTCGTAAGTGAGGGGTGATTATTCTACAATAACCTAACGTCATCCCCCTCAGTCCCCCTTCAAAGGGGGAAGAATAAATTCTTAGTTCCCGACCTCCCGATGTCTTAAAGTCCTAAAGTCCAATTATCCTAACGTCTTATAATTTCTTACATTTGAAAAAAAAAGTCATGTCCGTTTCCTCAATCGCATCCCATTTCCAAGAAGCTGAATCAGTGCTCAAACAATTCCAAACCGAAGATAATTTCAAGAAAATTGAACAAGCAATTCAGTGGATGAGCCAAGCAATTCTTCACGGGGGAAAAATCATTTCGTGTGGTAACGGCGGATCGATGTGTGATGCGATGCACTTTGCGGAAGAATTGAGTGGAAGATACCGCAACAATAGAAAAGGCTTGGCTGCGATCTCTATTTCAGACCCATCCCATTTAAGCTGTGTCGCGAATGATTATGGCTATGATTTCGTTTTTTCACGGTTTATCGAGGGCCTAGGAAATGAAGGTGATGTATTGTTAGGCATTTCAACGTCAGGAAATTCAAAAAATGTGATTCATGCCGTGACGGCCGCCAAAGAAAAAGGAATGAAAACAATCATCTTAAGCGGTAAAGATGGCGGACAATTGGCTTCGCTGGCCGACCTGGAGATTCGTGCACCACACAGTGCATACGCGGACCGGGCTCAAGAAATTCACATTAAAGTGATTCATGCCTTTATAGACGGGATTGAGCGGCAGTTAGGACTGCAATAAGCGTTTAGACAAGTTAAAGGAATACTAAGGTCTAAAGATTTCGACTGAGCGGATGATCTCGTCACATAATACATGTATTATATGTCACCTCCCTTATTCCCTCCTCGAGGAGGGAAGTAAGAAGACAACGAAGGGTGCGGTAAAAAGTAGAGGAAATCGTCCCCAAGTCTTAGAGCGCTCCACTTGCTTGGAAATACAAACAGCAAACTCTAATCTATTTCTTAGCCTCTGTAAAGGATGTTAAAACCCTCAAAACAAAATGCGTCCTGCCAAGCGTACATCAACTATACATTCCTTAAAAATCCGTCGCCTTCGCTTGGCGACAAAGTCATATATCTTATCTCGAAGCCCCTTTGGGAAAAGCCATCCCAAGCGCAGCACGAACAAGTATCCCTTTAAAAAAGGCAACAGCTTCAATACCGCCGTGGATTTACTGTACAGTTGATTTCCATCGAAAAAATATACGGTATCCTCTTCCCTTTTATATAACGGATGCTTACTAAGAAATTCGTTAGCAGCTACTGTATCCAAGGCCGAAAATAAGATCTTGGAATCTTTCTCATGGTTTAAGATAAAGGTCACTACTCGATTGCACAAGGGACAATCGCCATCATAAAACAGTATCGCTTGCTTAGACAACATTTCGGACCCCATACCATGAATATTCTTCCCCGGAAACGAGTTCAATCCGTGCCTTTGGAAAGCGTTCTTGAAAATAACCGAAATCCGTTTCCTTGAATGGAAAGGGTTCCGTACTCAACAAAACCACGTCGGGACTGACCTCATCCAGATCGCTCAGCATAGGGTATCGCCCCTTTTCAACACAATTCGCGTAACCAATTGCTTGCATATACGCATCGATGTAGGTGTCTTTACCCACGACCATCTCCGGAGCTTTCCAGATAAAATAAAGCGCCTTTTTGCCTTGACCTTTGGTTTTATTTTCATCAAAGTAGGTCTTCCACCGGGTAATCCATCCCAATGATTCTTCCTCCAACTCCAAGATTTCGCCCAGTGAGGTAAACATGGAATACATGTCTTGAATGGAATTCACATCGCTCATCCAAACCGGGGCAAATTCACCCAGTGCCGTAATGTCTTCTTTTCGGTTCTCTTCTTTATTCCCAATAATTAAATCCGGCTTGAGTGCCCTAATCTTATCAATATCAGGCGTTTTCGTTCCCCCAATCCTAAGTTTTGATACGTACCATTCGTCGGGATAAATACAGAACTTAGTGATCGCCACTACCCGATCGCCTAGCCCTAAGGCATAAAGAAATTCAGTAATGGAAGGAACCAATGAAATAATCCGTTGTGGATTCCTAGGAATCGAAACGATATTACCCAATTGATCGCTAAATTCAGGCATTAGGCCATCGCTGAAATGATGTCGTATCGCGTTACAATATGCGACTTACCGTCGGCTAATTCAACCAAAACGGCGGGCGTATCTTTGTTGATCAATTTGCAAAGTTCTTCCACTGGGGTGTTGTGGTTAACCACTGGAAATGCAGCCCTCATAATGGATGAAATTGGTGCATCTCGGAGTGCAGGATCATCAACCAACACTTGATACATGTGACTGTCTTCAATAGAACCTACAATTTTTCCATCCTTTAATACTGGAATTTGCGAAATCCCATAGGTACGCATTTTTGCGATGGCGTGAGAAACTAATTCCTCCGCATAAACGGTTACTAAGGGCTTGTCTTTATGTTTGGCTACCAAATCACCAGCGGTTAGCATTTCCTCTTCTAAAAATCCGCGCTCCCGCATCCAATCGTCGTTGAACATTTTCCCAACATAACGGCTACCGTGGTCGTGAAACAACACTACGACTACATCGTTTTTGGTCAATTGCTCTCCCATCTGAAGCAAGCCTTTGATGGCCGCACCTGCCGAATTCCCTACAAAAATCCCTTCCTCTCTTGCCAACCTTCGGGTATAAACGGCCGCATCTTTATCGGTCACTTTTTCAAAATGGTCGATGGCATCAAAATCCACATTGGCCGGCAAGATATCTTCTCCGATTCCTTCGGTGATGTAGGGATAAATCTCGTTTTCATCAAAAATCCCCGTTTCTTTATACTTCTTAAACACCGAACCGTAGGTGTCGATTCCCCAAATCTTAATGTTGGGATTTTTCTCTTTCAAGTATTTACCTACCCCTGAAATGGTTCCTCCCGTTCCTACTCCAACGATAAAATGGGTGATTTTACCGTCGGTTTGTTCCCAAATTTCGGGTCCCGTTTGCTCGTAATGCGCGGTGCGATTGGATAAATTATCGTATTGATTCACATACCAAGAGTTCGGGATTTCCTGAGCCAAACGTCGTGAAACCGAATAATAGGACCGTGGATCGGTTGGTTCAACGGCCGTAGGACATACCACCACTTCGGCACCTACTGCACGAAGGACATCCATTTTTTCTTTTGATTGCTTATCGTTTAAAACACAAATTAATTTATATCCTTTAATGATACAAGCCAAGGCTAAGCCCATACCCGTATTACCGGAGGTTCCTTCTATTACAGTTCCGCCCGGCTTTAAAATCCCAGCTTTCTCGGCATCTTCAATCATTTTAACTGCCATTCGATCCTTTACAGAATTCCCTGGATTCGTTGTTTCAACCTTAGCTAACACAAGGGCTGGAATATCCTTGGTCAGTTTGTTTATTTTGATAAGCGGGGTATTCCCAATGGTCTCAAGGACGTTATTAAAGATTCGCATGCAAGAAGTTTTGACAAAATTAGCAATAAAAGGAATGTGCTAGGTTAGCATAAAACAGTGATTTTACCTTACTTTTGCACATGCAATTTCAACGAAAGGTTTCGTTTTATACGCTCGGCTGTAAACTCAATTTCTCCGAATCCTCCACGCTTGCGCGAAGTTTTGAAGAAGCAGGCTATGCCCGAGTTGATTTTGATGCGGAACCGGATGTGTTTGTAATTAATACATGCTCGGTTACAGAAAATGCCGACAAGAAATGCAAGCAATTGGTTCGTAAAGCGAAGGAAATCAATCCGAATGGGTATGTAGCCATCGTTGGATGTTATGCCCAATTAAAACCTGAAGAAATTGCAAAGATTCCGGGGGTAAATATGGTGCTTGGTGCGAACGAAAAATTCAAATTACTGGAAGAAGTTGAAGCCAACATTGAGAAAGAAACACAAGTGGTCAAACATGAATCCATAAAGCATGCCTTAACCTTCAACCCTTCCTTTAGTGCGGGAGATCGCACCCGTAGTTTTTTAAAAATACAAGACGGTTGTGATTACTTCTGTACCTTTTGTACCATCCCCTTGGCCCGAGGAAAAAGTAGAAACGCAACGATAGCAGAAACTATTAAAGAAGCAAAAAAATTATTAGACACTCCGGTTCGAGAAGTGGTCTTAACGGGTGTAAACATTGGTGATTTTGGGCAAGGCGGAGACGAAAATTTTTTCCAACTAATCCAAGAATTAGATACCCTAGAAGGGATCGATCGCTTTCGGATTTCATCCATTGAGCCAAACTTACTAAGTAATGAAATCATCGATTTTTGTTTAAGCCAAAGCACGCGATTCATGCCCCACTTTCACATTCCGCTTCAATCCGGAAGTGACCGCATATTGAAATTGATGCGAAGAAAATATGAGCGCTCGGTGTTTCAAGACCGCGTTGAACAAATTAAACGCTTAAATCCATCGTGTTGTATTGGAGTGGATGTAATTGTTGGTTTTCCGGGAGAAACAGAGGTCGACTTTCAAGAAACGGTAGACTTTTTACAAGCGCTGGATATTTCGTACTTACATGTATTTACGTATTCTGAGCGCGCCAATACCACTGCAATTAAATTGGGGGAGCCTGTTCCAATGCACATACGAAAAGAACGAAGCAAACAACTGCATTTGTTGAGCGCCCGAAAGAAAAAACAGTTTTATCACAGTCAATTAGGTCTTCAGAAAACGGTATTATTCGAGCACGAAGAAGATGAGGGTAAAATGTATGGTTTCACAGAAAATTATATCAAAGTGGAAGCTCCGTTTAATATTCAAATGGTGAATCAATTAGTCGCTGTACAAATTGAACAGCTTACCTTGGATGAAACGGTCAAAGTAACAATAGAAAAAACATTGGTAAATGAATAAGGTGTATATCACTCGCCGTGAGACATTTAATGCGGCACATAAGCTATGGAAACCGAACTGGAGTGAAGAGAAAAACAATGAAGTATTTGGACGCTGTGCTAATAAAAATTGGCATGGTCATAACTTTGTTTTATATGTTACCGTATGCGGTACACCAGACCCTGAATCAGGCTTTGTGATGAATTTAAAGGATTTAAGTGCGATCATTAAAAAGGAAGTAACCGAAAAACTTGATCACAAAAACTTAAATTTAGATGTACCATTTCTGGATGGTATTATGACTTCTACTGAAAATGTTATCATCGCAATTTGGCAAATTCTAGAACCAATTATTGCGGCATATGGTGCAGCCTTAGCCAAACTAAAATTAGTAGAAACCGAAAACAATTTTGTGGAATATTTCGGCGGGAAAGAACCTTTTTAACTCATCCACATAGCACAATAGATTTTGAAACAAGAAGAATTAGAACAGCATTACAGAGCAATTATTGAAGGGCTGGGTGAGAATCCAAACCGAGAAGGATTGCTCAAAACACCGGAACGTGTGGCTAAATCCATGCAGTTTTTAACGCATGGCTATGAAGTAAATCCGGACGAATTAATCGAACAAGCAATCTTTCATGAGGCGTATTCGGAAATGGTATTGGTAAAAGACATCGACGTATATTCTTTGTGTGAGCACCACATGTTACCTTTTTTCGGAAAAGCACACATCGCCTATATTCCTGATGGAAAAATTGTGGGGTTGAGTAAACTTCCACGGGTAGTGGACGCCTATGCCAGAAGGCTGCAAGTTCAAGAGCGCTTAACCATTGAAATCAGGGATTGCATTCAACGTACGCTTGCACCCAAAGGCGTAGCCGTTGTTATTGAATGTGCTCACATGTGTATGCAGATGCGCGGTGTAGAAAAACAAAATTCAGCGACAACTACCAGCGCTTTTACAGGAATTTTCTTGTCGAATGATTCAACTAGAAAAGAATTTATAAATTTGATACAAAGTAAACTACATTAAAAATGAATGATTATTCAAACAACACCTACGAAGCGAGTATAGCAAGTAATTTTATTCGCTCGGTCTACAGCTACATGTTTATTGCCATGGCAGTATCCGGAGTTATCGCCTATGCCGTGGGTACAAACAAAGAACTATTCGATCAATTGTTTATGACCAGCGATGGTAAGACATCCATGTTATTTTATGTCATGCTCTTTGCACCATTAGTTATATCCATGGTAATTCAATGGGGTTTTCAACGCTTATCCATGGCGATTTTATTGGCGCTTTTTGTTGCCTACTCAGCGAGTATGGGAAGTACCTTAAGTGTAATTTTCCTAGCCTACTCTACTCAAGCGATTGCCTTTACGTTCTTTGTTACAGCCGGTGCTTTTGCAGGTATGGCGATCTTAGGATACACTACCAAAACTGATCTTACAAAATTTGGAAGCTTATTGTATATGGTTTTAATAGGGATGATTTTGGCGAGTATACTCAACATGTTCATCGGGAGTGGCGTGATGGATTGGGTAATTACAATCGTTGGAGTTTTTGTTTTTACAGGGTTGATAGCATACCAAATGCAACAATTAAAAATGGTGGCCCAATCTCCAGAATTCTCTGAAGAAACTAGAAACAAGCTTGCCTTAATTGGTGGAATGCAGTTGTATATCTTATTTGTGAATTTATTTTTGACTTTGTTGCGCTTGTTGGGCAACCGAGATTAAAATTTATGTTTACCTTTGAAAAAACTTTAGGATATGTCAGGTAGATTTTTTGAAGAAAGTACAGCAGCAGTTGCAACCATTTACACCATTTTTTTACTAGTGGTTATTGGATCAATCCTAATCTTCGGTTAATTAAATTTGGGGCCTTGCCATGTTGGTTGACGCCCTTTTCTCTACGTATATTCGGTACCGCTTAAAGCGAATCGAACTTTATCGTGACTTCCCTATTGAATCTCAGGTGAAAGTCCTGAAAGCACTTATAGATGCCGGCCAACACACCAACTTTGGTAAAATCCATCGATTCGAACAAATAGAATCTATTAAGCATTTCCAACAACAGGTTCCTTTGCAAGATTACGACACCCTTGAACCGTATATTCAACAAGCGATTCATGGGGCGAAAGATGTACTTTGGCCAGGATACACCAAATGGTTTGCAAAAAGTTCTGGCACCACGGGAAAACGTATCAAAACCCTGCCTGTAACCAAAGATAGCCTTGAACACACCCATTATGCAGGTGGAAAAGATCTCTTAGCGTGCTATCATCAAAATGTACCCAACCGTAAATTATACTCTAAAAAACATTTAATCCTTGGTGGGAGTAACAGTCTTCAAAACATTGATCAGCATGCCATTGTAGCTGACCTTTCAGCGATAATCATTGATAACTTACCCATTTGGACGGAATTCCGCAGGGTACCTGAAAAACAAATTGTATTGCACGCCGATTGGGAAGAAAAACTCATGCTCATGGCAGAAGCCAGTATAAAAGAGGATGTAGCAATCATTGCAGGAGTGCCCAGCTGGATGACAACCTTCGGCAACATTGTGTTAAAGCATTCCGGTAAAAATAGCCTACATGAAGTTTGGCCAAATTTAGAACTCTATATTCATGGAGGTATGAACCTTGCCCCCTACCAAAACCAACTGGATAAATTAATCGGAAGCCCTTCCATGAATTTCGTGGAATCTTACAATGCCTCCGAAGGTTATTTTGGATTACAAGATGAATTAAATACGGATGGATTGCTCTTGCTAACCGACGCTCAGGTGTACTATGAATTCATCCCTATGGAATCATTCAAAGGGCTGGAATCAACCCATGTATTAACCCTAGATCAAGTTTTATTAGATGTTGAATACGCATTGGTAATCTCCACCAGTGCAGGACTTTGGCGCTATATCATTGGAGATACGATCACCTTTACATCGCTTTTACCCTATCGATTTAAAGTAACGGGAAGGACAGCGCATTACATCAATGCCTTCGGTGAAAAAGCGGTGGTAATGCACGTAGAGCAAGCAATTAGCGAATGGTCGGCCATGCAGAACATTGAAATCAGTAACTATACCGTTGCGCCATATTTTGATTTTGATCAAGGAATAGGAGGACATGAATGGGCTATCGAAATCCCTTCCGAAATGGAGATGAGTTCTGATGCCATTATGCAATTAGACCACTGCATGCGCAAGGTGAATTCAGATTACGATACGAAACGTGCAAATAACCTGAACATGCTTCCACTAAAAATAACGATGTTAGCCCCTGGCACATTCTTCGCATGGATGAAAAAAAATGGTAAATTCGGAGGACAACATAAAATTCCACGGGTAATGAATTCCCGTACGTACCTTGATGAACTTATTCAATTTGAAGCATAAGATTTACCACCTATTATTTCTATTTGGCGCATGTAATGCATGGAGTCAAAACTCCTCCGTTCATATTGAATTGAAACGTACCATAAATATTCCTGAAGGAACCAGCGCAACCTTTCTCGATGGGCAACAGAACGTATATTTTGTGAACAAAGATGAAATTAGCAAATTCAGCAATTATTCCACTCCGATTAAACAAAGCATCAAAAAGTGGCAAAACATAGACGATATAGAATCCATTAACTCCTTAAAAATTGCTGTTTTTTCAAAAAGTCAGCAACAACTCTGTTTTCTTGATAACACCTTGAGCGAAAATGGAACTTGCATAAATTTGGATGAACTTGGTCTTCTCAATGTGTCTGCACTTGCCACAAGTAAACGCGCAGACATGCTTTGGATCTACGATGAATTAAACAGTAGCCTTGTACTCTTAAATTTTGTAAGTAAAAAAGAAATTCAACGAGTAGATAACCTTCAAGGAATTGTGGGGATATCGGGTGAAATTACATTAAATGAAAATGAATATGGCCTCTGGATCAGATCATCGGATGGTAAAATTTGTCTAATGGATGACTTTATGAATGTTGTTCGTTGTGTTTCTGAAACGAATCAAGCAATGATCCCTTATGCCGATGGATTTTTCTTTGTCAATGAGAACTTGTTGTATTACCGTGATTTATTCGAAGGCGTGAACGAAGTTTACAAAATATCCACAACCGAAAACATACGAGAACTGTATGTATCTGGAAATCAGTTAATTGTACGTACATCGAGCGAACTAAAAGTGTTTATAATTAAGCCTTGATTCACACGAAATTTCAATCCGAATTTTGTAATTTAGTCCTTTAAAATTAAATCAATGCATATTGCAATCGCCGGAAACATTGGTGCTGGAAAAACCACACTAACCAACATGCTTTCAAAACATTACGGATGGGAAACTCATTTTGAGGACGTAGAACAAAATCCGTACTTAAATGACTTTTACGAAGACATGCAACGGTGGTCGTTCAACTTGCAAGTGTACTTCTTGAATAGTAGATTTTCTCAAATTCAGGACATTCACTCCCAAGAAAAAACCGTAATCCAAGACCGAACGATTTACGAAGACGCATATATTTTTGCACCGAATTTACATTCTATGGGGCTAATGACTACGCGAGATTTCGAGAATTATTTCTCCTTGTTTAACCTCATGGATTCGTTTGTTAAAGCGCCTGATTTATTGATTTATTTACGTGCCAGTATTCCAACCTTGGTTAGTCATATCCAAAAACGTGGTAGAGACTACGAGGAAAGCATCCGATTGGATTACTTGAAACGCTTGAATGAACGATACGAAGCATGGATTTCAACGTATGATAAAGGCAAGTTACTGATCATTGATATTGACAATAATAACTTCACTGAAAGCCAAGAAGACCTTGGAAGAATCATCAACTCAATTGATGGTGAAATACACGGATTATTTTAATTTCAACCCAACCATCCATGGTTAACCCGGATCAAAAACCAATCCTTGTAATTACAGGTGCAGCCGGATTTATTGGTTCATGTCTACTTGCTGAATACGCGCGTAAAAACACACACCACATTATTGCGGTTGATGACTTTACTATTGAAAAAAAACAAGCAAATTTTATCCATACCACAGATACAGAATTTATAGACCGTGAAGTTTTTATGGAATGGTTTAGTGGGCATGCTTCACAGGTTGATGCCGTGCTTCACATTGGTGCACGAACGAACACCACAGAACAAAATTTGGAAATTCTTGATCATTTGAACCTTCACTACTCTATGCGTATTTGGGATCTTTGTACGGAACACCAAATACCCATGATTTACGCATCTTCTGCGGCCACTTATGGAAATGGTGAACATGGATATGTGGATGACCATGCCTTAATCCCATCATTGAAACCGATGAATCCTTATGGACAATCCAAGCAGGATTTTGATTTATGGGTGTTAGCACAAAAAAAAACTCCACCCTTTTGGGCCGGATTGAAGTTCTTTAACGTGTACGGTCCCAATGAATACCACAAGGGAAGAATGGCGTCGGTAGTAATGCATACCTTCAATCAAATTCAAGCCACGGGTTCTATGAGTCTTTTCAGATCACACAAAGCAGATGTTGCTGACGGTTATCAATCCAGGGATTTTGTTTACGTGAAGGATGTTGTGCGTGTGATTGAATTTTTACTAGAGCAAAAGCCGAAATCTGCGATTTACAACTTGGGTTCTGGGGTAGCAAATCCATTTATAAATCTGGCTCGATATACCTTTGAAGCGATGGGAAAGGAGCCTAAGATTTCATTCATTGATACGCCCATAGATATCCGCGACACCTACCAATACTATACTTGTGCGAGCATGGATAAATTACATGAAGCTGGGTATTCCCATGCATTTCATTCGTTAAAAGAGGGAGTTTTTGATTATGTTCAAGGATATCTTCTAGAACAACGATATTTCTAACGAAGCTTAAAGCACTTTCGTCCACGTCCTAAACGAACGCTTACCATGCCACCCGCATACACATACCAGTCTTTAGTGGTTGGATTTCCGCGATATCCATTACGTGCACCATCAAGGCTTTGATTGGATAAGGCAGCGGCTGTTTCACCGGAATACTGCGCCAGTACCGAAGGATCAACATAGGTAGCTGATTTTACATCATCCATGTAGTCTGTAAACGTTTTACGTATGCCTAAATCCACATTGAAGGTCACTCTTTTTCCGATTTGCGCTTTTGCACCGATGCCTAGCGGAACGCACAATTGAAAATTGCTATAGGTTCCTTTTTTGTTTAATACCGTTCCTTGTCCCTCCGTACCCAATGGCCGTAATTCAATTTCTTCTCCATTGAAGCTGGTTTTTGGATTCATATAGAACCCACCTATTTGCGTTAAAAAGTAGGCCGTTCCTTGGATTTGCTTTTGACCATTTTTTCTACCAAAATAAAAGGGTGCAAAATAGAATTCAATACCGGCAGCGAGTTCTTTAATATCCGAATGAAAATTAAGGTTTCGATTAACCAAGATTGAATTCATTGAATTCTTATCATCGGCCTCAACGCTTCCCTGTAAATAAGATAACCTTAAGGCCATTCGAGAATGCAAGTTATACCGGTACATCAAACTAAATGCCCATTGACTGTTATTAAAGGGCATAAAGGGATTCAAATCACCGATGTAATACATTTGACCTAAGGAAAAACCAACTTCTGACTGCGATAAAAAAGTTGCCTGTTGGGCACTAACTTGACGTAACCCAAGGAGTAAACAAACCAATAAAATCAACTTATTCCGCATATTCCCAATGTGCGATTCTGTGATCGTCGGAAGCAGTAACGAAAGAATGTGCATTTTGTTGCGCCATTTGGTTTACTGATTGTTGATGAAAGGTTATTTTTTGAACTGGTTTTAGGGATTCCATTTCCCACACCTTGATAGATTTATCTCTGCTGCATGAGACAATGTAAGTCCCTACTTCAATTAATCCATAAACCACGCCTCGATGCGCTGGAATAGAATTTACGCATTCCTTAGTTTTCCATACCCGAATATGACCATCCTTTCCTCCTGAGATCAACAGATTTGTTGAAGAGAAGCATAAGGAATTAACTCCATCGTCATGGGCATGCCATCGATCATTGATACAATAAGATCTTACATCAAAAGCAATTAGATCGCCATCTTTAGCACCAATATAGCAGCAATGTGTGTTGGTATCGTATACGATTGCACGAATTTTATCTGTACTTATTTGTTCTAGGTAGATCCAGTCCAAGCTGACGAAATCTAAAATGCCTAAGCGACCAGAACCAAGTCCGATATACAATTCTGAATCATTGAATGAATACAAGGAAAAAACTCCTTCCCCTGTAAAAGAATGCTCAAACAGGATCTTCCGAGTGTGGGGATTAACTAAATACAATTCGCCATTTAAATAGCCAATGGCTAACATTTCCGGTGAAATGGCCCATAATGAAATGGGAGAAACCTCACTTCGTACCGTAAAGGGTTGAATTATACCTGTTAAAAGGTCTATCGATTTAACAGTTTTATCGGCCGAGGCTGTAAATGCAATATTTTCAGAAATTGCTACCCCATATACGGGACCTTCTTGCAGCTTGTATTCAGATTTGAGTGCAAACACAGTGGGTTATTCTTCGGTCTCATCGACCACCTCATTCTCGTCATTCACTTGTTTCAAGCGATCGGCATAATCTTGTGGTAGAAAATCGAAAAACGTATCCCCTCTTAATCCCAAGCGCAGGCACTCGAGTGGAATCATGTCATTTGGAGCTATATTTCCAAGATTTACATTCGCACCAAACAATTTAATAAACCACACCTGTTGATTTTTTTGTGGGGCTTCCCATAAAATTTGTGAAGGATCAATGCGCGCAATGATGTGATTAATAAGTAAGGTATGTGCCGTTCCATTTGGACGAAATACACCCACATTTCCAGCTTCGCGTCCTTCAGCAATTACCTTCCAAGAACCGGCATCCAATTCAGCTTTCATCCAACTAACCCATTTGAATGGGGAGACAATTATCCCAGAATCTTTTGATCCAACTTCAGACAAAACCGTCCGTGATTTAGCCATTGATTTAATCAACTTACACTTTTCTTTGTGCGGGATGATAATAGAACCATCTGAAATTTCAACTAAATCCAAATCCAAGCGATCAAGCAAGCGTTGGTAATCATCCACACAGCCACGGGCATAAAATGCCTCAAACAAGGTTCCTCCGAGGTAAGGTCTAACCCCAGCCTCTTTGTATAGTTTAATTTTCTCTTCTAGGTTATTGGTCACATAGGATGTTCCGAAACCGAATTTTACTAAATCGGTTAAATGAGCCGATGCTTCAATAAAGTGTTCTGTTTCACGGAGGCCCATCCCTTTGTCCATCATCATAGTAACTCCCTCGTTACGAGGTTTTTGCGGACGTTCCGGTATAAACGGAAGTGTAAAATTACTCATGCAACAAAGTTACAAAATCTTTGTGATATTGAAGGGCGGGATTCCACTCAAGAATTAAGGATGCTTGTGTTTTATCTACTGCGACAAGGGATGAAAAAAGCATAAGCGCTTCCGGCATTCGATTCAAATGAACTAAGGTATGTGTAAACAAAAGCAAATATTCGGGATTATGCTCAAGTTCCATCTGAAAATCTTCAAGAAGTTCAAGTGCTTGTATTGGATGCTGTCCCAATAGGAAAAAGATATAATCACGCAAGATTTCTTCATCTTCCCAATCCAATTCTAAGGCCTGAGAAAAGTAAAAACGTGCTTGGTCAAAATCATCGATTTTATGGTATGCATTTGCAAGTACCAAATTAATTGAGGCATTTATCGGGTCACAATCCAAGGCTTTATGGATAATTCCAATCGCTTCTTTCGTTTTACCCTGTACATCAGTAATAATACCAATGCCAAGCCAGGCTTCATATATATTAGGGTCAAGTTCTAAACTCAGGCGGTAATAATTCAAGGCGATATCGTATTCTTTTAACTGTTCATGTGCTTCTCCCAAATAGCACAAGGCCATGGGGTCATCACCCTCTAAACTCAACACTGTTTTGAACCGTTCAATGGCTTGATGATATTTACCTAAGGACAAATACGCATTTCCCATATTAAAATGTGCCGGTGCGAATTCGTCAAAAATCAAAATAGAATAGTCGTACGCCCATATTGCTTTCTCGAAATTCTCTACTTTGGAATAGGCATTTCCAAGATTATACCACGCCATGTTCGCGTAGGGGTTTTCTTCGATATACTTTAAATAGGTATCAATTGAATCCTGATATCTACCAACGCGGTCATAGGTAAAACCAAGTTCATACAACAAGGATTCTGAAGTTGGGTTTCCTGCAAGTCCTTTGGTGAGTACTTCAATACTCCCATCCATATCTTTCATTTTTTGGTAGGCAAATGAAATATCAAGATAGATTTCAATTTGATCCTCCTTATCCGCAAACGGAAGGGCCATTGATAAATAATGTACAGCTGAGGTATAATCCTCCATTTGACTGAAGATTGTACCGTAGGTAACCAATACCTCAAATTGGGGCAAACCTGTTTGTTCTAGGGTTGCGAGTAATGACAAGGCTTCGTTGAAAGATTTCAATCCACTAAGGGCTTGAGAAATTCTTAATTTAAATACTGGATTATAGCTAAAGTTGATGTCGGCCATTTCTGCCGCTCTTTTGGCTTTTTTAAAATCTCCTTCAGCAAAATAGTGATCTATAATCGCTTCCATGCGATCACTGTCTATAAAGCCGAGGGTACTGCCAGATAAAAAAGATTCGAACAGTGCTAAATCCCCTTCCAGTTGACCATCAAATTGCGCATCATCATCGTCCTCGAACATGTTCTAATTGCTTTAGGCTAATGTAGGGGATTCGAATCGGGTCACCTAAAAGTTGACACCTTTCTTTTCAACAAAATAATGTGTGTTGTTGAAAAGTGAATTAGAGCAAGGAAGCGATGATTTTATCCATGGTAAACCCATCGGCTTCTGCCTTGTAATTCCGCACCAAACGGTGACGAAGAATTGGGGTTGCAACGGCTTTTACATCCTCAATGTCTGGCGAAAATTTACCATGTAAGGCTGCATGACATTTGGCTCCAAGAATTAGGTATTGCGATGCACGTGGTCCTGCTCCCCATGTAATATATTTTTTGGTTAACTCATGAACAAACGGAGAATTCACGCGCGTTTTTGCGACTAACTGAACCGCATACTCCAAGACATTATCAGCCACAGGAATACGTCGAATTAAGGCTTGATAATCCAAAATTTCTTCTCCGGAAATCACGGGATTTACATCTATCTTTAAATCCGAAGTAGTAGCCTTCACAATCGTTAATTCATCCTCATACATTGGATAATCAACCCAAACGTTGAACATGAATCGATCTAATTGCGCTTCTGGCAAGGGATAGGTTCCTTCTTGTTCAATTGGATTTTGGGTAGCTAAAACAAAAAATGGCTTAGGCAATACATAACTCGTTCCTGCAGCAGTTACTTTACGTTCCTGCATGGCCTCAAGCAAGGCAGATTGGGTTTTAGGAGGAGTTCGGTTAATTTCATCGGCAAGCACCATGTTGGTGAAGAGCGGGCCTTGAATAAATTTAAAATTCCGAGATTCGTCTAAAATTTCAGAACCTACAATATCAGAGGGCATCAAATCGGGTGTGAATTGGATTCGATTAAAACCAATACCCAATGCACTTGAAATGGTATTAACCAATAAGGTTTTAGCCAATCCTGGAACCCCAATAAGCAAGCAATGTCCGCCTGAAAACATCGAAATCAATACCTGATCAACAACCTCTTCTTGTCCAACAATAACCTTATGGATTTCCTCTTTTAACTTTTTATAACTCGCACTTAAGGCGATCAATTTCTCTGAATCATTCATAGTATTAGTTATTAACCCATTGATGTATAAATGGACAGGCAAGATATTCTGAATCGATACGAATGTATGCATTTCCGAGCTTGGAATCAACCCATCTATTTAAAATTCGAGTACGCTTATCGCTTTCTGCAGCCTGCTTAATCAAGGCATAATCGTCATTCAGATTAGCCTTGTGTGCCGGAACACGTTTCATCAAACGAACAATACGAATTCCTTGTTCACGCGTCATGAAATCCATATACAAATTTGGTTGGGTCACATCCCCCTCTTCCATGGCATCCGTAAGCAAATAGATTTGCTGATCGATTTCATTCAAATCACTCATATCCCACATTTGCGAGGCATTCTTCGGATTCGTAATGATTCATTTATTTTGTTTTGTTAACGCATCATTTGAAAAACGTGCTACCGCCTGCTCCCATGTCAATTCATTCATTTTAAGCATTCGATAACAGGAATCCATGCGTTGAGAGGCACGGTTCACCGCCTTGATACTAAATTCCGGACGAATTAAAATGTGTAAACACACGAAATCTTCTCCGGCACGGGAAAGTAATTTTATAATGTGGTACCCAAACTCTGTTTCAATAATTTCAGAAATCTCATTGGGTTTCAATTTAAAGACCGTAGACTCAAATTGTGGGACCATCATACCTTTTGTTGCGGCAATTTTTCCACCCATCGGCGCACTCCCAGGATCCATTGAATACAAACGAGCGATGGATTCAAACGATTTACCTGAAACTACGATATCATTTCTAAGTCCTGAAAGTTTTTCATAAGCAATTTTCTTGTCTTCCTTGGTGATTTCAGGGTAAATCACAATTTGCTGAAATCCAAGTTGCATGTTTATGTATGGAATACTATCTGCAGGTAAGGCATTAAAAAAAGAAGTTACTTCTTTAGGCGTTACGCTTAAGCCCATGGTAATGGTATTACGCATTTCATCTGCCAGCATTTTAGAACGGATTGACTCTCGAAACTTGTCCTTGATTTCACTGTAGGTCATGCCATAAAACTCCTCGAGTTTTTGTCGTCCTCCCATTTGTTGTTGAATTAGACGCAAGCGATTCTCCATGTCGGCATCCACTTGTTCATCAGCAATAAAGATACTGTCTAGTTTCGCTTGATTTACTAGGACCTGCTCAATCATTAATTCTTCAAGCATGCGGCAATCAAACGTGCTATCAATTTCAATCTTTGCCTCTTTGGCCTGCATTTCCTGAATTTTCAAATCAGAAAATAAAATGATATTGTCACCGACTTGTGCAGCAATTTTATCCAAGACGATGGGCTGTGCAGCAAGCCATCCAATGCAACAAAAAGACAACAAAAGAAAAAAAACTCTCATTATTTACCGAGGTTATAGAGCACTTTTTTATTGACTTTAACTTTGTATTTAGATGTTAAGCTATCCAACCAATTTTTCTCCAAAAAGTTTTGATAATCCGATGTTGCGGCACCTTTAGCTTCGCTAAATTCTTTTCTCATGACTGGAAGCATGTTAGTAACTTTTACCACATATAATTTGCCTTCATACTCATAGGTTTTATTTATGCCCATGTTGAGGGATTTACCTTTAAGGAACGCAGTAGTTTCTGGGTCAAACTTGTTCATTTTAACTTTCAAATTCAATTCAGTATCCTTATTTACCTTCTCGATTACATGTTTTGAAGTAATGGTATCATTCACAATCATCGAAGCCACCTCATTGGCTACACCAAGGTTTAAACACTCATAAACCGTAGCCTCCAGACGTGCCGGCCACATATACTTATCACGATTTGCAAGGAAATAGGCGCGTAAACCTGCTGTATCCTTTACTGCCTTATTCCATACCTTGTCTGACATAACTTCATATAATAAAATTCCATCATGATATTCATTAATTAGGGCTTTGTAATCCGGATATTTTGCAGGAAGCAAGAGCTCCTCATACTCTAGAATTGCTGCTTTCTCCCAATTTCTGTATTGAGAAGCAACGGTCATTTTAGATTTATCCTTTTTGAGTGCCCGATAATTCTTCTCTAAGTATCTGGCAAACTTTTGTTGACCAAAATCAACACCATCGAGTGTAAACAATGTTTTATCAGATTTCAATGCTTTAGCATTCCATTTCCCCATGAAATATGTTGAATCTAGATTCGCTTCAAACCACGCTAAATTTTCTTTTGGTCCAGCAGTGTATTTGTACTTTGCCTTAAGTTTTCTAACAAAAGAATCTTGGGTTTTCTTGGAACGCTCATCTTTATTCACCTTGGTTTGCAATTCCTTCTTCATGGTTTCAAAACCAGCAACATCCTTGCGCTCAAGTCGCTTGATGATATGATATCCGTAGTTTGTTTTTACTGGGGTACTGAATTCACCATCTTTGGTCAAAGCAAAAGCGGCTTCCTCGAATTCAGGGACCATACGTTGCGTTGTTCTGGAGCCAAACATCGGAAGCTCTCCTCCTTTTTTACTTGTCCCTGGGTCATCAGAGTACATAGAAACCATTTCTTCCCATTTTGCACCATCTTTCAACTTTTGATAGATTTCATCTACTTTCTTTTTTGCATTATCCTTTGTGGTTTGATCGGCATCTTTAGCCACACTGATCATTAAGTGCGCTGTTTTAATTGAACCGCGTGACGGACGAAGGCCTGTAGTTTTGAGGATGTGATAGCCAAAACGTGTTCGGAATGGAGCAGATACTGTTCCAACTGCCGTTTTGTATGCCATATCCTCAAACGGATACACCATTTGAAATGCCGTAAAATATCCTAAATCTCCTCCGTTGGTCGAAGCAGAAGGATCATCTGAACCGTTCTTCATTTTGGCTACTGATGCAAAATCTTCCCCTTTATCAATTCGAGCTTTAAGCGCAAGAATACGGTTGTATGCCGCAAGCGTATCTGCCGGCGTTGCCGATGGATCAAGTTTAACTAAGATATGAGAACAACGCACCTCATTTACTGTACGAAAATAGGCTTCGCGCACTAGGCTATCGTTTTGAGCTGAATCTATCAAATAAGGAATCGCTAATTGTCGCTTATATCCTTCAAACTCACGCTTAAGCTTCGGAATTGTGTCATAACCTAAGGCTTCTGCTTCAATCACTTTCAATTTAAACTTCTTAAATAAATCCATATACTCATCCATCGATGCCTGATCGTATTTTGGATTCGGATTATTTTTCAAGTAAATCTGTAAGAATTCACTTTTAGTTATTTTTTCTCCATTGACCTTGAGGATAACTGGATCTTTTTGACCATAGGCCACGGAAAAAACAAGTGCTAAAATTCCAAATACTACTTTTTTCATAAGTCTTTAACTGTTTATTTTAAACTATAATTTGGTGCCTCACGCGTAATCGTTACGTCGTGCGGGTGTGATTCTCGCACACCAGCCGATGTGATTCTAACAAAACGAGCACCTTTTAAATCAGCAATCGTTCTTGCACCGCAATATCCCATTCCTGCGCGAAGTCCACCGGTAATTTGATACATTACCTCGAGCAATTGTCCTTTAAAAGGTACCCGACCAGAAATCCCTTCAGGAACTAATTTTTTCATATCCTCTTCACCGGCTTGGAAATATCGATCTTTCGATCCTTTCTGCATGGCTTCCAAAGAACCCATTCCTCGGTAGGTTTTAAATTTCCGTCCTTCATAAATAATGGTTTCACCTGGAGATTCTTCCACCCCGGCAAACATTCCACCAAGCATCACGCTATCTGCACCGGCAGCAATTGCTTTTACAATATCCCCAGTGTAGCGGATTCCACCGTCAGCTATAACCGGCACACCGGTACCTTCAACAGCCTTAGCAACCTCATTAATTGCGGTTAACTGTGGAACACCAACGCCTGCAATAACGCGGGTAGTACAAATAGACCCTGGACCAATCCCAACTTTCACC
Source organism: Bacteroidota bacterium (assembly GCA_041163605.1). Lineage (GTDB taxonomy): Bacteria > Bacteroidota > Bacteroidia > Flavobacteriales_D > Crocinitomicaceae > UBA952. The sequence continues at coordinate 16,448 of JBEAQY010000025.1, read as the reverse complement.
GCATCGGCTCCAGCCTCAACTAAAAATCTTGCTGCATCAGCCGTGGCAATATTACCTACAACAACCTCTAAGGTTGGATAAAGCGACTTAATATCTTTCAATTGTTTAACTACACCGATCGTATGTGCATGCGCCGTGTCAATAACGATTGCATCTACTCCTGCTTCAACTAGTGCTTTTACGCGATCCATGGTTTCGTCAGCGATACCTACTGCAGCGGCTACTCTAAGTCGTCCTAAATTATCTTTACACGAAAGGGGATGCTCTTTTACCTTGATAATGTCACGATATGTTATTAATCCGATTAATCTACCTTCTAAATCCACTACAGGCAACTTCTCTATTCTATTTTGCTGTAGGATGGTTTCAGCCGTAGCTAAATCCGTACCGTCTTTGGTAGTGATTAAATTCGTTGAAGTCATAACCTCAGCGATTGGCTTCGATAATTCACGTTCAAAACGCAAATCGCGGTTTGTTACAATTCCTTTTAAAAATCTAATTTCATCTACTATTGGAATACCGCCGATGCTATTCTCCTTCATCAAAGCTAAGGCATCACCAACGGTAGCTGATTCCGATAAGGTTATTGGGTCAATGATCATCCCACTTTCTGAGCGCTTTACTTTCCTTACCTCAATCGCTTGTTCAGTAATGCTCATGTTTTTGTGCACTACACCAATACCTCCTTGTTGAGCAATAGCAATGGCCAATCGATGCTCCGTTACGGTATCCATTGCAGAAGAAACTACCGGAGAGTTCACAATGATATTTCTAGAAAACCGGCTTTGCAACACAACCTCGCGAGGCAAAACCTGAGAAAATGAAGGAACTAACAAGACATCATCATAGGTGAAGCCTTCCGTAATTTGGTTGAGATTATTCAATGACATGTGTGAATCTAAAGCAATAAATTCTGGCAAAAATAAGAAATTTCAGGGGATTTTTTTAGTGAAATCTCCTTGAAATGTTAATTAAATTAAAATGACCGATTTCCTGCCGTTTTTTCATTAATCTTGTATTCTATGAAATGGCTGCCTATTTTCTTTTTAACCTTGTTTTACCATTCTTTTAAGGCGCAACGCACCGTGGTTGACACCTCAAAAATACTACAAATTTCAGGTGTAATCATTGCTGAAGACAACCTTGAACCACTTCCCTACACAACCGTTTGGAATCGCTCAATTCGCAAAGGAGTAATCTCTGATTATTACGGTTTTTTTACCATGGTTTCTTTTCCTGGTGACACGCTTGTTTTTAATTTTTATGGGTATTCCAGCTCAACCTATATCATTCCGGATACCCTAGTTGATAATCGTTACAGCATCGTCCATATGATGCAAGCCGACACCTTGAACATGCCTGAAGTCGTTGTTCACCCATGGCCTTCTCGGGATGAATTTGCTCGATATTTTGTTGAAATGAAACCCTACGATGACGCCATGCGAAGAGCACAACGGGAATTATCGGGAGAATCACTAGCTTTTGTTGCTGCAAAAATGAACAATGATGCTTCCTTGGCTTATGGCTATGCTCAAAATCAACGCCTTACCAAACTATACACAAACGGTCAATTACCAGCAAACAATTTATTCAATCCGTATGCATGGGCTAAGTTAGTTCAGGATTGGAAAGCTGGAAAGCTTGGTCGTCAATGATGTTGCGGATAGCAGAGGAAATATTTCTCTACCGGATGTGCTAAGGCAGAAATATTCAGGTTGTCTGAGGCTTTTGCCAAATCAATTACCCCCCCGTTTTTCATTAATAAATTGATGTTTTGCTTATCGTTGGTATAGGCTTTATTCATCAACAAATCGTGGTATACTAGATCATCTAAACCTTCCGAATCAACATTGAAGTGATTGCGAACCAATTCCTTCTCAAGGGAAATTCGGTCTACTGGAAAGGGTTGTTTTGAAATTTCAATCTTAAAAAGGTTTCGATTCACTAAGCCACTACATAGGATCGACAGAATTCGGTCCTCGTGATGTTGCCATACTTTAATAGCCCCCCAAATGTCATAATCATCCAATTGCGCAAACGCATCTAAATATTGAGGGTCCGATTTAAAATCATTCAAGGTCACATCTCGTTGCAAGAACATGGACAAGGCCGGAGATGCAAAAAGCGGCACTCCTTGTTTAGCCAAATGCTTTGCTCTTCGTAGGGCATGAATCAACATATGTTCTGCGGCCACAACCGTTTTGTGAAGATACACCTGCCAATACATTAAACGTCGGGCAACAATAAACTTTTCTACCGAATAAATCGCCTTTTCCTCTAACACCAAATTACCGTCATGAACGGCAAGCATCTCAATAAGCCGATCCGAACCAATAATTCCCTCACTTACCCCACTGTAAAAACTATCGCGATTGAGATAATCTAAGCGATCCATATCCAACTGACTCGAAACCAACTGATGTAAATAGGGCTTAGTGTATTCGTTTTTGAAAATTAAATTAGCCCTCAATAAATCATCCCCAAATTCCCTAGATAAGCTGTCTATAAGCAAACCACTCAAATCCTCATGGGTTACCCCATTTACGATATCGTATTCTAAGGCGTGACTGAACGGACCATGTCCGATGTCGTGTAATAGAATAGCCAATTTAACGGCACGTTCTTCATCTTCTGTAATTTCATTTCCTTTCCGACGAAGTACCGAAACCGCCAAGGCCATCAAATGCATTGCTCCAAGCACATGGGTATAGCGCGTATGCTGAGCGCCTGGGTACACCAAGTATGAAAGACCTAATTGCATAATCCGACGAAGTCGCTGCATGTATGGGTGATTCAGTACGTCAAAAATCAATTCATCCGGAACCGCTATAAATCCGTAGACAGGATCATTAATGATTTTCTTTTTGTTAGAAGGATGAGAAAAAGTTGGCAATTGCTTATTTTTACAATTAATACTGCAAACTTAATTAAATATACGCAATGGGTAAAATACTTTGGGCTGACGACGAAATCGAACTATTAAAACCTCACATCTTATTTTTGGAATCCAAAGGATATTCGGTAGACCGGGTAACTAACGGTACCGATGCGATTGAAAAAGCAGAAGAGAACGCGTATGATGTCATTTTCTTAGATGAAAACATGCCAGGTATCAGTGGACTTGAAGCATTATCCAAAATCAAAGAAATCAATCCGTTGGTGCCCGTGGTCATGATTACAAAAAGCGAAGAAGAGTTCATCATGGAGGAGGCCATTGGAAGTAAAATAGCGGATTATTTAATTAAGCCCGTTAATCCAAATCAAATATTACTCAGTCTCAAGAAAATCCTGCAACAAACCCAGCTCGTAGCGCAAAAAACGAACGTTAACTACCAACAAGAATTTCGTCAACTTGGCATGCAATTAAACAACCGAATGGACGCCAATGAATGGACAGAAATGTATCGTAAATTGGTATATTGGGAGTTGGAATTAGAGCAAGCGGAAGACAAAGCCATGAAGGAAATCTTCGATATGCAGAAAAAAGAAGCAAATCAGCTGTTTTGCGATTTTATCGAAGACAATTACCTCGATTGGTTGAACGGTACCGAGGACATGCCATATATGTTGCACAACATGATTCGTACACGCGTACTACCAAAAATAGGCAAGGAAAAATTGGCGGTATTGGTGATCGATAACTTACGGTACGACCAGTGGAAAATTCTAGAACCTCTTATTTCGAAATCCTATCAAAAAGAGGAAGAGTATGTGATTTACTCGATTTTACCTACCGCCACGCATTACGCACGGAACGCGTTTTTTGCTGGATTACTTCCGTCCGAAATTGAAAAGAAATTCCCGCAATATTGGCGCTATGAGGAAGACGAGGGAAGTAAAAATCAATTTGAAAAAGAATTACTTGAGCAACAACTGAAGCGACTAAGTAAACAATGTAAGTGGAGTTACCACAAAATCACGAACCTGGAGGCCGGCAAGAAATTGAACGAACAATTTAACCAAATCAAGGATAACGATGTGAATTTTGTAGTCTATAATTTCGTAGATATGCTTTCTCATGCCCGTACCGAAATGGAAATGATCCGCGAATTAGCCAGCGATGAGGCCGCTTATCGTTCACTTACAAAATCGTGGTTTGAGCATTCACCACTTCAAGAGCTGATATTGAAATTTAGAGAAATCGGAGCGCATCTAATCATCACTACAGACCACGGGACCGTAAAAGTTAACAAGCCCATAAAAATCGTTGGGGAACGCTCAACGAACACTAACCTTCGGTACAAAGTGGGCCGTGGATTAAGTTATGATTCAAAAGAAGTATTTGTAGTTAATAAACCTACAGAGGCCTTCTTACCTCAAATCAAACTCTCTAATGAATATGTATTCGCCAGGGAGTCAGATTTCTTTGTTTACCCGAATAATTTCAATCATTTTGTGAATCATTACGGCAATACGTTCCAACATGGAGGAATATCTATGGAAGAAATGCTGATTCCGTTTATTGAACTGCAACCCAAGTAACTTTCGCTATTTTAGATTGGTTCAAAATAAGGGATTATTGTACCTTTGTACCATGAGCGCATTTAATGTAAATGAAATCAGAGCAGACTTTCCAATTTTGAATGAATCAGTTCATGGAAAACCCCTGATTTACTTTGACAACGGTGCAACTTCTCAGAAACCCAATGCTGTAATTGAGCGAATTTCAAGATATTATACACACGAAAATGCAAACGTCCACCGAGGTGTCCATTTCTTGAGTGACCAAGCTACCAATGCGTATGAACAAGCAAGAACTAAGATCGCACGCTATATCAACGCTGAACACAGCCAAGAAATAATTTTTACCAAAGGAACGACGGACTCCATCAATACGGTGGCATTTAGCTTGGGCGAAACGCTTAAACCAGGCGATGAAATACTTATTTCGGGCATGGAACACCACTCAAACATTGTTCCTTGGCAGATGCTCTGTGAACGAAAGGGTACGGTATTAAAAGTAATCCCTGTAACGCCCTCCGGAACCTTGGACTTAGAAGCCTTTGAAGGATTACTAAGTGAACGAACGAAATTATTGAGCATCATTCACATTTCTAATACACTCGGGACCATAAATCCTGTAGAGCAACTGATTCAAAAAGCGCATACCGTTGGTGCAAAAGTTTTACTTGATGCCGCACAAAGCATTCAGCACTTACCCATCGACGTTCAATCCTTAGGGTGTGATTTCTTAACCTTCTCTGGTCACAAAGTGTTTGGTCCTACCGGAATTGGAATTCTTTATGGTAAAAAGGCCGTATTAGATAAGCTTCCTCCATATCAAGGCGGTGGAGACATGATCGAACAGGTAAGTTTTGAAAAAACCACCTACAACGGGTTGCCTTTAAAATTTGAAGCGGGGACACCGAATATTAGCGGAGCCATTGCACTGGGTGCCGCCTTCGATTATTTATCTTCTATTGATTTACAAGGCGCCTTTCAACATGAACATGCCTTAGGGACATATTTAAGGGCGCGAATGAGAGAAATTCCAAGCATTCGATTCATCGGAGAAGCACCTGAAACCTGCAGTACGCTTTCTTTCCTAATCGGCGATTTACACCCATTCGATTTAGGAACCTTACTCGATAAACAGGGAATCGCGGTGCGTACAGGACACCATTGCACGCAACCTTTAATGAAACAATTTAATACTCCAGGAACCGTAAGAGCCTCCATGGCATTTTACAACACCACCGAAGAGATAGATCAGTTTATTGTTGCTCTAGAACGTTCAATCCTCTTATTATCATGAGTAAATCCATCAACCAAATTCAAGATGAAATAATTGAAGAATTTGCAATGTTTGATGATTGGATGGAAAAATACGAGTATATCATCGAATTAGGCAAGGAACTTCCACTCATTACGGATGACAAAAAAACCGAGGATCGCTTGATTCATGGATGTCAATCAAGGGTTTGGGTGGCTTCTGAAATGTTGGATAAACACTTAGTATTTACCGCAGATTCAGATGCCATTATAACAAAAGGAATAATTAGTTTATTAATTCGTGTATTATCGAACCAAACACCCGAAGACATTGTTAAAAGTGAGTTATACTTTATCGGAAAAATCGGACTGCAAGAACACCTATCGCCTACGCGTGCAAATGGACTTGTAGGTATGATCAATCGATTGAAAAGTGATGGATTGAAGCAACTAACAAAATGATTGAACTAGAAAACGAAATCGTAACCGTATTAAAAACCATCTACGACCCCGAAATTCCGGTTGATGTATTTGAATTGGGATTGATTTACGAAATACGAATATCCGATACCAATGAGGTAGATATAGACATGACTTTAACGTCACCGAATTGTCCGGTAGCTGAATCCTTACCCAAAGAGGTCGAAGATAAAGTAAAAGCGATGGAGGCCATTACAGATTGTAGAGTGCATATTGTATTTGATCCGCCTTGGGACAAGGACATGATGTCTGAAGAAGCAAAATTAGAACTGGGATTCTTGTAGCTAGTTGACTTTCTTGAAAACGTAACGTAGGCGCTGTTGTGCTTGTGTATCATAATGCTCAATTACTAAGTTCTTGTTAGTAATCACGAAAATGCGGTTTTTAATCGTGTCGGGAGCTTGAACCCAATTCAATTCAGACTCATTGAGTTTTAATAGATAGCTTCCCTGTAACGTTAAGGTATCTGACACGGAACCTTGGAAGGATTGAAACAAGGAAGTTATTTCTCCTTGCACGCTGGTTTCTGAAATACTCAAATTACCCGTTGGATTATAGTCGAAGAAAGAAAATCCATCCGCATCCTGCAACTTAACCATATCCACTTCCCAAGTCCCTTGTAAATCTTTATTGAATCGGCGTTCTTTGCTACAAGAGAGCATAAACACCAAACAAAAAAAGAAAAGTATGCTTCTCATTTTAGTATCTTATTCTACAGTAACAAGGTCCTCAAGGTTCGCTTTCGAAAGTTTGATGGTTCCAATGCGATTATAGCTTCCCATGACCCTAACTTGGGTTAAAATTAGTAATTCTCCATAAGGTGTTTGAATCAAATCGCAGGCTTTAATCGGAATGTTTTTGCTAATGTATGTACCTGCTACTTTTTTACCAGTTTCGTCATAGAGTTTCAAAGACAATTGATTGCTTCGCGTTGACGCAAGAAAAGCCTGGTATTTAGCCCCTTTAATCGTTAGTTCTTTAATCAAAACAGGCGTTTCATGGTTTAATTCAGAATCTCCATGAGCCTCAAGTGACGTGGCCATCTCTACCGCGGATGGGTTCAAGCTAAGTTTCGGATTAAAAAACACGTATTCCCCTGAAATACGTGACAATGCATATTCACCGGCTCCTAGCGGTTCCACTTGATTTATTCCTCCATCCAGCGCTGCACCGTTATACACCCCGGTAAACAGGAGATTATTATCTAAAAAAACGGTAGAAAAGGAGTAATTGTAAAACCCATTCACTACAAACCGATCTTTTTCCGGCGCAGACTTTATGAAAAATGGCCATTGTTTTCCGGTGTGCATTGCATGCTTTAGCAGCTGTTCATCCACATTCATTCCAATCGTCAAGGCTCCAACGCGAATCACAGTATCCAAGGCGGTGCTCACTTCATGGATCCCCATCATTTGGGAGGATAAGGGACAACTCATGAGGTAAAGGTGATCTCCATTGTGATACGCATGAACAGGATAACTCACCTCTTCTAAGGTCGACACCTGAACCATGGAATGATTCGTCTCATCGATTCTTAGAATGCGCGTATTCAATTCAATTGGATCCATACAAACTAGATACAACTGCTCATCAATATTAACCAAAGAGGGAACGGCATTCACATAGGTATCAGGCAGCTCCAAATTCCATTTAAATACTCCGTCTTTATCAATCTTCATGAGCTGAATCTTCCAGCCATCAAATGCGCTCAATACAATATACCCATGATCTTGGGTGGATTTTATTATTGACAAGGGGGTAAACGAACGGTTGCCATTTTGATCGTCGTAGATTTTCACGAAGGGCAAGGACGATGTGTCTTTTTTCTCGCAAGATGCAATTAGGAAAAGAAAGGCAAACCCGCACAGTAAAGCAATTTGTTTCATACTACCATTTTTTATGAATCGGGACCATGAGCGTTAGCATGATATCCATGTTTAACAAATTGAATTTATCTTGCACATCTAAGTACTCAGCGGCCATCCCGGTATAATCAGCATATCGTTCCAAGGGATCAATCGTCGTTCGCAGGCCATAGCGGACATTACCAGATAAGGAAAGCGCGAATTGTTCTCGGTAATAAGATATCCCTGCTCCACCAACCGCATACACATTGAAGCGATTCAAATGCTGCGTCATTTCAGCGACATTAGAAGAAACAGCCGTTTTACGATCAACGGAACGATCGACTTTGTTATCTGTATAAATCTGTTTGCTGGCAAAATATCCGATGTCTGCAGATAAGCCTGCCTGTATGAACGGAGACCATCTTCGTGCAGAAAAATCCATGCGCGCAAGGATTGGAATACGGATGTTGCTGATTTTTTGTCGATGTAAAAACTCTTTGTATACTTCGCCACCTGTGATGGTGTCAGACCAATGGTAGTTGTTCATATAGTTGTACCGTTGTGTTTGAAAGCAAGGCTGGCTTACTACCGAAAACAACTTGGTAAAGGCAAAGGAAAAATGTAAGCCATAAATCCCACCACCGTGTTGAAAGAGGTTTCCATATTTCTTATTAAAATCCTCATTAGCAGATTGTGGCGTTACTTCCATCAAGCTAAATCGTTCGCGCACTATCGGCTGAGTAAATCCCGAGCCCATCGTTACCCCAAAGAAATAACGATCCTTGCGGTACTGATGCTTTCTGCTTTGCGCATTTACTTGAACCGTAAGAGCAAGCATTATTAGACCAACAATCCATCCCTTCATCATGACTTAGATAAAATTACTTTTCGGGTTAATACGGCATCATTGGCATACATTCGAACTAAGTAGGTGCCGCTAATCACCTGACCAAAATTAAACATTACGCTGTGAGACCCTGGGGTATTTGGCGCATCGTCAATAGCTCCTAAAGACCTACCCATTAAATCAAATAACTCTATTTTAAGATTCACTTCTTGTTTTAAGGTGTAGTCAATGAATAATTCTTGATTGGTAGGATTTGGGTAACAATTCAAGGAAAGGTTCTGTTGGAAAAGCTCTGTTGTACTCAACTCTTTACAGCGCACATAATCAATTCGTGAGTCTACAAATTGCTCAAAATGAACCTCTTGCAGGGCTTGATCTGGTGCATTGAACCAATCTTTAACTACCGAAGTAAATACTTGACGGTAATCAAATTCCATCGGTATGTTTCCATATTGTAGATTCGCTAAATCCGGATTAATTCCATAAACTCCGGGATTAATACAGGTTCCAAAAACCAACATTGGGGCTGCATTCCCATGATCGGTTCCGTAACTTGCGTTGGATTGCACCCGTCGTCCAAATTCGGAAAAGGTCATGGAAAGTACTCGGTCTGCGAGTCCCATATTTTGCAAATCATCATAAAAGGCCTTCATGGCCGATGAAATGTGGTATAACAAGGCGGCGTGTGAACCCATCGTAGGATTATTGTTCACTACCTGATTCGCATGAGAATCAAATCCTCCGATGCGACAAATAAATATTTTAGTTCCGATTCCACCGCTTAACAACCTGGAAATCACCTGTAATTGCGGCGCCAAGGGATTATGTTTTGAGGAGGCTGGTGCGATGTATGGATATAAATCCGGGTATACCACATTTGAATTGGCACCTGCTTCGTATACATCTTTTAAGCGTTCCGCATAGCTATTCGCTTGTTTCTCAATTTGCATGATGTATTCGATTTCATCCCCAGCATGCGTATCAGGAATATTGAGTGGCGGGTCAATTCCCACACTGTTAATCAAGTTGTAGAACGCTACTGGATCTTGAATACTCAAACCGGCTGGAATTCCCTGCTCTCGGTGAAACGCTAAGGAAACAGCAGTCCCCATTTCAATGGCTAAGGGATCAGGAATCTGAGGACTTGGGTAATTGTCGGGATAACCTGGATAGGTGTAATCCAAATAGCGTCCCATCCATCCCGAATTATAATAATCGTTGTACCCGCCTCCCATCATCCACACGTCGCGGCTTCGAAAATGCGAACCGTTCATGTTCTCATAGGAAACATTCTGAATTACCGCAAAATTCCCTTGGTCGTACATGGCTTTAGCCGCGGTCATGTCGGGATGCAGCCCTACTTGTCGGTTATCTGGCAAGGTAGAATCTAAGGTAATAAACTTCCGAAGGCCATTCTCTGGTATCGCAATGTTCGCCCGGTGATTGTAATATTGCCCGTATTGATTTATGGGGATGACGGTATTTAATCCATCGTTCCCTCCATGCATTTCTATCAAGACTAACACCTTGTCATTCAAGCTATTCTTAGCAATCTTATGAAGTAAACTATCACCTTCAAACGCATACAAGGGAACTCCATTAAACTTCATCAACATTCCCGAACTCACGAGGGAAGACAGCTTCATAAAATCTCTTCTTTTCATCGGCTTCGAGTTAAAATAGTTGATATTCTGGGGATTGCATCATGGACTTGACTAAAAGCTCTAATTGCGCTTTAACCACCGTGTTATTTGAAGTCGATTGGTAAGAGGTCCATGCTGTTGTCCAATCAATAGCTCCATTGTTTAATAGAATTTCATCCTTGAAATAATCAAAGCGGGCTTGATCAATAGTGATCGGAATGAGCCATTCTACGAGGTCTTGAACCAAAACAGTTGGGTCGGAAACTTGCGTGGCATTGGCCTCCACAAAGGGAAGGACATCTAATTTGAGCAAGGACGTTCCGCCGCTTGAAAAGCCATTGATTAACAACTCAGCAAACTTGTATCGGTTCGCTAGGTAATTGGCAGATATCCAGTACCGATGGAACGATGGTACTTGAAAATAAGGATCATAACCGGCGACATCTACCGGTTCAAATAATTCCAACCCTTGCAAACTCAATTGCTGTAATAACTGTCCGTAAAGTGAATAGTGCTGGGTCAAGTTGGTTGTTGGATTTGGTCCATTCAATTCAAAAAAGCGTATGGCACCTAATGTTAAATCTAAGGGTGATTTAATGATGGCTCCCATGCTGTTATCACTGGTTGGAGGAGAATCCAAGTCATAGAAATGTTCACTTTGAAGCAACACTTCTAACACACTCATTAAGTCATAGTTATTGGCCATCAAGGTAGTTGCCAAGGGCTCAATAATATCAGTTTCAATGGTTGGAGTTATTTCAAAATATACAAACTGACGATATAGTCTAAGGACAATGTGCTTTGCTGTATTCGCGGAAGAAAACACCATATCAACCGCAGCACTTAATTCAGTGTAAACCGAAGCTGAGGAACATGTCCAATTCGCTACGTTCGGGGTTTGGATGGTTTGATTACTAAAGGCTGGAGAAAACTGTTTTCCAGTCACATCATGCTGCGTAGCGTTACCATTGTTATCCGCTTTAACTTGACCGGTTGGAATGCCTGTAATAGGGTCCACGGTTTGAAAGGTGGTATCAATTCCCCATCCTGTAAAGACTTTAGTTAGGGCTTTCACATCTTGCTCGGTAAAATTGGTATAATCTCCAATGGTAACTTCAGGCCCTTTACCCACAGTAAAAAGCTCTAAAAATTCTCTGCCAAAATTCTCTTGGGGAGTACTCTTGATATTCAGGTATCCATCCAAATGAACAAGCATCGCATTATCGATACATATCGCTTTAACTAAGTCTTTGTAATTCCCTAGGGAGTAATGCCTTAACAAGCGAAGATAATCGATGGCAAACTGTGGATTCCAAGAAATCCGAGTCATAATAACAGGAATGTGTGTATGGTAAAACCACAGCATACGCTCGGTAAGGTTAGGTCCGGAATTCTTAACATTGCTCAGCCACCAACACTTGGTTAAATCCGACCAAATGTCATTGATTTGAGTTGGATCCGGAACATTCGGATAAATCCAATCTGTTCCTGTATTGGGGTCTTTTGGAAAGGCAGGAATCGGGTCATTTTGAACCAAGGCATTAAAGGCTGCTTGTGCCGTTAGGCTCGAAAACGCAGTAATATCTTGCAGTCTTGGTCCCATTGTTGCTCGACGCAGGAGGTGCGCCGCACGCTGCTTTCCAAGGGTACCGGTAATGGGAGCTAATGAAGCCATGGGAACAAATTGTTCACCCAAGGTAAGGAGAAAAAACTAAAGCAAGATGAATTCGTAAAAAGTTAATGGATACTTAACCATTAAACACCACAGAAAGCATAGCCTCTACCCCAACGCGTAAGGCATCAGCATGAATATCAAATTTAGGATGGTGCACTCCATAATTGATTTCTTTTGCTGGATCGCCAACTCCTAAACGAAAAAAACAAACAGGAACTTTGTGGCTGTAGAAGGCAAAATCTTCGGCTGTCATTCGCAAGGGCAAGGTTTCAACTTGGGCTTCGCCTAATTGCAACTTAAGTGATTGCTCAGCACCTTTCGTTACGTGCGGATCATTCTTTAAAAATGGATATCCTAGAGCACGATTAAACTCGACACTCCCCCCATATCGGGTTGCGACTTCATTCACAAAATGCGTAAAACGCTCAAAAAATTCTGCGCGCCATACCTCATCCATCGTGCGTAAGGTTCCTTTCAAGGTGCATTCAGAAGGAATCACGTTGGTAGATCCGAGTCCTTCAATTCGACCAAAACTCAACACAGTTGGAACGCCTTCAAGATGAAATTCGTCAATGATTTTTTGGGCGTTCAAAATCACCTCAGCGGCCATAGACAGTGGATTCACACAATTCGCAGGCAAGGCACCGTGACCACCTACTCCGATGAATCGCAAATGAATTTCATCGCTAGAGGCCATGTACAGACCGGAACGCACACCTACTTTACCCACCATCATTTCTGGATACACATGAAGGGCGACTAAATATTCAGGCTTTGGATCTTCCAGCACCCCCGCATCTATCATGTAATTAGCGCCTCCTGGGGCCATTTCTTCACCTGGTTGAAAAATTAATTTCACAGAACAGGGCAAGGATTCCCTGAACTTGTGGAGAAGCTCTGCCGTTCCCAATAAGATAGCGGTATGGGCATCATGTCCACACGCGTGCATTACACCTGGAACCAGGGATTTATATTCCACCTCATTTTCTTCTTGAATCGGAAGTGCGTCCAAATCGGAGCGTAAGCCAATCCAGCGATTGGTCTTCGGGGCTTCAATGTACGCTACCACCCCCGTATTTCCAACGCCCTTGTCATGACGAATACCAAGCTTAGTAAGCGTTTCAGAAACGAACAGCATGGTATTGTGCTCTTGAAAAGAAAGTTCGGGATAACGGTGCAAGTAAGTTCGATATCCATGAACTTTGTCAAAAATAGCGCTCACCGCTTCACTGATCTGCTTAGGAGTCATGCTGCGTTAAACTTTGGTAGCCCGTAAGTAACAGGCGAAATGATAGATAGGCCATGATTAGGCCGAAAATAATTTTAACCCAGGCATCGGGCAATTTAAGTGAAAGTTTCGATCCGATGAACCCGCCAATCACAAAGGTGGCAGCGATTACTAATCCGAATTTCCAATGTACGTTTCCTGATTTTGCGTAGTTCATTACGGCTAGAATAACCACCGGCATAGCCAACACAAAAAGACTGGTACCTTGGGCTTGGTGCTGTGTAAATCCGAGCGTATAAACCAAGGCAGGAACAATAACGATTCCTCCACCTATTCCAACAAATCCACTAAGGATTCCTGCTGCTAGGCCTATGCTAACCAAAATGGTAATTTCTTGTGCTGTCATAAGACGAAGGTACTATTTTTTTGAAACGTGGTACAGCTTGCTGCCTTCGATACAAGCTTTACCCCGAATCGGGGCAAAGGTCAATCAGTCAGCGAAGCCCTGAAAATTAATAATCTATCACAAATCGTTGGCTGTAATTATTCCAGCTTTGAACGCGTGCAGCGGTGCGATGTTGATTGAAGGTGCCGGTATGCACGAGCGTTTTACTTGCGATGCGATCTGCAGCTAATTTATCGAAGTACTCCAAGCCCTTGAACATATTGGGCATAATCGTTTCGCTGGCTTTTATCTCTACCACATTAAGTTTATCTGAATCCTGCCAGATTAAATCCACCTCATGACCAACCGCATCCCTCCAAAACCAAAATTCTTGCATGAGATTGTGGTGATAATTTTGTTTCAAGAATTCATTGATTACAAAATTCTCAAAAAGCGACCCTTTGATTCTGCTCGTTTTCACGCTTGCCGCATCGTTGATTTTGAGTAAAAAACAAAGCAAGCCGGTATCGTAAAAATAGAGCTTTGAACTTTTGGTAATGCGCTTATTAAAATTGGAATACAAGGGTTGAAGCTGATAGACAATATAGCTAGTTTCCAACACCGAAATCCATGCTTTAGCTGTGGGTTGAGAAATACCGCATTCATTAGCTAATGAATTTAAATTGAGTAACTGCCCTGCTCGTGCAGCACACAAGCCAATGAAATTCCTAAACTGCTTGAGGTCTTTTACCTGAATTAGGTCTGACAGATCTCGCTCAACATAGGTTTGGAGGTAGTTTGAATAAAACGCCTTAGAAGGAATATCCCGGTCATATAGGGCGGGATAAAACCCACGCTGTAAATTCACGGCATAGTCATCGGCTAACCAAGCGGCTTCTTGCATTTCTTCTAAATCGAAGGGCAGCAGTTTAAAGAGCGCCACACGCCCAGCCAAACTTTGCGTAATGTTTCTCATTAAATGAAAATTCTGAGAACCCGATAAAATATATTGCCCCATTAAGCGATCCTCATCAACTTTTGTTTGGATATAGGAAAATAATTCCGGTACGCGCTGCACTTCATCTAGAATGACTTTTCCTTGAAATTCAGTTAAAAATGCGTTCGGGTCGTTTAATGCATATTTTCGGAGATCTAAGTTCTCCAAGTTAACATACGCGTAATCCGAAAACTGATTTTTCAGGAAGGTAGTTTTCCCAGATTGACGAGGCCCTGTAAGTACCAGCACGGGATACTTTTTTAAATAAACATCCATCGCTTTTTTAATAACCCTAACTCTATCCATAACCCTTGTAATTATTAAACAAATATACAATTAATTTTGAAATTACACGGGTATGCATTTTGAAATTGCACAGGTATGTATTTTGAAATTACACGGGTATATATTTTGAAATTGCACAACTTCCCCTGTTCCGCGGGATCTGAAATCCCACGGAACAGAGATGGTAGATTTTCTAAAATGTATTTATTTCTCTTCCTGAAGCGCTAAGAGACGAGCTAACAATCGTTGGTGTTCTTCCAAGAGTGTGATGTATTTGGTTTTCCAACTCGGCTCTTCTACTAAATTGTCCATAGCATCTGAAGTATACGTTTTACGGAATTCAGGAAGATCATTGGAGAAATCGTAATGGATCACTTTTCCGATTTCAAAAATATAATCTATGCTGAGCGTGGGGTTATCAAAGGCATCATAAAGCCACTTCCTGCTTTTCCCAAACCGCTTAGCTAAGCTACTCAGGTTGTGACCGGAAGATCGAACGGCTTGTTCCACGATTTCGCCACGGTGAATCATACAACAAAATTCAATGCAATATCGTGTATTATTTATTACATAAATTATACAATTATGTAACTTTGTCAATATATTTGTTAAAAGAATTGACCGAATGATCAGAAGCTATTTAAATACATTCGCAGGGAAATCCCAAAAAGGAATTCTCCTCTTTCTCTTCGCCTTAAGTTTCCTTTCAGTAAACGCCCAAATTGATAAGCGTAGAGTAATTGCATCAGCCGGTAGATTAGCAAAGAAATTACCTCCGTATACTTTCGGACAACCAAACTATTCTATGTCCTACACCTTGGGGGAACCTTTCATTTATGTGGGAACGCCGATTGGCTACACCATGTATCGATTCATGAACGGGTTTCAGCAACCAGATGCCTTAATACCCATCGCGCCAGGCACCTCCGCCATCATGCCCGCCGATCCGGTATTTAACATCTACCCCAACCCGTTCGATCAATATTCCATTATCGAGGCACCCGCAGCGTATGAAGACCAAGACTTGAAATTGCAACTCATAGATGCCAACGGAAAGCTCGTGCACGAAGAATTTATGCACGGAACTCGCCACAAGGCGGATTATTCCACCGGCTTAGCCCCTGGAACCTATTTCTTAAACATCTACCAAATTACCGGTGAATTCATTCACCAAGTTAAACTGATTAAATCCTAAATACTAATGAAAACAAACAGGTTACTTAACATCTTATTGGCCTCGGTCACCTTATTTATTGGTAGTCTTGCTTTTGCACAAGCGGGTGCACCCAATGGAATTAACTATCAAGCGGTCATACGAAAAAGCAACGGGACCTTAGTAACGAACACAC
>JBEAQY010000024.1:0-65636 GCA_041163605.1 Bacteroidota bacterium | reverse complement strand
CCATCAATGCACAAAAGCGAGGGGCTTGTTCTATTACCATAGTTCGACACGCTTCACCAACCTTATCCCATTGTTGTTCCTTACGAAATTTCAAACAAGCAGGAATGCTCAAGAAAGCAGCAAAATCGCGGGTCCCGGTAGTTTGATGCCAATCAATAAATAAGGATTCAGAAGGAGTAGGGCTGCGATATCCCCAACTGATCACCAATGGGTCAACCCACAATTGTTGTGTCTTGTGAACATATAAAAAACTAGAACCTTTCGGACCCATCATCCATTTATGGCATGCTCCTGTGTAAATGTCGGCTTGGAGTTCCCGCAAATTAAGAGGAATATGTCCTGGCACATGAGCGCCGTCAACTATGGTAATGAGACCGAGTTTTTTGGCTTCCGCACAAATTTCTTTCACTGGTAAGATGAGCCCAGTGGCGCTAGTAATTTGACTGATAAAAATGGCCTTGGTATGCTTGCTATACCCTTTCCAAAATTCCTTAATAAAGTCCGCTTTACTTTTTATTGGTAGGGGAATTTCTTGTCTCACATAACGTGCTCCTTTTTTCTCACAATAATATTCCCAAGTCCGGTCACAGGCACCATATTCTAGGTTGCTTGTAAGAATTTCATCTCCAACCTTCATAGGAAAGGATTTGGCTATGGTATTAATTGCATAGGAGGGATTGGTCACCATAACTATGTCATTGGCATCACAGCCAACAAATTCCCCCAGTACGTTTCTAACATGTTCTAGTTCGATGATGGCTTTATTTACAATAAATTGAACGGGTTCTCGCTCAAGTTGAACTTGCCATTGTTGGTATGTTTCAAAAATTGGGTTCGGGCAAGACCCAAAGGAACCGAAATTTAAAAAGGTAATTTCTGGGTCAAGGAGAAAAAGATCTTTCATGGTATTTTATATTGATGCAATCAATTTTCGAATAATAAAAAACAGCGGATATCCCAATATGAAGAGAATAGCACCCCAGCCAAAGGCGGATTTGTTGGCCAAAAACACCCCAAGAATTACTAATCCATACACCGAAATATAAATCATAGGCAGATAGGGGTACAGGGGAATTCTATATCCTTCAGGGGCTTTTACGCTTTTCGTTTTTTCTCGTTTTCGCAATACGAATATTGCCGCAGCGGCGCTCATCAAACTAATGCTATCAAAAAACATCACATATTGCAGAATTTTATCAAAAGACTGCATCATAAATAGGGTGAGTAAAATAAAAGCGCAAAAAATCACTACACCGAATTCTTGGACTTGTGTTTTGGGATTAACTTTTCCGAAAATCTTAGGCAATACGCCATCCTCAGCCATGGCATAATACACTCTTGGATTGCTTAATATGGAAACATTTACATAGGCCATCACAGCAAAAAACATCACCAAGGATAGAAACAGGGATGCTGTTTTTCCAAACCAAAGCCCAATCATATCGGCAGCGAGGGTCTTAGTTTGCGAAAGGTGTTCCATGCCCAGCACTTGGATATAACTAAAATTAACAAGCAGGTATAGGGTCATTATTGTTGCAATTCCAATGAAAATAGCACGCGGTAGGGTGCGGGATGGATTTGCGATATCCCCACCAAAATTGATGGTTTGTTGGTATCCGCCAAAAGTGAAAAATACGGGAATAAAGCACATTAAAAGGGCTTTCCATGGAGCAATTTCATTTGCGGTGGAGACTGTTTCTGGAGCTATGTTAGAAGTCAAAGGAGCAAACAAGCAACTGATTAATAATAGAATAAGCCCTATTTTAATGAGCATTAAACCATTCAAAAGCATTGCACTAATCTTTATGCCAAGAAGGTTTATGCCAAGCAAAATGCTGACCGTTCCAACCGTTACAATTAGGGTGGATGTTTGTGCTTCCAATTGAGGGAATATCATTGGCGCGATGTATGCTGAACCCATGATCGCGACCGCTGCGGTTGATGCTGCATTTGAAATTACCGTTATCCAATTTACCATGAAGGCAAAAACAGGCGTGTAACAAATCGAAAACAACTTGTAAAAACCACCGGCATGAGGTTGACGCGAACCAATTTCCGCAAAGGTCAAAGCACCTAAAAAACTTACGATGGCACCCAATATCCATACGAGGAAAAATATTTTTATAGTACCTGCCTTGGCTGCAACCTCAGCGGGTGTGCTAAAAATACCCATGCCAATAACCAAACTGATTACAATTATACTGAGATCGAATACACCAAGTTTTGGTTTTATTTCATGAGCGGGCATTTTTAAAGGTATAGATTATTCATTAGATTTTGACAATCCAATGCAACCTAAAGATTATTTCATATTCTTTTTTTAAGCAACCTCATGAACAAGATGGGATGGGGTCTTTAACAGCATAGCGATTTATCTTCAAGTCTAAGCAATCGTATCAAATTAGAGTGCTAATTCTGCATTTGGTTACATTTACTAAACTCTATCCCGAAACCGCGAACACCTTGTTGAATGCTATGTAATTGTTCTGTTTTACCTCAACAGAAGATTCAATCGGTCCCTGAGCTTGTCCACCGAAGCGAGGAGATTGCGGTGCGAAGGGCTGCTTTAATATCAACAAGAGGTATTTCTGAATATCCAAACTTATAAATGTCACCCCTCTCAATCTCCCCTCAAGGGGAGAAGCTATTCACCCTTGATGATTTACTTTATGAAACAGAAGGATTCATCATAAACATTTCTGGAATTTTCTGATTATATTTCCCCAAACGTCTCAATGTCCAAACTTCCAAATGTCGACTACAGTCCCGTTAGAAATTCACCATACAGATCATTGAAGTAAAGTCCTGCGGCTGTTCTTTTTTTAGAGAGTTGTTTAAATTCAACAAGTGCCCAAAGCACAAACTCCATATGGAATGGAAGATCGGCTTTTGTTACTTTCGGACAATAATGTTGTACCAATTTCTGCAAGGGTTTTATAGCTAACAACGTTTTTAGATGCACTTTCTCTGGTGCTTCTTCCAACAATTCCATTTCATCGGCGTCAAAAAACCACTGCAATACCTCGTCATACGCAGTTTCTTGGTCTTGTTTTTTTAATTTTTCGATTTTCGGGAAAGATTGAAGAAACAGTGTTTTCGTTGCCGCACTGATTAAGTGTTCCGCCACAAAGGAGGTTCCCTCCTGCTCTCCTTCGTAAACAAGTTCCATTTTCCCCGTAAGGGATGGAATCATGCCAAGCAAGTCGCTGTAGCGAACCGTCGTTTCCGTTTCATTATTCATCAAGGCTCGTCGTTCCGCCGTACTAATTAAGTTCTCATAGGCTGTAATACTCATTCGTGCACTAACGCCGCTTTTTTGGTCAATATACTCACTCTCACGAGCTTCAAATGCAATTTGCTCTAAGATATCCTTAGCGAGTTCCGGAACATGTACCGTGCACAAGCGTTGGTCTAAGTGCGCTGATTCTTGCTGCGTTATCTGTTTTGCGATTTCTATAGTTGGCGCATAATGGGTTAAGATTTGGGAACCAATTCGATCTTTAAGTGGCGTAACAATGCTACCTCTATTGGTATAATCCTCTGGATTCGCGGTAAACACAAAATGAACATCGAGCGGCAAACGCAATTTAAACCCGCGAATTTGCACGTCACCTTCCTCTAACATGTTAAACAATGCCACCTGAATTCGTGCTTGTAAGTCAGGTAATTCATTGATTACAAATAAACAACGGTTCGCTCGTGGTATCATTCCAAAATGTATCACACGTTCATCGGCATAACTAAGTTTTAGGTTCGCCGCTTTGATGGGGTCTATATCCCCAATTAAATCTGCAATGGTTACGTCGGGGGTAGCTAATTTTTCAAAAAACCGTTCAGAGCGATGCAACCACGAAATCGGTGTATCATCTCCCCTTTCGGCTATCAAATCCCGGGCGTAGCGACTGATTGGATGAAAGGGGTCATCGTTCATTTCACTGCCGGATACATAGGGTATATATTCGTCCAATAAATTAACCATCAGGCGAGCAATTCTTGTTTTTCCCTGTCCACGCAAACCCAATAAATTGATATTGTGCTTAGAAAGTATGGCACGTTCCAATTGTGGAATAACCGTTTGTTCATACCCGAGCATCCCTGGAAACGAATTTTTCCCCGCTTGAATATTCAGAATTAAGTTATCGCGTAATTCAGTTTTAATTGTTTTCGGTTGGTATCCAGATGCTTTGAGTGCGCCAAAAGTGATTAGGGAAGTATTCATTTGTTAGTTGATTCGTTTTTTTCTGTTTGTTTCATAGTCGTGAAAGATCATTTCTCCAAGACCTTTTAATCCTGTGAAGAATGCTTTTCCTTTGTTCGATGCCGTAAATTCCTCCACAAAGGTCATCAAATACGGATCTTGTGCTATCATGAAAGTCGTAATCGGAATGTGCATTTTTCGTGCTTGCGCAGCCATGGTATAGCATTTCTCTACAATGTATTCATCCAAGCCATTGCTGTTTTTGTAATATTGTCCGTCAGGTAAGCGAAGGCAACTCGGTTTACCGTCTGTGATCATGAATATTTGCTTATTGGTATTCCGTTTTCTGCGTAAGATATCCATAGCCAATTCCAAACCTGCCACCGTATTGGTGTGATATGGTCCTACATTCAAGTATGGGAGATCCTTGATTTTTATAGGCCATGCGTCATCACCAAACACAATAACATCCAAGGTATCTTTCGGATAAGAAGTAGTAATGAGCTCAGCCAAAGCCATGGCCACTTTTTTTGCCGGTGTAATTCGGTCTTCACCGTACAAGATCATGCTGTGGCTAATATCAATCATTAGCACCGTACTCATTTGAGATTTATGGTGCGTATCTTCAACTACCAAATCCTGCTCCGTTAATTTAAACTCTCCAACCCCGTTGTTTATTTGCGCATTCTTTAAGCTTTCCGTCACCGAAATGTGCTCTACTGAATCGCCAAATTGAAAATTCCGAAACTCACCCGTTGACTCATCGCCTTGACCACTCTTTTTGGATTTGTGATTTCCCATGCCATTTTTTCGAATCTTTCCGAAAATTTGATCCATAGCTTTCTTGCGAAGTGTACGTTCCGTTTTGGCTGTAATGGACAAACCTCCTTGCTTATTTGGTTGGATTTCTTCTCTTAAATATCCTCTTTTCTTGAGGTCTTCAATGAAATCATCCATGGTATAGTCCTCGGTGGTTAACTTGTACTCCTGATCAATAACGTTCATCCATTCCATGGCCTCTTCCATATCTCCTGACGTATGGGTAATAATTTCCATGAACACGTCGAACAAGGTTTCGAACGGTGTTTGGTCTGGAGCATCGTAAGGTGTAAAAACGTAACCTGATTTTCGCATAAGAAACTGTATGAAATTGAAACACGAAGTTTACTAAAAAGTTCAAATAATCGCTTGAAAACTTAAGGGATTCGGTTAATTTTCGCACCCTATCCTTTTTACCTACCTTTGGCATCAAATAGCCAAGCTCCATGAAACGCATCAATCAATACAAAAAATTATTTCAAATCCAAGACCAGATTGAGTTGGGAGCACTTAAATCAACCTACAGAAGCCTCGTAAAACAGTGGCATCCTGACAAGTTTCAAGACGGTGATCCGATGCAAGCCGAAGCGGCCATCATGGGTCGAGAAATAACCGATGGCTATCATTTCTTAGTGAGTATTGCCCCAGAAACGATTGAAGCCAACCGTTCGGAATACGAACAAGTTATAATGGAATGTGGGATTGTCGATTATAAACACAAAGGCCTATTGCTTGAAATCACCTTCACCAATGGCGAGAGCTACGAGTACTTCGGTGTCAATGCAAATGTTTTTAAAAAATTCATCAACGCAGACAAGCAAGTACGCTTTGCGAAACGCTTTATCTACGATGCTTACCTGTATCGTAAATCTAAAAAAGGCGTCTCAGAAGAATAAGTCTGGGATTTTATATCAATACAAAACATTGATAAAAATTTGGTGCATAGGTCCATGAGCTTGTGATCAGCTGGATTACCCTGAGTCCGCCGAGGCGGATCGAAGGGTCAAATCATACCGCAGGGCCTACGTACCCAGAGATCCATTTAGCACCCAGAACCTATTGTCCTATTCTGCTTCATACAATATTCGATAGTTCATTCCATTACCCTCAGTGAGTGGCTTAGCATTTGGCTTACCCAATTCTATGTTAAATCTCCCATCTTTGAACATGGCATCAGCATACTGGGGATATTCTTTTGAAAACGTTGACACCACAAAGGGAATACTAACCGGGTTGCCATTTACGCGGTAATTGTCACAAACAAACTTCAAGTGTGGAAGCTTGTTGACATTAACCCGTTTACCATACAATTCAAAGAAGATATACTGACGTTGACTTAATTCTAGGTTAGTTCCTGGAAAGGCTAAAGCCCCACAACTATACGTTTGTTTTTTCTTGTGATCATAAACCTGCATCTCTACATAGGTATGCAAGACGCTATCCAACATCACTGTTTCCTTGGTTTTTTTTAAGGTCAAGGTATATGTTCCTTTGTTCCACGAGAGTCGGTTGCGTACCGAGACAAAGTCATCTTCGTACCCGCTGCTTTCACAGACCCCTCCCTCGGCTTTTCTCAACGCTAAGGAGGCACGTGTACCCCAACGAGAGAAGATCATCGCTCTACCCAATGGAATAAAGCGTCCGCTATTCTCAGCTTTAATCACGGAATAATATCCCCCGCACTGTGTTTGAATACCGCTATAAAACTGGGCTCCATTCAACTCACCCGTTCCAAACGGGGCGATATACAATTGTAAACTATCTGGCACATCTGTCAACACCTTGAGGTCCATAGAAAACGTTTCCATATCATAAACCTGATCGAGCATGAAATCAAAACCAAGCATATGCCATGGTGGTTTAGCAATAAAGTCAGCGAGGTATTTATTGTCTTGAAAATGCCCTGTTCGCCAAGTGCCATCTGTAAAAAATTGGGTACCTATGCCACTCATTTTCCCTAATTCAATTTCTCCGTAATAACTACTTCCATCTGAGAAGGTTAAGGACCCAAGCTTGGCCGTTGGTTCCATCGGATTTTCTACTTGTGCATGCATAGGAACCCAGTGGAACACTAACAGCAACAAAACTAAAAAGCAAAGTGATTTTAAACGGTTCATACGTTCTAAAGATTAAAGGTTAATTACTTATTTTTCAATTTGTTTCTGAGTAAGCATATACCCATCGCTTTCAAATAAATCGAAGGTCACATTTTTACATTCCAAAAAGCAACTGGTGTAACGACCGAACGAGTTTTTTCGGACATAGGTAACTATAGCTAGATCCTCATCGTTTTCGTGTAAAAAACTTGAAAAAATCGGTGCATCTAAGCCATACTCAACAGATGTTGTACTGGTATCGATCCCATTTAGATCAAGCATCACTTTATGAAAATAAATTGCTTCTTCTTTGGTTCTAAAGGTGGCAGTATGACTATATTCAATCGGCCAATCATCCACCTTGCTGCTGTGATATTTACCTTTTACTTGAATTTGTTGTGCACTGCACTGCGGATAGAGAAAGGCACTTCCAAGAAGGAAGATGCATGCGATCCATAACTTACCATTTTCTGATTGATTTCTTGCTGTTTTCATGATTCAAAGATTTTATGCCTAATGGCGGTTAAACAATAAAATCATTCAGAATAAACTGGCCTAGCATATTCTTTTGAGCGGCGCCCCTCATCATTTTTCCACCGTGCCCTGCCGGGTCGGTTGGCTTCTGCAAACACAGAAATTCTGGATGATTATACCCTAGAAACGTGGTGGATTAGGTTGGTTACAATAAAAGTGAAAAAACATAAACCTATCGGATCAAGCTCCAACAGAAGATCTCCGATAGAGGGTAGCCATGAGCACCACATGAGGGAAACTTAGTGCTGCAAGAAATATGAAAACTTGGCCCCAAGTGAACGATCCTAAATAGGCATTTAGTCCAAACAACAAACAAGCACCCAAGGTGAAAGGCAATGCTTGAATCCAGCGTTGCATATCCGATTCGGAATTCAATTCTTGCAACTTCTTCCAACCATAGAAACTGTGCTGAAAAATAAAGAAAACAGCGAAGGCCGGTATCAAGGGAAGGGCACTCAAAATCAAGAGCGACAATACACTGCTTATCATGAATCGATTTCTTTTCCATCCAATAAAAAAGGCACCACCGAATAGAATCCACCACAAGCCAAAAGAATTAAATGCATCCAAATCAAAAGGTACAGTCACCTTCATTTCAAGTAAAATCATGATCGTCTCATGCACATGACTCCCCAGTAGACTTCCCAAAACGTAGCACCCCCAGAGCAATGCCATACCCGATCTACCCAAGCGCCAATGTGCAAAATCAGCCTCCCCAAAATGCCACATCGAATAGCCAAGAAAAAGGAGTAATCCACCCCAGGGACTTAGCGAAAAAACCCCAAGAATCAAGGCGCCTAACGCAAGGTACATCAACACATAACGTAGCATATTCCAACCCCATGGTTTTTTTAAAGCATGCAGGTGATCTAGGGCGCCATGTGGAATTCCAAGGACTAACATTCCAATTCCCAATATCCCATAAACCAAGGGCATCTGTCCGACCGCTTGAAGTAAAAGGACCAAACAGCTGATCAGCAGCATTGGGGTCAAGCCATGCAAAACCTTGGAGCTCCTCCAAACCATATCCTTCACGGCGGCACCAACAAAAAGTCCGAACGGTAGGCTTTTTAAGATTTGAAGGTCTTCACGAAAAGTGCTGCGCTCATCTAAAAATTTAAACACTTTTGTCGCCGTATTTTGCTTAAACAATTGGATGAAAATGCGTGATCCTTGTGCTGGTTGATCGCGAAGTAGTTGCAGCAACAGGCGATCATAATAAGCAAAGCGCGTTTTTCTTCTTTGAACGGGTTCCCTGTTTACTTTGATTCCCTGAACCACCTGTTTGGCAAAAGTCAATGACCGTTCAAACGAATAGCCTGTACTCGGTTTCAACATGCCCGCGCGCTCCCCAGTATTGATCCACGTATTGCTGGATGGATTCCCCGAAATGGAATGGCTAAACATTGGGATTACGCCCATTTCTTTGTCTTCAATCGAATAAGGTATCGAATGCTGGGTTAAATAGCTTAACAAAGCATGCTCTGCATGTTCCGAAGGAAGTAACTCTTCACCAAATCGAGTAATTTCAACCAACGCTCGATGTGCATCGAAAGGCAAAACGTACATAAACTGTGTAGCTCCTTCTTGCTGCACATTAAAGTCCATCATCGTAAAGCAATCTGCATCAAACACCGGAAGATCGGATTTAATTTCCCACCCATAAAAACTTTGAAACAAGCGTGTTTCACTCGCATTTGGTTCAACATAACTTGGTGGACGGTTATCAAAAACCAAGGAAGCGATAATCTGCTCACCCAAGATTGTTATTTGTGGGTTTTCGCCAACTGCTGCAGGGATTCCATCATACTTGAATTGAATGATTCGAGCGTTTTCTCGGGTAAGAAGCGATTGAACGTTTTCGCTCAAGGTTCTTCCCGAAATGCGATAGTAACGAAGCGAATCTAAGGATTGAACTTTTTCCCCGACATACACTTTACTCCACTGAGTTTCAACCAGCATTGATAAGAAGCATGAATTCACCCGTTCCGGTTCCATCCAAAAACAAAAGGTCCGATCATTTTTTATAATCTGGGTGGGTTCAATGACCAAGATGCGTTTATTGGTCAACATCCCTTCAGCCTCTAACTGAAGTAAAATTAGACTGTTTCCGCAACCTAAACCAAGAAAAACATAATCATAAGTAATAGAATCGGACAAGGTCATGCATGGTTAGGTTATTTGATATAGTAGTAAAACCATAACCCAAAACAATTCATTTTGTTTATTCATCGAGTGATTTGTAACCAATTCTAAAAAACTGATTATCTGTTCATTGTATTTCGAACCTTAAATGGTACCAACCGAGTGAAGACACCACGGTGGTAAAACGATACGGACTTTAAAGTCAAAAAAAACGTTGGTTTCCAATTAAATCGAAATGCAAATAAGTTTATTCACGTTTAAATTTTATTTGTATGAAAAAACAAGTGATTGTTTGGTTAAAAAATGGCATGATTGCCAAGATAAATGCGCAGGTTATTGCTGCAACGAGCCACCAGGTTACCTTTCCGAGTACCACCGTAGATTTACCGCTACTGATTGAAGTAAGCCATCAGGGATTAACCACCCTAATCGACTTGAGCGGATTCAAGGATTGTGTGGTGCTTCAATTTGGGGAAGACCGTTATTTCACAGGGGCGACCTATTGTCAGAACCGCAACACAGGAGCTTTTATGATTCAATCTCAAGCGCGGTTTATAGTCATGATGCCGCTTCCACTTCCCTTTCCTTTAGAGGAAACAGAAGAACTCATGATTAAAGAAATCGAAGCATGAGTTCCCAGGATGTACTTCCCCTGAGCGCAGATAAACGCGCTCAGGGGTACGGAGTCTTTCCTTATGTGATTTTACGACTACACGGCGGTGTGTACATGCAATTTCCCATACATTTTTATGAAGAAAAAAATCCAGAGAAACCAGGCTTACGCGTACGGGTAGATTCACTCACCAATGAAAAACAAAATTTCAGCAGCTTATTTAATGTGGTTCGGCAATTCCATCAGCAAATCAACCCAGTGGAAGCCAAGGCATTAAAAATGTGTTTAGTCCTTGCACCTTTTGTTGCATATTTCTTTGAGGACAATGCGTTCTCATTTTCAGATGAAATACCAGAGGGTGGGAGTTTAATTGATGCCAACTATAAGGTGCTCGCATTAAATTCAGTCCACTTTTTAAATGATTAATCATAAGAACGTGCTGTTTCAGATTTCTAATATTTCTCTTAAAATCGGATGAGTTTTTGGGGTTATTTGCAAACTGATGAAGTCAACACGAAGAAAAGATTTCCTAAGTGGTGGGCAAAACACTTTTATTACAGGTTCATCTCACTATTAGTAACCAAAAAAAATCATGACGTTCTAGGCTTATGAAATATTTCTACTTAGTTTTCCTTGCCATAGGAGTTAAAAGCCTCGCACAAGATTATACCATTTTAGAACATAATCAGCAGATAAACATTATGGCTCTTCCAAGGCTCAATACGTCATCTCGTGAATGTAATGTGAGCATACTCCCGAATGGAAAAAGCCTTTTCTTCATGAGTACGCGAGCATTTCGTGGTGGTGCATCCGGAAACGGTGACCTCTATCAAAGTAATTTCATTAATGGACAATGGGAGGCTCCTACCCCATTATCATCGATAAATACCGTTTCAGGAGAAGATGAACCCACCTTTAGCTCAGACGGGTCGACCATGTATTATCAAAGTTGGGCAGGAGATTGGGCAACGATGGGAGGCCCCTACTACCAAGCGAACTTGATCAATGGAATCTGGGAGAAGAAAGGAAGCATGGGAATGAACATCAATCGCTTTTTCGCGCTTCAATCAAAAGCCAATATGGGTTTCGGAACCGATGGCATGGCAGTTTCCGCCGATGGAAAGTTATTTGTAGTGGCTTGCGGACCAGATTATAGAGGTCCTATGGATTTATACTACAGCATAAAAGGCAATCAAGGATGGACTTTTCCTAAAATCATGGGAGTATCAACCACAGGAGATGAACGTTCGGTGTTCATTGCCGCCGATAATCGAACCATATATTTTAGCAGCGATGGAATGGGAGGATTCGGTGGATTAGATATCTTCAGGATAAGAATTTCTGACGACGGAACCTTAGGAGATCCAATAAACATAGGTGCACCTTTTAACACCCCAGCAGATGACATGGGCTTTGTTGCTTCGGCGGATGGTCGCTCAGCCTTTTTTATTAGAGATTTGGATATTTATTATGCGGACATTTCGGCATTAGATGAAGCCATTAAACCCATGATATCAAGTAAAGCAGTAGAAATATCGAGTACAGATGACCCCGTTAAAATTGCCGATACCATCTCAACCCAGAAGGATAGCGATCCGATTACCGTGTATTTCGAACATGATGTCGCTGAACTACCACTATTAGAACAAAATAAACTAAAATCCATAATGGATACTAAGGCTGAAATACACCTCCATGGATATTGTGACGCAGACGGGAGCAACACATACAACCTAGCCTTAGCGAAACGCCGCTGTGAAACCGTGAGAAAAGTACTTATGAGTCAAGGCATACCCGATGAACTCCTTATACTCCATATTCATGGAGAGGCGGATCCGATAGCTTCAAACAACACCACAAAAGGAAAAGCAGCCAATCGACGCGTGGTAGTGCAGATTGATTAATTTTGGATTAAGGATTATTCAATAACAAATACCTTTTTCACTTCGCCGTTCGAATATCGCTCAAACAACAATTGATTATTCCCAAACGCTACCGGATTTCCAAGTATGTTATATACCTCAAGCAGTGCAGGTTCCTTTAAGGATGGAGATTCAATACCTAGAATTGGCGAATAAACCCAGGCTTGATTCAACCTGTTATTAGTTTCATCTATTCCTGTGGCATAGTACATCGATTCTTGGGTAGTTAAACAAACTCCACCGCGTCTACCCAACCCTGGAATGCCAGGAAGAGCAATCCATTCGTTGCCTATTTCATTGAATTTCCACAAATCGTTATGCGAATTCCCTAAACTATCTATACCAAAACATGCATAAACACCATCGTTCAAGGCAAACAAGGCCGCATGACTTCGTCCGAGGCTAGGGAACGAAGGCAAGGACTCCCATTGATTGGTGATTGGATCGAACGAATAAAATCCTTGCTGAAATTGATTGTTCTCATCCCGACCAAACAACATAAATCCTTTTCCATTGTATGCACACGCAGAAGCCCTCCACAAGGCTCCAAATGGAAAATTCGCTTCTTGTATCCACGCAGAAGTTACCGTATCATACGACCAGACCTCATCTGTTGCAGCACCTAAGGCATGCTTACCGCCCACAAGATATAACCTTGCGTTCAAAACAAAAGATGCAGACCCGGAACGACCAAACGAAGGCAAACTATCGCTGATCAACCAGGAGTCAGAAGACGGATCATAACGCCACATATCATTCAAATAGTCGGTTCCATTATATCCACCGAATACATAACCCGAAGCGTTCAAGGTAAAACCAGCAGCATATTGTCTTTCAGCTCCCGAGGGAAGTGACGCTGCGCTTATCCATTGATTTGTGGCACTTTGGTAGCGATAAAAATCTGCCAAGGCCGACCACCATGGACTTAACCCTGTACCAATAAATAGATCGTCTCCAATAACAAACCCGGTCGCATCATCACGTTCTACACCGGGAAACGATGAAAGCGCCTGCCAATCTTGCGCATTCAAGCAAGACCAACAGCATGCAATAAAAAAGTAAGCCCGTATTTTTTTCATGAATTCGGTATCGTTAATCGACCGATTTTATTGCCTCAAAATATAATAAATGGCAGCTTAGGCTTTTCGAACAAATTCTGACTTCAGCGCCATGGAACCAAAGCCTTCAATTTTACAATCGATGTTGTGATTACCATCGGTTAGCCGTATGTTTTTAACTTTTGTTCCGGCCTTTACGGATTTCGGCGCACCTTTAACCGGAAGGTCTTTAATTACAATGACAGAATCACCGGGTAGCAAGCGAACACCGTTTGAATCCATTACCATGAGCTCATCCGTATCACCCCCTTCGGTTTCTGTCCATACAAAGGAACATTCTGGACAGGAATACTCATTTTCGCCACTTTCATATCCATACGGACATTGACAGGATGGACATTCTTTCATTTCTTCACTCATGGTAACTTATTTTAACAAAGCTAGAAAATTATTAAGAAGTGAAATTACTTTAGGTTAAGGTTAGCTGTCCAAAGGGAAGCTTTACCTTGATCTAAACGAACCCAAACAGGTACGATGTGGCCCTTAACAGCAGCAATTGAGATGTAATCTCCAAAAAAGATCTTAGCGGTTGGAACAAAAGGTTTTGCTGAAATACATTGTTGCTCAAAACGCATACCACCATCATTGGATTTCACCCAAACCACCTGCGTTTCATTGGGTTGTTTTGCAGTTGACCGGTCATAAAATAAGAAATGAAGGCTCCCGTCGGATTGATCGATCGTGAACGTAGACATAAATTGATGCGTCTTGGTTTTATCTTGATTCACGCGAATCGGTTTAGACCAAGTTTTTCCTTCATCTTGGGATTTTGTAAGCCAAATATCGGTATTCTTTACTCCATTTCGTTGATCACTCCAACTGAGGTAAAGCGTTCCTTCATGTTTTCCGTGACTGCGATCTACATTCAATACGGGCAAGCCATTACACCTAAAAATACCCGGTATCTTAAAATCCCAGCCCCCGGGCTGTTGCATTAAGCTGCGCTCTACAGGCAACCACGTGTCGCCCCCATCCGAAGATTGCTGCAACATAAGGCCTTTGGGTCCGGTCCATGTAACATATAATTGTCCATTCACTCCTACCACAGGAACCGCACCTTCGACTGTTTTATCGCCATCTAAACAATCGCCATTGTAAAAAGAGATAATCTTAGGATTGGCCCAAGTTAATCCTCGATCCATCGATTTACTAAACATAATCCGAGAGGAATCCATGGAATTTTTGGAATCGTATTTATCAAACTGCGTCCATGTCATATAAATTACGCCTGTATTTGGGTCTATATCCACCCAGTGCTTATCCTGTGCTTTTCTGCCAAATGGTTTGGGAAAAGAACCTTCTGAGAAAGCGTTTACATCTGAAAAACTATCGGTAAACTGACAAACAATGCGATCAATCCAATACCCTTTTGGATAATTGGATAAATGGAAATAATACAACCTTCCTTTAGCATCAAATTGCAACACCGGATCACCGTAGACGCCGTATGGACTTTTTAGGGTGTCGCTTTTCCAATGAACGCCACCATCTGTAGAAACATAGTAATCATCCAATACGGCCCCAACTGCCACTTCCTTTGTATTCAGTGGATTTATGGCCACCGAAGGCTCAACTGGATTATGGTTAACTGGACTTATTCGGTAATTGATGAATTGACCGAAAGTTGCTACGTAATTAACGCAACCAATAATTATAAAGAGGCAACGATGCATCAGTATGTCGGTTTGTAAATATAAACGTAGACCTTTTTTGTCCTGTAATTTTAACTATTACTTTTCGCATCAATTTATCTCTTGATATGGTTAATTCAAACTCGTCACCAACCGCAGCACCATTCATTAATGCATCAAACATCGATTTGTCTACTCGGTAGTTCATGCAGGCAATGATTTCATCATTTACGCTCAACCCAGCGTCTTCCGCGGATGAATTTGCTCGAATGCTTTTGATGATTACCTTACCGCCATCTTCAGCCACATTGGCTCCAAAAACTGGTTTAACTCCGCCTACATCGCTGACTTCTACCCCAAGCGGTAAAAAATACATGGAATACGGTATAACTTCTGTTCCATCGATATACTTAAGGAAGAATTCATTCATGTCTTGTCCCACATGTTTTGTAAGGCAAGCTTTAAATTCTGCATCCGTAAATCCGCGGTTTTTACCCATATAATAGGTTTGATATAAGTCTTGCATTAGATGATCCAAGCATTCCTTTCCATTCGATTGCTTAATAATCATGGCATCCAATACCGAGGCAATAATCATTCCACGCGAATAATACGTCATGGTTGTATTGCTGCTATTTTCATTTGGTCGATATGCTTTAATCCACGCATCAAAACTGGCATGGGCCACCGGTTGAACTCTGGCACCAACGCTAGACTCCACGTAATTTACTGCAATTTGAATTTTCTTAGCCATTTCCTCTTGAGAATAAAAACCACAACGTCGCAAGATAAGTTCGTCATAATACGAAGTAAACCCCTCCATTACCCACAAGTAATTGGTGTATACTTCTTGGTCGTAATTAAATGGTCCAAGTTCAATGGGACGAATGCGTTTTACATTCCACAAATGAAAATATTCGTGAGCAACGAGGTTTAAAAAATTAATGTAATTACTTCCGCCGTATGTCCATCGATCTACACTTAAAACACTGCTATTACAATGTTCCAAGCCACCATCACCGCCTACTACATTATGCACAATAAATACATAGCGATTGTTTGGATTCACACCCACTACCTTGGTTTCTTCTTCAACAATCTTAGCCATGTCCTCCTTTAAGCGTTTCGGGTCAAAATTACCTTCACCGTACATAGCCACCGTATGTTTCACTCCTGCCGCTTCAAAATCAAATTCATACTGATTTCCAATTTCAATCGGACAATCCACTAATTGATCATAATTGTCAAACGTGAAGGTTTGATTATTCCCTTGTTTAACATCAGATTTTTGAGTTAATCCGGTAGAGATTCGTTTGAAGGACGAGTGCGGTTGAACTAACAATTCACCGCCAGTTTCCTTATGGCCGTCTAAATACATAAACATGCTAGGTCCACTTACAAAGCCATGCGTTTCATCTAAAAAAGAGGTACGAACACTAAGCTCAAAGGCATATACTACATATTTCAATACAAATGAAGTTTGTCCTTTCAAATCAATTTCCCAAGCATTCTTTGTTTTTTTTGTTATGGGAAGTACTGCGCCTTGTAAAGAATACGCTTTTACTTGATTTAAATGGCGTGAAAATTCACGCACCAAATAAGAACCCGGTGCCCAAACAGGCAGTTTAACCGTGGCTGTTTTTTGCTTTAATTGTTCCACCTGCATT
This sequence comes from Bacteroidota bacterium, assembly GCA_041163605.1. Taxonomy (GTDB): domain Bacteria; phylum Bacteroidota; class Bacteroidia; order Flavobacteriales_D; family Crocinitomicaceae; genus UBA952. The sequence goes on along the minus strand of JBEAQY010000024.1, from coordinate 48,893 downwards.
TCCACTTGAAAATAGTGGTTTTGTGGTCTGGGCATTTTAAGCGTATACGAGATTTTTGCCCCAAAGGCAATGGAATTTAAGGCAAGAAGTAATAAAGAAAATAGAAAAAAACGAATCATACTACATCAATTTTTGAGGCCATCAATTTGGCGCGTTCTACATGAAATTCAACAGTCTCTGGTCCAAAGGAAAGGGTAACACCCATTCTTCTGAAAGGACGCGCAGAAGGTTTTCCGAAAAGTCTGAAATCCGAAGATGGCGTAGCGGCCGCTCCCTCTATTCCTTTAAATTCAGGCAATCGCTCAATGGATTGTTCAGCTAAAATTACTGCACTTGCACCGTTTCGTTGCAACACAATTTCTGGAATTGGCCATCCCAGCACCGCGCGAGCATGCAATTCAAACTCTGAAAAATTCTGAGTATTACCCAAGGTTACCATTCCGGTATCATGAGGTCGTGGCGATAATTCCGAAAAATACGCACCGGAAGGTGTAATGAAAAATTCAACGCCCCATAAGCCAGCGCCTCCCAAGGCTGCAGTTACTTGTGCTGCCATTTCCTTAGCCTCCTCTAAATGTGCAGGATTCATGGGCATAGGTTGCCAACTTTCTTGGTAGTCGCCTCGCTCTTGTCGATGTCCAATTGGAGGGCAAAACAAGGTCGGCCCCTCTTTTTGAGTTACTGTAAGCAACGTAATTTCGTAATCGAATGCAATGAATTCCTCAACAATCACTTCCTTTAAATCACCGCGTGACCCCTCCAGCGCATAGTTCCAAGCCCGTTCAATATCTTCTTGCGTTCTTACCACAGATTGTCCTTTTCCTGAACTTGACATTAAAGGTTTTACCACACAGGGTAAGCCACAAAACGCAACGCCTTCTCGAAAATCACTTAAGGTCGTTGCATACTTATATTTTGCGGTTTTAACCCCCAAATCAATGGCGGCCAAATCCCGAATTGCTTTTCGATTCATGGTGAAATTAGCCGCTTTAGCACTAGGTACCACCTGAATTCCTTGTGTTTCATACGCATAGAAGCGCTCCGTACGAATGGCTTCTATTTCTGGTACAATCAAATCTGGTGCATGCTTTGCAACCACAGCATCCAGGGCCGAACCATCGAGCATATCAATTACTTCATATTCATGTGCAACCTGAATGGCTGGCGCACCGGGATAGCTGTCCACTGCGATCACGTATTGACCGTAGCGTTGACAAGCAATCACAAATTCTTTACCTAATTCTCCAGAACCTAAGAGTAAGATTTTCTTCTGCATGACATCAAATTAACATTACATTCATTAATTGTTAATACAAAAACAAGGATTTGGAACACAAAACGAAAATAAACGTACCTTTGATTCTCATGTCCGAACGAGAAATCATTAACCAACTTCAATCATTTAATCCCATTTCCTTGAAAGAAATGGATCGAGTAAAGCTGATGAATCGCATTGACACCAAATTTGCTTTTGACAAAAATACGCTAATTCAAATACTCCCTAAGCTTACAGAAAATTATTTCTCATTAGAAATCCAAGGAAAGCGAGCGCTCACTTATGAAAGTTTGTATTTTGACGATGCGGCTTTTAGTCTTTTTCATGACCATCACAACCGTCGTGTTAATCGTTATAAATTCAGAATACGTAACTATGTAGAGTCAAACTTGTTCTTTTTTGAAATCAAACACAAAATCAAGGGTAGAACAGATAAACACCGAATTGATACCGCTGGATTTCATCAGCAGTTAACTCAGAGCGAGTTAAATTTAATAGACACGCATTGTCACAAAACATACGACTTAATTCCTGTCCTTACCAATAAATTCAAGCGAATCACCTTGGTACACAAAACGGAAAATGAACGGCTCACTTTGGATTTTAATTTAATCTTCAACAATACCCTTAAAACGGTTGAATTATCTGAGTTAGTTATCGCGGAATTGAAACAATCCAAATTAAACCGTCGATCTCCCTTTTACAACTTGATGAAATCCATGCAATTAAGACCATACCGTTTAAGTAAATATTGCATCGGTGCCGTTGAGTTAATCGGAGGTGAGCAATTAAAATACAACCGGTTCAAGAAAAAACTAATGTATCTCGAAAAAATAAATAATCATGCTGCTTAACTTCATTGCACCGATTTTAGCAAAGTCCAAGACAGAAATAGCCAACTTTTCTTGGAATTATCAAGACTTAGATGGATTAGGAATCCGTTTAGGAATCAATCTATTGGTTCTGTATATAATTATACGCCTACTTTATTACCCAAAAGCAAAACGTAAGGACTACCTTTTTACCTATTTTTTAATTGGAATCATCACCTTTTTCCTTTGTTTCGGGCTTAAAAAATTAGACATTGATACCGGAATGGGCTTGGGATTATTTGCCATCTTTGGAATTATCCGCTACCGAACCGATGCTATTGAAATCAAAGAAATGACCTATCTATTCTTGGTAATTGGTTTAAGTGTGGTGAATGCCATGTTAGCCACTGAAGTAGAAAAAGGTATGTATCAAATTAATTTACTGGAATTAGGTGTTATTAACATTACCGTAATCATAGTATTGTATATCATGGAGTATCTTTGGTTGGTAAAACACGAGACGCGTAAAATTGTAAATTATGATCGTGTGGATTTAGTCCATCCAGAAAAGTATGAGGAAATGAAAAAAGAACTTGAGGCGAAAACAGGATTAATAATCAATCGATTCGAAATTGGTAAAATTGACTACCTGAACGATACCTGTCAAGTTCGTATTTTCTATTACGCAGACAATCAAAATTTTTCAAATTACGGGTCGGAATAAGAAATGAATGCTTGGCGATGGATACTTTCACCATTCGGCCTACTCTATTGGGTCATAACACGCATTCGCAATGCATGCTATGATGCAGAAATCTTTACAAGCCATAAAATCGAAGGAAGCTCCATTTGTATCGGTAATTTAAATGTAGGCGGTTCAGGGAAAAGCCCGCTCACCTTATATTTAATGAAGGCGTTTCAATCGACACATACGCTTCAAGTCCTTTCTCGAGGATATGGAAGAAAAACAAAAGGTCACATTCTACTTACCACAGCACATCACGCAGCGGATGTTGGTGATGAACCCTTGATGTATTTCAAACAAAAGAATCCACAGGATGAAATCCATGTTTCCGAAAACAGAAGCGAAGCCGTACGTAAGCTTAATAGGGATTCAAATCACATCTTATTGCTAGACGACGCCTTTCAACACCGAAAGGTGCGTGCCGGATTCAGCATCTTGGTTAGTGATTTTAATACCCCGTTTTTTAATGATTTCGTTTTACCTATCGGAACCCTAAGGGAACCCAGAAGAGGTGCTAAACGTGCAGACCTTGTGTTGTTTACTAAATGTCCAAGTGAAATTAGTGCGGACACGAAGAAACGGTATACCGAAAAAGCCGCGCAGCTTGGTCTTGGCGCTTTTTTTAGTAAAATCGTATACGCTCCTCTGCAATCGGTGAATGGTATCCCTCTGTTAGAAGCAACTCATGCCCTTTTGGTAACTGGAATTGCGAATCCCCAGCCTTTAAAAAATCACCTTGAAAAAACCTTTACGGTTAGTCATATTAAATTTTCAGATCACCATGAATTTACACAGGAAGAAATCAAGAAAATTCATAAGAAATTTGATACCTTTGATGCAACAAAAACAATCATTATAACAACAGAAAAAGACTTCATGCGGCTAAGCGCGATGGAATTGTATCCAGAATTATCAAGGTATCCTTGGTACATACAACCCATTGAATTGTCCATAGATCATGAATACGAATTTTTAAACTCAATAAAAGCATATGTTAGAAAAAATCAAAGAAACGGTCGCCTATCTTGAATCAAGAACCAACGTTAAACCAACCATCGGGATTATTTTAGGTACTGGCCTAGGAGGCCTAGTAAAAGAAATCAATGCAATTGATGTAATTCCTTATGAAGAAATTCCAAATTTCCCGGTTTCTACCGTTGAAGGGCATTCAGGGAAACTAATTTTTGGAGAACTTGGAGGAAAACATGTAATTGCTATGCAAGGACGCTTTCATTATTACGAAGGATACAGCTTACAAGAAGTTACCTTTCCTGTTCGGGTAATGAAACTCCTAGGAATTGAACGCTTGTTTGTAAGTAATGCCTCAGGAGGTGTAAATCCAGACTTTGAAGTAGGCGAAATCATGATTATGAATGATCACATCAACTTATTCCCGGGCAATCCATTAATTGGTAAAAACATCGATGAATTAGGTCCAAGATTCCCAGACATGAGTGTGCCGTATGATCCAAGCATGATTGATCTTGCCTTGCATATTGCCAAAGAAAACAGCATTAAAGTGTCTGTTGGATGTTACGCCGGACTTACCGGACCTACGCTTGAAACTCCAGCAGAATATGGCTATGTTCGTGCCATTGGCGCAGATGCTGTTGGTATGTCAACTGTTCCTGAAGTCATTGTAGCGCGTCATATGCAAATCCCTTGTTTTGCAATTTCGATTATTACGGATCTTGGTGTACCGGGTAAAATTCAAAATGTTACCCACCAAGATGTAGTTGAAGTAGCGAGTCGCCAAGAACCAAAGATGACTCAAATTATGAAAGAACTCATTGCTCAAATTTAACATGATTGACGAAACAGTTCGTGCAAAATACAAGGTAGTCATTGGGTTAGAAGTCCATGCCCAAATGCTTACCGCTTCGAAAGCCTATTCTTCGGATGCGAATCGCTATGGAGATGCCCCGAATACCTTAGTTAGCCCTATTACACTTGGTCATCCAGGCACCTTACCCGTGATGAATGAAAAGACGATTGAATATGCGATACGATTAGGATTAGCCTGTTCTTGTCACATTAGTGAGAAACAACATTTTGCGCGTAAGAATTATTTCTATCCCGATTTACCCAAAGGCTATCAGATTACCCAAGATAAAACCCCAATCTGTACCGGAGGTCAAATCATTATTCGCGATGAGAACGGAAAAGAAAAACCGGTGCGTTTAACGCGAATTCACATGGAAGAAGATGCTGGAAAAAGCATCCATGATATCGATGTATATGACACCCTAGTGGATTTAAATCGTGCAGGAGTACCATTGCTTGAAATCGTTACTGAACCAGACATTGAAAGTTCGCAAGAAGCCTACAATTACTTAACGGAAGTACGAAAACTAGTTCGGTACTTAGACATTTGTGATGGGAATATGGAAGAAGGTTCTCTTCGCTGCGACGCCAATATTTCAATTATGCTGAAGGACTCCACCGTGTTCGGAACGAAGGTTGAAGTGAAAAACATGAACTCGATTCGAAATGTACAACGCGCCATTGAATTTGAAATTAACCGTCAAATCGAAACACTGGAAAACGGAGGGACACTATCCCAAGAAACTCGAGCATTTGATGCATTAAAAGGGGTTACGGTTTCGCTCCGAACCAAGGAAGCAGCTAATGATTATAGATATTTCCCAGAGCCTGATCTTCCACCGCTTCATATTCATCAAGCAGATATTGATAAGGTTCAGGCAAGTATGCCTCCCCTACCTCGTGCGCTGTTTGAGAAATACACACAGACCTTGAACCTCAGCGAATACGATGCCTACAACCTAACGGATTCAAAGGCAATCGCACTATATTTTGAGCAAGTAATCTTGCATACATCAAATTATAAAGCGGCTGCAAACTGGATTATGGGTGAGGTTAAATCTTATCTCAATGAACAAGGAATAGAAATTGAAGCGTTTCCAATTGATGCAAAGCGATTAGCCGGACTTATTAACCTCATCAATGATGGAAAAGTATCCAACACCATTGCGGCGCAACGTATTTTTCCTGTTATGCTTACTTCTTCAGATTCCGCGCTAACCATTGCGGAAAGCCTAGATTTGATTCAAACCACGGATAATAATGCCGTTGAAGCGGCCATTAAACAAGTACTTGATGCGAATGCCGCTGAAGTAGCACGATACAAAAATGGGGAAAAGCAATTAATTGGTTTCTTTATGGGACAATTTATGAAAGTCTCAGGCGGAAAGGTAGATCCAAAAACTGCTAATCAAGCGTTACGAAATGCACTAGGACAATGAGAATATCACAAGTAATATTTTTTCTAATTACGATTGTACAGCTTGTAGCATGCAAGGATACCACTGACGAACAAGGCAATCCGATTAACCTGTGGATTAGTGGCACCATTAAAGGCGCTGAAGGAATGATGGTATATGTTGAAGCCCCCAGCGAAGAAGGAATGATCTCCCTTTTTTCTGGAAAAGTGGACGACCAAGGGAAAATTGAATTGGAAGGCAACATTGCAGGTCTTGGATTTTATCAATTACGACTCGGAGACAACAAAGAAAACGCAATTCCTATTACCCCACTTCCCAACGATAAATTAACACTTAACACTTCGCTTAACGAGTTTACAGTTAAACCTAATGTATCAGGAGCTCCATGGACAAAAACTATGAATCAGTACATGGCTAGGCAAGCGGTTTTTCGTACAGAGCAAATGAAACTTATGGCTAATCAGGGTCAGTTAACGGAGCAAGAATACGCGAAAAACATTATAAATTTCAAAGCACCTTTAGTAAGTTTCGCCAAAAAGGAAATCGATAAAAATCCCTCCAATCCATATAATATCATTTTAACCATGGAGCTTTTTCCAATGACGGGATTTGATGGATGGGATGAATCCAATTTGAAAAGTTTCAAAATGGTCAGTGATTCGTATACCAGCACTTACGGCGTATGTCCTGCCTCCTCAGCCTTAGAGGCTCAATACAGCCAACTCGAAACGGGATACTTACAGTATGCACAGATTGAAAATGGTGAACTTACAGCGCCAAATTTCGCCCTGTTAGATGTAAATGGAAAAGCGGTGAAACTTTCAGACTTCCGAGGGGATTTGGTATTGATTGATTTTTGGGCATCTTGGTGTGGGCCTTGTCGCCAAGAAAGTCCGAATATGGTAAAACTTTACAATACCTATAAAAATAAAAACTTTACGATTTTATCAGTTTCACTGGATGAAGATCCAGCAAAATGGAAAGAAGCGATACAGCGCGATGGGTTAGTTTGGAAAACTCACGTAAGTGACTTACGCGGTTGGAATAGTGGCATGCCTCAACTGTATGGCTTTGATGGTATTCCATTTACTGTACTCGTAAATCCTGAAGGAAAAATAATTGCTAAGGGACTTCGCGGAGCTGCCTTAGTTCAAAAAATAGAATCTTTTTATACTACGAACCAATGAAACATTTTATTATAGCTATTTTTTCGATACTTCTTGTATCCATTAATTTTGCGCAAACTTCAGTAAAGGTAAGTGGTCAATTCTTGAATGCGCCATCTGACTCTGTGTACATTGCGAAATTTACCGGGAAAGGATATATCAACTATCAGGGTACTAAAGCTGATAAACAAGGGAAATTCACCTTAAAAACGACGGTTCCAGCACCAGATTACTACGTTATTCGTGTAGGTAACTTGCATGCCAATATCATCTTAAGGGATAGTAGTGATATCAAGGTATATGGCGACAAAAAGAACCTAAAAGACATTTGCAATTTTGTTGGTTCGGATGAATCGCAAGCTATGAACCAATTCGCCGTTCGCATGGAACGTTGGAACATGAAAAAAGACTCGGCATATAAGGCAATAAATGCAATACCAACTACCGATACGGCAAGTCGACGAAAACTAAACGATTATATGACTCGGGAATTTATTTTATATATGAATGACCGACAACAATTTGTGGCTAGTAATCAAAATTCAGCAGCATTGATAGTAGCCCTTGTTTCCTTAGATGTTAATAATGAATTTGATGCGTGGGCATCAATCCTCAACCAAATTGTAACCGGTTTCGGACAAAGTCCTACCGTGAAAGAATACGTTACCTACGCAAATAATTTAGCTAAGCAAAAAGAAGAAGAGAAACGACAAGCTGAAAGTGCGGCCTTGTTTGCTCCAGGAAAACCAGCGCCGGATTTCGAAGAATTACTGACAGATCGCAAAACAAACCTCAAACTTTCTGACTTAAAAGGATCTTACGTCTTAATCGACTTTTGGGCTTCTTGGTGCGGTCCGTGTAGAAAAGAAAACCCAAATGTGGTAAAGACCTATAATAAGTACAAAGACGACGGATTTACCATTGTTAGTGTAAGTTTGGATACGGATAAACAAAAATGGCTCGGCGCGATTCAAGCCGATGGATTAATTTGGCCAAATCATGTGAGTGATCTGGGTGGATGGAACAGTAAGGTATCCAAAAAATATAACGTATCAAGCATTCCATATACGGTATTACTAGACAAAGAAGGAAATATCGTTCAAACCAACCTTCGAGGCCCAGCCTTAGAAAATAAATTGGCTGAAATTTTTGGTCACTAATCCATGCAGGTCTGTTATTTCGCATCGGATTTTCACTTAGGCGCTCCTACGAAGGAACAATCTAAGATTCGAGAACTCGCCATTGTTAGGTGGTTAGATTATGCAGCAACTGATGCAACAGACATTTATTTTGTAGGTGACGTATTTGATTTTTGGTTTGAATATGCTGCTGTAATCCCCAAAGGGTTCTCCCGATTTTTTGGTAAGCTTGCAGAATTAGCCGACCGCGGCATCCAACTTCATTTTTTTTACGGGAACCACGACATGTGGGTAAAGAACTATTTTACCGAAGAATTTGGAATGAAGATTTATGAAAACCCCATCGAATTAACACTACATGGGAAGCGTATTTACCTTGGTCATGGCGATGGATTAGGCCCGGGAGACCGTGGATATAAGCTCATTAAATTATTCTTACGAAGTAAGATTTGCCAATGGGCATTTGCTCGAATTCATCCTAATTTCGGAATTGGTTTAGCCAATTTTTTTTCTGGAAAAAGCAGAAAAGGATCTGAACATGAACATCAATTTTTAGGTATTGAGCATGAATGGCTATATCAATTTGCACAGGGCATGCAACAAAAAGACCCACACGATTATTACATTTTTGGTCACCGACATTTGCCTTATGCGCTACCCATTGAACAGGGCACGTATTTCAATTTAGGAGAATGGATTCACTATCAGACCTTTATGAAAATCGACTCTGAAATTCCACAATATTTTACGTGGGATGGTCAACTTGCTCATTCTTATGATCCACCCTATGGAAAAGGAAAGTAAAGAATACTCACTTGAAACCCTACCAATCCTCGTAGAACAGCTGCACACCATGCTGAAAGAAACCAAGGTACTTGAATTACATGGTGAAATGGGCGCTGGAAAAACTACGCTAGTTATTGAATTATTGAAAAAAATGGGTGTACAAGAGCCCGAAGGATCGCCAACCTATAGTCTAATAAACGAATACCCGCTCGAAAACGGCTCCAAAATTTACCACATCGATGCCTTTCGCATTAATTCATCGGATGAGGCCTATGAATTAGGCTTGGATGAATTATTTGAGGAAAATGCGTTCTTTTTTGTAGAATGGGCCGAAAAAATAATTAATTTTCTACCTGAGCGTAGAATTGAACTTACCATAACTACGAATGCTTCGTTAACCAGAACTTATTCTATACCCCATGATCACGGATCCTGAATTACTCAAATCACTTTTACACCAAGGCGCATTCATGCCACAGGAGGAAATGCTGGAAATCAAACGAAAAAAAGGACATCTTTTTATTGGTATTCCGAAAGAAACGTCATTTCAAGAACGCCGTGTTGCATTAGTTCCAGAAGCTGTTTCACTACTCGTTGCTAACGGTCACCGCGTGATGGTTGAAACCGGAGCGGGAGAAGGCACAAATTTCTCAGACACCGAATATAGTGAAGCGGGGGCAGAAATTTCGTACGATAAAAAAGCAGTTTATTCGTGTGATATCATTTTCAAAGTAGCTCCGCCTTCCGAAGAAGAAATTGAATTGATGCCGGGAAATCAAACCTTTATTTCAGCGCTTCAAATTTCAACACAACCCAAAGAAATTCTTCAAAAACTCATGCATAAGAAAACAACGTGTATTGCATGGGATTACATTCGAGATGAAGAAGGCGTATTTTCCGTAGTGCGCACCATGGGTGAAATTGCAGGCAATACCGCCATATTGATAGCAGGTGATTTATTGTCTTCTTTTACCCAAGGAAAAGGTATGATGTTGGGGGGCGTTGCAGGTGTTCAACCAACTGAAGTTGTGATTATTGGTGCAGGTACGGTTGGTGAATTTGCAACTCGAGCAGCGCTCGGTCTTGGTGCATCGGTTAAAGTATTTGATAATTCCGTAGCACGTTTACGAAGACTGCAAATAGCTGTTGGAAATCGCGTATTCACCTCGATTATTCAACCGAAAGTATTAGCTAAAGCCATTCGCCGAGCGGATGTAGCCATCGGTGCGCTTCGCGCCCCAATGGGACGGACTCCTTGCGTAGTCTCCAAAGACATGATCGAACAAATGAAAGAAGGATCTGTTGTAGTTGACGTGAGTATCGACCAAGGTGGATGTTTTGAAACGTCCCGAGTTACCAACCACAATGTGCCTACCTATATTCAGCATGGAGTTGTTCATTATTGTGTTCCAAATATTGCGTCTCGTGTATCTCGAACTGCCTCTTTTGCCCTATCCAATATTTTCTCTCCTTTGCTATTAGATATTGGGCAGAAAGGAAGTATTGAAGACATCATTCGCTTCAGGCCTGGCTTTAAGGATGGCGTGTATATGTATAAAGGTGTTTTGACCAATGAAGTACTTGGCCATGTATTCGACCTGAATTACCAACCCATCGATTTATTGCTTCCACGCCTGTGATGCTTCCACTTTCGTTTCCTCCCACCCCCTTGTCACTAACCAAGGAGGGTGAACAATATAAAGTGCGGTGCCTTATTCGTAAGAAATGGTTAGTTCTTACACCCGAAGAATGGGTCAGACAACATGTAATTGGGTATTTAATTCACGTTAAAAAAATACCATCCGGTAATATATCCGTTGAAAAAGCCTTGACCTATAACCAGCGATTGAAACGATGGGATATTGCGACCTTTGACTCAGAGGGAAATCCAAGTATATTAGTTGAATGCAAGCGCACAACCGTGCCCTGTACACCAGAGGTAATGGTCCAAATTAGCGCATATCAAAAAGTTGTTCAAGCTGAAAAACTAATTATAACCAATGGCTTAAGTTGTCATATTTACCACGAGGGAATATGGACTGAAGGAGTAGATAAAATTTAAGATCAACTTAATTTAAATTAATACCCCACTGACCTGTTTTCATTTTAGCATATTCTCGACCGATATACGCTAATAAAATTCGCATGGAGTCCATAGCCGCATCCGTTTCTGCAGTGATTTCTTGTTTCCTTAACTTCAATTGCAATTTCATATTCATTGCATGAAGACACACCTCAATGGGATGAGCATTTATTAGGGTAGATTTACTAGAAAATTCCTCTATCGAAGGAAGTGCATTTTCGACCAATACCTTATATTTCTCGTCGATCATGATTTCAAGTAAGGTCCGATGCAGGAGAGTTAATTCTGCAAACACCTCTTCCAATTCATAGAGATGTCCTTTTTGTGTTTTTCCTGAACGCTTTAACTCCTTGCAGATGTCTTCGTACCAGCGTTCATATTGATGTTGAAACGATGGATTCGGTAATACGGAAGGGATTAGTGAGGTTTTTATTCGCTCAAAATCACAATTCATTGTTCTTACAATATCTTCAATTTGATACATATAGAGTAGGTACTCTATGATGTTCTCTTTTCGTTTTTGTTCAGCAATCAGCATGTTATTTCAAATCTTTCTCAATACTCGCTTGGTTCTCATTCAAAAACCGAATAAAGTCAGAAGTAACGTTCATTTTTTCATTTATAAAATTCAATTGCCCCCCAGCGCCATGAATTAATAGGATATCAATGTTGTTTTTCTCGCTATACATTTTACCAAGGGTTTCAATTTTCTTGGTGATGGCCTCTAACTTTTTAACAGATTCCTCCTCAATTTTCGAGGCTTGCGTTTGCTGATATTGCATTAATTCTTGCTCCATACTTTGCGCCTTTTGTTGAATCTGCATGATTTCATTTTGGGATAATAACCCATTACGGGCTTTTTCATCGTTTCGACGCACGTAATCCTCCAATTCTTTACCTCTACGTTTCATCTCCGCTTCAAATAATTTTTGTTTTCTGGTTATCACTTGGTCTTCCTTTTTATAATAATCAAACTGTTCTTTTAAACTGTCTTGATGATAATAAGCAATAACTAAACTTTTGTCATAACGGGTAATTACGGTTGGTTTCTTGTAGGCTTTCGAATCCTTATCTTTAGCATCATTACAAGAGAGTAATAAAAATCCTAAACAGCTTGCGTAAAATAATTTCATAACTGAGAGTTTATAAAATGAATTTCTCATAATCTGATCGCATCAAAAGAAATCGATGCAAACAAGAAGACCAAAATTCATGGGTTAATTTAGTGTTTAATTCATCTAAGTTTTCTAATTCACTTGTCGGAAATTTAAATACTTGTTCATAGTTATCCAAAGTGATTTTTAATAGATACTTCCCATTGTATTCATGAACTTGAACCAAATAATGACTGTGTGGAATTTCCTTAACTAGACGCATAATACAAAGATAAAAATATCCATCGTTGCGGTCTAAAAAAATTGGGATGAATACCCTTTTCAAGGTAATTATTTAGAATCATTCTAAAATACCATTTTTAAGGTATTGAATTTGGGAACCCTAGGCAGTTACTTTGCAGAAAAAAAATCATGCGTTTAATCATTGGATCATTCTTTCTTTTTCTTGTGGCAAACCACACAACCTTTGGTCAAGACAACAACAAAATTACCGCTGATGTATTGGTGAGAACTTATCCACTAAACAAAATTACACCAGATTCAATATATGGAATGCGAATCGTAGCCGGTAAAAAGATGGAGGTAATTCTATTAAATGGTCGAGAAATGGATTTATCAACAAATAATTATCGTCAAGTATTTCGAAAAACCCCAGGAATTTTTGTTTCCGACCATGATGCATCTAGCTTACAAACGAGCATATCAACGCGAGGACTTAGTGCGAATCGATCATGGGAATTCAACATGCGCCAAAATGGTTACGACATAGCTGCTGACCCTTCTGGATATGCTGAAGCATATTATACACCTTCACTCGATGCGGTGGCAAATATCGAAGTATACAGAGGATCTGCCGCCCTACAATATGGCTCACAATTTGGCGGAATGATTAATTACCAACTAAAAGACCAACTCGGTGAACGATCAATAATGTACGAAGGATCCCATACAGCTGGATCGTTTGGATTATTTAACAGTTTCAATGCCATCGGCGGAAAAATCGGGAATTGGACCTATTACGGATTTATGCATCACCGTCAAGCACAAGGGTTTAGATCGAACAGTGAATACTTCACCAATTCCTATTTCGGAAAAGTTGGATACGGATGGAAACAAGGCAAATTAACGGTTGAATACAACAATAGTCATTATTTAAGCAAGCAAGCAGGTGGACTGCATGACACCATGGCTGCTCAAACCCCGGACACCTCCCTGCGAAACAGAAATTGGTTTGAACTTCCTTGGAAAATGGCATCGATTCAGTTGAAACATACATTCAACAACGGATTGAAATTACATGCTACCGTGAATTACCTTCACGGTAACCGCAATAGTGTGGGCTTCCTAAAAGCTATCAATATTGCAGACACCTTCAATAATACCTTGGGAAGCTACAACCGCAGGGATGTTGATTGTGACATTTACAATACGCTATCGAGTGAAATCAGATTAAACCAATCCTTTAACATTAGAAAAAATCAACAGGTTTTTTCGGGAGGCTTACGTTATTGTTTGAGTGATATTCAGCGCCTACAAAAAGGAATAGGATCTGTTGGAAGTGACTTTGACTTATCAGTAACGCCAGATAATGCCGGAAAAATATACCAGCGTGACCTTGACCTACAAACACAAAACGTTGCACTCTTTGCCGAACAGCTGTTTACCGTCGGGAAAAAACTTACCCTGGTTCCCGGATTTAGAGCTGAAACAATACAAGCAAGTATGAGTGGACGAACAAATAACGTGATTGGAGGATACCTTATTGGAATTCAAAAAAATAGAGTTATTCTACTCGGAGGGCTAAGTGCAAAATATCTTCTCTTGAAAAAACAATCGACAAATTTAAGTCTTTATGCCAATGCAAACCAGAATTATCGTCCTGTAATGTACAGTGAATTACTTCCATCATCAACTACAGAAATTGTTGATTCCAACCTAACGGATGTGACGGGCTATAGCAGTGAATTCGGAATCAAAGGCAATCGATTGTTTAGAGGAATAAATTTCACTTATGACTTAAATGCATTTTTTATTCGATACAATAATAAAGTGGGTACCCTTCCAATAAATGGGAGCCCATATAAAACGAACATAGGAGATCTAGAATCGAAAGGCATCGAAGTGTTTGCTGAAGTGAGCATGTTTAATCCATTCTTCAAGCATTCGAAATTTTCAGAACAACTTAATGTATATGTAAGTGGAACCATTCAAGAGGCACATTACAGACGATGGAACAATCCTTCAATTGCTGGGAACGAAGCGACATCAATTGTTGGTAAAAAAGCAGAATACGCACCTGAACAAATCGTTCGTGCTGGTATAGAGTATAAGGCTGGAATTATATCCTTTAGCTATCAATACCAGTACACGTCAGCTTGCTTTTCCGATGCCGTGAACACCATTACACCCAATCAAACCGCTACCATTGGATTAATTCCAGCATACGGCATACATGACTTTGGATTCAGCACCCAAATCTATGAAAACTATCAATTTAAGGTGGGAGTAAACAATGTATTGAACGAAATCACACCGATTCGACGAAGCGGTGGCTACCCTGGTCCAGGGTTACTTACCAACCAAGGTCGATCAATTTACTTTACCTTAAGTGTAAAAATTTAAGAAGAAATTACATTAATGGTTTGGTCTTCTGATTTTTTTCATAAATTCGGCGTGTAAAAACAACCATTAAACGTGTCTAACCTGTTATGATCAGTATTTTCGTAGCCAAACTTGATTTTGGTGTCGACAACGCACAATTGCGTTCGCTCTTTGAGCCATACGGAAAAGTTAACAAAGCCACCGTAGCTACCGATAAAGAAACTGGACGCTCTCGTGGCTTCGGGTTTGTTGAGATGGATGATGCATCTGAGGGAACTGCCGCGATTGAAGCCCTTGATGGCTTTTCTATAAATGGCAGAACAATCGCTGTAAAAAAAGCCGAGGACCGTGGTGACAACCGCAACCAAGGACCAAGAACAGACGCTCCACGAAGAAACGAAGGGTATCAACCTGAAAACAAAAAACTAGCTTCTGAAGGCTTTGTTCCCACACCATTTGATCCGAATGTGTTGGATTCTCGAAAAAAAGTGATCACCAAGGAAAAAGAAAGAAAACCCGATACAGAGATAGACCGAACTAAAAAACCTAAAATGGACGCCTACAAAAAAAGTGGAAAAAAAGACCGATTTTTCGATGACGACGACGACGATGAATTACCAGGAAGTCTGTTTTCGTTCGATGACGAGGATGATGAAGAATAAATCCCTTTAAATATGGATGGCCAATCCTAGATTGGCCATTTTTTGTACCTTTGCATTCATGTCGGAAACATATTCCCACTTTCTTCAACACCCCGTATTTAAAGTTGTTTCTGAACTATGTTCCCAACAAAATATCCCTGCCTTTGTCATTGGTGGATATGTACGTGATGCTTTTTTAGGTAGGCAATGTAAAGACATTGACATCGTGGTAGTTGGTGATGGCCCTGAATTCGCTTCGCTCGTTGCAGCGAAACTTCGGGTGAAAAACCTATCCATTTACAAGCGATATGGTACTGCTCATTTTAGATACAAAGACTTAGATGTTGAATTTGTAGGGGCTCGTAAAGAATCCTACACAGAAAATTCAAGAAAACCATCCACCACTCCTGGAACATTGCGCGATGATCAACTCCGACGTGATTTCACAATAAACGCTTTGGCGTTCAACTTGAATCAAGAACACTTTGGGGAACTTGAAGACCCCTTTAATGGACTTCAAGATTTAGAAAAAGAAATACTTCGCACACCCTTAGATCCAATAATAACCTATTCAGACGACCCCCTTCGAATGATGCGAGCCATTCGATTTGCAACACAACTCGACTTTAAAATTGCCGCTCCTTCCTTGGAAGCAATTCAACAGCAACCCGAGCGCATTGCCATTGTCTCCATGGAACGTATTGCAACGGAACTTAATAAAATTATGAGTTCCAAGAAACCATCCCGTGGCTTCTATTTGTTAAAGGCAAGTGGATTGCTACCCCATATTTTCCCAGAACTGCTTGCTTTGAGTGGTGTGGAAACCATTAACGGCCATAGCCACAAAGACAATTTTGTCCACACCCTTGAGGTACTGGATAATATTTGTGCGCATACAGAGAATGTATGGCTGAGGTGGGCTGCATTATTGCACGATATAGCCAAACCACCGTCCAAACGGTATGACCCGCAATCTGGTTGGACTTTTCATGGTCATGAAGAATTAGGTGCTCGTATGGTGCCTAGAATATTCAAAAAATTAAAACTTCCACTCGATGGGAAAATGAAATATGTCCAAAAACTCGTTCGCCTTCACCTTCGGCCAATTGCTTTAGTAAAGGGATCTGTGACAGATTCAGCCATTCGAAGGTTATTATCCGAAGCCGGAGATGATATTGAGGATTTAATGACCCTTTGTAGTGCCGACATTACTTCTAAGAATGAGTTTAAAGTCAAACGATACCGAAAGAATTTTGAATTAGTTGGCGAAAAATTAAAACAAGTAGAAGAGAAGGACCGTATCCGGAATTTTCAACCTCCAGTAACTGGTGAATACATTATGTCTTATTACGGGATTGGTCCGTGTGCAGAAATAGGTTTAATTAAATCTGCAATTAAAGAAGCAATACTTGAAGGTAAAATCGAGAACACCTTTGAAGAGGCAGAACAAGAAATGATTGGACTAGCAAACAACTTAGGACTTATTCCTGTTACGTCTAAATAAATAACTTTGTAAAAAAAAAACATGCCTGGGTTAAAGTTCAGAGTATTATTAGATTCAGACCAAAAAGATGAAGTTTTTCGCGACGTAGTAATTTCTGATGAGAGCAATTTTGAAACGTTCTATCACGCAATAATGTCGGCTTTTGAATTCAAGGGTGATCAAATGGCTAGCTTTTATATATCCAACGACGAATGGGACAAAGGGCATGAAATAAACCTAATGGACATGTCGTATGACGACGATGCAATGGATGCTCCATCCAATGTCATGAACAAAGCCATATTAAAGGATTTTGTAGAAGAGCCCGACCAAAAATTCATCCTTGTGTACGATTTTATGCGCATGTGGATTTTTTTGATTGAACTTATAGGTTATGAAGCTGAAAGCCCTAACCAAGCGCTTACTGTATTAGAGGTTGGAAAAGCGCCGAAAGAGAATTCCAAAGAAGCCTTAGAGGAAGACTTTTTTGCAAGCGGCGGAGGGGCTGAAATTCAGGGAGATGGATCGGAAGACGATGACTATGGGTTTAATGATTATGACGATGATTACAACGAAGAGGATTTTAGTGATTTTAATGAATTTGAATATTAATGGCCACTCATGACCCAATTGGCTTAGCCATAAAAGACTATCTAAAAACAAAAAAACCGGCAGATATTATTGTTACGGCAGATTTATGCGATGATGATATTATTCCGGTTGAAGTACTTTTTAGAACCTTCGATGAGATGCCAGCACTGGAACAACATGCCATATCATTATCGAAAGGAAGAATTCTAGATGTCGGAGCAGGAGCAGGTCCACACAGTATATACCTGAGCGAATTAGGCAACAACGTTAGCGCAATTGACACCTCGCCAGGCGCCGTAAGTTACCTCAAGTCAATGAATATTGATGCCAGTTGTATGGACATCCTCGACCTGAAAGGTGAAACCTTCGATACCATTTTGCTATTAATGAATGGCATCGGAATTGCCGGAACAAAAGGCAAACTTCCCTCCTTTCTAAAACACCTGAAAACCTTACTAAACCCCGGAGGACAAATCTTGTGTGATTCTTCTGATGTGGCCTTCCTGTACGAAGAAGAAGACGGATCATATTGGATGGATTTAAATGCGGAATATTACGGTAATTTCAAATTTCAACTACATTATAAAAAAGAATCTACTGAAGTTTTTGATTGGTTATATATTGATTACGACAACCTCCATGACATTGCAAGTTCCATCGGTTTCAAATGTAAACGTATTGAAATCGATGAACATCATTTTTTAGCGCAATTAACCTTGCAATGAATTAGAACACAATGTGTATTTTTGTGAACAAATAAAAGCATAACAATGAGTGTACTGGTAAACAAATCGTCTAAAGTTATAGTTCAAGGTTTTACAGGCAGCGAAGGAACCTTCCACGCAGGCCAAATGATTGAGTATGGTACTAATGTAGTTGGTGGAGTAACTCCAGGTAAAGGGGGAACAAGCCATTTAGACAGACCAGTTTTCAATACGGTTAGTGATGCAGTAACAGCAACAGGTGGCGACGTTTCAATTATTTTTGTGCCACCAGCCTTTGCAGCTGATGCAATTATGGAAGCTGCTGAAGCAGGAATTAAAGTGATTGTATGTATTACCGAAGGAATTCCCGTGAAAGACATGGTAAATGCCAAAGAATATATCAAAGCATTTGATTGTCGCTTGATTGGACCAAATTGCCCAGGAGTAATTACTGCCGGTGAGGCGAAAGTTGGAATTATGCCAGGATTTGTTTTCAAAACAGGAAAAATAGGAATAGTTTCTAAATCAGGAACACTTACCTATGAAGCAGCTGACCAAGTAGCGAAAGCTGGACTTGGAATCACTACAGCCATTGGTATTGGTGGTGATCCAATTATTGGAACTACAACAAAAGAAGCCGTTGAATTATTAATGAATGATCCTGAAACCGAAGGAATCGTAATGATTGGTGAAATTGGCGGAAACTTAGAAGCCATTGCCGCACGTTGGATTAAAGAGCATGGCACTAAACCAGTAGTTGGTTTCATTGCGGGAGAAACCGCTCCAAAAGGCCGCACCATGGGGCATGCTGGCGCCATTGTTGGTGGAACAGATGATACTGCAGAAGCTAAGAAACGAATCATGCGTGAATGTGGTATCCATGTAGTTGATTCTCCAGCACATATCGGCATCAAAATGGCCGAACTAATGGGAATAACTGCCTAGGACTTCTGTCGCTATTTACAACCCCTTTGTTGATATTCAATAAAATCTAAGGATTCTTGGCACGATTTCCTTTCCCATTTTTTTCCAGAAAAAGAACAAGTAAAGAAGTAAGATCCTATGGTATCTAGGTGATTACAAAATCAATGCGAACTCTTTAAATATTTATATCTTTAAAATTCTTTAGTTTAGCATATCGAATCATCTCAGTAAATGATTGATCATCCAATGCTGGTATTTCTTCAATAGAATTCAACTGTGTGGTATCATACTCACTTGGGCTTGATATTAAATAAGGCGTTAAGTGTTTTCCAATACTTTCGTAAAAAGCTTTCTCAATATTATTTTGATATTCAAACGCTTTTGTATTGGACAAAAAACTAAAATTAGCATATCCTACTTCCTTCATGATTAACTTTATCCCCCTTTCAAGATTGAAACTTTTATAATGTACAATATTTAATTGAGTGACGTCAGCTCGCTGAAAAATAGAAACGATCACTTTTGAAACATAATCAACCGGAATAATATTTAATCCTGTTTCTTTATTGATAACAAAACGAACATGATCTTGTAAATCCCTTAATTGTGAGGTGAAATAAAAAAACTTTGCCATCAAATAAAACACCATGTGTTTTGGAATAAAGTATCGATTATCATCACTCAACATCTTACCACCAATTACACTAGGACGTAAAATCTGATAGGGCAAGTTTAATTTGGTGCATTGGGTCATAATGAACTCTTCCGCATGAAATTTGGCATGCTCATAAGCGTTCCGGTGGGATATAGGCTCTTCTAAATTATGGAAATCATTTGATACCAAACCAGACCTAATACCAGACGAAAAAGCAGTACTGATATAAATAAACTTCTTTATATAGGGAGAAACTATATTAAAAATTGATTTCGTATGGAATGTATTCTCATGAAATATTTTATCTTTTTGATCAAGGTCAGTTGACAAATTTACAAAGCCCGCTGAATGAATAAAATATGCGCCTTCCAATTGTTTAATCATGTTGGCCTCTAAATTCTCGATATCAGAATTAACCATTTCTATATACTGGAATAAAGTTTCCGCCCCTTTTTCCAATAATGCTTTCGGGGTATAATAACTCGACAACAATGCGTTAATACGCTCTTTGGCACCAACCTTTCCTTTGTCACGAGCAACTAAAAATATTTTACCATCAACCTTGTTGTCGATAAAATACTCCAAAAAATCAAACATAATGTGAGAACCTAAAACCCCTGTGGCACCTGTAAGGAAAATCTTCATCTACTTATTCTTATGTACAAAATTACATCAATTTATTGGGATAATATGGTTACTATCATCTTTAAACGTTACAAAAAGCGTAGTACTGATAATCAATATAGCAAACTATCTCAACGATAAGTTGAATATACATATTCAATATTAGGTGCCATTGTGCATGTTGTAAATACATAGATAACTAAATAACCACGAGACACTTAACCTAAAACGAAAAAGAACATGCAACACTCAAATTAAACTTAATACCAGCACGAAAAATACATAGTTCTCCATGTAGTAAATTACTCCATCTGACCCACACCGTGTATTAATAAAAGAATTTGTTTCAATTAAATTAATGCTTCTAAAATCCAATATTAAACGCAAAGGAATAACAAAATTCAATGGATAAATGGCGTTAACCAGTTTTGAAATATCTAAAAACATTACTGAAAAACTTAACAAATCTAAACACTTGGGTTTACACAGCCACTTTTTCCGTAACTATTAATTTCATGATATACACCTTGTTACGGATGAAAAAGTAGGTTTTGGAATTAATTCCAAAACTCCCAAACCAATCCTACCTGTAGTTGCCAATTAGGTATTGGCAGATGTTCATATAATGGCTGAGCAGAATTCATCCATAAGGAACCTAAATTTGCTCCTGAAACAAAAAACCGAAAGGTTTTTACCTTGAAACCTACCGTGGCAGCAAGGTTATGGTATGTATAATCAACTGTCCCTGTTGGGGTTAAATTCACCTGCGAAAGCATAGGAACCAAAGAAAGTGGCAGATACCGATTATAAAATTGGTAACTTACTTTTGAAAAGAAATATAAATTCTTGGATTTAGTAATGAATCCGTTGTATCCAACACTTGCCCCTGTGATTACCGATGGAAACACCGAATTTTTCATCACTAAATAACGCACATTGGGACTAACTGAAAATCCTTTAAAGGACTTAGACAC
Organism: Bacteroidota bacterium; assembly: GCA_041163605.1. GTDB lineage: Bacteria > Bacteroidota > Bacteroidia > Flavobacteriales_D > Crocinitomicaceae > UBA952. The sequence goes on along the minus strand of JBEAQY010000024.1, from coordinate 27,332 downwards.
GGACACCGCACCTTGAATTAAACGCTTACTTGAATTTTCCGTGGATGCATCCCATTGTTGATTTTGAAATTGATACACTCCCTGCGTAGACAACCCTTTAATTTGAAGCTCATAATCTATTCCGAAAAGGGTACCATTCAATGAGTTATTCACTTGAATTATACGTTGTAATTCGGGAGTTGCCAATTGATAATGCATGGTATTTCCATAGTAAAAACGTTGATAAACATCCGGTGCTACACTACCCTGAAAACAACTCACACGGAGCTGGTGGTTTTTAAAAATATTTCCTTTGGCAGTCAACTCAAAACGTGTCGATCCAAATGCTCCGATTAGTCGATGGTCAACGCTAGCACCCAATTTCCATGTAGAGATCGCATAATTAAGTTCACTACGAAAACCCAACTCTAAGGTGTCATGCTGAAATCCAGCCATTCGCATTCTCCAATATTCGCCGAGCAGCATTGCATTGATAGAAAACCCTTTATTAGAGAGCGATAAACCTACCCGATTAAGTGTACTCACTAATTCAAATCGATCTAATGTTGATGTTGAATCAAAAAAGATGGTGTTATATAAGCCCGCTAAGGTGTCTTGTTCAGCATACAATCTTTTCGTTGAGGAAAGATTACTTTGATGAATTAAGCCAAAAAAGCGGCTTGAATCTTTTAGAAAATTAAACGTTTGCTGCATTGAAACTCGTTGAATTCGCAAATTGGTGCTGCAACTATCTTTTCGTACTGGAAGCAAGGGCAATGGAAAACTACCAGCGAATGAATCGACCTGAATACCCCCGGAAAATTGCCGATTATCAACCAAGCCTTCCAAGGTTAATTTCGTTTGATATCGTTTAGATAGTTTCGCAACATCAACGCGATAATCCCTCTGTTTCCATGCATTATTTCGAACAAACCCATTTGCCCCGTGCCCTATATATTGAACATTCAATAACCACCCATATTTAAACGCTTGTGCATAAGAAAACTTCATATGTTGGCTGCCTTGAGATCCAAAAGCATAGGCGAAACCTAATAAAGGCAATGCAGTAAAACGAAGGGCCTTATCCGATAAGGAAAGTGGATGCATCAAACCACCAGAAGGAAGATACACCTTGTAAGGGTCTATAAAAACACCACCTTGTAAGCCTTGTGAAGGAAGTGTAGCGTAACTGGATTGGGTAAAAGCTTCTAAAGAATCAACAGTACTTAAAAACGATGTGTTGGGCAAAATGGTGTCTATTGCAAGCCCTTGAGCTAAAGAACTAAGCCCAAAAAACAACATAAAACATGCAGTTAGCGCATGGATTTTCATAAAACAAAAATACAAAAAAAGGGGGCTTATGCCCCCGAAATAATGCGACTTATTCAGATTGAGCTTAGGCTAATGAATTCACATGAATCTGAAGACCCGACTTTAAGTTTGATGCCTTATTCTTGTGAATTATATTACGTTTTGCAAGTTTATCCAACATCGCTGCTACAGTTGGAAACAAAGAAACTGCTTCTGCTTTATTTGTTAATCCACGTAATTTACGAACAGCGTTACGCGTAGTTTTATGTTGATATTTGTTCAACGCGCGCTTTGCTTCGTTAGAACGGATTCTTTTAATTGCCGATTTGTGGTTTGCCATAGCTTAAATTTAATAACATTTTTTTTTGCAGCCCATAGGAGAATCGAACTCCTGTTTCCAGGATGAAAACCTGGCGTCCTGACCACTAGACGAATGGGCCAATTACTTGGCAGCCCATAGGAGAATCGAACTCCTGTTTCCAGGATGAAAACCTGGCGTCCTGACCACTAGACGAATGGGCCAATAAAAAACACCCCAAATTTGGGAGTGCAAATATAAGGCTAAAAACTATACAGGCAAAGCCTTGAATCGATTTTTTTAAGAAATATCCGTATCCTCAGATTTCATCTTGAACCCAAGCCGTTTTCCGGTCTGTAATTTCAAGGTTTCTCCCATGTAATGCATTTGATTCACAGAGATCTCATCTTGTATTTCATACGGCGGGATATAAAGATCAAATGACAGGGCATAAGCAAAGGTCATTTGCACGACCAAGGCGCAAATATCATCATTCCATTGATGGCGTTCCGTATCTCTAAATATTCCTGAAAGTTGAGTTCTACCTTCAATGAAAAAGTGTTTCTCGTGATTAACAAACAAGCGAGAAATTAAGTATCCTGAATCATCCAGGCGATTTTGAATTAAGGATTCGGCCAAAAAATTATACATGTAAATTACCCCAAAATATCCACGTTGTTCATTCTGTTGAAAATACCCTGTACCCCACAATGGATTATGATCAGGAAGACGAAACACATTATGATGTAACGAAAACACCAATACATCACTCCCGATATATACGTGAATTTCATAATCTCCTCGTTCCTTGTAATGCAAACGAACACGTTCATCCGAAATAATAGCTCTCAAGGCGTGCAATTCTTCTTTAATCGTCTCTTTTAAATTCAAGAAAACAGCCTCCGCATCAGCCGCAATATCCTGTTTTAAGGCAGCTTTATTTTGCAATAGTTGTGTAAGCTGAAGGCGATTTTGTTCTTTCGGGTTTAATTGTTCTTTCTTTGCCATTTGGTTGTTTTTACAAACATACGGATGATTTTAAGTAATTTCAAACGCACAAGATGATTAATAACCATTATAAATTCGCATTAAAAATCTGTGGGCTTTTCCTGCTCGAACTTTGGCTCTTGAGGCTGCAAAACATACTGGTTAATCAGGCAATGTTTAATCCTAAAAATCTTGACCTATTTATGGCAATTCGGTTTGATGTTAGCCTTGTCGGTTATCTTGCACTCCCCTTATTTACACTTACCTTTATAGCAAACTGGATTCACAATGAAAAAACAGGTTTTCGATTGCTTCAAGCATTTGGAATCATTGGATTTTTAACCATATTAATTCCAGAGCTGTGGGATTTAATCTATATCAATTATGCCGCAAAAAGAGCAACGTTTGATGTCTATACATTTTATATCTTAGGGGAAGATTCGAATCAACTGAGCGGGCTTGTCAAACGCTTTTGGTATATTTTCATCTTGTTCGTTATTTGGATCATTTTATTTGTGTGGGTACTTAGAAAAATACCACTAGCTAAGCGTGAAAAAATCACCATCACATCGAGTGTAATACTGTTATTAATTTCAATAAGCTTTAGTTTCATTGTAGCTAGAAATAGTTTTGGCCCGAAGCCTCTGGGAATTGCCGATGCCCTTAAAACTCAGCACCCAATGGGCGCACAATTCACCTTAAATGCTCCGTTTGTAGTGTTAAAAACAATTCAAAATGAAGCTACCCCAAATCAAAACTTAGTTAAAAAGAGCCTTGAAATAAAATATGCCAATCCATGCCTTAATATTCAGAGTGAGCACCAAGCATCCCAAGTAAACATACTATTCATTATTGTTGAAAGCCTTGGAAATCAACAACTACATCAACAAGTTAATGGAATTCCCATCACACCTTTTCTGGATAAAATAGCCGAGGAACAAATGAACACCTTTGCAGGGGTAGGTCTTGCAGAGGGAAAAACTTCCATTGAATGTTTGCCGGCACTTTTTGCAGGCATTCCTTCGTGGCTAGAAACCCCGTTCATGCTCAGTAATTATAGCACCAATACACTTACTGGTTTCCCGTCGATTTGCAATCAACACGGATATGAAACATATTTTGTACATGGCGCTAAAGAAGGATCTATGCGCTTTGATGCCCTGGCAAGTTCACTCGGATTCAAGCACCAGTTTTACCGAGATGACATATCCGCAACCTATGCTGAAACAGGGAGCTGGGGACTTCATGATCATGAGGTTTTTAAACATATTTCAAACCAATTAAACGGTCATAAAAAACCGTTTATGATGACTTTTTTCACCCTCTCAACTCACGAACCCTACGATATCCCTCAACGCTTTAAAAATAAATACAAGATACCAAGCGCAGAAGCGGCATCTTATCGGTACTTCGATGATCAATTACGCCTATTTTTTCAACATAACAAACACAAAAAATGGTTCAAAAACACCTTGTTCGTCATAACAGGCGACCACACACCTGTACATCTAGACAATGCACAATATAAAATCCAAGATTATTATTCCGTGCCTATTATAATCATTCTGCCCGATGGGATCAACCACCCTTTCCATGTGAAGGAACAGAAAGCCATCATTCCTACATTATGCAAGGCTTTAAATTGGAATGTGAGTCTGTATTCCTATGTGAATCAGAAAAATCAAGATACTATTCGCTACCTGAATGGGATATACTACATTTGGAATGATGAATTTGAGTTGCAATACAATGAAACGAAAGCATCTTGGCGCGTTCTCTTAAAAAAGGTGAAAGATACTTCACCTATTGGAAAAAAAACATTAATTTTGAAAATAAGAGATTCTAAAATAGGGTTCCTTTCTCTACTGCAACGTTTTAGAAAAGATCTCCGTTTGAATAGAACACACCGATGAAAGAGCGCATTTGGTTTATTGTAAATCCGATTTCAGGAGGCCGTAAAAAAGCAAGTCTCCCTGCGCTTATTGCCGCCCATTTGGACCACAATCGATTTGATTATGAAATCATTGAAACCGAATTTAAAGGTCATGCGATAAGTATAGCTGAAAAGGCAGTGGCTCAAGGAATTGACATTGTCTGTGCAGTGGGTGGAGATGGTTCTGTACACGAAGTGGGCACGACCCTTATTGGATCTAAGACGGAATTAGCGATTATTCCCTTAGGCTCCGGAAATGGGTTGGCGCGTCACATGAAAATTCCATTAAAAATCAAAGAAGCTATTGAATGTATCAATTCAGGAAACCGAATTGAAATGGATACATTAAAGGTAAACAACAAACCAATTCTTGGATTTGGTGGTTATGGCTTTGATGCCTTGATTGCAAAAAAATTCGAAGGGTCACGCAAACGTGGTTTTATCTCATACATCAAACTAGTACTAAAAGAAGTTTTCAAATACAATCCGATTAATGTATCGATCGATGCGAACGGTCAAGTAAGAAAACTTCCAGTTTTTCTTTGCACCATTGCCAACACCTCAGAATTTGGCAACGGATTTATTGTATCGCCCAAATCTGATGCCACCGATGGAAAATTTGAAGTGGTTATTTTAAAACCCTTTTCTTTTTGGAATATCCCAGCTATGTTATTCCGGTATTTTTCGGGAAGAACGGATTATAGCGGATTAACCGAAGTTATAAAAACCGACCAAGCTACCTTGGTTCTCCCTCACTCTTACGGACAAATTGATGGCGAACCGATCTCTTCCGGAAAGAAAGTCCAAGTGGATGTCGTACCGCGAAGCCTTCGCATTATTGTAAAATAACATGAACTTTATCGATTGGGATCTCCCAGAAATTTTAATTCGGCTCAATACACTAACCGCCGACAAGCAACCGCTTTGGGGTAATTTTTCAGCACAACAAATGGTTGAACATCTAGCGAAAGGATTTTCACTGTCCATTGGGCAAATCAATTTTCCAATGGAAGTATCAGAAGAAAAAGCCCTTCAATCGAAATCGTTTTTATATACAGACAAACCTTTTGGGAAAGACATCAAGGTGGGATTTGTTAATCCGGAAAAACTCCTGGCATTTGAAGAATTGGAACTGGCTGTAGATGCGTTTATTGAGGGATTTGTGGCTTTCGACGAATACTATGAATCCAACCCTGAGGCGACCCATCCCCACCCTTACTTTGGTCCGCTCAATCATGAGGAGTGGGTTTTACTTCACCGAAAACATATAAGTCACCACCTCGCTCAATTCGGGATTTTATCGATTGAAAATTAGCAATTTATAACAATCGACTTCCATGTTTTTATATTAATATTGTCACTTAAATTTTAACTCGTTTCTATGAAAAATTCATTTTTACTTCTCATCCTATTCGCTTGTTCATTTGGATACAAGGCTCAAACTGCCGAGGAAATTATTTATCAATTCCAACAAGCAATTGGTGGTGAAAAATGGAATAATGTGAATGGACTTCGAATGAATGCTAATGTCGAACAAGGCGGAATGAAAATCCCAGTTGAGGTTGTCATGCTTAAGGACGGAAGAATGTACACTGAAATTACCCTCATGGGAAATACTATGATTATGCAAGCATACGATGGAACCACCGTCTGGACGACTAACTTCATGTCGATGGAACCTGAAAAAGCACCATCTGATGAAAGTGAAAATGCTAAACGAGCTGCAAAGGAATTCCCAAATGCATTGGTTAACTATAAAGCACTTGGATATACCCCTACCCTCCTTGGTTCAGAAACAATTGATGGTACAGCTTGTCATAAAATTAAATTAGAGAAGAAAACCATCATGGCCGAGGGTAAAGAAGTGCCCAACATTGAATATTACTACATTGACAAAGAGAACAATGTTCCAATCCTTACAGAAACGGAAATACAAACCGGAGAAATGAAAGGCAAGATTTCACAAACAAAGTATTCAGACTATCAAGAAGTAGACGGCGTTATTATCGCGTTCTCAAATACCTCTGGCATAAAGGATGGCATGTCACAAACCATACAATTTGATAAAGTAGAAGTCAATCCAAAAGTCGAAGAAACAAAGTTTTCATTTCCTAAAAAGTAACTAATGAATAAGTTAATCCTTTGCCTATTCGCTTCAGGATGGGCAGCCTTGTCATGGGCACAAACTTCAGCACTCAACGCCGGTGACTATTTCGGCGACATGAAAGCCAGACATATCGGCCCGGCACTCATGAGTGGTCGAATTTCCGATGTGGAACTTCATCCTAAAAACTCAAACATTGTACTGGTTGGCGCTGCCGGTGGAGGTGTTTGGAAATCACAAGATGGTGGGGTACGTTTTACTTCAATATTCGACCAATACTGTCAATCCATCGGTTGTATTACCATAGATCCAAGTGATCCTGACAATACCTATTGGGTTGGTACGGGAGAAACCTGGACCAGAAACAGTGTTTCCATGGGTGATGGTATTTACAAAACCACCGATGGAGGGAAGAATTGGACTAAAATGGGCTTGGAAAAATCTGACCGAATTGCATCCATTCAAATCAATCCGAATAATCCAAATGAAATTTACGCAGCAGTTCTTGGTGCCTTATGGGGGCAAAGCAACGAGCGTGGCGTATACAAATCAATCGATGGGGGTAAAACTTGGAATAAAATCCTATTTGTAAATAATACAACCGGATGTTCTGAATTGGTAATGGACCCAATGCATCCCCAAGTATTGTACGCAGCCTTTTGGGAATTTGGTCGGACCGCATATTCGTTTAATTCTGGCGGACTCAACAGCGCACTGTACAAAAGCGTAGATGGTGGCACAACTTGGAAGAAGCTTGAAAACGGCTTACCACAAGGAGAAAAAGGGAGAATTGCAGTTGCTCTTGCCCCGTCTAATTCATCCATCGTTTATGCCGTAATCGAAGCCAAGAAAAAAGAAGAAAAAGGACTTTATCGGTCAGAAGATGGAGGAAATACGTGGACCTTTCTAAACGGTGATTTTGCTCTTACCGTTCGTCCATTCTATTTTTCAAGAATAACTATACACCCAAAGGACCCAAATATTATTACCAAAGGAGGACTCTTTGGTTCCATTAGTCGAGACGGGGGAAAAACATTTAAGAATTTAGGTTCGATGCATTCCGATATTCATGATGTGGTGTTTGACAATAACCAACCCGACAAAGTGTTTGTCGCGACCGATGGTGGATTATACCGTTCGCTGGATGGCGGATCCAGTATGGAGATGATTGAAGATTTACCTGTAAGTCAGTTTTATCATGTGAGCCTAGATAACCGAAGTCCATATTATGTTTACGGTGGATTACAAGACAATAATTCATGGTTTGGACCCTCTGCTAGTCCCGGTGGCGTTGAGGCACGAGATTGGGAATTAGTTGGTCAAGGCGATGGATTTCGGGTGTATCCGCATCCGACACATCCTAACATCGTTTATTCAGAAATGCAAGGAGCGGAGGCCATTTGGCGATTCGATGTAGAGAAACAACAATTAAAAACAGTAAAACCTTACCCACTTGAGGGCGACCCTAAACTTCGGTTTAATTGGAATGCCTCGCTAACAACAAGCAAACACAATCCAGACCGATTATATGTTGGTAGTCAGTTTGTTCATGTATCTAATGATCGAGGCGATAACTGGACTAAAATTTCACCCGACCTAACGACCAATGACAAAGCAAAACAAAACCAAGAAGCTTCAGGTGGTTTATCCGCAGATAATTCAGGTGCTGAAAACCATTGTACGATTTTCACCATTGCTGAGTCTCCGTTGACGGATCAAGTCATTTGGGTTGGAACAGACGACGGTAATGTGCAGGTAACCAAAGACGGTGGTAAAACTTGGGAGAACCTAACGAAGAACATTACAAGTCTTCCAAACAATACATGGTGTTACCACATCGAAGCCAGTGTATTTGGAAAAGAAATCGCCTATGCTGTATTCGATGGGCACACGAAGAATGATTATACAGCCTATGTATACAAAACAACTGATTTTGGTAAAACCTGGCAATCAATCATGACACCAGAAATCACAACATTTGTAAGAAATATTCAAGAAGACTATGTAAACAAGAATTTACTATATGTAGGAGCCGAGAATGGCTTGTACATAACATTAAATGGCGGAAAATCCTGGGCACCATTCACGAACAACTTCCCTAAAGTGGCTGTTCATTATTTAGAATTGCACCCAACAAAACATGCCTTAGTCGCTGCAACCCACGGAAGAGGAATTATTATTCTCGATGACATTCGACCGCTTCGCAGCATCAACGAAGGCCTACTAACCAAGAACCTAAGTTTCTTTGAAACGGAAGCCTTCGTGCTGCCGGAAAAAAGTAATTTCGGAGGGACAGCCTCAGAAAATCAATTCGTAGGAGACAATCCAAGCAGCAATGCAAAAATTAGCTATTTACTAACGAAACGTCACACCTTTGGTAAAATGACGGGGGAGATAACCACCTTAGATGGCACCTTAGTTTCTAAGCTTGAAGTCGGTAAAAACAAAGGGATAAATACTATTGAATGGGGCTTCAATGGAATTGCGCCAAAAGTTGCAAAAGGCAAAGGGTTTTCTGTGGCACCACCACCTTCTGTTGTAGCTGGTAAATATTTGGTAAAAATCAGTAAGGGGAATGAAGTATTTGAAAAACAAATTGAAGTGATTTATGACAGCACTTCATTGTTTAGTTTGGATGATCGAAAAAAACAACAACAAACCACACAAGAAGTGTATAATATGATTCAGGACCTTGCATATTTGGTATATCAAATTGATCAGTGGGATGCCAAGGCATTGGAATATAAAGCGAAAAATACCAAATCGAACAAAACGGTTGAGGCAATTACGAAGGAATTAACCGCCATGCGAAACAAATTGGTAATAACTACAGGTGATAACTATGTTGGTGCTGCAGAAGATGAACTCCGGGAAAAATTCAATGAAATTTTCTCCACCATTTCAAGTTATTTCGGTGCACCATCGGTTTCTGAATTGGCTAATATTTCTGCCTTAGAAAAAGAACTAAACAAAGCGAAATCTGAATTTAACGCATTGAAAACGTCAAAAATTAAGGACTTTTGTCTTATTCTCGAAAAAAAATCAGAGATTAAAAAGCCTGAAATCTTATCCTTCGAGGAGTTTATTAAACAATAATGACATTTGAAGTTCAAATAGAACAATGCGTATGCCGTCCAATCGAACGCATTAGAATCTACATCACCCCACCATATAGCTATGAATAAGTTGTTCGTTATCCGCATTCTTACGATTGCAACCTTGCTGGTCACCACCGCATGTAGTAATAAATCAGAGCAGAAAGTAACTAAACAACATCACGAGACTTCTGATTTTCAAAACCTTGATACCTTAATGGAAGGAGATATTCTTTTTCAAATCTCGACCTCTGGCCAAGGAAAAGCCATTCAATTAGCCACCAATTCGCCCTACTCTCATTGTGGAATTCTGTTCAAAGAAAATAAGGAATGGGTGGTTTATGAAGGTGTACAACCAGTCAAAAAGACTATACTTTCCGAATGGATTAATCGAGACGAAGGTCACCATTATGTAAGTAAACGGCATAAGCATGCAGCTTCATTATTAACAAGTGAAGTGAAAGAAAAAATGAAAAAAGAGGCGAAAAAATTGTTAGGCAAGAATTATGATTTAACCTTTGAATGGAATGACGACCGCATCTATTGTTCGGAACTGGTATACAAAATATATCAGCGGGGTGCGGGTATTTCTGTGGGTACCTTGCAAAAATTGCAGGATTTTAACTTAAACTCTCCAATTGTTCGTGCTAAACTAAACGAACGCTACGGAAACAATATTCCATTGAACGAAACCGTCATTTCTCCGGGTTCGATTTTTGCCGATAGCAACTTAGTGGAAATTTTAAGCGAATAAAAAAATCCCTCCTAGGAGGGATTTTAAAACAACTATTAAAAACAAACTAAATCTCAGTAACCACTTGGTGCTGGTCCATTAATTTTCTCAAATTGATGAGTGCATAGCGCATGCGACCTAAGGCCGTATTAATGCTAATGTCCTCCATTTCCGCAATTTCTTTAAACGATAAATCTTGATATAACCGCTGATAAATAATTTCCTTTTGAGCGCTTGGCAATTCATCCAGGAAACGAACTACTTGAGTTTCTAATTCTTCCTTACAAGTAATCTGAAGCACATTTAAATCATCATTGGACAAGCGACTGAAAACTGAATAATCCTCAGAGGCTGATCTCGTTTCAGATAGAAAACGCACCTTTTTATTCTTACGGAATCCATCAATAATCAAGTTGTGGGCGATCCGCAAAACCCACGGTAAAAATTTCCCTTCTTCGTTGTAATTCCCACCTTTGAGGGTTACGATTACTTTCATGAAGGTATCTTGAAAATAATCATTAGCCAACTCAGGGTCTTTAATTTTAGATAAAATAAATCGGTAAACACGGTCTTTATGACGTGTAATTAATAGTTCAAACGCTTTTTCATTTCCGTTAACGTACAGCTTTACTAGCTCTTGATCTCCTAATGATACTATCGACATAATTTACAGTTAATCCAAGAATTTGGGGTTAAGTAAATTTGGTGTCTATAGGCGAGCTGGTTTAGATTTGTAAAACGTAAAAGTAAAGATTTCTTGTGTAAATCGCTAGTCAATTAACTTTTTAGTACTTTCATTGAAAATTCATCGGGTTATGTCGAACAACGTGCTTTGGATGGGATTAGTAACCTTAATTGGATTTCCAATCCTTGGTTATTTCTTGAGCTATGGCCTTGATTTTACGCATGTTGTCGAATTTCTCAAGCTATCATCATTTACCGTAATTCCTGTAGGTTATGGCCTAATGTTTGGATTTGCTTACGCCTTCCTTGCCCTACTATTTATGGATGCTCCCATATTTGATTCCTTAGGAAACCGCATGGAACAGCTCATTAAACAACTTAAGCTTACCGTAGTTAAAGGCTTGTTTTTATCGGTTTGTGCAGGCGTTGGAGAAGAATTACTTTTTAGAGCCTCCATTCAACCCTACCTCGGAATTTGGATTACCTCCATCCTATTTGTCTCCATTCATGGGTACCTAAACCCCTGGAACTGGAAATTCAGTTTATATGGACTGATTATCCTACCGTTCATTGTATTGCTTTCCTATGGCTATGAGTTATTCGGACTATGGTTCGCAGTTATGGCACATACAGCCTATGACGCGGTGCTCTTTACGAGTATTGTAAATAACAAAGACGAGCATCTTTAATTTGATAGCCGTTGCTTTTTCTTAATTTTACCCTGTGAAAGCGTTTCGGTCGCCTTTTTTACTTGGATATTTGCTTGTGTTAAGTGCTTGCCTCTTGACCTTGCTTCTTACCGAAAAAATTCCGCTTCAACTCGCTACAAATCAATTGAATCATCCGATCCTTGATCTGCTAATGCCCTACATTACGATGCTAGGAGATGGTCTATTCGTGCTCATATTGGGAGTACTTTTTCTTTTTTTTATTAATCGACGTACAGGGTGGTTAATTGTAATCAGCTACTTGTTCTCTTCGCTTATCGTACAATTCAGTAAGCACGTTTTATTTCCAGAGGCCATGCGGCCGTATTTCTATTTAAAAGCCATTCCGGATTTTCATGCGATTCCAGGATTTCTATACTACGAATTCCATAGTTTCCCATCTGGTCACACGGCCAGTGCCTTTGCGCTCGCTGCGATACTTAGTTTTTCCATGAAAGAAAATTCACTAAAATCCATTGGCTTGCTCCTTGGAGCTTGTATTGTTGGATTTTCAAGAACCTATCTCTCACAACATTTTTTAGTGGATGTAACGGTCGGATCTCTAATTGGAGTCGTGAGTGCCTACATTCTTTTGGCAGTACTCCCTAACACTTGGTTTAATAATCATTCCCCTTACCTAAGCCGATGAATACAAAAACCCTAGGTATCGTTATTGGCGTATGTTTCCTGCTGTTTGTCCCCTTTCTCGGCAGTGTACACCTCTTTGATTGGGATGAAATTAATTTTGCGGAATGTGCACGAGAAATGGTTACTAGTGGAAACTACTCCACCGTAACTATAGACTATCTTCCCTTTTGGGAAAAACCACCTCTTTTTATTTGGATGCAGGCATGTTCTATGAAACTCTTTGGTGTGAACGAATTCGCTGCTCGCTTTCCGAATGTACTTGCAGCATTGTTTACCATATTCACCTTAATTTACCACGGATCGCAACACCAAAACAGGAAATTCGGCTTTTGGTGGGCTGCATTTTACATCGGTTCTTTTTTACCGAACATGTATTTTCATTCCGGGATCATCGATCCTTGGTTTAACCTATTTATTTTCAATTCCATCGCATTTTATTACCTCGGAACAACGAAACAACGATTCAGTGAATTTCTTTATGCCGGGCTGTTCGCAGGACTCGCGGTAATGACCAAAGGTCCGGTAGCTTTAATCCTTATAGGTGCATCGGTGTTCTTTTTCCATCTCTTTACAAAATTCAAATCCTTTCCGAAGTTCAAGTTTGTTTCCGTTACACTGATCGCTACGCTAATCATTAGTTTACTGTGGTTCTTCTTGCTTTGGATTAGTGGAAACAAGGCCATTATCACCCAATTCCTTGAATATCAAGTACGCCTTTTCCAAACGAAAGATGCAGGGCACGGAGGTCCAATTTACTACCATTGGCTCGTTTTATTGCTCGGATGTTTTCCGGCCTCATTCTTTGCGATTGGCGGTTTCTTCCAAAAGGAAAGCTATACCAATCCATTCAATACCTTGGTGCTCATTTCAGGACTATTCACCTTGATCTTGTTTTCAATTGTTCAAACGAAAATTATTCATTACTCTTCGTTTTGTTACTTCTTCATTACCTATTTTGCAGCCTTGTCCATTTCACAAGCGGAAAAACCATTTCGTAGAAGTACTTGGGCTACCATTAGCTACCTTGTAATCATTACGATTGCCCTAAGTGTTTTGATTTATATTCAAGTTTTCGGACCGGGAATTACTAAGCTTATAACGATAAAAGATCCTTTTGCCTTTGCCAATCTAAACGCAGATGAACCCTGGCGAATTGTAGATTTTACAATCGTATTTTTATGGGGAATTGCTGCATTAGTAAGTATATATTTTCTTTTAAAACAACGCATTCAATATGCTTTACTGACTTTATTAATTGCTGTACCCCTAGGAATTCTATGTATCCAAGGGACCATTTTACCCCATATTGAGCAGTACACACAACGCGCCGCCATTTCATTTTATAAACAGCAGGCTCCAAAGAATGTGTATCTGATTCCCCTGGGATTCAAATCCTATGCGCATTTGTTCTATGGGGAAATCAAGCCGCATCAAAATGCAAATCGGTACAATGAAGCATGGGTTTGTTCGGATTCCACAGATCTACCGGTATACTATGTGGCGCGTATCCCAATGCATGAAAACTACCTCAAGGCCTACCCTAACCTGAAATTATTGTATATGAAAAACGGATTTGTTTTTCTCGCTCAAAAAAAGAACTTAAGTTTGAAATCTAAAGATAAATAACACCATGCCACATATTTCAGAAAAAGCCCAAATCGTACCTGCCTCTCCGATTCGTAAATTAGTTCCCTTTGCGGAAGCGGCGAAAAAATCAGGAAAAACCGTATACCATTTAAACATTGGTCAACCCGATATTCAAACGCCAGATGCAGCCCTTGAAGCCATCCATAATTTTGATGACAAGGTATTGGAGTACAGTCACTCCGCTGGAATTGAAAGTTATCGCATTAAATTATCCGCTTCTTACAAAGCACAAGGTATTCCTGTAGAAGTAGAAGACATCCTAATCACAACCGGAGGATCTGAAGCCTTGATTTTTGCTATGTTGTGTACTTGTAATCCGGGTGACGAAGTGATTATTCCTGAACCTTTTTATGCGAATTACAACAGCTTTGCCGTAACCGCTGGGGTTCGGGTTGTTCCTGTAACTTCCAACATAGAAAATGGCTTTGCCCTACCTGCCATGGAAGAAATTGAAGCAAAAATAACGTCGCGTACCAAAGGCATTGTGATATGCAATCCAGGCAATCCAACCGGATATTTATACTCCAAAGCAGAATTGGAAGCCTTGGCTGCGATTGTAAAAAAGCATGACTTGTTCTTGTATGCAGACGAGGTGTACCGTGAATTTTGCTATGATGGTGCGCAACCTCACTCCGTATTAAATTTACCCGGACTGGAAGAACATGTATTGATGATCGATTCCGTTTCAAAACGATATTCCATGTGTGGCGCACGCATTGGCGCACTCATTAGCAAGAATAAAGAAGTTATGGGTGCGGCATTGAAGTTTGGCCAAGCACGCCTTTCTCCACCCACCATTGACCAAGTTGCCGCAGAGGCGGCCCTAGCTACGCCACAATCCTATTTTGATGAAGTGGTAGATGAATACGTAGCCCGTAGAAATATCATGGTGGACGGCTTAAACGCTATACCTGGTGTATTTTGTCCGAAACCAAAAGGTGCATTTTATTGCGTGGCGCGATTCCCTGTGGACGATGCAGAAAAATTCTGTCAATGGTTGTTAGAGTCCTTCTCTTTTGAAGGCCAAACCGTTATGATGGCGCCTGCCAATGGGTTCTACTCTACCTCAGGAGCCGGAAAAAATGAGGCGCGAATTGCGTATGTATTGAATCAAGATTCATTGCGTAAGGCGGTAGATTGCTTGCGCGTAGCACTAGAAGAATATCCAGGTACGATCCGATGAATCCGGTAATTGATTATATAAATGCTATTGAGGAAGGTCCTAGGAAAGAATTGTTCCTCCAAATGAGGGATGTAATCATCAACAACCTTCCGAACGGATTTGAAGAGGAAATGAATTATGGAATGATTGGATATGTGGTTCCACATACCTTGTATCCAAAGGGCTATCATTGTTCTCCAGAACTGCCTTTACCTTTTGTGAATTTGGTCATTCGAAAAGACATTATCACCTTTTACCACATGGGCCTCTATGCGGATCCCGCGATGCTTTCGTGGTTTGAGAAGGAATACATAGAAGAAACTGGTAAAAAACCCGACATGGGTAAAAGCTGTATTCGGTTTAAGAAGACCACACCGATACCGTTTACCTTAATCGGCGAACTCATGCAAAAAATTTCTCCCGAACAATGGATTGAACGCTACGAGTCGGCGTTTGTGAAGAAGTAGAAATATCCTTATGTGTGAATTGCTGAGTTGAACGTGCCATAAATTACTTTATCGATTTCAACAATCTGACGATTGTTTTTGACATTTCTTCGGTAAGTCCGAATAAAAATCATCCCACTTAACAACACAAATCGTATATTCGTAAATACGCAACAAAACTGCTCCAATGCACCCGATTTGGTTGTATAAGCGAAGTTTTATATCGTGTATAAATAAGTTATGCACAATTAAAAAAGAAAAAAACATGTTAAATACGAAAAAAGAAAGTACAATGAAAAAACAATTTTATTTTTTTGCTATTCTATTAACAATCCTGAGTAGTTGTAAAAAAGATGATAATAACAATCCAGAGGGTTGTTACTCAAATACTAATGCACAAACCATAGTTCATGACGGCCTCAATAGAGAATATGTTTTGTATATACCTGATTCATATGATGGAACATCTGCTGTACCTCTAATGCTTAATTTTCATGGGTATAGTCAAAGTGCAAGTGAGTACATAATTGAGGCTGATATGCGCCCATTGGCAGAATCAGACACCTTTATTATAGTCTATCCGCAAGGAAGCTGTTTGGATGGTTTATCTCATTGGAATGCGTGTCCAACTGGTGGAGACAATAAAAGTGATGCGGATGATTTTGGTTTTGTTGAATCAATGATTAATGAGATTTCATCTCAGTACAATGTTGATATGGAGAGAATTTATGCTGCTGGATACTCAAACGGAGGAATGATGGCATATGGGCTTGCGAACTATAAAAGTGATTTAATTGCTGCGGTAGCTTCTGTTTCGGGAGGTATGTTAGATTGCACGGGGCCGACAAGCCATCCTATGCCAGTCGTGCATCTTCATGGAACCTCTGATGGTGTTCTACCCTATAATGGAGGAAGTGACTGGAACTCTGCACAAAGTACATTAGACCATTGGATAAATTTCAACAACACGAATACAAGCCCAACAGTAACCACTGATAATAGTGGAGGAATGACAATTGAGCATTATGTCTATGATCAAGGAGATAGCTTAGTTTCTGTTGAGCATTACAAATATATCGGAGGAGACCACGTTTGGTTTAATTCAACCTTTCAAGGTCAAAATGCTTCTGAATTGGTTTGGAATTTTGTATCACGATATGACATAAATGGATTGAGATAAAGAATAAAAGTGCATAACAATGTATATAAAAAATAGGCGATGTAGTGCTGAATTAAAAGCTTTTAGCTCGTATCAAACTTAGTGCTTTACCAAAATGCTGGTGCTTCGAAATCGCCACCTTCGGGTAGCTGCGGAACGTTATGATTAATAATACTAAATGAAAGAAAAACTACCTGTAAGTTATTTACTGTTCACCTCGAGAGGAAGGATCAATAGAATGACATTTTGGAATGCTCAACTTTTTATCTGGTTGGCATTTTATATCCTCTTCACTTCGATCGATCTTTTTATAGGGTATTCGTTTACTTTAATTATTTACCCATTGCTCTATTGGGCACTGTATTGTACAGCTGCAAAGAGATTACATGATAGAAACAAAACAAGTTGGTTATTAGCGCTTACAATTATCCCGATACTTGGGCCTTTGTGGTTATTTATTCAATTGGGATTAAGAAAAGGGAGTTCAGAACGAAATAAATATGGGTTACCGCAAGGACATAATGAAGACTACTTTGTTAACCCTGTTGCGAAGGAAATTCCACATGTAAAATCTGAACAGCGCATTGTAGATGATGTAACGCAAATAAATCCAATCATTGTGCAAAAAGTACTAAAACCGTCATCAATTGAGCAGCTGCAAGAATACGTACTTAATTCCTCAGAGCCTATTTCTGTTGGAGGCGGTCGTTTCAGCATGGGCGGACAAACAGCTAGTGAGACAACAACTCATGTTGATATGAGAGGGCTTAACAAGGTTGAATCTTACTCACCTCAAAATAAAGAAATTACTGTGCAAAGTGGTATTCGTTGGTGTGATATTCAGCGGCATGTTGACAATGACGATTTGAGTGTTAAGATCATGCAATCTTATGCAAACTTCACAGTTGGGGGATCACTTAGTGTGAACGCACATGGAAGATATATGGGGTTAGGCCCTGTTATACTATCAGTAAAAAATATTGACTTGCTACTTGGCAATGGTGAATTAAAATCGTGTTCACGAAATGAGAATTCTGATCTATTCTATGGAAGTATTGGTTGTTATAATGCTTTGGGAATAATTGTGAGAGTAACCCTTGAATTAGCTGATAATGTAAAATTAAAAAGGGTATCCAAGAAATTGCACAAAGGGGAATTCATGAACTATTTCAATAGTGAAGTAAGAAATAATCCTGAGGCGATTATGCACAATACGGATATGTTTCCACCATCATATAGAGGCCTGCGAGCAGCCACTTGGATTAAGACAGATGAAAAGCCAACAGTAAAAACTCGCCTTATTCCACTTAAAGGAGCGTATCCTATAGAAAGATACTTTTTATGGGCATTTACTGAAACTCCCCTAGGCAAATGGAGAAGAGAGAAAATTATTGATCCGCTAATTCATTGGAGAAAAAAAGTTCATTGGCGAAATTATGAGGCCGGATATGATGTAACTGAACTGGAACCCAAATCCAGGAAACATACCACCTATGTATTGCGTGAATATTTCGTTCCGGTTGAAAAATTTGAAGAATTCAGTGAGCGTATGGCCGAAATCTATAACCGTCATCGGGTCAATATTCTTAACATTTCTATTCGACACGCAGAACAAGACAGCGGCAGCTTCCTTTCATGGGCTCCAAAAGAGATGTTTGCATTTGTTGTTTATTACAAACAACGCAACAGGGAGAACGCTAAAGCAAGAGTTGCAGTATGGACTAGAGAAATGAATGAAGCCGCTATTCAAGCGGGAGGAACGTTCTACCTTCCTTATCAGATTTATGCAACGGAAGAACAATTCCATAGAGCATACCCAAAAGCCAAAAAGCTATTTAAGCTAAAAGATCAATTTGATCCTCAAAACAGATTTAGAAATAAACTTTGGGACACTTATTATAAACCGAACAACAATAATCCTATGAGCACAGATACCAGTTCAGAGTTTAAAAGTATTATGAATAGTACTGAATGGAGCGATAATATGTATCGATTTCTTCAGGTAATTTTCCATTTGTATCCCGAGGATCGCTTTCACCATTTAATTGTGGACGCCTGCTCCAGGCTTTCAACAGATGAGGAGGTTTACAATGATGTTCGATCTAAACTAGCGAGTATCAAACCATTCCTGTCTGAGTTTACTTATGCATTACCAGCATTAAAAACTCAAAAACAGGAAATGACGAACCAAACGATTGAGATCTTAGACGGGGCCAAATCAATAGGTGGATATCTAGAAATCGGTTCAACAGGGAGGTATATTAGCCACATTAGAAAAAAGTTAACGGTAACTGGGCCTGTATTCCTACAAAATGATATTGCTCCAAGCAATGGAATTGGTGATCTATTTGAGCGAGGAGGCTTCAAGAAAATGGGCACGTTTTATCATCTAGATTATGAACCGATTCTCGAGGACCAGATTCCCACCGACTCTTTGGATGTCGTAACATGTTTCATAGGGCTACACCATTGTCCTGTTGAAAAGCTTGAAACCTACGTTGACTCGATAAAACGTGTACTTAAGCCTGGCGGAAAGTTCATTATGCGAGACCATGATTGCCACTCTCCGGAAATGGTGACATTTGCTTCTCTAGTTCACACCGTATTCAATCTTGGCTTAAAAGAGTCCTGGCAATACAATACAGAAGAATACAGAAGCTTTAGATCGATTGAGCAATGGTGTACCTACTTAGAAGATCGGGGATTTGAAGATACCAAACAGCGCATTCTTCAAAAGAACGATCCTTCCCTAAATACGCTAGTGTGCTTTATCAATAAGAAATAGATTGGAATGAAAAGACTTCGAATTTTAACCTTGCTATTAATCCCTGTGGCATATGCTTTATATTCATATAAGCCGTCGATTATAGAACCCGCAACCATTGAATATTCTGATGTCATTCCAGATGAATGGTACAAGACTGAAGGAAAAATATTAACCCCTGAAGCTGACAGACGTCTTGCCGATCAAACTTTCTTAACTTTTCCGGAGTGGTTTTTAGTGTACTCACCTGAAGAACAAGCCGAGTTCTTTAGAAAAGAGCCTTCAACGAACTATTCATATCAATCTCAGGTCAATCAATTTTGGGATAGCTATAACATACTGAACAAGCATCTTGAAGGAAAATACCCGTACAACGAAGAGTATAATACAATGATTGGTGTTATTGGAGTGAGCACTGAACTTGAATACAACATGAAGTCCTGGTACGAAATGGTTATTGGCAGAGCGACTCAGACCGCTTCTTTGACAGACGAAGACCTATTTACACAGAAATATACTTCAGAATATGCCAATTTCCTGAACACAGCAGCATGGTACGATTTTGATTATAATGAACAATTGAAAGATCTATGGACAGAAACTTCATTTTTCGGTTGGAATATGCATCGAAAACTTGAACGAAAGTACCTGCTCACTTCTGAATTTCTAATAAAGATAGCATACGCTGAATTGATCAAATACGGCTCTCAGTCTATGTATGGTGAGATCCCGACAACAACCGTTGTTGTTACAGACAGTCTGACGGATTTAATGAAGAAGAACGCTACAATCGATGTCCTTTCGTCGAGTGAGGATGGACATGTCATCAGAATTCCACGTTACACGGCATTTATGTATACGGCTACAGAAATAGCATTGGAAGATGTAAATATCATTGAAGTAGCAGGAAATAAATCGGCCATACTTACCACAGTAATAGCGCCTACTAATCAGAATTTTGACCCCAAAACTTGTCGTGCGTTATTTGCCCAAAAGCTTGCTAATAACAACGATTTTCACAGAGTCGCTATTTGCACTCCTATTGACCAATTGTGCGCATTTATCCGATTCTGTGAGAAGAATGGAATTGAAATCGAACATATATATGATTTTTAAACATAACAACACCTAAGCCACATTAAAACGATGGCTTAGCCGCAAACCGTTATTGTAACTAGACGATATGATTCTATTTTCGTTCATTTCTTTTGGAGAAATGATTTGTGACCCCAGTTAATCTCTCCCTACATATTCCATGTACTCCATTTTCGAAGAATCGAACGAAAACTTAGCGGCTAAACTTGACGCGTTGTCGTAATCTAACAAATGGTCTGAAAGAAACTTTGCTACTTCTAATTGATTAGCATCGAACGTAAACAAGTCCATTAACTGCACCGCATCCGCTGCATACAAACATTTGTTTTTAAGGGAGATTTTAAGCGCTCCTACTCGATCATCTTCAAATGAATACCCATTCAATTCAGTCTTCAAGGTTCCCACATTAGTTAAGGTCTTAGCACAGACCATTCGACCATTTGAAGTTCCACCAGTTGTTGCTGCTGTAGTGTTTGATGTTCCATTCGTTGTTGTCGTTGTTGCATTGGTAGTGGTCGTTGTTGTAGTAGTAATGGTGGTATTTGAACTGTTTTGGGTTACTGTTCCGCCATTTACTGTCACATTCGTTGTTGCACCAGGAACCGTTGCATTCACAGATGGATTAACCCCATTTCCATTTACATTAACGTTGACATTTGCCCCGTTTGTTGTTGATTGTTGGGTTGAGCTATTCGTTGTAGTACCCACATTAACATTCGCATTGGCACCTGGGCGTGTGTTGCTTGTATTTTGTTGAGTCCCGTTTCCAGAAACATTTACATTCATGTTCATGTTTACATTTTGTGCATCAGGATTCACATCAGTGCCATTCATGTTCATGTTTACATTCATATTGATGTTCTCACCATTTACTGGGTCTGTTACCGAAATGTTTACATTGCCATTTCCATTGTTCGCTGGCGTAACGGTGGTATTGGTATTGATGTTGGTGTTTGGAGTAGTTGTCGGTGTTGGTGTTGGAGTTGGTGCATTAAACTGAATGCCAACGCTTCCATTGCCGTTACCATTGGTGGTGTTTCCTCCTAGGGTTGAAGTTTCCGTAGAAACCGTTTGTGTAGTCGTGGTGGTTGTAGTTGTAACCGCATCCGAAAACACCGCATTGTTATCTGGACGATAACTTACAGATCCCGCAGCTACCGTTCCAGTTGCAGGAACCATACTTACAAGTTGTAATTTTCCTTCACCTTTCTTAAAAACAACTCGGGTTGTGATATCTTGAGGAGAATCCAAGAAAAAGTTCTTGTCGATGTCCTTTGTTTTTCCATCTTCAAAAATCAATTTCACAGAATATCCCCCGTCTTTGATATTGCTTACTACGACATTCGTTTGCGCAACTGAATTTTGCTTAATCCCATTCATTATGAGATAAAACTTTTGTCCACCGTTGTTAAATACGGTCAAGTTACTTTGAGCAAAAAAGGAAAGGGTTAGAAAAAGGATTCCAAAAAATATGCGTGTTCTCATAGCTTTATAAATTTCTCAATTAGTAATTCAAGGATAAAATTACGAATTATTTCAATGATTAAGAAAGCAAAATTATTTGTAGCAAAATAGGGACAATTGCCAAGGTTTTTAACCTCAATATGCCGCAAACCATCAGAACAACACTAAAAATTGAAAATCTCATGACAATAGTTTAATGCAATTAAGGCAAGACATTAAGCCAAGATTTATAATTTCGCAGCATGCATTTTGTAATTGTGGATGTAGAAACAACCGGTGGAAGCCCAAAGCAATCGAAGATTACAGAAATTGCTATGTATAAATACGATGGGAATCAAATCATTGATGAGTTAATTTCCTTAATTAATCCGGAACAGCCTATTCCTGAATTCATTGTACGATTAACCGGGATTACCAATCATATGGTATCGGACGCTCCAAAATTCTATGAACTCGCAAAAGACATCCTTTCTTTTTGTGATGGCTGTGTATTTGTAGCACACAATGTTGGATTTGATTATGGAATGCTTCGTCATGAATTCCGGAGTCTCGGTTATGACTTTAGATACCCACATTTATGCACCGTTCGAGCCTCAAGGTATATGATCCCCGGGCATGATTCGTACAGTTTAGGGAAGCTTTCCAATGCGCTAGGAATTCAAATTGACGGGAGACACCGTGCAGGTGGAGATGCCTTGGCTACTACTAAAATTTTTGACCTGATTTATCACAAGGACCCCAATCAATTGGAGTCTTTTATTCAGCATGAAATCAATCCTAAAAAGGTAAATCCAAAACTTGACATTGCGATGGTGGATGAATTACCGACCAAATCGGGAGTTTATCGATTTTATGACGAATTCAATCACCTCATATACATTGGTAAAAGCAAGAACATTAAAAAACGTGTAGAACAGCATTTACGCAATAACGCAACAAGCAAAGGCAGTATTATGATGCAAGAAATTGCGCGCATTGAACATCATACAACAGGTTCTGAGTTAATTGCTATGTTATTGGAAAGCGAACTCATAAAAGCGCACAAGCCTAAATTCAATCGTCAACTCAGGAAATCCATTTTCACCTACGGGCTCTATGATGAACCCAATGAACAAGGTTACTTAAGCTTAACGGTTGGCCTAACAAGCAAATCAAGCGCCGCCCCCCTAACCTATTTCAATTCCAGGAAAGAGGCACATGAATTTATAAAAAATCGGGGTGACCAATTTGGATTATGTCAAAAAATCAATGGGGTTTATCCAACCAAAGACGCGTGTTTTCAATATACGATTAAACAATGCGATGGCGCATGCATTGGTAATGAACCCGCTGAAATCTACAATGAAAAAGTAAACAAGCTTATCCGTTCCATGAGTTACGAAGAGGATACCTTCTACATCATAGATAAAGGGCGTTCAAAAATGGAACGTAGCATTATTTGGATTGAACGGGGAACGTATCGCGGTCATGGCTATGCGCCATTTCATTTCAACAGTGCCCCACCAGAACAATGGAAGCGATTCATTGAACTTAAAGATGAGAACCGTGACATTCGCTCCATTATAAATCTGTATCTTCGGAAAGGTGAAGGATTTAAACTCGTTCGGTTATGAAAGGTAAACTAACATTCTTGGGTACTGGAACATCTCAAGGTGTACCAATGCCGGTTTGTTCCTGCCATGTCTGCCAATCGCCCGATAAAAAAGATAAGCGGCTAAGAAGTAGCGTTTTGATTCAAATCAATGAGTTCACTTATTGCATAGATTCAGGTCCAGATTTCAGGTATCAAATGCTTCGAGAACAAGTTAAACAATTAAATGCCATCTTGTATACACACGAACACAGGGATCATATTTCTGGACTAGACGACGTTCGAGCATTTAATTATATCCATGAGCAAGCAATGCCTTTGTATGCTCCGAAGGAAGTGGTGGCTGCGTTGCATCAGAGTTATTCCTATATTTTCAAAGGTAATTACCCAGGAATTCCCAAAGTTACTGTCCATGAAATTGATGAAACACCCTTTGTTGTAGATGATTTTACCTTCACACCAATTCCCGTTTGGCATCACGCGATGCGTGTCTTCGGTTATAGGATCGGGGATTTGGCATATATTACCGACGCGAAAACCATTCCCGAGTCGTCAAGGAAGTTATTGAGGGGGATTCCAATCTTAATTATCAACTGTTTACGTGAATCCCATCACATTTCACATTTCAATTTAGAAGAAGCACTTGCATTCATTGACGACATTAAACCACAGCAAACCTATTTAACACATATCTCCCATTTGTTTGGTTCACACGAAGAAATTTCGGCTAAACTACCTCGAGGTGTAAATCCAGCATTTGACGGCTTACGTATAGAATTCAATAGTTAACTTGGGTATTATTACTAGTTTTGCAAACCATGAATGAGCTCCATATCGATGTTCGAAAATTGATTGGCGATAAGAATCCAGGGTTGCTTAAAAAACTTCCCCGCTTTGCGATATCGTATTTGGAACGAATTATCCATCAAAAAGAGATCAATTTATTTTTGGAGAAAAATGGTCATCTCAAAAACTATGAATTCTGTGAAACAGTCGTTGATTACTTAAACATCAAAACTGTATTTAATGGCATCGAGCGCATTCCAAAAGAAGGACCGGTTATTATAGTTCTTAATCACCCCTTAGGCGGTGTTGACGGGGTGGCATTCATAGCCGCAATGAAAAATCACCGACCTGATCTCGTATTCTTGGTAAACGATTTGCTCTTAAATATTGGACCCTTAAAGGAATTATTTGTTGGCGTAAACAAACACGGTAAAAATAGAATTGATACGCGAGATACAATTGCAGCGATGTTCAACTCAGATAAAGCAGTTTGTATTTTTCCGGCTGGCCTCGTAAGCAGGAAGCAACAGGGGGTAATTAAAGACCTTGAATGGAAGCGTACTTTTGTTACGTATGCAAAAACAACTGGACATCGAATTATACCAATTCACATCGAAGGAAAATTATCTCGTTTTTTCTATGGATTGCATCGTCTAAGAACTTGGCTTGGCATTAAGACAACCCTTGAAATGTTATATCTTGCAGACGAGCTCTATAAACAACGAGGCAAGAAAATCGTTTTTACTGTAGGCGATCCTATCCATCTTTTAAATAATGAAGGAAATAGGGATGAACAACGCATTGCTCAAGAAATAAAAGAACTACTTTATAATATACCCACCAAATATGGAACCAATAATCGAAGCAATTCCTAAATCCATCCTAAAGGATGAACTCCATAGAAACGGATTAATTCGAAGAACACGAAAGGGAGATAATGAAATTTACATCGTTAACCATACGAATGCTCCGAATGTCGTTCAAGAAATTGGACGTTTAAGAGAAATCACGTTTCGAGCATCGGGCGGTGGAACAGGATTATCCCTTGACTTGGATGAATACGACCTTGGTCCGTATGCCTATGAACAACTTATTGTTTGGTCTCCGGAAGATGAAGAAATCATAGGGGGATATCGCTTTGCATTTTGTGATCGTGCCATCGACGAACAAGGAAATATCCATTTATCGACCACGCATTATTTTGATTTCACCGACACCTTCATTACGCAATACCTACCCTATACCATCGAATTGGGCAGAAGTTGGGTTCAACCTAATTTTCAACCTATGGTAAATCCAAGAAAAGGATTATTCGCATTGGATAATATTTGGGATGGATTGGGTGTATTGGTTCGTGAGCATCCTGAGATTAAGTACTTTTTTGGAAAAGTAACCATGTATCCGAATTACGATACCTCGAGCAGAGATTTCTTATTGCATTTCATGCATACGTATTTTCCGGATAATGAAGGCCTAATGAAACCATTTCACCCCCTGATTCAAGATTATGATCGCGCCTATGTGGACAGTCAATTGAAGGGCTTAAATTTTAAGGATGGATTTAAAGTGCTCAATTCGCACATTCGAGAAAAAGGTGAATTCATCCCACCATTAGTAAATATTTACATGAATTTATCGCCAACTATGAAAACCTTTGGTACAGCGGTAAATCCAGAATTTGGCGGGGTAGAAGAAACCGGAATCCTTGTAACCATTGCTGATATTTTCTCAGAAAAGAAGGAACGCCATATGGCGTATTAAGCCAACAAGAGCTTACGTCAACCAAGGATATGCTCGTAATAAGGCTTCTAAATCTTTAGCGCCAGATTTTTTAAGTATTCGCTGCTTTAAGCGTCCAATCGTAACATCCACATGAGCCACATTCAAGATTCGCGCAATACGCGCGGATGGAACACCATAATAATACTTAAGCTTTAGCATTAAAGCATCGCGTTTATTTAAGTGAAGGAGCACATCGGACATGGCATGAAAATAATCCGGCTCTCCTTTGGGTTGATCTGTATTGTCTGATTCGTCTGAGTAATTTGCCCGGGCAATGCTTGTTTTTTCCTCAGAAATCAAATTTACTTTTCGCTTTTTATTCTTTTTACGAAGCATCGATATACTAAAGTTAGAAACTACCGCCTTTAGCCATGAGCGCGTGTTAAACAAATCAATTTCTGTAGAATACTTGGTAGATAAAATCTGATAGAGGTGAATGCAAAATTCTTGGTACACGTCAAATACTTCTTCTCCTTCAAATTTCAAGCGAATTTGATGTAAGAAAAACCCTTGATAACGATTCAAGAGCTCGGTGAAAATTACGTCGATATGTTTTTTATCTACCATTTGAATCTATTGTAGAGGACTGTGACAATCCGCACAGGTACTCGATGTATGTACCCATTGAAATCCCCTCTTGAAGTTGTTGTACAAACCAAGCTAAATTCGGTTCAACTCCCTCAAAAAATTCTTCCGGTTTGCGAAGTAAAAATGTCGGTATATCCTTTGATTTTAATTTTAAAATCAACTGCGCTAGTTCTTTACGGCTATCCAAGGCCGCCATTCCGACAGGATAAACAAAAAAGGCTGCTGCCAAGACCTTCGAATCCATGTATTGGTTTAATGCCGCTGCCATAATCCACTCACTGGGATCGCCTACTAAAATGGTTTTTGAAGATTTATCCAAAGATGCGTTTATTGCATCCGCAAGTGATTCTGGTGTATAACTCAAACAAG
>JBEAQY010000023.1:0-31224 GCA_041163605.1 Bacteroidota bacterium | reverse complement strand
CTTTGGGTGTCTATAGCAGCATGGTCCACCTCTTCCCATTCCGAACAGAGAAGTTAAGCCTGCTTGCGCTGATGGTACTGCCCTTTTGAGGGTGGGAGAGTAAGTCGACGCCGCTTTTTAAACCCTGATATTCGTAAGAGTGTCAGGGTTTTTTTATGGAAAACACCCTCAAAAGTATGTTTATATGGAAAGCTTAGAGAGCCACGACGCTTCGGTCGGGATGCTGCTTGCAACGTTAGCATAAGTCGACGCCGCTTTTTAAACTCTGGCATACATATGAATCGTCAGGGTTTTTTTACCTATTCTTTTACCTCCTATTCCTATCCTCTAACCTTACATGTAGTAGTAATTTACTTGATTCTTTCAGGTATTATTCTTTCGTTTTATGCTTCAGTTGCCATAGTCTTAATGCAAGCGAGGGGGCAATAAAAAGTGTGACGTAGCTTAGTCCTGATGATTCTTGATGAATTGAAGTGGTTTACTTCGTTATTATATGCTTTGTCGTTAGTGTCTAATTTTCTTAATTATTATAAACGAATACCCATAGATCAATTATTTTGGAAGTGAGTTATAATACCATTTCTCTTACCAGGGTATTCATCAATCTTCAATTAATTATATGTTGGATACAGTTATAAATCAACCATTCGAATACTAATCCATCCAATTTATCAATTCCAAAAAGAAAAAACAGAAATTCATTTTAAATAACGGATGGGTACATCGCTTAGAACACATTATACAAACCTGAGCATAAGTGTCTATAATTTCAAGAGCTAAGTAGATGCTTAATAACTATTCAATGACTATCGAAAGGTAGTGGTTAAATTATTAACTAATTCTTCTATTGCACTGCAATTTAATCAATAAGATGTACTGATTAATCATAATTAATCAACCATAGCATACCAAAAAATAGAAGATTGGCTTTTAATTAATTAAGATTAATCTTCTTTTTAAGGTCGGATGAAATTCCTCCTTTATTAAGGTAAATGTTAATCGTTTTCAATCGGAAATATTGTTCCGATACATATAAATATCCTTTTGGATAGTTACCTGTTCCCCAAGAGTTTTTAACCAGTAAAAAATTTGTACCATTTTGGTCTTTATACATGCCTACAATATGCATTCCATGGTCATCGGTTGTTGTTTTATTATCGTAACCCTTTTGACGCAATTCAGGTGTAACCGAAACTTCTTTGGTTGGGCTAAGAAACGCGTTGGAATTTCGATCTGCACCCGCATCGTTGTAGTTTCTATTATCTTTTCCAGATACTTGAATGGTACTTGGGTCTTCAGGAACCAAAGCAATTCCATTTTTGAAACTAAACCCTTTCTCAGATACATCTGCTCCCCAGGCAACCGTGTAGCCATTAGCCAACGCATTGCTTACCGTGGCCATTAAGTCATCTAATCCTACATTGTAAGAATCACCCCAATTATAATTATCTTGAATAGCTAATTGACATTTAGCATAAGGAGCGTGATTCGTAAATGAGGTTAACGACACATAGTCATCCATAGATAATCCAATACTTGCAGCATACGATTGCGGCGTATATTTTTTACCCTTCCATTCAAATTCTTTGATGTCTTTACCCACATAGGCGTCTAAAATGCCACTAACTGCCGGTTTCCAATTGGAACTAATCCCATTCGAACTGGCACTCATGTATTTTAGTAAACCTTGAACAGAACCATTCAATACTTCAAAAAATTCAGCGTGGTCATATGATTCATTTCCATTTAAGCCGTTATAAACATCGTAAGGAACAATGCCATAATTCTTAATTACCCAAGGTATGTCATGAAAAGCTCCACCTTCGCTGAAGTTGATTTTTCCATCCATACGAATAAACTTATCTGCTTTATTCTCATAGGATTTTCTCACCACAAACATTTCAGAAAGCGCATCCGGTGTTTTATTCCCCTTACGAATTAATTCAGATTCAAAAAAAGATAGACCAGAGAAACTCCAGCATGTTCCAGTTTTACCTTGGCTTTGTACAGGTGTTGCATCTAAATGATACACTTTAGTGAATTTATAATTACTTCCTTCAATATTCGTTGTTGTTTGTGAAAATGCAAAAAAGCTTGCGATAAAAATTAGGGTAAATAATTTTGTTTTCATATTGGTTATTTTAAAATCCAAGACTGGATATTTAATGACTTGGCTTTGTTAAGGATTGAATCAATGGATTCTACTGAAAATCCTTGACCAATAGATACTTTATACAATGATCCTTCGTGAATAATCGAACAATTGAAACCTAATCCTACAAGTTTTTGTACAAGTCGATTTGCATTTTCTTCACTTGAAAAACAACCGGCAATGCAGTACATTACATGGGGTTCGATTAAAGTTATTGTTGGCTCGTTTGGTGCAACCTTTGGATTTACATGTAATTCATAGGCATCCCTGAATGTAGTTTCAATCGATACATGCTCAATGCGAGGTAAATTAATTTGAGTTTCTGTATAGGTGTTTTCGTTTTGTGTTTTAAACGGATTGAAATCTTGATATGAAAACATACCTGATTCTAACGCTGGAGTTTTCACAGGAATCCAAATAGAATAAAAAGCTATAGGTATTGCAATAGCAGCAGCAGCTGCATATTTCCATAATTGGCGATTGTTTTTAACTTCTTTTTCTCCTTCACTTACCAAAGGTTTCGTTGGGATAAATCCTACAAGTTCGAGCCCATAAGCACTCATCAGCAAGTTAAATGAACGGTCTTGTTCAAATTGAATGTTCCCTTCTATATCTTTCTTGAAATTACCAATTTTAGGAATGCTTAATTGTTTTCCTTGCCTAAGCACTTCATTCCATGTCGTAACCTGCTGGGCCACAGTATTCAAACTTGCACTATAATCTAATTGCTGTTCAGCTGCGAACTGATTAACCAAAAGCCCATCATTGGACTGAAGTTGAATATTAAAACCAATTTCTCGAAACGGTGGATGAATCAAGCCTGACTCAAAATCCACAAATGAACTCTTCTGTTTTGCAATGAATCCGCCAAAAGCCGGAACCACAACACATTCATGCTTCTGTAACAATTCAATGAGTATATCTTCAAGCGAATTCATACCTCAAATTTACAAAAATTTAAAAAGAAATAAAAATGAACTTACAACCGCTTTAATACCGCTTCCAAATCCTCTGGCGTGTCAATATTTGGTGTTTCAATATGTGTTTCAATGGTTTTTATTTTATAGCCATAATATAACCAACGCAATTGTTCCAAGGATTCACTTTTTTCAAGCTCGGTAGGAGGTAGGGAAACAAGTTTTCCAAGCACAACATTTCGGAATGCATATAATCCAATATGTTTTAGCGCAATGTAGTTAGAAGAGAACATCCCGGAAGGAATTCTACTCCTACTGAAAAACAAGGCGTTCTGTTCGTGATCTATAACCACCTTAATTCGGTTTGGATTAGTTAATTCTGTTGATTCAATTTTAGGGCTTACTAAGGTAGCAATCTCGACTTTCTCATGTTGAAATGCCTGAATAAGTTGCGATAATTGACTTGGGTTTACCAAAGGCTCATCGCCTTGAATATTTAAAACAATTTCCATTTCTGGGAAATGTGCAGCAACTTCAGCACAACGTTCTGTACCTGAACCATGTAAATTTGAGGTCATCATTACTTTGCCGCCAAACGATTGCACGTGGGTATAAATTCGTTCATCATCAGTTGCAACAATAACCTGCGAAAGTTCTTCACATCTACTCGCCCCTTCATATACGCGTTGAATCATGGTTTTACCCTTGATATCAATTAGCGGTTTACCCGGAAATCTACTGGAACCAAAACGAGCCGGGATAATTCCTAAGACCTTCATTAGAATTTCATCGCTAATTGAACCAAGAAATTCCGTGGTGCTTGAATGTCTCCAGGACGACTGGAAGTTTCTGAATTAAATACATTGTTCGCTATAACACTCACCTTGAAGGTGTCGTTAACTTGATAACCCACGCGTGCATCGAATACTAAATTCCCTTTATTATAAACGCTTCGATACGCTTTGAGTCCAGGTAAAATGTAGGTGTTTTGCGCAATAGGTTCTTCAAAAACTTTATCGATATTTCTCATGAAACTGTTGTAACGATTCGATACGCCAAAACTCCATTTTTTATATACGGCCTCTACATCAGCTCTCACCAAATGTTTGAAGCGATATTTTAACATATTCGTGGTACTATCTGAATTGTACACGGCGTATTTTGGGTCATTATTTAAGGATACTGGATTCATGTAGGTATATCCAATGAGTGAAACAACTTCTACATCGCCAATTTTACCCATGCTATTGAAAGAGAATTCAATGCCTGTAATTCGTGCATTTTCTACGTTTTGAGCACCAAAGCCTATAATTTGATTGATAGTATAACCTAAGGTTTGTTGAACATAAATAAGCTCAGCGAGTCCTGCGCTGGTGTATGGGTCGATTTGATTTCCATTGGATGGGTTGTAGAATCCAAAGGAAAATTCAATCATGTTGTCGTAATTATTAATAAATCCTGACACATCGATCATCCCTTTCCAATCTCCCATTTTCACCCCTTGTTTAATACCGATTTCCGCAGCCCATCCCGTTTCAGGCTTTAAGTTTGCATTTGGAAAAATATTCAATGCACCTACTGATGTACTGGTAAAACGCTCACCTACCGAAGGATATCTTATTCCTTGTCCGAATGAAGCCCTTAAATGCGTGTATTTTTTCAGTTCATAATGAGCCCCCGCTCTAAACACCGGATAAAATGGAAGGACAGTATTCCCAATTTTAAAATCAGAATCACCTTTTTTGTTATCCATCGTGAAGTATTCTGCACGCATACCCCCGGTAAAATCGAATTTACCAATGTGGTGATCATACTGTGCATAAGCTGCTGCATTGTTTGATGAATGGTCGCCGAATAAATTAGAAAAGACAACATTATGGGTCCCAAATAACCCTGTAACAAGGGTGCCTCCCGATTTGAAATTACGCTGAAAATTATAGTCTGCTATGTACACAACAGCTCCATTACTTTGTTGATCGTTACTAATATTTTTATTCGTAGTAAGGTATGCTCGCGTTTTTATTGTGTGTTTATTATTGTGTTTATCAATATACTTGACATATGGATCGATAAACAGGCGATTAGATAGGTTGTAGGTTAGGGTAGATGCTGGGTTTGAAGTATCCGCACCTCCGCTAGGCGTATAGCCTTGATCTGCACTTTGCCAAATTAAGAAATTCCCGGTTTTATGTAGTTGATAGTTAAAGCTAATCCCAGCCTTAAGTCGTTCGATTTTTAAGGGGCGAAGATACAAGGTACCGCTAATTCTACCCCGAGTTTCCGTTTCTCCTTGACGATATCCCTTATCATTATAAAATACGGTAGAAAGGGTATAACCCGTACGCTTAAACATTTGACTGCGGAAAACCTCTACTTGTTGGTTCATCGGATTGAATCGTTGTGCGCTGTCCTTTCCCCACCATTGCATAGATTTCCTTCTTGGATTATCATAAATTCCAGTCTGCACTCTAATTTTGGTTTCTGGTTTTAATCCCGGTTCTTTTTCAGATAATGCAATCACCCCATTTAAGGCTCCGCTGCCATAAAGCACGGATGACGCACCTTTTATAACCTCTACCTGAGATGCTTGTTCTATTGGAATCGCATTCCACTGGGCATCTCCTGCATACCCCGACAACAGAGGTAGTCCATTCCACAGCATCATAACGCGACTCCCCGCTCCATATGCAAACCCAGAACCACCACGGATACTTACTTGTCCATCCATCGTGAATACGCCCGGTGTTTGTTCCACTGCTTGCTCTAAATTTACCATCCCCTTATTTTCAATTAAGCGAGGCTTAATTACTTCAAGCGAAATTGGGATTTCTTCAATTTTTTGTGCGCGTTTATTTGCGGATACTACCACGGTTTGCTCTGTTTTTTCATTCACACGCATGGCATGATTTATATTGCCGAGGTTGGTAATAACTACGGTATCAATTCGGTATTCTAATAAATTAAACACCAATTTTAACGGTAGTGTAGTATTGCTGAAACTAAATTTTCCATCGAAATCAGAGAGCTGTTTTTCACCTGTGGATGCATATATTTTAACACCATATAATGGTTTCCCTGTTAATTGATCGGTAACTACACCATTAAGTTGTGCGAAGGAATGAGAAACATATAAAAAAGAGATGAACAACGATAAAAATAAACGCATAAGTAAGGATTTGGGGCTTAAAGAAACAAAAAATTACAAAGCCAACTGCATTTGAAGAATGAAGTTTCTTGGTGCTTGAACATCACCAGGCCTACTGACGTATTCCTTGTTAAAGAGATTATTAGCAATAAAATTAACCTTAAAGGCTTCATTGATTTGATACCCAAAGCGCGCATCAAAAACAGCTACCCCTTTATTGAAAACAGATCGATAGTTAGCCATCCCAACCAGTAATTCCTCTCCCAGTACCCCGTCTTCAAAGACCCGGTCAATGTTTTTCATATAGCTATTATACCGTGAAGAAATCCCTATGCTAAACGCTTTGTAAGTCGCTTGAATGTCGGCCTTAGCCATGTGATTAAAGCGGTATTTTAGCATGTTTGTACTTGGGTCTGAAAAGGAGAGTTTGTATATTGAATCTTTATTAAGGCTAATAGGATACATATAAGTATACCCCAATAAGGTGGTCAAATCCACTTCACCAATTTTTCCCATGCTGTTAAAAGAAAATTCTGCTCCTCCGATAAATGCTTGTTCTGCATTTTGCGCCTGAAATCCAACCCAATTGTAAAAGTAATTGATCGTGTCGGGATTTGTTGTTTGTAATACCGTAATGCTATCTGGTTTATACAATCCAAAGGTGAATTCCGTCATATTCGAATAATAATTGGCAAAACCAGCAACATCGGCCATCGCTTTCCATCCACCAATTTTAAATACTTGCTTCACTCCAAGTTCTGCAGCATATCCTGTTTCTGGACGTAGCATAGGGTTTTTAAAAATCACTACGCCACCTACCGAGGTAGAAACAAAGCGCTCGGCTATGGAAGGAAAACGAATCCCTTGACCTAAGGATCCTCGAAAGTGAGTCCCTTTAAATGGCTCATAATGAACCCCTGCACGTAAAATCGGATATATGGGAGATTCAAATGCCCCCACTTTGAATTGAGAATCAAAGGGTAGCGTATCTAATTTGCAAAATTCTAACCTTAAGCCGGTTGTAAAATCCCACTTTTTTGCTTTTATTTCGAATTGACTATATGCAGCAGCGTTTTCACTTATGTGATCTCCAAAGAGCCAACTTTTAATATTATTGAGGGTGTTAGTGGCTCCAAGTGTCACATTCGTTGCGCTATTTATTTTCTTTTGAAATTGATAATCGAAGTAATACATCTGAGCAAATGATGCATCATATACCTTGGTATCATTACCGGTCGTAACTAAATAATATCGCGTTCTAAAGTGGTGCTTGTTGTTTTTATTATCAATAAATTTAAGGTAAGGATCCAAATTAAATCGCACGGCCTTTTGCCTTGAAATCGTATTGTCCATGGCTTGATAACACATAGAATCATTTTTCCATAACACGAAAACACCCGCATCTTGTAGCTGTAAATTGTAACTTATTCCGGCTTTCAATTTGCTATTCTCTTTCAATGGACGATAGTAAAAGCTTCCGTTAATTCGAGCGCGTTTTTCTTGTTCACCTTGACGAAAAGCCTCGTTATAAAAAACGTTAGCCCCAATCGTATAACCAATGTTCTTAATTGATTTTCCATAATACAAATCAGCCATATGAAAGGTTGGATTGAAGGCTTGTTCCTTTCCCTTACCCCACCACTGTAGCGACTTACGGTTTGGATTGTCATAAATTCCACTTTGAATTTTCGCTTCCAAGACCCCATCAGGGCCTGGCTGGCGTTCGTTTAGGGCTATAATTCCATTTAATGCACCACTTCCATAGAGCACCGAGGACGCTCCTTTTAATATTTCTATCTGAGAAGCTTGTTCCATTGGAACGGCATTCCATTTAGCGTCGCCAATATCAGGTGAAAGCATGGGAACTCCATTCCATAACAATAAAACCCTGCTTCCCGCCCCATAGGCATATCCTCCACCACCCCGTATACTCACCTGACCATCCATCACATAAACACCGGGGCTTTGATCAACTGCTTGGGCAAGGTTTGTGAGTCCTTTATTTGCTACCAACGCAGGTTTTATTATTTCAATGGAGATTGGAATTTCTTCTAATTGTTGGTCTCGTCTGCCTGCACTTACGACCACCGTATTCATTACTCGTTGCTTCGGCACCAATTGGACATTCAGCCTATCTAACGACCTTATTTCTATTGTTTGTGTGATGAATCCATTGGTGCGAATAGTTATTGTTGCTGGTAATGGGATATTATTCATTATAAAATTACCTGTATCATCTGATTTTACCACTTGATTTGAACCTTCATGAAGCACCTTAACCTCACTCAATGGTTTACCATCTTCTGATGATGTAATTGTTCCTGTAAGTGTTTGGCTAAATCCTTGAAATACCGAGAAAAGACAGATGTTAAAAAGTAATAATCGCCACACGGTTAGTTAATTTTTACGTAAATTAGAGTTAACGAAGATATAAAAAAATGGGTGGTGAGGACTTAGTTTATAAGGTGGCGATGAGTTTTTTAAAAGGTCTTGGTCCGATTCGAATTAATAATATTCTATCTGAACTTAATCCCGAGCAATTTTTTTCATTAAGTATATCCGATGTAAAACAATGTACGAGAATCTCTTCAAATCAATTAGCCGCTATGGAGCGAAATCGTGCATTGGATTTTGCGGTTAAGGAAATTGAGGCTTGTAGTACCCATGGCATCGAGCCTATCTTTATTTTGGATCCAAACTACCCGAGAAGATTAAAACAATGTGTTGATGCACCAATTGTACTTTATCACCGAGGGGAAGACCTATTGAATTCAAGGAGAACAATAGCAATAGTTGGATCAAGGATGCACACCACATATGGAATTGAATTAATTAAGGAATTAACGCAGGGACTGTCGGATGCCGGCGTGCTTACTGTTTCAGGCCTAGCGATGGGTATTGACAGCGTAGCTCATGAATATTCTATAAAGAACAAGATACCAACTGTTGCGGTATTAGGAAGTGGATTGAATCAAGTATTTCCTAAACGAAACACTAAATTGGCACAAGAAATTTTAGAACATGGTGGGGCTTTACTTTCTGAATATTCTGTTTTTTCTATACCGGTACGAGAGAATTTCCCCGTTAGAAATCGAATTGTTGCAGGTCTTTCCGATGCGACCATCGTTGTGGAAAGTAGAGAAAAAGGCGGCGCTCTAATAACCGCAGATCTAGCCAATGATTATAACAGAGATGTTTTTGCTTATCCAGGATCAGTACATCAACAGTATTCTGCCGGATGTAATGCGTTAATTCGACAACAAAAGGCTCACCTTGTCACGCATTCAGCAGATGTTCTAAGCATGTTGGGTTGGGAAAAGCCACGATCTAGACAACAAGAGCTGTCTTTGCCTGTGAATTTATCGACGGATGAACAACACATCATTTCAATTCTAAAACAACATGAATCGCTTTACATAGATGAGTTAGTCATTCATTCGTAT
Source organism: Bacteroidota bacterium (assembly GCA_041163605.1). Taxonomy (GTDB): domain Bacteria; phylum Bacteroidota; class Bacteroidia; order Flavobacteriales_D; family Crocinitomicaceae; genus UBA952. The sequence goes on along the minus strand of JBEAQY010000023.1, from coordinate 21,567 downwards.
TTGCCGACTTCCCAACTTCATGGATTACTGTTAGGGTTGGAATTAAAGGGGCAAATTGGGAGAACTTCCGGTACAAAGTATCGACTCAACTAAAGACTAAAATAATTTTTGGAATGAAAATCAGGCAGCCGATTACTAAGGAAATAACAGAGAATATCAATACCGCTCCAGCACTTAAGTCTTTTATTGTTTTAATATTAGGGTCTCTATCCAAAGAAATTAAATCGCATAATTTTTCAATGGATGTATTGATGGTTTCTAAGGAAAGCACTCCACCAATCAATATAAATACAACAATCCATTCCCAAATCAGAAGGTTTAAGGCTTTGCAAAGGACCAAAGCAACAAGTCCTACAATCGATTGGATGCGAAAATTTCTACCTAAGGTCCAACTGCCAAAAATTCCATCCATAGCGTAAACGAATCCTTTCATAAATGTTCTCATGCTTTTTTTATCGAAATTAAGCTAAAAAACTATTGATTCTTGATATGATATCTTTATTATCTCCCTATTTTTGAAACAGTTCTTTACTAATTTAACTTATGAAGAAAGGTGGAGGGACCGGCCCTGTGAAACCTTGGCAACCTGTTGAACTAATAAGGTGCCAAATCCTATTCCCATAGTGGAAAAAGATAAGTTTTGGCTTGTGCCTTTCTTCCCAAATGAACAATGACAGCAATTGAAAAACAACTTCAAGACCATATTCTGGTGTTGGATGGCGCCATGGGAACCATGATACAACGTTATCCGTTGGAGGAGGCTGATTTTAGAGGTGAACGTTTTGCCTCCCATGCTTCTTCATTGAAAGGAAATAACGATATACTTAACATTACACGACCGGATATCATTTTTGAAATTCATAAGGAGTATCTGGCTGCTGGAGCCGACATCATTGAAACCAATACCTTTTCAGGAACTACCATCGCTCAAGCTGATTATCAGTTGGAGGATGCGGTATATGACATTAATTTCCAGGGCGCTAAATTAGCTCGGAATGCGGCAGATTTGTTTACGGATAAACCGCGATTTGTGGCCGGATCCATTGGCCCAACGAACCGAACGGCTTCTATTTCTCCGGATGTGAATAATCCGGGGTATCGAGCAGTGAATTTTGATGAATTAAAAAAAGCCTACAAAGAACAAATTGAAGCCCTAATGGATGGAGGAGTAGATGTGCTTTTGATTGAAACGGTGTTTGACACACTCAATGCGAAAGCTGCGCTTTTTGCAGCGAATGAGGTTTTTGAGCACCGAAAGATTGCACTTCCAATAATGATCTCTGGTACGATTACAGACCGCAGTGGTAGAACCTTATCTGGTCAAACCCCTGAAGCATTTTTGATTTCACTGCAGCATGTGAAGTTACTTTCTATCGGATTGAATTGCGCTCTCGGTTCGGAACTTATGGAACCGTATTTATCCGTATTGAGCGATAAAAGCCCCTTTGCAGTAAGCGCTCACCCGAATGCCGGACTTCCAAATGCTTTTGGTCAATATGACGAAACTGCCGAAATTATGGCGTTGAAAGTGGATTCTTTCTTCAAGAAAGGCTTGGTAAACATCATTGGCGGATGTTGTGGAACCACTCCTGAACATATCGCAAAAATAGCTGAACTTGCGGCACATTATTCACCACGAAAAATAACCCATGGAACGAATTCTTAGGCTTTCAGGATTAGAGCCCTTAATCGCTACTAAACAAAGTAATTTTGTTAATGTTGGTGAACGAACTAATGTTACGGGTTCAAAAGCATTTTTACGGTTGATTCAAGAGGATCGCTATGAAGAAGCATTGGCGGTTGCTCGGGAACAAGTAGAGGGCGGCGCACAGATTTTAGATGTGAACATGGATGAAGCCATGATTGACGGTAAATATGCTATGGTGAATTTCCTTAATCTCATTGCATCAGAACCTGAGATTGCTAGAATTCCTATCATGATTGATAGCTCGAAATGGGAAATTATTGTGGCTGGCCTTAAGTGTCTTCAAGGTAAAGGAGTAGTTAATTCCATATCGCTTAAAGAAGGGGAGGAGGTATTTATTCAACAAGCCAAGTTCATCCAATCCATGGGAGCAGCCATGGTGGTTATGGCATTCGATGAACACGGACAAGCAGATTCTTACGAACGAAGAATTGAGATTTGTGCCAGATCCTATGAGTTATTGGTCAATAAAGCCAATGTTCATCCGAATGATATAATTTTTGATCCCAACATTTTCCCTGTAGCCACTGGAATGGAAGAACATGCACTCAACGCGCTTGATTTTTTTAGGGCAACCGAATGGATTACCCAAAACTTACCGGGTTGCCATGTTAGTGGCGGCGTTTCGAATGTATCGTTTTCATTTCGTGGTAATAATGCGGTACGAGAGGCAATGCACGCAGCCTTTCTTTATCATGCGATACAACATGGTATGAATATGGGGATTGTTAATCCAACGATGCTTGCCGTCTATTCCGATATAGACCCCGCATTGTTAGAACACATTGAAGATGTACTCTTTAATCGCCGTGAAGACGCTACCGAACGCTTACTTAATTTCGCCGAGACGGTTAAGCAAGGTAAAAAAGAATTAGTGGTTGATGAGGCTTGGAGAGCTTGGGAAGTAGAAAAACGTATCGAACATGCCTTAGTGAAAGGAATTGATAAGTTTATTGAGGATGATGTAGCGCTATGTTTACCGCTTTATCCGAAGCCGCTACAAATTATTGAAGGTCCATTAATGGCGGGCATGAATGTGGTTGGTGACCTCTTTGGTGAGGGAAAAATGTTCTTACCCCAAGTCGTTAAATCGGCACGTGTAATGAAAAAAGCGGTTTCATTTCTTCAGCCCTACATCGAAGCCGATAAGAATGGCGAAATACAAAAAGCCGGGAAGATTTTAATGGCAACCGTAAAAGGTGATGTTCACGACATTGGAAAAAATATTGTTGGGGTGGTTCTAGCTTGTAATAACTATGAAATTATAGATATGGGGGTTATGGTCCCTGGTAATGAAATAGTTAATCGGGCGATTGTAGAAGGTGTAGATATCATTGGGTTAAGTGGCTTAATTACCCCATCCCTCGAAGAAATGGTGAAGGTGGCAACAGAAATGCAGCAGCGAAATTTAAAAATTCCTTTACTCATTGGGGGCGCAACTACATCTAAAGTACATACCGCGGTGAAAATTACGCCGAATTATGACGGTCCTGTAATTTATGTTCCGGATGCTTCCAGAGCTGTCACTGTCGCTGAAAAAATGTTGGGAGGAGATTCCAAGGCCTATCACGATACCGTACTTGAAGAATATGAACGCATTCGGATACACCATGAATTACATAATGCTACAAAACGAATGGTTCCTATCGAAATGGCTAGAAAGAATAAGTTGTCGCTCGATTTTTCTAAAGATACCATTGTAAAACCAGCACAGCTCGGAGTTTTTGATGGTAAAATTGATGTGGAAACCTTAATTCCATACATTGATTGGTCCCCCTTCTTCAGAAGTTGGGATTTACATGGAAAATATCCTGAAATCCTTTCGGATTCAGTGGTTGGAGTGGAGGCAACAAAACTTCTTGATGATGCAAAAGCATGCTTATCAGATGGCATTAAAAACGAATGGTTTCACCCTGCTTATGTTTATGGGATTTTTAGTGCGAATGCAGTGGGTGATGACATTGAAATTTATGATGAATTAAGCCATCAAGTATTACATCGTTCCATTGGCTTGCGCCAACAAATAGAAAAAACTTCAGGGCAATTTAATCTGTGTTTGTCGGATTATATTGCGCCCAAGGAAAGTGGTATAGCCGATTACATCGGTTGCTTTGCAGTTACTTCTGGTGATGTAACAGACGTCTGTAAACAATTCGAAGTAGCTCATGATGATTACACTAGCATTATGATTAAAGCGGTTGCGGATCGACTGGCCGAAGCTTTGGCCGAGTGGTTACATGAACGCATACGGCTTACGCATTGGGGTTACGATAAAACACCGTTAAAAAATGATGAATTAATCGCGGAAAAGTACAAAGGAATAAGACCTGCGCCGGGATATCCTGCATGTCCAGATCATTATGAAAAGCTTGGTATCTTCAACGTGTTGAATGCGACTGAGCGAATTGGTGTTTCTTTAACTGAATCCTTGGCTATGCATCCCGCGTCTTCGGTTTCTGGATGGTATTTTGCTCATCCGAGTGCCAAATATTTTGGAATTACCGCCATTTTAGAAGATCAGTTTTTGTCGGTTTGCGAGCGCAGAAATGTGAATAAAGATGAGCACATTTCATGGTTTCCCTTCATGAAAAAATAATGTGCTTTTAAGCAACTATTTACGTATTTTTGATGTCCTTGGAGGACCTATGAAAATCATCATATTATTTATCGCATTTATTGGCAGTTTTTTTACCGCAATGGCGCAAGCGCCCACGGCAAATTTTACTGCTTCACCACTCAGTGTTTGTGCCGGTGTACCGGTGAACTTCACCTCCACCTCCACGTCCAATGGTGGTCCAGCGATTAATCAATACTCCTGGAATTTTGGTGATGGTGTTACCGTGACAACACAGAACCCCGCTCACGTGTTCACAACAGCAGGAACCTTTACCATTACGCTCGTTGTGACAAACGCTAATGGGGCTGTTGATTCAGAGATTAAAACAAATTACATTACCGTCTTACCCGCACCAAATGTTGGGTTTAATGTAACTGGCATCGGATGTACAGTCCCCTTAACTGTGGGATTCACAAATACCTCTTCAAGCGGTGCTAATTTTTCTTATGCATGGAATTTCGGAAACGGTCAAAATTCTAACAGTCAAAATCCTGCTAATGTTACTTATAATATTGCAGGGAATTTTGGGGTGCAGTTAACAGTTACAAACACTACAACGGGTTGTGTTGCCAGTTATACGGATTCCATTGTTGTGAGTAATTTCCAAGCCGCAATTACTGCTCCAGCAGCAGGTTGTGTTGGAACAGCAATATCTTTTCAAGATAACTCTACAGCCGGTGCAAACGCTTGGAGCTGGAATTTTGGAGGTCAGGGTAATAGCGCACAGCAAAATCCCACCTTTACCTTCAATACCGCAGGTACCTATACGATATCACTAACTTCTCAAAATACCGGTTCAGGATGCACGGATAATGTTACGCAACAAATTACGATACAAAATAGTATTACTCCTTCTTTTACGGCAACCCCTCTGACTAATTGCGCCCCATCTTCGGTAACATTTACAAACACCACCGGTATTGCTGGAAATTATACGTGGAATTTTGGCAATGGTCAAACTTACACGGGCACCACGCCACCCCCGCAAGTATATAATTCAAGTGGACAGTATAATGTAACACTTTCAGTGAATACGGCAGCAGGATGTACAGGCAGTACCACTCAAAATAATTACATCAACATCGTGAATATTGAGGCTGGTTTTTTTGCAGATGAACCAGGAGGTTGTACGCCACATACGGTACATTTTACGGATACATCATCAAGCCCTAATCCTGCTAATCCTATCGTCAGTTGGCAGTGGAATTTCGGGAATGGGCAAACGTTCAACGGACAAAACCCACCTAATCAAACGTATAATTTAGGATTGTACGATGTTACCCTAGTGGTAACGTCACAGTCAGGGTGTATTGACACCATGTTTATGAATGATTACGTTACGGTTGGCGACATTGATTTAGTTGATTTTACGTTGAGTCCTTTGGTAACATGCGTTAAACAAAACGTAAACTTCACAAATGGCACGGTGATTTCAGTTCCGCATCAACCGAATGAAGTTACGTATTTCTGGGATTTTGGTGATGGAACTTCAACGCAAGAAAATCCTACGCATCAATTTACGCAAGATACTGGGTATATCTCTGTTCAATTAATTGTGGATTTCCGAGGATGTAAAGATTCAATTACTATTGATTCTGCGGTATATGTGTTGGCTCCTATTGCTCAATTTAATCCATCGCAGCAATTGGTTTGTAATCCAGGGAATTTCCCAGTGAATATTACATTTACCGACAATGCAATCCATGGTGAGCAACCAGACAATGTGAGTATGACCTGGGAGTGGGGTGATGGAACTCCGAATACAAACATCGGAAACGCTGTGCTTGATGGCGTGAATAATGGAAATACGTCCCATAGCTTTGCAACATACGGTTCTTATACCGTTGAGCAAGTAATCCATAATTACACCACCGGTTGTCATGATAGTATTACAAAGACAATAAATATTTCACAAATCGCGGCACAGTTTACCATGTCGAATGATTCGGTTTGTAGAAATGACAGTTTACTTCTTTTTGACGCCAGTACTTCTTGGAATGCCCATCCATTAACCAACTGGTCTTATGCTATGGGGAATGGACAAACGCTTACCTCCGGACCGAATCCTGCGTATGTTTATACTACCCAAGGTCTTTATAACATTACGCTTACCGTAACCAATAGTGTTGGATGTACCGCGCAAATCATGCATCCTGTGAGAGTATTGAATATTCCATTTCCAATTATTTCTGCACAAAATACAGTGGGTTGTTCTCCCTTTCCAGTAACTTTCACAAATAGTTCTATGGCTGTTGGAAATGGTATGCCTTTGTCATATTTTGTAACCACTTTTTCTGATGATAGTAGTTCCGTAACTACGAATACCGTGAATCAGCCTATAAATCACACGTTCAATGGCAATGGGACGTATTATGCTACCATGGTGGTTTATGATGTGTTCGGTTGTTCTTCAACTCCGGCTACCGTACCAATAACTATTACAAAGCCAACCGCTAATTTCACCTTCCCATCGGTAGTTTGTGCATCAGACACAACCCTCACATTAAATTCATCCACGGGGGTAGGTAATTTATCCTATGCATGGTATGTGAATAATCAGGCGTATGGAACTGCTCAGGATACAGGCATTGTTTCAGTTGTTTCACCGAATCTCCCGGTGAGTCAATTGAGTAGTACCTTTAATGTATCTCTTGTTGCCATTGATTCCAATGGGTGTGAGGATACCTTAACCCAGTTAGTTACTGTTTCTTTACCGCATGCGATTCCTACCTATAGTTTTAGTGGGGCTGTATTAAATGCCAACGGAGAGTATGCCTGCCCACCGTTATTCGGTACTTATCAAGATTCTTCTCAAGCTTATGGAAATATCACCGCATGGAATTGGGGCTTTGGTGATGGAAATAATTCGATTTTAGAAGACCCAAGTAATACCTTCGTAATTAATGGCTCGTTTGATCTTACACTACAAATTACCGATCAATACGGATGTGTTGATGACACAACAGTGGACAATCACGTAACAATAAGTGGTCCTCAAGGGGTTCCAGGTTTTGTACAAAATCCAAATCTTTGCGTGCAAGGTGCCTCCTTTTTGGTGCAAGCTCCTGTAAACGTAGATAGTTTAATTTGGAATATGGGTGATGGTAATTTTGTTTACAACGAAATTAACTTTGTCTATAATTACGAAACCCCAGGGACCTATCAGGCGACGGTTACACTTATTAGTCCGGATGGGTGTGAGATTACTACCGTTCTTGATTCGGTTACGGTGTTTGACGACGGATTGGATGCGAATTTTACCGCAAATCCCATGCTGGTCGATCAAAATGATCCGGTAGTTTTTACTGACCAGTCCACCTTTATTGGCAGTCCGATTGTGAGTTGGACCTGGGATATAAACAGTGATACATCATATACCTTAAATAATAACGGTGCTCAAACAACTAGTTTTGGAATAAGTGGCCCATACACGATAACCTTAACGGTAGTCGATCAACAGGGTTGTGAAGATTCCTATTCAGTAGTCATCAATGTAAAAGACCCCGACTTAATTATACCAAATGTGATTACACCAAATGGAGATGGGGTTAATGATGAATTGGCTTTATCTGAACAGTTTTTTAAAACGTATCAAGTACAGATTTTTAACCGTTGGGGCCACTTGGTTTATATGATTAAAGATCAAACGGGTATCGCACTATGGGATGGCGATACCTCAGAAGGTGTTCCGTGTACGGATGGTGTTTATTTCTACCGAGTAATTGGAGAAATGCTTGGAGGTACAGCAGTTGATCGAAGTGGATTTGTAACGGTTATTGGTTCAAAGTAACCCCAAGCGTTTAGCGTTTTCGTAGCCTTCGTCGATATCAAGATTAGAAGAAGTAGCTGCTTCAACCGCAAGGAAATCACAACGCTCATTCTCGGGATGACCAGCATGCCCTTTAACCCAATGAAATGTAAGTGTATACTTGGGGTGCAGTTGAAGGTATTTTTTCCATAAGTCTTCGTTTTTCTTTCCTTTGAATCCTTTTTTCTCCCAACCCCATACCCATCGCTTTTCAATAGCCTCAATTACATATTTTGAATCCGAATAAATATGAATGGGATATTTGTTTGTATTCACATGTTCCAATGCATGAATAACCGCCCATAATTCCATCCGGTTATTGGTTGTTAGTCTGAAGCCCTTAGATACTGTTTTCTCGTTAGTTCCAAATTTCATAACAATGCCAAACCCACCTGGACCAGGGTTTCCTCTCGAAGAACCATCTGTATATATTTGTATACAATTAGTCATGCTTTTTCACTCTATGGGATTGATCTTTAATAAAACTCTTCCAACCACTTCCTTTGGATTTATTGTGTTCACCAACACCTTTTGAGAATACGTGGCAAACCGCAACCGCTAAACCATCCGTGGCATCTAGATACTTAGGCATATCGTCAAATTTCAACAGCGATTGCAACATCGCAGCAACTTGTTCTTTAGAGGCATTTCCATTACTCGTAATACTCTGTTTAATTCTTCGAGGGGCGTATTCTTCAAAGGGAATATTATGATTCAAACATGCGGCAATAGCTACTCCTTGTGCACGGCCTAATTTTAGCATCGATTGTACATTCTTACCGAAAAAGGGTGCCTCAATGGCCATTTCATCCGGTTTGTATTCTTCTATCAAACCATTTAACCGTTCTAATATCCGATTTAACTTGTCTGGATGGGATGGGAGTTTATGTAGTTGGATAATACCAAAGTTCAATAGAGAAATTTTTCCATTTTTGACGTGGATTAATCCATATCCTAATACCGTTGTTCCGGGGTCAATTCCAAGAATTATTCTATCTTCAGCCATTGAAAATGCAAAGGGAAAGTAAAGCTACTCAATTTAATGCCACGCTTGAAGTCTTCATTAGATTTCTTTTGCTTGCTTGCTTGTTTATAATAGGTTATAAAGTATTTTATAAATGGCTTTCTTTTGAGGCGATTAATGTTACAAATTATTTCTTTTTGTTTTGTGCGTTCCTTTTATTTCCGATAAATTTTTGGTTAGAATGGAAGCGTTTTCAGCGGAGTGTGGGTCAGCATAGTATACCTCAATCTTATCAATATCATGCGTTTTTCCAAGGAATAGTCGTTTCCTTTTTCACGCCGGCACTCTTTGCAACTACTTTTGGTCGCTTTGGCATTAAAGATCGGCTGCGAAATCTCCAATGGATGCGCGCTGGCGTGCTTACCGGTTTGGCACAATTTACCGTGACCATGTGGTTTGCTTTTGGTGGTTCTTTATCCCTTTTCGGTGTAAATAGACTGTATGTGACTTTTGCATTTTTCGGAGTTTCCGTGATTAGTTTAAGCGCTTATTTTTTTAAAATCAAGTTCCCCGGTCGTTTGATGAGGTGGAAACTTTTTCAGGATATTCAAGCCTTGCCTCCTTCCCAGAATAAAGATCAAATCTTGATGTTAAGTGTAGTTCGATATGCAGTATTTTCAATTCAATTTCACTTGGTATTGCTTTCTTTTGGTGTTACATTCTACTTAAAACAAGTATTTATTTTAATGTTAAGCTACGGATTGATTACCTTTTCACCTTCAATTTTGTTTGGTAAAATTGTTTTACGGGAACTCATAGCCGTAGCTGTGTTTTCTTGGTTTGCCTATCCCAAAGAAGAAATTATTTTAACGGCTTTTTTTACCTGGGGGTTTAATGTGGTACTTCCCGTTTTATTTGCCTTAATACGTATATCGAGTACATGGAAAGCACGATTTTTCTCATAGTATATTTATTCTTGCTAGCAGTTATAGTTGGTATTGGTGGGACTATACATAATCTCAAGGCACGGGCGAAGACGACCGAAACTATTGCATTAGAAAAAATAACAGTTTTAATTCCTTTTCGGAATGAGGCGGCATCATTACCAAGGACCATTCAATCGATCAAGAATTCCATTAAACTTCCCTTAGAAATAATTTTTATTAATGACCACTCTGATGATACCGGCCTTGAATTTATTCAGCAACATATGAATGAATTACCCATCACCATAGTCTCACTCCCAGATGAACAATTCGGTAAAAAGGAAGCACTTAGATACGGCATGGAACATGCGCATGGAGACTATTACCTCACCTTGGATGCAGATGTTTTTTTTGGCCCCAACTACTTTTCTGAAATAGAAAAACTTCCTGCTGCGCACTTATGGATTCTGCCTGCTATATTAATCGGACGATCCAATAAACAACTGTGGCAAGAAATCGATTTGCATATAATGAATGCCATAAATGTTGGGTTATATGGGCTGTTTCGACCAGTAATTGCAAGTGGAGCGAATTTATTATTTAGTAAAAGTGCGTTTTTAGCCTCAGATGATTACTCCTCACATCAACACATTTCAAGCGGCGATGATTTATTTCTATTACGGGATTTTAGAAAAAACAATAAAGATGTACGTTTGATTTCAGTTCCCTCCCTTGCGGTATATACCTATGCGCCTGAAGGGTTGGTGGCTTTTTTACATCAGCGAATTCGATGGATTTCAAAAACAAGTAAGGTTAAAGATCATTTTGCTACAATCTTAGGGGTAATTCAAACCGTACTATCTCTTATTTTTTACATCTTATTGGGGATTTATCTATTCAATGAGGAATACTCGGAAATGCTGTTTTTGTTAATTGTAAAAACGGGACTCGATTTAATGTTTTATGCGCCATATTTTTTTAAATTCAAGCGTCTTTTTGCTTTGTTGTTTATCCCTGTATATCAAGTATTATTTCCTTGTTATAATTTGTTATTATTCATTTTGATTCCAACGTTTAGGACAAGATGGAAGGACAGAAAAGTGGTTGTATAAGTACTGCTTCCTATGATTTTATCATACCTTTGCGCATGCGAATTCTTATGGTTTGTTTAGGGAACATTTGTCGATCACCGTTAGCCGACGGTATATTGCGCAGCAAAGTATCCGAAAAGAAATTGCCTTGGATTGTGGATTCAGCAGGCACCGCCGCTTACCATATCGGAAACCCTCCAGATCATCGAATGATTGAAACAGCTAAGAATAATGGAATTGATATTTCAGGTCTCCGTGCTCGGCAATTCACATCGAAAGATTTTCTATCGTTCGATCGTATCTATGTAATGGATCAAAGTAACTACAATAATGTTCTTCGTTTAGCGAGTTCGAATGCCGACCGGCAGAAAGTTTATTTACTCCTTGATCACCTACACCCAAATAAACAATTGGAGGTTCCTGATCCTTACTACGGGAACCAATCTGACTTCGATGCAGTATTTACCCTGGTAAATAAAGCAACAGAAGCATTAATATCTGACTTAACAAATGACAAATAAAAAAGGCACACTTTGGTTAATTCCTAACACCCTTGGAGGTGAATCTACCTCCGATATTTTACCTCAGCACATTACGAATGTTATTAGTGAATTACGACATTTTGCTGTCGAAGAAATTAAGTCTGCTCGACGTTTGTTGAGAAAACTAGACAGAAATTTTCCGATTGATGAATGTACGTTTTATCAAATGAATAAACGTTCTTCGAAAGATGAGGTGATGCAGATTTTATTAGCGATACTTGGTGGAAATGCCGTAGGAGTTATATCTGAAGCGGGATGTCCTGGTGTTGCGGATCCTGGTGCAGAGTTGGTTGCTCTCTGTCATTCGCAGGGCGTTTTCGTGAATCCCTTGGTAGGACCATCATCATTTTTGTTGGCGCTAATGGCAAGTGGTTTCTCAGGGCAGTCTTTTACCTTTCACGGTTACCTACCGAAGGAACGGAAAGATCGAGTTAAAAAAATGAAAGATTTTGAAATGGATACGCGCAGAACGGGAGCTACCCATTTATTTATGGACACCCCTTTTCGAAATATGAATGTATTGGAAGATTTATTAAACGAATTGGGTGACACCTGTGAATTATGTATCGCGGCAAACCTAACACTCCCAAATCAGCGAATTCAAACCATGAGTGTAAAAGATTGGAGAGAACACGCCAAAGATTTGTCTAAATCACCTGTAGTATTTTTAATTGGAAAATCTCAAATGCCATGACATTTAAAGAAGAATTAAGTCAAGGAATCCCATTGCATTTGCCTGAACATCCAGGGTTTGATGCTCAAGTAAACCACGCACCAAAACGTAAAGCAATACTTTCAGAACCAGAGAAAAAATTAGCACTTAAGAATGCCTTACGTTATTTTCCTTCAAGTATGCATCAGGTGCTTGCCCCTGAGTTTGCTGAGGAATTAGACGAATTTGGGCGGATTTATATGTATCGCTATCGGCCTACATACTACATGAAAGCTCGATCAATTGACGAGTATCCGGGGATTTCATTAGAGGCTAAATCGATCATGTTGATGATTCAAAATAATTTGGATCCCCGTGTGGCACAGCATCCTCATGAACTAATTACGTATGGAGGGAACGGCGCCGTTTTTCAAAACTGGGCACAGTATTTATTGACGATGTCTTATTTGTCAATGATGACCGATGAACAAACCTTAGTTATGTATTCAGGTCATCCCATGGGACTTTTTCCTTCGCATCGCAACGCACCACGTGTAGTGGTTACCAATGGAATGATGATTCCAAATTACAGTAAGCCTGATGACTGGGAAAGATTTAACGCTTTAGGTGTCACGCAATATGGGCAAATGACTGCAGGTTCGTATATGTATATCGGTCCGCAAGGTATTGTTCACGGTACAACGATTACTGTATTAAATGCGCTGCGTAGATTTGCTACATCCAATAGGAATCCAAATACCAAATTATTCGTTACGGCAGGTCTTGGTGGGATGAGTGGAGCGCAACCAAAAGCCGGGAATATAGCAGGAGTAGTTAGCGTTACCGCGGAGGTAAATCCAAAAGCGGTGCATACGCGACATTCGCAAGGGTGGGTAGACGAAGTGATTTCTGAGATTCCAGCATTGTGTGAGCGCGTTTCTCGAGCCTTGGCTTCTAATGAGGTCGTGTCGATTGCCTACCTTGGTAATGTAATTGAAGTATGGGAAGCATTCGACGAGCAAAACATATTTGTGGATTTAGGTTCTGATCAAACATCCTTACATAATCCGTTTGCTGGTGGCTATTATCCAGCAGGATTGTCGTATGAGGAATCGAATCAAATGATGGCTGATGACCCAGCAAAATTCAAGGATCGAGTTTATGAATCGCTTCGTCGTCATGTTGCAATCGTAAATAAACATACCGCACAAGGAACTTATTTTTTCGATTACGGTAATGCATTCTTGTTAGAATCCTCGCGTGCGGGAGCTGATGTGATGGCTTCGAATGGATTGGACTTTAAATACCCTTCTTACATTCAAGATATTTTGGGTCCTTTTTGCTTCGATTATGGGTTTGGACCCTTCCGATGGGTATGTGCATCGGGCGAGCCAAGTGATTTACAAAAAACAGATGAAATTGCATGTGAGGTATTAGAACACATGCTTGTAGAAGCTCCGGATGAAATCAAATTGCAATTAATGGATAACATCCAATGGATTAAAGGCGCTCAAGAAAATCGCTTAGTAGTAGGATCACAAGCACGTATTTTATACGCTGATGCAGAAGGGCGGATGCGTATTGCCAAGGCATTTAATGAAGCAATTGCACGCGGTGAAATAGGTCCAGTAGTTCTTGGTCGCGATCATCACGATGTTTCTGGAACAGATTCCCCATTTCGGGAAACAAGTAATATTTATGATGGCTCTCGATTCACCGCCGATATGGCGTTTCAAAATGTGATCGGAGATAGTTTTAGAGGGGCAACTTGGGTTTCTATTCATAATGGTGGCGGTGTAGGATGGGGTGAGGTAATCAATGGTGGATTTGGTATGCTCTTAGATGGCTCAGAACGTGCATCTGTTAACCTTCAAATGATGCTTCATTGGGATGTGAATAATGGAATTGCACGAAGAAATTGGGCGAGAAACCCGAATGCAACCTATGCCATTAAACGCGCCATGGAAATGGAGCCAAATCTTAAGGTTACCTTACCTAATTTCGTTGACGACCATTTGTTGGATTCGATGTTTTAGGAGGTATTCGTATTCCTGCAACCAAGCGAATGGTATAAAAGTATTGCTTATAAGCGAGCGTATTAAATGCGATCGACTTATTGTCAAAATTTGCCGCCAACAAGAAGAATCGCTCATTATTTGAATAACCACCTACAAGCCGAATGTCATAACGCGGAGCTAACCCGAGAAAACCTTGTACCCCTGAGTCTAAGGTATAAAATTTGGATTGTACTACAGCACCTAGTCCAGCCCATCCTGAAATTTGCCAATTATTGATTCGGTTTGCATAGGCATAGCCGGGAATGATTCCAAAATCAAGTGCAGAATAAGCCTGGGCTGAGGTTTTACTTTGTAACTCATCTTGTAGCAGTGAAGGAATGATTTCGCCCCTTGCATTCGTAACGCCAAAATAATTTAACGTACCTTTCAAATACCAGGTATGTACTTGTTTTTCAAAATGAGCACGCTTGCCTTGAAGAGCATTCATTTTAAAGTCATCGTGATTAAAATACCATAAGTTCAACGCCAGATTAAGAGAACCAAGTTCTGGAAAGACTTTGTTTGGATTATTTTCAGTCAATGAGCTATCAAAGGTATAAGCGTTTTTTATTGCGTAGCCTTGAATAATTCTAAAATCTAAATCAGTATATAAACGCTTGAAGTTATAATCAAACCCAAGTGCAAATTGCTTTGATTTTCCATACTTTTCAGTTGACCGTACCCCAGGCAATATTGGAAATGCAATGCGCATAGAAAACCATTTATATGCATAGGCAAGACCTAAAATAGGTTTGAAGTTGTTTTTGTATTTCAATTTGCTAACCTCGTATGGAAACGAATAGCTAATGTTAAACGGTGCGGGACTTATCCCAAGGTCCGCATAAAAAACGTGTTGATTTTTAAAATCATGAATTGCCGTAGGTTGGTCTTGTGAATGAACCTGTCCGATAAATGCAAGTAGAGAAATTAGTATTAATGATTTCATGATTATCCGTTCAATACGCGTTAATGGTTCATGGGTTGCAGTTCCATCGACCAATTTTCCACTTTTTTTATCGTAATTTTACCTTGTGAAACGATTATATAAATACTTGCTGAATACGCTGCCTCGTCCCTTGTTGATTCGATTGAGCTATATATTCAAAAAATTTGCACCCTTGTTATATCGAGGTGATAGGGTAGAGTGCCCAGTTTGCGACCGTAAGTTCTCAAAATTTCTTTCATATGGCTCCGATGTTGCGCATCGAGAAAATGTACTTTGCCCCTATGATTTAACCTTAGAGCGTCACCGATTAATGTGGCTGTATCTTAGGGATTATAGTGGCTTTTTTACCGCCCCTTCGTTGTCCGTATTGCATATGGCACCTGAACAATGCTTTATTGAACGATTTAGAAAACAAAAAAACCTGAACTACTTAACTGCTGATATTGTTTCTCCAATCGCAGATATGCATTTTGATTTGCATCAAATCCCATTGGAGGATAATCGCTTTGACGTGGTGTTTTGTAATCACGTGATGGAGCACGTGGATGATCCGAATCAATGCATGCGTGAATTGTTTCGTGTGATGAAGCCCGGAGGGTGGGCAATCATGCAAGTGCCTCAAGATATTTCCCGAGAAAAAACATTGGAAGACCCTTCGATTACCTCTCCCGAAGACCGTGAAAAGTTCTATTGGCAAAAAGATCATGTACGCTTGTTTGGATTAGATTACCCAGATTATTTAAAAAATGCAGGATTTGAAGTAGAAGAGTTTTGGTTGAATGATTACCTTAGTCCGGAAGTATTTGATCGTTACAGGATTTCTGCAGATGAAGTACTTTATATCGCTAAAAAAAACTAACATGAAAAATTATATTTTGTTTTTGTTGTTCTCGAATGTTCTTGGGAATTTATCCGCTCAAAAAGATATTTTCATTCACATTAATCCAACCTTCGGAAACCAAGCGTTTGCTTTGAATACAGTATATACCGGAGTGGATGGAGTTACAGTTAATTTCGACCATTTCAATTATTATCTTTCAGACATCGTCCTTTTTCACGACGGTGGAATTCAAACCAATGTCAATCCTTCAGTACACTTGTTTACTCCGGATCAATTTGGATTCTACCTCGGAAATTATAACATTCAAGACCTTGAGAGTATTCGATTTATGGTTGGTGTACCTTCACGGTTGAACACCCAGTCAGGAGCAGAAGCGGTTGACATTTCCTCTTATCCGGATACACATCCGTTAAGTTTTCAAAATCCAACCATGTATTGGGGATGGCAGTTTGGATATATGCATATGATTGTTGGTGGTGAGGCTGACAGCAATAATGATCAACTCCCTGATTCATATTTCGAAATGCATAACCTTGGAGACCACAATCAACGAACTATTCAAATGCCAGTCATTGAAACGAATACAACGGCAAGTCAAATGGATATTCATTTGGTATGTCAGGTCGATCAGTGGGTAAGAAATATGCCTTTATCCTCGGTTGGTGTATTACATGATCAAACCGGACTTAATGACTCGATAATGTCCAATGTGCTTACATATCCTGTCTTTACGCAGCCTATTACAGCCAGTCTTAACACGAATACAATACCAGAATTTTGGATTGATGGGTCATCCATACATTGGAAGGAATTAGAGCACGCGTACTTCAAGGTCTTTGATTTATCAGGACGCTTGGTTTCATCGGGAGTGATGAATGGAGTAGGTGGCAAGCACAGTTTGGATTTGAATGCTGGCAATTATTTCGTCACGGTGTTTGATTCTACACATCAAGCCATCTTAAGTAAACAATGTATTATCTTACATCCTTGATTCGTTCGTACCGCCTTGCTGGTATCATCATGTTGTTGCTATGCTGCTCGTGCGAGTCACCTGAAGATTTAAGTAAAGAATATCCATTCCCTGTTGATAATCCACCGTCAGCCCAAAAAATTGAATTGGGCCGAGCCTTATTTTTTGATAAGCGATTGTCCCTCGATGAATCCATAGCCTGTGCCGATTGTCATAATCCCGCCTTCGCGTTTACCGATCGTAAAGCAGTGAGTGATGGAATTAATGGGAAACACTCCGAACGCAATGCCCCAACCCTTCTAAATAGTGCATTTTTGCAAACGGTCATGTTCGACGCTCACCTTAAGACCTTAGAGCTTCAAGTAATTGTTCCAATTCAAGAAGCCACAGAAATGGGTCATAATATGAAGGTTCTTATTCCTAAATTGCGCGCCATTCCGGAATATCAAAAAGCTGCTAAAACTTTATTTAATCGAGATTTTGATGCCTGGGTTTTAACTCGAAGTATCGCAGCTTTTGAACGAAGCTTGATTTCTTTGAATAGTCCCTATGACCAATTTATGAAAGGAAACAAACGTGCCTTGAATAGTGATCAACAAGCGGGCATGAAACTGTTCAATTCGTTGTATTGTACTGTGTGTCACCCTGCGCCGTATTTCACCAATTTTAAAGCTGAAAATAATGGGCTTTATCATGACTATGGAAATGATAAAGGCCGATTTAGGATAAACCTCGATAGCGCTGATATTGGTTTTTTCAAAACTCCAACACTTAGGAATATTGAACTGACCTATCCTTACATGCATGACGGCAGTTTGCAATCTTTGGATGAGGTGATTGATCATTATGTAGCTGGCGGGAAGCATCCGAAAGGCCAGCATCCGAGTATATTACGATTCCAGCTTACCATACGGGAAAAGAAACAACTAATCTCTTTTTTAGGAGCCCTAACGGATACGAGTTATCTTAAAAATTTTTAATCTCATGCTTCTTGATAAACTTACCGAACGTTTTGAAGAATCTATTGAAACCATTAACGTAGAAGACGAAATCTTAGGGGTCATAAAACTAAACGGGGCACGCGGTACGGTGCTTTGTACCTTGGATTTGGGTGAGAATCAAATGCCAGTTCCGTCGAAGTTTGAAGCAGAGGCAAGCATTGAGTTGTTCATCTTGCTTCCAGAGTATTGGGAATCCACCGTGGATGAAGTCTTATTCCATTGGGCAGCTCAACGCTTAGTTGCGATAAAAAGTAGGTTAAAGTCGGATCATTGGGCAATTTCTGGCCACACCTTCAGTTTGGGTGAACTCCCCTCGGGTAGGTTAAAAGACCTTGGGTTCGCTGCACTGCTGATGATGGACCCAATGGCCGTAGAGGAACTTAAAACACCCGTACAAGTGAAAGAAAAAGCTCGCTATTTTAAAGCTTTATGTCCAATTTTTAAAATGGAAAAGGATATGAAAGAGGCCCGCGGAATCGATAAGTTTATGATTCGAATGATAGAGAAAGGTGTTACAGAGAAATTAGATGAATTTAGAGAATCCGTAATTAAACCTAGATTTTTATTTTGGAGGTAAGCAAAAACAGGGAAAAATGGGCTGCTTTTGCCTTATTAATGGTTAATCTAATTTACGGTGCAAGCCACGTTTTAGCTAAGGGCGTTATGCCCGTTTATTTGTCTCCCACCGTCTTTATTTTATTTCGAGTTGTTGGTGCGGCATTACTTTTTTGGATGATTTTTCCTTTTGTTAAGGGAGGCCTTATCTTAAAGAGCGATTTATTGCGTTTAGCCGCTTGTGGATTATTTGGGGTAACCGTAAACCAGCTTTTATTTTTCCATGGATTAAATGCATCTTCTCCTATGAACGCGGGAATTATTATGGCACTTAACCCGATTATGGTAGCAGTACTTTCTTTTTTTTGGTTGAAAGAACGGCTGACGCGTAAGCAGTGGTTAGGAATAAGTATTGGCGCTACAAGTGCCATCGTGTTAACAACCTATGGAACACATACCGTTCAGGCACAACTTGGTGATTTTTACCTCATTGGTAATTCATTAAGTTATGCGGTGTATTTAATTTTGGTTAAACCATTAATGCAAAAGTATCATTCCTTGGTTGTCATTACCTGGGTATTCACCTTTGGAACATTCTTTTTATTGGCATTTCTACCATTATATCGTGATTTAATACAAACGAATCTTGATGTGATTCCGTGGCACATTTGGTTAAAGATAATTTATGTGGTGGTTGGCGTTACCTTTTTAACGTATTTACTTACCGTAGTTGGACTTAAGTATGTGAGTTCAACAGTAGCTTCGGTATTCATTTATGTACAACCAATCTTTGTAATTACGTTTTCTTATTTGTTTGCCTTAATAGGTTGGTCAGCGGATTATACAAACCAAATTACACCTTCAAAACTCGTTTTAATGGCACTTATCTTTTATGGTGTGCATTTAACCCTTGGAAAGCGTAACTTTGATGAAAATACTACGCCATGAGAAGAAATATCTTAACAATTATCGCATTAGTTTTTGTATTTGTCTACGGATTATGTCAACATCAAGAAGGATTAGTGGAATACGCTATTACCGTCAAACCTGGAGATACTACAGCTTTACAAAAGCAACGTGCGGCATTATTATTTGATAGTAAAATGGCACTTCAGTTTAATGATTCTTTGGCTCGAATGGATTTTAAAATGGGTAAAGGAATGCTTACTTCGGTCATAGTAAATAATTATTTAAAGCAGGGTATTACTTTAAATTCAACCTCTGCTGGGAAATTTGCATTTTACTTGACTAAAGAGTACTTCGATCAAAAACCAACAGACGATTCAGTTCAAGTTGATTTAGTAAATGAAGAGAAAAAAATACTAGGTTATACCTGCAAACGCGCTAATTTAAAAGCTAACGGCGTAACGACAACTTATTGGTATACTAACGAACTGAACTTTGATATTAAGCAGCAGGCCATCGTGAACAAGAACATACCAGGATTTCCTTTAAAGTACAATACGGTGAAAGACGGATTATATATGGAATTCGAAGCCACAAATATTGAATTCTCGATCAGTGATCCTGAATCTACCTTTTCCTTATTAATTCCACAAGGTTTTAAAGTGGTAAAGTAGCTATTCTAGGGTTTAATTATATCGAGATTTACTATTCTATTTTTAGCGTTGGATTCTGCGTTACAGGGAGAACAACGAATAACTGGATCTGTCTCCCCTTTAGAGATCAATTTCAATTTGCTCGAATCAATTCCTTTTGAAGTAAGTAAATTAGCGACTGCTTTTGCACGCATTTCTCCTAGATAACTGTTGTAATCGGTCGTCCCAATATGGTCGGTTCTTCCCACCAAAATCAGTTTATACGAAGGATTTGCATTTAAAAATTCAATAAATTCTGTCAGACTATCTGGTATAGCCTTAATTACGTAACTGTCAAAATCAAAGTAAAATACGATATTTTTAACACTCACGATTGGTATGGTTTTAAGGGTGTCAATGGTATCAATGGTGTCTTTTTTAAGAGCAATTTCTTGCAATTTAGGATAACTGTAAGTGAATATGTCATCATCTCCTTGTCCATTGTATCTATTAGATGTAAACATCATGGAATCTTTAGCAATGCTACAAAACCCATAATCATCTGATGCACTATTTATTGGAGAAGGTAGGTGTTTAGTAGGGTCTTTATCCGCTGAACCCATAGGAAAGGAATATATATCTAATCCACCATATCCCATCCGACCATCACTTGAAAAGTATAAGGTTGAGTCCCCACTGAATACTGGAAACACTTCATTACCGGGTGTGTTTAGTTGATTGATTTTAGTGGGATTTGACCAATTCCCATTTGCTAGCTCCAAGCGATATAAGTCACTATCCTTTTTTGATTTAGTTTTAGCGCTAAAAACAATTAAATTACCTGAATCATTAATAGCTATACTTGTTGATTCTAAACTATCAATTACACCAAAAGGGCGTAAATTGTCGATGGATAGTTTTTCTGAAAGGGTACCGTTATAATTAGCTGGTTTTATGTAGTTTCCTTGCTTATCATAACCACTTAAGTTACATACTACAAAACCATTTTCACTAATGGAAAGCGAATTAAATGTCATGTAGGTAATTGGAGGATTGGTTACAGAAATCTCATTCCAAATAAGTCCTGAAGACGCACGACTTGTATCTTCAGATTGAATGGGTAAAACAATATAAGGCACTTTATAAAAGAATTCAGCATCGATTAAATCTTTGTTTTTATCTACTTCTGCTGTTTTAGTGATTCCTTTTTCCTTTAACAGGATGATATTGCCCTTCCAAACATCAATTGTGGCATCAGCTCTGGATGAGTTATTTGTAAAATTCTTAAGATTAGCTAATGGTTCTTTTGGCCACGTATTAATTACTTCGATGGCTTGAATCATTTGGTCAAGGT
>JBEAQY010000022.1:0-4261 GCA_041163605.1 Bacteroidota bacterium | reverse complement strand
CATTATTTAACTCCAGATTATTAAAATTGAGACAATCCTAAATCCCATGAGAAGTCAATTTGTTATTCGAACTATTATTCTTTGTGCTTTAATGCCTATTACAGTGAATGCTCAAAGCCTGAATCAACGGATAATGACTAAAATAAATGAATACCGCATCTTAAATGGAATTACACCACTTGTATATGAACCCAAAGCGAAAAAGGCAAACGATCAGATGTTAAACTACATGATTGAAACCGCTACCTTGCCCTTGGATCATGCACAAAGAATCCCAACCAGTTTTCCGACGACCTTTGAAAATTTTATAGAGAGAATTACGTATCTCTACGAATACAAATATGAGTATATTGGTGAAAACCTTTGTTCCTATAGTGACTTAACAAATGATGAGGATCGCGCCAATAAAGCACTTTCCCTTTGGAAAAATTCCAAATCCCACAACGAACTTCTTTTAAATGCCAAGTAGGGAATATTGGATGAGAAAAGAGCTGAAAGCCTTTAGTCAATTACGAATTGAGCAATTTAGCCAACGCATAGACAATCCAACGATTCTTGTAGAGTGGCAGAAATTTCTTGACAAGAAAAACACCTTTACCTGGTCAAGATGGTGGGCTATCGTGAGCCTGGAAGATTGGTTGGTTAGAAATAACATTAAAATAATTTAAAACGTTAAAACCAACGGCATGGCTTTAATAAAAACATAAATAAATAAATAAATTAATTATTCTATTTCTTAATATAAACGCTATTAAAAACTGGCTGGCTTAATTGGTCTTAAAATCTCATATGTGATCTTTTTATTACTTGCAATGAGTAAACCAAAAAATATGTCAATTCAACCCCACATAGGTCCTTACCTTACAACAACGAACTTTCTTCTTAACAGTACTTCTCCGTTAGTTTTTGTAACTGATAAAAAGTATGTTCCATTCGGGAGATTACCAACTTGCAATTTTGTATCCGTCGTTGCAACAAAACTTTTTTGAATTAGGGTCTTTCCATTTAAATCTGAAACCACCAATAATTCTGCTTGATTCAAAATTGATCCGCTTACTATTAATTCATCAGAAACGGGATTTGGTTTGATTTGTAGTTCAATCTCACTATTGTAATCCAAAGCAGCAATACCTCCTGTTAATGTAATGGGGTTTGATACTGCGTAACAAGTACCATTAAAGACCTCAACGGTGTAAGCTCCTGAATTTGTAGCGATGTAGGTTGAACCTGTTGCCCCCGCTATGACAATACCGTTAAGATACCATTGATATTGTGCCCCAACAACCGAAACAGCAGAAAGAATTAGGTTCCCCCCGGCAGGTATTAAAGTAGTTGGTGGATTTTGTATCTGAGCCAAAGGTAATGCATTCACAGTTACAACTACAGGATCTGAAACGACGTTGTTTGGACCAAGCGTTATTGAAACAGTGTAAGAGCCACTTTGAGACGCGTTGATATAGTAATTCGTTTCATTTGGAATTGGTATGCCATTAAGCAACCATTGATACGTGTAACCCACGCCTTCAATAGTTTCCAATAAAACATCATGACCAGAACAAAAGGTTGTTGCGCCTTTCGGAATAATTCGCTTATCTATAATAAGAAATTCATCTCCGGCAACATACGGCATATATGCTAAAAATACTAAATGCATTTCGTCGGCAGTCCCTTCGCCAAAAGAGACATTTGCTGGAGGGGAGGAAGGGTTATTAACGTTGGCAGTTGTATTATCATATACTGCTTGAGATTTAATTTTATTCCCAGTATTCAGTACAACAGAATTAGGGAAAACAAAATTATCCTGCCAATGAAAATCCCATTCTGGAATCCATACAAATCGTGTTGTGTCATTTGTCACTGGTGCATTGGCCCAAACCCTAAAATTCTTTCCTAATAAATGCATGTGAGGAAATGTATATAAGAACGTAGTTTTGAAAGGCAAGGTAAATTCCGCGTTAAACGTACGTATTTGTCCTGCTGGGATAGACAAAGGCCCATTCGTTAAGTTCGCATTGTTCAATAATGGGTTAACGGATATTTTTCTAAGAGAACTGTTATTCGTCTTAAAATTTACGATCGTTCCGTCAGTCATGCCGTTGCTTCCGGGAGCGTAATGAATTTGAAGGATGATTCTTGTATTGGGTGCAAGTCTTATTCCTGTACCTACTGGTGTAAAGTATGGAGAGGCGCCCGGAACCCAACTATAAATGAGTTGTGAAGCGGCAGAACCAGTTCCACCACCACCACCACCGGTATTAATATTATTATTCGTAGAATCTTGAAAGACTAAAACATGGTGAACAATAGCCGGGTTACCAGGAAGAACCTCAATTGCAACTGCATTTGTTGCCGTGGGATTTCCAACGTTTAAAACAAAATTCTTATAATAATCCCCATTGTTAGGAACAGTAAAGTTTGGAATTGTCAAGGATAAATTCGGCGAACCTAATTGTGAACCATTAGAATAAATCGGCAACGGCGGCGCAAGATTTAAATTACCTGAAGGCATTCCTGCCGAAACCCAATCGGCAAAGGTTGTGATTTCACTTTGGTCCATAACGCGTTCGTGAACCAGTTTCTTGTAATTTTCATCTGGTGGCCAAGGTGGCATTTTTTTATTTTCTATTGCTTGTTGAACCCAACCAGCCATGGCACTAACTTCTTCGTATGTTTCTAGAGCAAATGGAGCTATACCTCCTGTCCGATGACACGAAGTGCAATTATTATACATTAGTTTTGCGACTTGCCCTGACCACGTAGGTTGAGCTATTCCTTTAAAAACAAATAACATCAAAACAAATAGAAATAGTATTTTATTCATCATTAAGAGTTTTTATTAAGTTAAACATAAAAAAATTATCTAATTCTTGTATGTTACCCCAAAATACTCGTTTCGGTTTTAATAGAAAAAGATTTAAATAGCAGTAACTTAGCACTTCAACCCTACATTTTTTTTACAAAATCGTATAAAATAAACTAATGATATTGCTCAATTTTCAATAACAAAATCACCTCCAAACCCTCTACAAATCGGTTCAAAAACCATTCATTTGTGCCCACAATCCTGACGATGAATGCCAGGATTTTTTTTTAGATTCTCAGCCTAAGGAACCAAATTAAATTCAATGACACTTAACACGTCCTTCGAACATGCGGTTCTTAAGGTTGCACCGGCCGGTAACCAGAGGGGTAATAAATTTCCCACTGCTAAAAATGTTCCGCTGCTTCCATGACCAGGAGACCCATTAATTAGGTAGTATGTTTGTCCATTTACA
This sequence comes from Bacteroidota bacterium, assembly GCA_041163605.1. Taxonomy (GTDB): domain Bacteria; phylum Bacteroidota; class Bacteroidia; order Flavobacteriales_D; family Crocinitomicaceae; genus UBA952. The sequence goes on along the minus strand of JBEAQY010000022.1, from coordinate 986 downwards.
ATCATCGGATGATGGCGATCTGAATAAGCACAAGACGTACCAATTTCAATCATATCAGGGGCAGCAATCCCCGCCTGCATGTATGATTCAACCTTCCATACTTTTCCTGCCGGTACGGTTTGTAAGGTATTACTGACTAATACTACTTGATTTAATTGAAGGTTGTACTGTCCAACGCCTGTAAAAACAAACAGGAATAAGGCTCCTAAAAAAATAAATTTCATACCTAAACTATTCCTTTTCTGGAACAAAAGTCATTCCGGAGGTCAATAAATTTCCTTCTGGAGAAATAAATACCTCCAAGGAACTTTCCTCCAAACCAACTCCGACAACGGATGGGGCTGTTTGATTGAGCTGATAGCTTAATTGACCAAAAATTTTACGTTTCCCATGATCATTCGATAATACCAGAGCATCTCCAATACTTAAGTGCTCAATCTCTAAATACATATCAAAATCTCCTTCTACCGAAGCTTTAAATCGATGGGTATTTATCCAATTTTCAATCGACTCCTTACGTGTCAAATCTACCGCGTTTTGTGCATACAACACAGGTAGACTGAAACACAATAGGCTTATAAATATTAACTTTTTCATAAGTTGTTTTTCCAAAACTACAAAAAAACATTAAAGCATACTTTCAATTTGTATTAATTCTGCATGAAGATTTATTCGATACGGCTCTCCTCTACTTCCAACGATTTGATAATTAGGTGAAATTCTTGGACCTAAGGTTCGTTTAATGGTACTGCGGATCCGAGACAAGGTCTCATTTAAGTTATTATCTAAAGGATCAAGCAATAAATCAAGCGACTCTTCTATTTCTTCGATCGATCCAAAATTCGAAAACCGATGATACAAGGCCCCGATTTCACTTCGATGGTCTACTAACTCTACCAAACGCACACCTTCGGGATGCCTCAAGAAAAAACAATAAATTGCCCGTTGTTTTGGATTAAGGTTTAATTCTAAATTCCCATAGTCTG
>JBEAQY010000021.1:0-37352 GCA_041163605.1 Bacteroidota bacterium | reverse complement strand
ACATAAACGGTCTATTGCTAATTGCTCCACTTGATCAACGATTTCACAACCGCCATAGTAACGTTTTCCGGGTAAACCTTCGGCATATTTGTTAGTAAGGATACTCCCCATTGCCTTCATTACATTATCGCTTACGTAGTTCTCACTTGCGATTAGTTCGATACCTATGGTCTGACGAACGCGCTCCGCCTCAATTAAATTAAATACTATTGTGTCCATGTGTTGAATATTCTGATTGAGTTAATATAAGTTCAATGCCTTTTTGAAGTGTGGTGCTTGGTTTAAAGCCGATCAGGTTGTATAGTTTTTCCGAACTGCCAATTCTTCGTTCAACTTCATAATCATATCGTTTCTTTGGTGCGTCTATGTAAACTATTTCAGAAGACGAACCGGTTAGTTCAATAATGGTTTCTGCTAGTTCTTTGATGGTCCATTCGTGTTCATTGGCAATATTCACAATATGAAATCCCTTTGTTTTTTGTAGTCGAATACAGGCCTCAATTACATCATTAATGTATGTGAAATCTCGTGTTTGTTGACCATTTCCGAAAACTGTTAACGGTAGATTGGCCTCAGCTTGTTCTAAAAACCTTGGAATAACCATGCGATTATCTTGTCGTTCCCCGTAAACATTGAAAAAGCGTAAGGCAATGGTATTAACCCCTTTTTCTTCGAAATGACTTGCTAAATATATTTCGTTGTACCGTTTAGCCATGGCATAGGAAGTTCTTGGGTCAACCAATACCTCCTCGCTAAGTGCCGTTTTAACAATCGCGGAATGACTGTATATACCGCTGGTTGAAGCATAAAAAAGCTGCTTAACTCCATGTTTATGCATTGCATCAATTACGTTGCGAGTACCAATAACTTCAACGTCCATGGTCTCAACGGGGAAGTCAGCTACAACGTCTACTCCAAGAACTGCTGCAAAATGATAAACCACATCGATGTTCTCCATGGCATTCATTATTACGCTTAAATCGCGTACATCTCCATCGATAAATGTTATTAAATCTTGTACATGAGTAGGTATTTTATTCCCACGAAGTAAATTATCTATGACGATTACTTTGTGTTTTTCATGAACCAAACGTTGGACCAAATGGCTGCCAATAAACCCTGCTCCTCCGGTAACTAACACATTCATTTCAACGCTTTTTTAACAAATATCTAAAATTTATCTTGATTATTAGCTGTATCGTTTAATCGAGTGAAAATGATGGGTTACTTCCGATAACTCATGGTTCCATATATTTCCATTTTCAAGCCGATCAATTCTTACCCTACCCGATGCATGAACTATTTGGTTTTCACCAAGATAAATTCCCACATGTGTTATATTTCCTTTGTCGTTTTGAAAGAAAAATAAATCGTAAGGTAAGGCCTCATCTATTGCTACTAAACATCCAGCTTGCTGTTGTTCTGAGGCATCCCTTGCAAGATTTATCCCATTGACTCTGTAAAAGAGTTGTGTAAATCCGGAACAGTCGATTCCAAAGGACGTTTTTCCACCCCACAAATAGGGAACGTTTATAAAAGAATTTATTAAATCGTCTGAGCTTTGGTGATTTGGACCAGAAGGCAAGGTGAACGTTAGATTTCCGATATTAAACTGGGAATCCATTCCAATAAAACTTCCTGCCGGAATTAGTTGTTTTCCCCATGGAGTATCGAGTGTTTGCTCCAAGCTTTGCTGGATTGTACGTAGATCATGCCAAGTTCTTACTTCCTTTTCGCTTAATCCAATAAGATGCCGGCGATCAACAAACCCATGGTACCCATCAGACAAGGATTGCACTTCGATCCAATGGTTTTGTTGCGAAACGATTTCAACAGTTTCACCAAAGGTTAATTGTGTGACCATTTCAGATTGGTCAGTTGTTTCTTTGCGAACTGCGCATACAGGGGCATGACAAAATCCAAGTTTTTGGTGGGGCAGGAGTAATTGCATTTTCTTTAATTCTGCTACAAAATTAATCAAGGGCATGAATAATCGTTATTTTTGTAACTCATGGATACTAATCAAAAATTAATTCTCGTAACAAACGACGACAGCGTAAACGCCAAGGGGATAAAATCATTGGTGAAAATCGCTTCTGCTTTAGGGAAAGTTGTAGTTGTTGCGCCGAATAAACCGCAGTCTGGAATGGGGCATGCAATCACCTTGAACGATCCAATCCGCTTAAATCGTGTTGGGATGTTTGGAGATGTTGAAGCCTATGCATCATCTGGCACTCCCGTAGATTGTGTGAAATTAGCAATTTATGAAGTGTTGCACCGTAAACCTGATTTAATACTTTCGGGTATTAATCACGGGGAGAATTCATCAACCAACGTATTGTATTCTGGAACGATGTCAGCCGCCATTGAAGGTGCCATGGAAGGCCTTCCATCGATTGGGTTTTCACTTTCAACGTACAGTGATGAGGCTGATTTTATGCAATACGAGCAATTTATTTCAAAACTCATTAGTAGTGCCTTAGAAAATGAGTTTCCTGCGCACACGTGTCTGAATGTTAATATACCGAATCTTCCCGCTAAAGAAATTAAAGGAATTCAGATATGTGCACAGGCTCATGCTTTTTGGGCCGACCGTTTTGACAAGCGTGAGGATCAGTTTGGACGCACTTATTATTGGTTGACCGGTGAGTTTGGCGAAGTAAATCCTCGAGAAGATTCTGATTTACACGCATTGAATGAAGGGTATATCTCGGTGGTCCCAACCCAATTTGATTTGACGAATTACAGTGTTTTAGGTCAATTTAAATCTTGGAATTTATGAAAATCTCAAAACAAGCATGGCTTGGGTTTGCTATTGGTTTAGCCACCCCCTTTGTATTTCTACCTCTGGTATTGCTTACTATGTCATTCGCTTTTTCGTATGACTTTTCTTTTTTTTGGCACCAATTCACCACGAGCTCTCTCTATGCAAGTAAGTACTTGTCCTTAGGGAGTATTCCTAATTTAATTTGGTTTTACATCTTTTTAAACCGTGAAGCTTACTCGATTACGAGAGGGATTATTATAGCGACATTGGCTTTGGTACCGTTTTCTATTTATGTTAATTTCTTTTAATGTCAACCCGTAAGGTTTTTGTTATTTGTGGTGAAGCATCGGGTGACTTACATGCAGCTAATTTAGTTCGGGAGCTTCTAACAATTGATTCAAGAATTACCATTCAGGGGTGGGGTGGAGATCGCCTGAAGGCAGAGCAAGTTGAGGTGCTTAAACACATTCGAGAACTTTCTTTCATGGGGTTTCTTGAAGTTTTTTTGAATCTATTTACCATTTTAAACAATTTCAAAACCTGTAAGGCTCAAATTGAGTGTTTTGCTCCGAATGTGTTAATACTAGTTGATTTTCCCGGATTCAATTTACGAATGGCTGAATGGGCAAAGCAAAAAGGCATAAAAGTCGTTTATTACATTTCTCCGCAATTATGGGCTTGGAAACAAAATAGAATTAAAAAAGTAAAGGCTTATGTGGATGAGATGTATTGCATTCTTCCCTTCGAACAAGAATTTTATAAAAACTTTAATATTGATGTTAAGTATTTTGGACATCCGTTGCTGGATGAAATCGTACGATTTAATTCATTGAATTTAGAATCATTACCGTTTGAAAAACCAATTCTTGCGCTGCTGCCAGGGAGTAGGTTACAGGAAGTTCGTCGGAAATTACCCATTATGTTGGATGCGGCAAAGGAGTTTCCTGATTATCAGGTTGTTGTGGCTTGCTCCGCTCAAATTCCACCCGATTTTTACGCGAATTTTAATGCAGAGAATGTATCCTTTTTGTTGGGAAAAACATATGAAATTTTAAATGAAGCCTCAATAGCCTTTGTAACTTCGGGTACCGCAACCTTAGAGACCGCCTTATTTAATGTTCCTCAAGTTGTATGTTACAAAAGCAGTGGTCTTTCTTTTTGGATTGCAAAGCGTGTTGTAAAAATTAAGTATATATCCTTAGTTAATTTAATTCTTGGAAAGGGATTAGTAACAGAATTGATTCAAAAAGATTGTAATTCCAAGCATCTCATCGTTGCGATGAAAAGAATAGCAATTGATGGTCCAGATCGGGAGGATATGTTTAAGGGGTATAAAGAGTTAAAGTTATTGTTAGGTGGGGAAGGGGCTAGCAAACGTATAGCTACGTCTATTCATGAAACATTTTTACGTTAATCAAAGTAATAGTCCCCATGTTGTCCAAATTCTTGATTGTTTTTACCGCAGGAATTTTTGCGTTTATTGCAAATGGTCAACCCATGCGCATTGGATTATTCCCTAACCAAAAGTTTACCAAAATAAAATTCGCGAATGCTACATGTAATTATTTCGTAATTGCCGACACTTCGTTTATTGGAACACTTGATCATTTTTCATTCTGTGAAATTTCTAAAGCTGCTTCAGGTCTCATGGATGTTTCATTTCGGGGGCAAAAGAAAACCGGAATTAAACAAGTAAAGGTTATTGCGTCAATGCACGAGAAATCGATTGAAGTTTCTGGTCTTTCCCCGGCTATGAAGGCAAAAGCATTTGAAGGGGATTTTGAAATTAAACACATAGATGGTAGGCTTTTGATAGTTAACCTTGTTGATTTAGAGACTTACTTAGAGGGCGTAGTGGAATCTGAGGCGGGTACAGGTCAGAAATTAGAATATTATAAGGTACAAGCTATTATCTCACGGACCTTTGCAATGAAAGCAAAGCAAAAACATTCAAAGGATGGTTTTTTCTTGTGTAATCAAGTTCATTGTCAAGCGTATCTTCACAAACGAAACGGTGGTGCGCTCATCGATACGGCCGTAAAGCAAACTAAAGGTATGGTTATGATTAAGAAAGACTCCACCTTTGCTCCTACATTTTTTAGCGCCAATTGTGGGGGGCAAACGTGCGATCCAGCACATGTTTGGAATGAATCTATACCTGGTCTTAGTTCCTTTAAGGATACCTTTTGCATTTATACAAAACAAGCTAATTGGGTTAAACAAATTTCGCTATCCGAGTGGAAAAGGTTTTTAGTCGAAAAATATAGATATCCGGTAGATGATTCTGTCAGTGCAACGATTATGTTCAATTGGACAACGGATTCAAGGCCTGCATTTTTGTTTCATCCCGGGTATGGAATACCCATGCGTGATATTCGGGAGCATTTCGAATTAAAATCTGCTTTTTTTAGTGTGATTTCGGACGGAACAAGGGTTACCATAAAGGGGAGAGGCTATGGTCATGGAGTAGGTTTGTGTCAAGAGGGGGCAATGAAGATGGCTAAGTTAAACTATGACTATAATCAGATTTTAGGGTATTATTTCCCTTCATTTGCGCTTTCCCTTATCTCTTCGGGTTCCCCTTAGGGATAATCACAAAAATCTCTTCGTCTACCTGTTTGAAATATTTTGTTGATCGTGCGTAATGTTCCAAATATTGTGTCTTTTTTAGTCGCATTAATGTCGCTCGACTTGCAATAACTTTTTGGTGCATTTCGACTTTTTGTTCCGTTAAGTCACTGCGTTTTTTAAGATTCCTAACCATGGTAAAAATATCCATGTCATCCAAGAAAAACATGTAACTCAAAAAAAGAATTGAGGTAATAACGTATTTATTTTTAAGGTAGCTCGGGATTTTCACATTACAAAATTAAGTATTCAATAAAAAAAGCCACGCATACCGTGGCTTTTTTATTAATGCGTGAATGTTGAAATACTGTTATGGTTTTTCTTGGCAGCTATCAAATTCTTTAGAATAAAACGTTGCGAATTCGGTGTCATCTATTAAAAATGGCTCAACAATAGAAAGTAACTTACATGCCTCCTTAGGATTTGTATTATCCCTTGTTTTCATGACCTGCGCGACCTTCATTGCACCTAATTTAAGTACCTTTACATCAACCGCTGAAAGAATGATTTCATTACCTAGATCATCTTTGTAACGCTCCCCGTATGCCGTTTTCTCATCCAAATTAACAAACTTCTTAAGTTTTAAAATTTCGTTATTCCAAAGAAGATTTGCTCCTTTCGAATCCTTTTTGAGGTATTTGAAATATCCCTGCATTAAACTAGCGCAGACCGGCGCTGAGGTTGTCTGACTGTAATAATCAATATATTCGACCAATTGATCATAGCCTTCAGGATTTGATTTTGGATCAGCATCGTAGGTCACCAAAATATTTTCATTCAATAAATATTGTTGAAGTTCATCTAAAAACCTTTGATGTTCATCATCCATGATTACACCATTTTTATCAAGTTCCTTTGCTTCAACTAAACTTGAAATACAATCCTCAATTGCTGTTTCAAAACGAGCTTCTGGATTGCCTGACTTTACAAGACCTAAATACCCTTTTGCAAGAAATAAATTAGGTGTTGGGTCGTTAGCAAATTTTGGTTTTACGATGTATTCGGAGGCTTTTTCTACGAGTTTGACATAGTTCGGAACAGGTTTTTGAGCATACAGTGCGGCTAACTCTGGGAAAACGCTTCTAACTGAAATAAAATCTTCTACTTCTCCACTCACTTCATTTTCGTCTTCTCCCGAAATTGCTACAATCGTTAGTCCTATGGTATAATTCCCAATTTTATTAAAGGAGATTTTAATTTTTTCGCTATTTAGCGTGGTACCTTTAACAAGCTCCCATTCTTTCCCAGGTTCGGATGAACCATTAATGGTCCAAGTATAGGTTTTTTTACCGTTAAGTGGTGTTTTCAAAGAGCTTTTGATTTCAATAGTATTCTCAGCTTTAACTTCACCATTCACGGAAGGTTGCACCAAGCGTTTGTCTGCACTAAAGGTAATGTCCTGCGCTATGATGATGTTAAAGACTGCAGTAAGAACGAGTAAAAAAAGATATTTCATACGATAATAATTTGTTTTGAGTGTCCCAAATTCTATGCCGAAAATACAATTTAATTGTGACTTTTCATGAGAAGGGTTAAGATTTCAATGGCTGATTCGGCAAGTTTAGTGCCTGGGCCATAAATTCCAAATACACCTGCTTCAAATAAATAGGAATAGTCATTCTTCGGTATAACACCTCCTACAACTACCATGATATCACTTCTTCCAGCCTCATTTAACGCGTTTATTAATGCGGGTACGAGCGTTTTGTGTCCTGCTGCTAATGAAGAGACTCCTACCACATGCACATCATTTTCTATTGCTTGTTTTGCAACTTCATGAGGAGTTTGAAATAGTGGTCCCATGTCTACATCAAAACCTATATCTGCAAAAGCAGTAGCAATAATTTTAGCGCCTCGATCATGCCCGTCTTGACCCATTTTGGCTACAAGAATACGCGGTCTTCTTCCTTCTAATTCCGAAAAGGTATTGCAAAGTATTTGTGCTTCCTTAAATGTTTCATCTTTCATAGCAATTGATTTATACACACCAGAGATGGTCCTTATGTCTGCTTCATATCTACCGAATACCTGCTCTAATGCGAGAGAGATTTCACCTAGGGTACATCTCGCTAGGGCACATTCTACCGCAATTTCTAAAAGGTTATCTGAGGATTTAGCCGCTTGTTCTAATCGTTTTAGTAGTACATTAACCTTAACAAGATCTCTTGTTGCTTTTAGTTGTGCGAGTTGTTGTACTTGTTGTGTGCGTACTTTAGTATTGTCTACTTCCAACAAATCAATCTGCGTTTCTTCAGTATGTTGGAAGCGATTTACGCCCACAATGATTTCCTGTTCTGCATCGATTCTTGCCTGTTTCATCGCGGCGGCCTCTTCAATTTTTAATTTTGGAATACCTTTAGCTATAGCCTTTGACATCCCGCCGATGTTTTCGATTTCCAACATCAACGTGCGTGCTTCTTGAATAAGCTGATTTGTTAAGTGTTCAATGTGTTGACTCCCTCCGAAAGGGTCAATGAATTGTGTGACTCCCGATTCCTGCGCAATAAACAATTGGGTATTCCGTGCAATTCGAGCAGAAAAATCTGTAGGAAGAGCTATGGCTTCATCTAACGAATTGGTATGTAAGGATTGGGTTCCACCAAAAACAGCGGCATAGGCTTCAATTGTAGTCCGTGTAATATTATTAAAAGGATCCTGTTCTGTTAATGACCAGCCGGATGTTTGACAGTGAGCACGTAGTATTTTCGATTTTTCTGATGTGGGATTAAATGCCGAAACCAAGTCTGCCCATAGCTCTCTTCCCGCCCTTAGTTTTGCTACTTCAATTGGAAAATTCATTCCAATCGCCCAGAAAAAACTCAATCTTGGTGCAAATTCATCGATGCTCAGGCCTGCTTTAATCCCAGTGCGGATATATTCCAGTCCGTCTGCAAGCGTAAAAGCTAACTCTTGTGCTGCTGTAGCACCGGCTTCATGCATGTGATATCCTGAAATAGATATGCTATTAAACCTTGGCATTTTTTCAGAGGTATACTTGAAAATATCGGCAATGATTCTCATCGATGGATCAGGTGGATAGATATAGGTGTTTCTCACCATAAATTCTTTCAAAATATCATTCTGAATTGTGCCTGATAATGCGTATAAATCTACACCTTGTTCGATAGCGGCTCCAATATAAAAGGCAAGAATCGGTAATACTGCGCCATTCATGGTCATCGAAACGGACATTTCATGGAGTGGAATTCCGTCGAAAAGCCGTTTCATATCCTCAATCGAGTCAATAGCCACACCGGCTTTACCCACATCTCCTGTAACCCTGGGATGATCGGAATCATATCCCCTATGTGTGGGTAAGTCAAAGGCGACAGACAATCCTTTCTGACCAGCAGCTAAATTCTTTCTATAAAAAGCATTAGATTCTTCTGCCGTTGAAAATCCCGCGTATTGTCGGATTGTCCATGGTCTGATAGTGTACATAGAAGCATACGGACCACGTCTAAAAGGTGCGATTCCAGAATGCTGTGGTATGATTTCTTCTTGTGGAGGTGTATTTGGAATTTTAATCCCATCAATTTCTTTCTCTATGACTTTTACGGGTTTCTGACTCGTTAAATAGTTTATCCAATTCGACATATTAAATTGTTTCAAAAAATAAATAAGGAAGCCCAAGTGCCCCGGTTTCTTTCGGACTATACGATTGTTTTTCGCTCGTATTCATTAAATAATTAATACCAATAAATCGATCGCTTTGATCGCTTATGCGCATTTTTCTTAGGGAAATGGTAGCTTGAATTGCCGACTTCAGCTTATCCTCAAATCCTTCAGTCAAGGCTAGTTCTTCCCATACTTTGTTACACAACTGGTGAACTAAATGGGTGGTAATGTAGCTTCCTTTAATAAGCCCATTAAACCAATCTAAGTGGGATTCTTCCTTTAGAATGTGTCCTATATTAATCGCCATTCTTCGAGATAATTCAGTGGGATCATCTTCGAAAAATTGATCATATGGGGTAATACATAGTTGATTTACACCAGCCACTAATGCACAAAGTGCTTCCGAGGTTTGTCGTATTTGGTTGGTGTGCAGTTCACCAACTGATTTATTCCTCCATCCAATGCGTGCTCTCAATGTTATGTTTAGGTCTTTACGTCCGTGTTTTGTTATCAGGGCTTCACTTAGCCATTGAAATGCAGTGATTTTTACTGCCTCAATCATGAAATTCTCCCCTACGCCAAATTCTATAGTAATCTCTTGATTCTGAGGAATTGTAAGGAGCTGCATTTCAAGTTCCTTGCATACATAGGCCAGTTCTTGCCACGCATTTGCTCCAACAGCATGCAATGAAAACCCGTCAATTCGTAAGGTGGCGTCTTCTCGAAATGTTGACAATTCCATCGTGAAATTTGCAGGATTTCGCTGCTTTATCCATTGATAAATGAGCGTAAGGTCTTCCGAATTGCTAACCATTACTCGAGTTTGGATGTATTCGAACAGGACGCCATTAAATAACTGATCCAAATCAGGGTATCTATCCCAGCAAATCAGTAGACCTTGGGTCCCTTGATTTAAATCTCTTAGAATTTCAATGTTGCTTTGCTTCGCATCTTTAACTTTGTAAAAGCTGTAAAATGTACACGTCGTATTACTTGTATTCGAAAAATCAAAAGATGGTAAGGATTCATTATTATCTGTAAACTCCCAGCGTAAACCTTCAATATCAGACTGAAATTCACTTAATGATTCTGTTTTAAGCTCTTTTTTCAGTTGATTAACCCATTGTTCTTGTAGTGACATAGTTCAATTATTGTCCCAAAGATACCATTCTTCGGCATTTGACGCGAAACAAAAGATTGAAAGAAATCCTTATCTTTGTTACACTTGATGAGACCTTACTTACTATTCGTTGCACTTTTATGGTTCCTTTTTGCTTGTACTTTAACAGCGAACCAGGAGAAATCGTTAAATCGAGCGATAATTCAATATCAAAATGCATACAATAAGGAATTAACAATTCTTGAAGTTTCCTTAACACATCCATGTGTAATTGACGCACACTTATCGGATACTGGGAGTTTAAAAAAATTATTTATTCATTCAGGAGCCTCATTAGAAAATTATGACATTCAAGACATAGAAAAGGATGGGGCAGATATGAAGGTCAAGTTAACATTTGATTATCTAAAAGGTCAGACGGAAATACAGGATTCAAAAAAAACAATATATGCCTTATCTTCGAACCGTGGTGAATCTTGGTTTTTCTTGAGTGCTTCGCACATGAAATATTTAAATTGCAAACGTTTTAATAACAAATAAATGCACTGGATAATTGTAATATTATTTTTGATATCGGGATACAGTTTTTGTCAAGGCTGGGCACCTGCTGGAAGTCGTTCACGAGGTATGGGAGATGCCTCTATAACAATCCAGGATGTTTGGGCATACCACCACAACCCGGCTGCCTTAGCTGGGTTAACAAAATTGGGAATCGGAATAGGGTATGAAAATCGTTTTTTATTGAAAGAACTTCAAACGCAATCAATGTCGGTAGCAATTCCGATGAAAAAAGGGGTGATTTCTGCCGGCGCCCAAAGTTTTGGTTATACCCAATTCAGAACCATGAAGGCGGGGGTAGGGTATAGCCTTAAATTATCAGATATTTTAGCATTGGGAGTTCAAATGAATCTACACCAAATTCGTATAGGTCAAGGATATGGAAATGTGTTCAAAGCTACAGGAGAGGCTGGTTTGTTAGCTCAAGTTAATCCAAAATGGAATATTGGGTTTGCAGTGGTTAATTTTTCTAGGGTAAAGTTGAGTGCTTACCAAGAAGACCGTCTTACTACCGTTATGCGCTTGGGGTCTTCTTTTATGTTTTCAAATAAATTAATGGTGTGTGTGGAAGGGGAGAAAAATGTAGATTTTCCATTACGTGGAAAGGCTGGGCTCGAGTATAGTCCAATAAATCATTTAAGTTTCCGCACAGGATTTTCTACCCAACCCATTGAGGTAAATGGAGGAGTAGGATATGCATTCAAAGGCATATATTTTCTGGATTTCGGCTCTGCATTTACACAGCAGCTCGGATGGTCGCCTAATGTTTCATTTACATATCGCTTGAAATGAGGCACTTTATTGTTTTCGTAGGATTGCTTTTTTTTCCATTGAGTTTAATTTTCGGTCAGGATAAATCTGAAATCATACAACAACGCATAGAGTTTATTTCTGAACGTTTTCAATCGGAAAACATTGATTTAACCAATATCATTGAACAGTTAGATTTTTATTTTGAGCATCCGATAAATTTGAATTTCACGGATGGTGAAGAATTAGAAGAGCTCGGATTATTAACAACAGTTCAAATCAGTGATTTGGTTTTGCACCGGAAGTTATTCGGTAAGTTTATTTCCATTTATGAATTACAATCCTTGAGTTACTGGGATTTAGAGACTATTCAGTTGATACGACCTTTTGTTAAGGTTGATGATAAATTAGATAATATTCATATTACATTAAAGGAGGCCTTAGAACAAGGGAAATATGAAGTCTTTTTAAGATACCAGCCAACCGTGGAGCACAAACAAGGGTATAATGAGGTTTCCGATTCAATGCTTCAAGCAAGCAATAATTATTACTACGGGAACAGCGATCGATACTACACCCGATGGCGTTATACCTACAAAACAAATATCAGCATTGGGGTTACTGCAGAAAAGGATGCTGGTGAACAATTTTTCAGAGGTGCCCAAAAAAATGGTTTCGATTTTTATTCAGCACATGTATTTTTCAAAGGTGGGAAATATGTTCGTGGGGTTGCATTGGGGGATTATCAGGTTCAAATTGGACAAGGAGTTGGATTTTGGTCGAGTTATGCATTTGGTAAAACGGCAGATATTGCCACGGCAAAACGAACGGCAATACCCTTGCGGGCATATACTTCGGTGGATGAAAGTAGATTCATGCGTGGAGCAGCTGTAGAGCTTGGTTATAAGAACTTAGGGTTACTCATTTTTTCTTCAAGTAAGAAGGTTGATGCCAGCACGATTGCCGATTCTACCTTTGAAGATTTGGAGTTCATTTCAACGCTCGACTTATCGGGATTGCATCGCACGAATAGGGAGATTTCAAAAATGAATGGACTTCGGGAAAATATTTTAGGCGCCAATCTTAACCTAAAAAAAGGCTTGTTTAAAATTGGGGTGTCGGGTGTTTATCAAGGATATGATAAGCCTTATTTAAAAGATGTGAAGGTGTATAATCAATTTGACTTCAGAGGAAAACATCATTTCAATTCCGGGGTTGATTATTCGTATAATTTTAAAAATATCGCGCTCTTTGGTGAAGTGTCTAAGGCATTTAATGAGCAATTAACACAATTGAATTCCGGCTGGGCAATGATGCATGGTGCACTTATCTCATTGGATTCTAAGGTGAGTATGGGGTTGATTTATAGGGATTATCAACGCGATTTTTATTCTTTCTACAATGCAGGATTTTCAGAGGGCAGCAATACTCAGAACGAACGGGGATTGTATGCTGGATTGAAAATGAAATTTAACCCCGCATGGAGCCTCAATGCCTATATGGATGTTTTCAAATTTCCATGGATGAAATTTGGGGTTGATGCTCCAAGTCAAGGCCATGAATTCTTAATTCAACCAATTTATAAACCGAACAAAATATTTGAAGTTTATTTTAGGTTCAGACAGCAATTACGAGAGAAAAATAGTTCGATTTATGCCGGTGCTATTACGCCAATTGAACCCTTCGTACAGCGTAATTATCGTTTAAATCTCTCCTATGTTATCAGTGAGGCATTTACCTTTAAAAGTAGGGTGGAGTTTCTCACGATAAATAGTCAAAGTAAGGGGTTTCAGCAAGGTATGTTAATTACCCAAGATTTTCTCTGGAAGCCTAAAAGCTCACCTATTGATATCTCCGTTAGATATGCATTATTTGATACCGATGGGTATGACACACGAATTTATTCTTTTGAGAACAATGCCCTGTATGTCTTTGCTGTTCCTGCATACTATTATCAAGGAAGCAGAGCTTACCTCTTGTTTCGATATTCTTTTTTACGTCATTGTGATCTTTGGGTTCGATACGGAGTGTTTTTATACAATAACCGATTTGTTATCAGTTCTGGCGCGGAACAGATCAATGGGAGTAGAAAATCGGACCTAGTTGTTCAACTAAGAATTTCACTTTAAATTTTTTTTGTTACGTATTTGAATGATTTGCGTTATTCAAAATAACAGGACTGCAAGCCTGTATTGTTTAACCCTAAATCTAAGTAATTATGTCAGCTTCTCTCCTTTATTTTGACAGGTTCGGAAAACCAGAAGATGAATTCGCAATCATTGAACGCGCGAAACGAAACCCTGAGCATTTTGCGCCCTTGTATAAAAAATACCACGAGGCAATTTTTAGATACGTAATTAAGCGAGTAGATGAAGAGGAGTCAGCATATGATATCACTTCATGCGTATTTATTAAAGCGCTAACAAACTTGCCAAAATATGAGTATCGAGGTATTCCATTTTCATCTTGGTTATTTCGGATTGCTAAAAGTGAGCTTTATCAGTCCTTTCGTGATAAAAAGGCACAGCGCACGGTAAGCATTGATTCAATGCAATTAGGAAAGGTAATGGAAGAGTTTCAGTTGGATGAATCAGAGCACAAAAGAGAAGTGCTTTTAAAAGTTCTTCCTTTGTTAAAAGAAAAACAATTGCAGCTTATTGAGATGAGATTTTTTGAAAAAAGATCTTTTAGAGAGATGGGGGAAATCTTGGAATTAACAGAAAACAACGCAAAAGTGAAAACATTTAGAGCCTTGACTAAGCTTAAAGAGCTTTATTCAAAATATAATAATCAAAAATAACACGGTATGACTAAACTTCTAATTGACAGACAGTTTCCATCAAGCGATTCTATTGCTTCACGTAGAAATTTCAATGCAATCCTTGATGGGTTACCGAAGAAAAAAACAATTAATAGCCCCTGGTTTTATGGGGCTATTGGTTTTTCTACGGTTTTCTTATTAATTCTTTTAAACTTTTTTATGTAGAAAACAGTTACTTTTATTATATTAGCATCATGAATAGATTGTACAGAAAATTCATAGTGCTGATTTGTATAATGCTGGGCTTTAATGCTTTCGCTCAACGAATCAATTTTAATACCCAAAAAAATTGGTCGCTTAATAAAAAAGAGCTTCTAATAAGTTTTGGTCCAACGCAGTTTTTGGGTGACTTAGGTGGGGCTAATTCCTCAAATTACGACTATTCCTTGAAAGATTGGGATTGGCAAGCGCTTGGCGGAAATGCGGGCATCGGATATCGATTTCGTTTTCATCCGAAGTTCGCAACAACGAGCAACTTAAGCTATTTAATGTTGCGTGGAGATGACAAGTACTCTGAAGAGGATGTTAGGTTTTACAGAAATTTACATTTCCGTACCCATATGATTGAATTTCAGCAGCGTTTTGAGTTTATTTTATTCTCCGTTGAAAAATTCGCTCCAGCGTACAACCTTCCAGGTGCTCGAGGAGGAAAACGAAGAAATCAACAATATTATGTATTTGGTGGTGTAGGTGCTTCTTTTTTCATTCCTCAAGCTAAATACCAAGATAGTTGGGTTGCATTGCGGCCATTAAAAACTGAAGGTCAGGCTAAGCCATATTCGCCAATCGCTTTCACGGTTCCTGCAGGCTTTGGATTTAGGTTTGGACTAGGTACTCAATGGAGAATCGGTTTAGAGGCAACATACAACATGGTGTTTTCCGATTACGTGGATGATGTTTCTACAGTATATGCTGATCCTAATAACTTTAACGATCCAACAGCCGCCTTTTTGTCGAACCCATCAGATCCTTCAATAACTGTTGGTGTTCCTAATGGAAGCGTTGGAGGCTTCAATTGGTTTGGTGCTGGTTACCAACGTGGAGACAACAAACAAAGAGATTCCTATTATCGCCTCAATATAGTTCTTGCAAAGAATTTGACTTACAAGGATTATGGCCGTCAGCGAATTAAAACCACTGGAACAACCCCAACAGGAAAGAAAATACGCTAATTAGATGTATCGATTTTTTCGGTCACTGCTTTTTGTTCTTTCCCCTGAGCATGCGCACTATTTTTCCGTTAGTTTAATTAAGCTCGTATTAGCTGTACCTTTTTTCAAAAACTTATTAAAATCGAAACCAGATAATACATCATTAAATCGGACCTTGTTCGGTTTGAAATTTTCTAATCCGATAGGCTTAGCGGCTGGTTTTGATAAAGATGCACGTTGTTTTCAAGAAATGGGGGCTTTAGGATTCGGTTTTGTTGAGATTGGTACTGTCACCCCATTGCCTCAAGCAGGCAATCCGAAACCAAGGCTTTTTCGCTTAAAATCAGATCAAGCCATCATTAATCGCATGGGGTTCAATAACGAAGGCGTAATAAGTGCTGCAAAACGCTTGGCTTCCCGTGATTCTTCATCTCGGTTAATTATCGGCGGAAATATTGGAAAGAATAAATGGACGCCCAATGAAAAAGCTACTGAAGATTACTTAAAAGTGTTTACTGAATTATATCCATATGTTGATTATTTTGCAGTAAATGTGTCATCACCCAATACGGAAAATTTAAGGGCGTTGCAGGATAAAGAGCCTTTATTGAACCTTTTAAGTGCACTTAAAAATCTAAATTTAGAGCTGGGCTCCCCAAAGCCAGTTTTGCTTAAGATTGCTCCGGATCTGAGTAATGAACAATTAGATGATATTGTAGAAATTGCTCGAATGTTACCTTTGGATGGAATAATTGCAACAAATACTACAATTAGTCGCAATGGTCTAAAAGCTTCATCGGAAGTAATTTCAAGTATTGGTGCCGGTGGACTTTCTGGTAAACCAATCACTGCGCGCTCTACTGAAGTGATTAGATATTTACATAATAAATTAGGAGAGGCTATACCTATCATAGGCGTAGGTGGGATTCACAACAAAGAGGATGCCTTGGAGAAATTAGCCGCTGGTGCGTCGTTGGTACAATTGTATACAGGGTTTATATATGAAGGCCCTGCATTAATAGCAGATATTAAGAAAGCATTAATTAAACGTGCATAATACTCGAATCCATATAACAGAGTGCCCACGAGATGCTATGCAGGGAATAAATGACTTTATTCCTACCCATTTGAAGGTTGAATATCTAAATGCTTTACTTAAGTGTGGCTTTGATCGCTTAGATTTCGGAAGCTTTGTTTCCCCTAAAGCGATTC
Source organism: Bacteroidota bacterium (assembly GCA_041163605.1). GTDB lineage: Bacteria > Bacteroidota > Bacteroidia > Flavobacteriales_D > Crocinitomicaceae > UBA952. The sequence goes on along the minus strand of JBEAQY010000021.1, from coordinate 20,727 downwards.
CTCAACTCGTCGATACCTCAGAGGTTGTTGGCCAATTGATTGATTCTGATACTAAGTTGTTAGCAATTATTGCGAATGAAAAAGGAATGGAACAGGCGCTTAGTTTCGATCGGATTTCATTTCTTGGATATCCGTTTTCTATTTCAGAACAGTTTCAGTTGCGAAATACTAATACAAGTATTCAAGAATCGAAAAATCGCTTAAAACGAATGGTGAGGGAGGTTCATTCAGCAAAGCGAGATCTTATGCTTTATCTTTCCATGAGTTTTGGTAACCCGTACGGAGATCCTTGGTCACTTTCTTTGATTGTAGATTATGCGAGGGAATTACACGAAGAGTTTGGTATTTCACACATCGCCCTTTCTGATACAATTGGTGCTGCAACACCCGCGCTTTTGCATGAAGCGTTTGAATTGATTTCAGAAAAATTACCGTCCATAGAAATAGGGGTGCATTTACATACTGTACCGAGTAATGCCTCCCAACTCATTCAGTCAGCAATGCGCGCAGGTTGCCAACATTTTGACAGCGCAATGATGGGAATAGGTGGTTGCCCAATGGCTACCGATGTATTAACGGGGAATTTATCAACTGAAACCTTGATAGCATATTGCGTTAAAAATCAGGTGAGCACAGGAATCGATTTAGATGCATTACATTTCGCTCAAGAAAAAGCAGCATCAATTTTTAATTTATATCATTAAATGGAAAAAAATAAGCGGGAAATAATGAAAGGCAGAACTGCGATAAATAAAAAGTTAATAATAGGTATTGGAGCTTTGGTTCTACTTGCTTTGGTATTTATCCTTTGGTTTTGTAATTACAATAATACCCCTAAACCGATTGAGAAGCCATTATCAAAACAAGAAATTTATACGGATTTTGGATTGAATTCATTTAGCAGTGAAATTGAATTAGAACTGCTTAAGGAATTGAGAATTTGCGACACCTCCCGTGTGGGAGATGAATTTGGAGCTTGTTCACCAAAATTCTTTAGGTTTTTTAAATTGAGTAAAGATAAACCCTTGCGTGATGGTTTTATGCTCTTAATTAATGGAATTGCTTTTCAAGATCCTGAATCAAAATTACCTATTCGTCGTTTGTTGATTTTTGAACGCGAAGGGGGTAAGCTTGTTGCGGTGAATAAGTTTAAAGGGAATTTAATTGAAACGCGAGAAGTGAAAGATTCGCCCTATCAAGACATTTTGATTCGATTCAAATTGGATCAATATAATGAAAAGTACCATGTGCTTTACTCCTGGAATAAGAACCGTTATCAATTAAAGCAATGCGAGAAACTGGTCTATTGGGACGAGACTCAAATGAAGTTTGTAGGGGGTGCAGTATTAGCTTCTAAAATGGATTCCGTATCACGAGAGGTAGAAAAAATTCTTATTGAAGAAAACCTAGTTTTTTAAAAATCCTCAATTGCTCCTAAGCCAAACAATGCAAAGTCCAATTTACTTGGGTCATCAGGAATTAGGTGTTTCGCAAATTCATGTAACAATTGGCTACTTTTCCAATCGTTTTGGGTGCGTTCTAAAATTCCAAGTTTTCTAGCAATATTTCCAGTGTGAACATCTAGTGGAATGTGTAAATCTTTTGGCGAAATAGTTTTCCAAATACCAAAGTCTACTCCTTTCGCATTCGAGCGCACCATCCATCGTAAATACATATTCAAGCGTTTACATGCGCTATTTATCATTGGATTTGAAAGATGCTTTGTGCTTCTTGAAAGATGCGGCGTTTGAAGCATAGCATTTCGAAAGTTCGTTATAGAAACCTCTATTCCTTCAGCTTCGTTTTTCTTAAAGGTGGCTTCTAATCCGTTAGATTCATATATTGTCTTCAGTGCTTGAATAAAAAACACCAAATCTTCTCCTGAAAAGGTGCGGTGGACGAATTTTAACGTTCTATTTGCATTGAAATTCATTACGTAATCATACGGCGAATCGCCAAACAAAGCAACAAGGTGGTTACCGCTTTTGATGATTGATTTTCGATTTCCCCAAGCAATCGTCGCAACCAATAAGCCAATTATTTCAATGTCTTCTTTTAGTCTAAATTGATGTGGAATAGAAATCGGGTCATCCTCAATGAATCTTAGACTTTCAAATTGATCCGCCTTCGTAAGAAGAAATTCGTTCAGTTCACTCTTGGTCATACCATAAGTCCATCTTGCATTTGAAGCATACGGTCGGCTTGCTTCGCTAGATGTTGGTTGTGAGTTACTATAACAAAGGTTTGATTCAGTTCCTCTCGCAACTTAAAGAATAATTCATGTAACTCATTTGCATTTTGAGTATCAAGATTGCCAGAAGGCTCATCGGCAAACACAATATTGGGTTGGTTTACTAGTGCTCTACATACCGCAATGCGCTGTTGTTCCCCGCCTGAGATTTCATTCGGTCTATGACTCGCTCGGTCCTGTAGTCCTACTTTTTCAAGGAGTGCTAACGCTTTTTCACGCGCATCTTTTTTAGAGATCCCCTGAATCATAGCGGGAATCATAATATTCTCCAAGGCATCGAATTCAGGGAGCAGTTGATGGAATTGGAAAACAAATCCAATCTTACGATTTCTGAAATTTGCAAGTTCTCTTTGTGATAATTTAAAGGGGTTAATTCCATCAATAGTAAATGTTCCATCGTCCGGACGATCAAGGGTACCCAATATTTGCAACAAGGTTGTTTTTCCGGCGCCAGATGAACCGGTAATAGAAACAATCTCACCGGTATTTACTTCGAGCGAAATACCTTTTAGAATTTCGAGTTGACCATATTTTTTTCTGAGATTTACCGCCTTAAGCATTCTTGTCTAGATGTAAATCATGACCCATTCGATCACGTTTGGTTTTTAAATATGCATGATTATGTAAGTTCCCTGGAATTTCAAGCGCCACATTTTCAACAATTTCAAGCCCATAACCAATTAATCCTGTTCGTTTTTTTGGGTTATTAGACATTAGCCTCATTTTCGTAATTCCTAGCTCTCTCAGCATTTGAGCTCCAACCCCATAGTCGCGTTCATCGGCCTTAAAACCAAGTTCAATATTTGCTTCAATGGTATCCATGCCTTGTTCTTGCAGTTTGTATGCCTTGAGTTTATTTGCAAGGCCAATTCCTCGTCCTTCTTGGTTCATGTAAACAATTACACCTTTTCCTTCCTTTTCTATCATCTCCATTGCTTTATGCAATTGGGGGCCACAATCACAGCGACAAGATCCAAAAATATCCCCGGTTAAACATGAAGAGTGAACCCTTACTAAAACGGGCTCATCCTTTTCCCAGCTTCCCTTTACCAACACCAAGTGATCTTGATCGGTATTTTTATCTTTAAATGCATGCAATTGAAAATCACCAAAGGTTGTTGGTAGATTAACGTCCACAATCGGTTCAATGTGTAATTCATGCGCAATCCGATACTTGATTAGTTCCTCAATACTAATAATTTTTAAATCAAATCGCTTAGCAATTTCAACCAATTGAGGAAGTCGAGCCATCGTACCATCTTCATTCAATATTTCAACAATCACACCAGCCTCTTCAAACCCTGCCATTCTTGATAAATCAACGGCTGCTTCCGTATGGCCAGCACGTCTTAAAACGCCACCTTTCTTTGCGCGTAAAGGGAAAATATGACCAGGTTTACCAAGTTCTTCTGGGCGAGTGTTTTCGTCAATTAAAGCAAAAATTGTTTTCGAACGATCACTTGCGGATATTCCAGTTGTACAACCATGACCGATTAAGTCAATACTAACCGTGAATGGAGTTTCATAGGCAGCGGAGTTATTTCGCACCATTAATTCTAAGCCTAGTTCATCACAGCGTTCTTCGCTAAGCGGTGCACAAATTAATCCCCTACCGTGCGTTGCCATAAAATTCACAACTTCCGTGGACGCATTTCTTGCGGCTGTTAAAAAATCACCTTCATTTTCTCGATCCTCGTCATCAACAACGATGATTACTTTACCATTACGAATTTCTTCTATGGCCTCCTCAATGGTATTTAATTGATATGACATTATGCGTTTTGGGGTATGTGTTTAAGTGTTTCAAGTAGGTAGGACCAGAATTTTTGAACGGAAGATATCTGTACTTTTTCATCCGGAGAGTGTGCTGCTCGGATGTTCGGTCCGAATGAAATCATTTCTACTCCGGGAAGATGTTTGCCAAGAATTCCACATTCCAATCCAGCATGACAAGCTTTAACTTGAGGAGTTTCTTTAAATAGCTGTTTATAAAGTGATTCCATCAACTGGAGAATGCTAGAATTGCGATTAGGCTCCCATCCTGGATAATCACCGGATTGTTCTACAGTAGCGCCCATGTTTTCAAATGCCGTACGAATGGCCATGCTTACTTCTGATTTCGTGCTTTCTACGGAACTCCGTTGAAGCGATTGGGTAGTGAATTGACCCTCGTGAATAATCACGCGTGCCAAACTCGAAGAAGCTTCTACGAGATCTGCGATTTCAGGGCTCATTCGAAAAACCCCGTTATGAACAGCGCAAAGTGTGTTTAAAATTTTCGTGCAATCTGCATCATCCATCGCATCGCCGCTGCTAACTACTGATTCTATTTCAATTTGATGCTCCGGTTCAATGCGTCCATATTCCTGTTTTAAATTACCTATAGTTCGAAGTAAAATTTGTTTAGCATCTTCTTCATTGGACACAGCGATTCTACACGTAGCTTCCCTTGGAATCGCGTTACGAAGACTTCCACCATCAAAAGAAATTAATTGAATGGGTGTATTTTGCTTTAATTCCCATAGTAATCGAGCCATCCATTTATTTGCATTTCCTCGTCCTTTGTCTATATCCATTCCCGAATGGCCACCTAATAATCCGCGGATTTTAATTTCCAGTACCGGCCATCCTTCATGGATTGCGGTTTCTTGGTAGGTATATGAGGTATTCGTATCAATTCCTCCGGCGCATCCAATGGATAGTTCATCGTCATCCTCTGTATCTAAATTGAGTAATATTTTCCCGTTTAGTAAGGTTCCGTCGAGTTCTTTTGCTCCAGTCATTCCGGTTTCCTCATCAATGGTAAACAGGGCTTCTAGTGCAGGGTGAGCAATATCTTTAGATTCAAGTAAAGCCATGATAGCTGCCACACCAATACCATTATCAGCACCTAAGGTCGTCCCTTCCGCCAATACCCAATCCCCGTCGATGCGCATTTTTATACCTTCTTCATCGAAATTGAATGCTGTAGTTTCATTTTTCTGATGCACCATATCCAAATGGGATTGAAGGATAACAGTAACTCTATTTTCCATGCCACCTGTAGCTGGTTTCTTAATGATCACATTTCCAATTCCGTCCTCGAGTGTTTCTAAACCAAGACCTTTTCCAAAATCAACCATGAATTGTCGAACACGTTCTTCATTTTTGGAAGGACGTGGAACTGCATTTAAGTCAGAAAAAGCACGCCACAGTGAACTTGGTTCTAAGTGATGAATAGCCATAGTTATGGAAATTTAGGGAATTGTTGAAAATCAGGATCTCGTTTTTCTAGGAATGCATGTTTCCCTTCTTGTGCTTCGTTTGTTAAATAGTATAGTAAGGTCGCGTCACCTGCTAACTCCATTAACCCATGTTGTCCGTCTAATTCAGCATTCATTGCGCGTTTGATCATTCGAATAGCCAAGGGACTTCGTTTCATGATAGTTTTACACCATTCTACGGTAGTGTTCTCGAGTTCAGCCAAGGGAACTACTTTGTTCACCATGCCCATTTTTTCTGCTTCCTCTGCAGTATATTGGTTACACAAGAACCAAATTTCACGCGCTTTTTTCTGTCCGACATGACGGGCGAGATAAGAAGAACCGAAACCACCATCAAAGCTTCCCACCTTAGGGCCCGTTTGACCAAATCGAGCGTTTTCAGAGGCAATGGTTAAGTCGCATACAACGTGAAGTACATGGCCTCCGCCGATAGCGTAACCATTAACCATGGCAATAACGGGTTTTGGTAAAGAGCGAATGGCTTTGTGAATATCGAGTACATTTAATCTTGGTACGCCATTTTCTGAGATATATCCTCCAATTCCTTTTACGTTTTGATCTCCTCCAGAACAAAAGGCTTTGTCACCAGCTCCGGTAAGTACCACAACGCTAATATCATTTCGTTCCCGGCAAATGTGCAATGCATCCAAAATTTCCATATTAGTTTCCGGACGGAATGCGTTATATACTTGAGGTCTATTGATGGTGATTTTAGCAATCCCTTCAAAAAACTCAAATTTAATGTCGGTATATGTTTTTAATGAAACCCAAGTTCTCATGGCTTTATTTTTTACAAAGGTAATAACAAAGTACGAAGGGTAGGGTTTAGATTTTTCGAAATTATAGCTATAATCGCGCCTTTTATCGAATAATAATCTCATCCATGAAAATCCATGGAGTATTTCCTTCACCAGGGAATCCTGAAGGTATCGTTTTGGGTCCAGTGATTTGAAGTTGAAGAGATTGCGTTTTATTTTTAAATCGAAAGCTTATTCGTTCAGATAAAATATTTATGGATTTAGTCTTACCGTTATTCGTTGTTATTTTCAACTCGCTTGGTAGATGAATCCATGAAGAGGGTTCATATAAAAATCCAAGTTCTAGGGCATTTGTTTTTCGATTTTTATCCAAATCTATGGTTATTTCAATGGTATTCGTATCAAACCCAACCCATTGATAACCTCTCCATGGGCGCGCTCCAAATTGCCCATCTACTAAGGTTAAATCACCGGAATTATAGCGGCTGTTAGGCGGTGTAATGTAGGTAACTTTTGCCCCCAACCCTTGGTGTTCAATTATGGTTAGCGAATCGGCACAGCACGGAGAGAAATAGGTGAATTTTTGCTGAATTGAATTTTTTCGAGGTCGATTAAATGTTAGTTTTTTACCCTGTGACAACCAAATTCCTTCTTCGCGCCTTGGAAAGCTTACCACAACCGATTCGTTGGTATCTTTGAATTCAAAACTTAGGGATATTCCATAGGGTTCTCGTTCAAATTTAATTTCCGGTTTCATAAAGCTGAGCGAGACATTCGTGTTTAAGATTGGACCCATCAGTCTTGGGATATGATATGTTTTAAGTGCATCCTCAAATGCGTTGTAAGGCGCTTTAGTTCCACCCCAAAGTGCTTGACTTAACGCGACGGCCCGTGGATAGGTCATGTACGTAAGTTGGTCAAAGGTTGGGATATACTCGGTCCAAAGGTTTGCTTGACCACCCAAAATGAATCGCGCTTCATGGTCTTTAAGTCCTTCAGGGATTGGGTTGAATTCATATACTTTTTCAAGCGGTGTGTAGCCTCCAATGGCTAATGGTTCTGAAACTGACTTTCCTTGGTAATGATCAAAATAACAATGAGACCCAGGGCTCATTACTACGAAATGTCCTTGTTTAGCGGCAGCAATACCACCTTCTGTTCCACGCCATGACATAACCGCAGCGCCCGAGGTTAGTCCACCTTCAAGAATTTCATCCCAACCGATTAATTTACGTTTATGGGCTTGTAGATATTGATCCATTTGTCCGATAAAATAACTTTGAAGTTCGTGTTCGTCCGCTAAGGCAAGGGATTTAATAGTGGCTTGGCACGTGGCGCATTGTTTCCATCGAGTCTTCGGTACTTCGTCCCCTCCAACATGTATGTAGGGACTCGGAAATAACTCCATGACTTCGTCTAAGATGTTTTGTAAAAACAATATGGTACTATCCTTGGTACAGAAAACATCGTCAAATACACCCCAAACACCTGGAACGGATTGTTTATTTCCGTTGCATGAAAATTCAGGATACGCGGCTAAAGCAGCTCTGGCGTGTCCGGGCATTTCGATTTCAGGTACTACAGTGATTTGACGTGCCGCAGCGTATGCAACCACTTCTTTGATTTGTTCTTGAGTATAAAATCCGCCATAGTGTGTAGTGTTCCATGTGCGCGGAAAGGTAGAGTAGTGGTTTTCAATGGTGCTATCTCGCCATGCACCAATGCTGGTTAATTTAGGATAACGTTTGATTTCGATGCGCCACCCTTGATCGTCGGTTAAATGCCAATGAAACACATTGAATTTATACATTGACATTAGATCGAGGTATTGTTTAACTTCGTCTACACCGAAAAAATGACGAGAAACATCTAAGTGTAATCCCCTCCAACTAAAGGAAGGGTAGTCTTTCACGAAACAGACGGGCATACTTAAACATTTGCCGTCATCAGCCAAGGTAATGAGTTGAAAGAGGGATTGAAGGGCATTGAAACAAGAGGATTCAGTGGTGTATGTTATACGTATTTGATCTGTGTTCGTGTTGATGGAATAGGACTCCGGATAAGCACCTGTGAGTTGTTGGAACGTGATAACCCCTTTATTCCTTACCAATTTAACCAATGAAGTGTCTGGTAGATATAATCTGGCAATTTCAGGAATTACATCGGCAATGCCTTTTGGAAGATTTTGCGCATTAAAACGCAAAGTGTCGCAAACGAGGAAAGTTTTATTTGCTCCGCCATCAATGTAAGTTACTGGTCTTGGCAGAATGGGACAAAGTTCTTGAGCATTGAGGTTAAGGATATGAAAAAGCGCCCCTAGGATGATTAAAATTCGCATGGGGTAAAAATACGGTAAATTATAAAAGAAAAAGGCCGGATACCCGGCCTTAAATTAGTTTTTGTGCATCAATGGAAACTTAAGTTTTGTTTTGTTTTGCTCCAAGGATTTACTGTAATTAAGCAAGAAAGTGATTACGCTTTCCGGTGCTTGTGCTACACGATTCGAATTGATTACACGCTTTGCATTTTTGTACTTTTCAGTCATAGGCTTTTTTTACCCAAAACGATGCATCACTCATATTATTGCCTTGCATGTTATTTTCACATTATTTTTAACTTTGTGGACCATCAACAACCAAATTTAACCATGAATGCACGTATAAAACCTGGGGTAGCTACCGGCGATCAAGTTCAAGCCATTTTCGCATTAGCGAAAGAGAAAGGCTTTGCGCTACCCGCTGTCAATGTAACCAGTTCATCTACTGTCAATGCTGTCATTGAAGCTGCTGCGAAATTGAATGCGCCAGCAATCCTTCAGTTTTCTAATGGTGGTGCGCAGTATTTTGCTGGAAAAGGCTTATCAAATGAAAATGAGAAAGCTGCGATTTTGGGAGGGATTTCAGGAGCAAAGCATATTCATGAAGTTGCTGAAGCCTATGGAGCAACGGTTATCTTGCATACAGACCATTGTGCTAAAAACCTATTGCCATGGATTGATGGCTTATTGGATGCTGGTGAAGCATTTTTTGCGCAAACGGGGAAACCGCTATATAGTTCGCACATGATCGATCTTTCGGAAGAACCGATTCATGAAAATATTGAATTGTGTAAGAAATATCTTGCTCGGATGTCAAAAATGGGTATGACCTTAGAAATTGAGTTAGGGATAACTGGAGGGGAAGAAGACGGAGTTGATAATACGGGAGTGGATAGTTCAAAATTGTATACACAACCTGAAGAAGTTGCTTATGCTTACGAAGAGCTAATGAAAGTATCTCCTCGTTTTACTATCGCTGCTGCCTTTGGAAATGTACATGGGGTATATAAGCCAGGTAATGTGGTGTTGAGACCCATAATTCTAAAGAATTCACAAGATTATATTCAGTCTAAATTCCATACCGGGGTAAATCCTGTTGATTTTGTCTTTCATGGAGGATCAGGTTCAACATTAGCAGAGATCCGTGAAGCCATTGGGTATGGTGTGGTTAAAATGAACATCGATACCGATTTGCAATTTGCTTTTACCGAAGGGGTTAGGGATTATGTGGTAAAATACGTGGAGTACTTAAAAACCCAAATTGGAAATCCAGAGGGTGACGATAAGCCGAATAAAAAATACTATGATCCAAGAAAATGGATGCGCGATGGAGAATTAACATTCATAAAACGCTTGGAGCAATCGTTTTCAGATCTAAATAACTTGAATACCTTAATATGAGTTGGTTTAAAAGAAAAAAAGAGGGAATCACCACTAAAACGGAGGAGAAAAAGGAAACTCCAGATGGGTATTGGACGAAATGCCCCAATTGTAAAACCCTTTACATCACAGACGACTTAGCAAAGAATAACTTTGTTTGTGAACGCTGTTCGCATCATGAACGCATCGATGCAGAATCATACTTTCAGTTGATATTTGATGAGGGAAAATACACCGAATTGGATCGGGATATGGTTTCTGGGGATCCACTAGAATTTCAGGATACAAAGAAATATGTTGACCGGTTAAAAAGTACGCAGAAAGCCACTGGCTTAAAAGATGCCTTGCGTGCAGCTTACGGAACGCTTGATGGCCAACATTTAGTAATCGCAGCCATGGATTTTGGATTTATCGGCGGTTCAATGGGTAGTGTAATGGGAGAAAAGATTTCTCGTGCGATAATGAAAGCCATTGAGCTTAAAGCTCCATTCATGATTATTTCTAAATCGGGTGGTGCTCGGATGATGGAAGCCGGGTATTCATTAATGCAAATGGCTAAAGTATCTGGAAACCTCGGGTTACTTTCTGAAGAAAAATTACCCTATATCTCTTATTTAACAGATCCAACCACGGGAGGAGTGACCGCATCTTTTGCTATGCTTGGCGATATTAACATTGCAGAGCCCGGCGCATTAATTGCCTTTGCTGGTCCACGCGTAGTTCGTGAAACAATAGGTCGAGATCTACCTGATGGGTTCCAAACTTCTGAGTTCCTCCTAGAGCATGGATTTTTAGATTTTATCATAGATCGTACCGAGATTCGGGAAAAATTGAGTCAGGCGATTCGATTTTTTATGAATTGATTCTGTAAGTCGTTTAATTCTCATTTCCCTCCTTGAGGAGGGATTAAGGGAGTTGATAATTTATAAGGAAGCATAGAATAGGTTACTCTTCTCGGTCCTCTTTTCCTCCTTCTGCCGGACCAAGTATGGGAGGAGATGCTTATCATTCTTTATTTCTATGATGGTTTATCGGACGCTGCAGAATGAGTCGTTAAGGTCAAATGATTCTGCCGAGTATCAAACTCCATCTGATGAGGTGAAAGGAGTTTATAAAACCAAATAACATCACCCCTCTTTATCTCCCCTCAAGGGGAGAAGTCAATGAAGTTTAATTTAGCTTTCGCTAAAAGTGAGGTAAAGTTGAATTGTCGACCTTTTTTATACATTTGAAGTAGTTCAATTCAAAAAAGAAATATATAGAATGAAAATAACCAAGCTTACCGATGACAGCTCGTGGTTGATAGAAACGGCGGATTTCACCTTAGTGATCGATCCCTGGTTTACTGCTCAACAAGTGGACGGACATCCCTGGTTTTCCTTGCAAAAACGTGCTGAGACCTACGGACCTTTTGAGTTTCCTAAGGACAAACCCTTGTTTATTTTTGTTTCTCATCCATTTTCTGATCACTGCCATAAAGAATCATTGCTTACTTTTCCAAAAGAAACTGTGGTGATTACAGAAGACCGGGCACTAAAGAAAATTCGTGCGTGGAATTATTTTGAAACACTGACTCCCTTAACAAAGGCTCCATTTTTATTGGAACAACTTACTAAAGTGAGTCTCCTGAATCAAACACACCACGCCTTCATTTTACATGTGGAAGGGAAAACCTTGATGTATGCACCCCATGGGGTTAAATCAAGCCAAGATCTTCCAAGGGTGGATGTGCTTATTACCACCACCACCACCTACAACTTGCCTTTTTTCTTGGGTGGTACAGTTAATCTTGGGTTAAACGAAGCAAAGGCGGTGCTCAATAAAACGAAGTCTAGTGTGGTATTAGCTACGCACGATCAACAAAAAGAAAGTAAAGGATTAGTGGGCTGGTTTGCTAGGCCGGTTTATGAAAATGAGTCTACCTTTAAACGGCTTTTGGCTGGAGAATCTTTATCGCTTGCTTAATTTGTTTAGTGTGATTTGTCGTTGAGCGTTGGACTTGAATGTAGTTACTCCATCAATTCGTTTTTTTAGGTGCTTCAAGGAGGAATCTTCGACGCGTTTACGCCATAAAATGTAACTGCTTCGTTTTAGTTCCTTTCGCATCAGCGCTCGGACTTCACTTTCCGTTAGATTAAACTGAATTTTGATTGCATCAAACGGCGTTCGGTCTTCCCACGCCATTTCTATGATTCGATCGATTTCTTCCGGATTCATTTTTTTATTCGAGGGGCTTTGTCGGGCTTGGCATATTCAAACCGCTGTATAATTCGTCCTTCGGTGTAGGCATCCAAACCGATACACCCCACAATATGTGCTTTGGTTAGATCAGCAAATCCATCGCTAGCCACAATGTCTTCTGGGTAGTTTATCCATTGCACTTCACCAATCACTAGGTTTGTTCCATTTAATGGAATCGGGATGTTTTCTCTGAATACTAATCCAATGGAAATTGGGGCTGAGGCTACGCTTGGTGCATTAAATCCATCAATATAGGTTGGTTCTAATCCCGTGGCATCAAATTCAGATTGCCGTTTCGGATACCGCGCCGAAGTCTGGTGTCCTGCGGCTATATCGTCGGTCGAAATTAAGTTGATTGTATATCCTTTCGTTTCAAGAATGTTCTCATAGGTATGACGCTCCACACTATCCGGCCTAAAGATAATCCCTAATAACGGTGGATTGGAACCAATGTGAACCAAGGAATTAAAAATGGCAAGATTATCTTGGTTGGCGGAATCTTTTGTCCCGATTAAACAAACATTTTTATGGCCTACAATACTATTAAAATACTGTGCTTTAAATCGTTGTTCTAGCGTATCGTATTCAGCCCGGTTCATTAGCTTCATAAATGAATAACTATTCAAAAGGCCTTTTGTTTACTTCTTGTGTAACTTTTGCGACAATCATATTCAATTGCAATCCCTACCTTTGTTTCATGGAGATTTTCGGATATTTAGCATCCTTAGTTATTGGGATTTCCCTTGGGTTGATTGGAGGTGGAGGTTCCATTTTGACTGTCCCTGTATTGGTTTACCTGTTTCATGTTGACCCGGTTAGTGCTACCGCATATTCTTTGTTTATTGTAGGTGCCACAAGTTTGGTGGGCGTTGTTCCGAAGTATCGGTTGGGAGAAGTGAATTTTAAAACGGCTTTAATTTTTGGTGTTCCGTCCATTGCGGCTGTGTTTTTAACGCGTTCATTACTAGTTCCTTTGATTCCAAAGGTTTTGTTTTCAGTGGGGGAATTTCAAGTCACGAAACCCCTCATGATGATGTTGCTTTTTGCAGTTCTAATGGTATTTGCTTCCGTTTCCATGATTCGAAAGCCTAAAAAAGAAACCTCAAATCAAGGTCCTCAGGTCTTTAACTATCCAATCATTTTATTAGAAGGTGCAGTTGTAGGTATACTTACCGGGTTAGTGGGTGCAGGAGGTGGATTTTTAATTATTCCAGCCCTCGTTATTTTGAGTAAGCTGCCCATGAAACAAGCCGTTGGAACATCCTTATTGATTATTGCCGCTAAATCGTTAATCGGTTTTACAGGGGATATAGGTAAAACGACGATGGATTGGCCGTTACTGTTACTAATTTCAGGATTAGCCATCGCGGGTATTTTTATCGGTTCCTTCCTTGCTAAACGCATCGCTGCTGATCGCTTAAAAACAGGTTTTGGGTGGTTTGTATTGTTAATGGGGATTTATATCATTGTGAAAGAATTGTTCTTTGCTTCCCCTTCATCGCATTAGTTTTAAATTTAACTTTACATTATGAATATTGAACAAATTTATACCGGTTGTCTAGCGCAAGGCGCTTATTATGTCGTTTCTGGAAATGAAGCCATTATCATTGATCCTTTACGCGAAACAGCTCCTTATTTGGATCGACTATCCAAAGACGGAGTCAGCTTAAAATTCATTTTGGAAACACATTTTCATGCCGACTTTGTTTCAGGTCACTTAGACTTATCGAAAGCGACGGGTGCTCCCATAGTTTATGGACCTAATGCTGCTCCGAGCTTTGACTTTTATTCCGCCAAAGATGGCGAATTATTGACTTTTGGTTCCTGTTCGATTAAGGTACTTCATACCCCAGGTCATACCATGGAATCCACGTGTTATCTCTTGATTGATGAAAACGGCAAGGAAAGTGCCTTGTTTTCTGGAGATACCTTATTCATTGGCGATGTAGGTCGCCCTGACTTGGCGCAGAAAGCAGCATCAATGACGCAAGAAGAATTAGCGGGAACGCTTTTTGACTCCTTACGGAATCAACTGATGCCCTTGTCCGATGACCTCACTGTTTATCCAGCGCATGGTGCAGGCAGTGCATGCGGTAAGAACATGTCGAAAGAAACGTTTGATTCACTTGGCAATCAGAAACGAACAAATTATGCCTTGCGTGCAGACATGACTAAGGAAGAATTTATTAAAGAGGTAACCGATGGTTTACTTCCTCCACCGGCGTATTTTGGACAGAATGTGGCCATGAATAAATTAGGATATCAACCCTATGCCGAAGTGCTTTCAAAAGGTCTGACGCCACTTAATACCGAAATGATTCAAAGCTTAGATGAAGAGGTATTGTTACTGGATACAAGACCGGCAGGAGAATTTGCAAAAGGATTTCTTCCAGGTAGTATTTTTATTGGCTTAGAAGGGCAATTCGCGCCATGGGTTGGAGCGCTTATCCCGAGTGTAAAACAACCTATTGTTATCATTACCACGGAAGGGAAAGAAGAGGAAACCGTACAACGCTTGTCGCGTGTTGGCTATGATAATGTATTGGGATATTTAGCCGGTGGAATTGCAAGTTGGGAAGGTGAGTTGGACCAAATTGATCGCCTAGAAGCTACGGCGGTTGAGCATGGATTAGCGGCTAATGAAGTATTGATCGATGTGCGCAAGCCCGGTGAATATGACGCGGAACATTTGCAGGATGTTCCAAGCATCCCTTTAGATTATATCAATGAGCGCATGGCTGAATTCCCCAAAGATAAAGGCTTAGTTCTTCATTGTGCAGGCGGTTACCGAAGCATGATTGCCGCATCCATTTTGAAAGCCCGAGGATTCGATCAAGTTAAGGATGTTATTGGTGGGTTTGGTGCCTTAGCAAAGACTTCGCTTCCAAAGACGTCGTATGTGTGTCCGAGTACCTTGAAATAGGTAGAAATCCTACTTCTTTTTCGTAAGTAGATGAAAACCTAGTCCAGCACTAATACCATATTGGGCGATGGAAACCGACATAAATGGAGTTTTTCGAATCCATCCGTTGCTGTAATTTATTTCGGCGAAAAAGTGACAGTATTTTGAAAAATAAAAACTTGTGCCTCCTTTTAACATAAAGGAGGGGCTAACACTCCATTGGTATGGTGCAGGAACGATTAAAAAAGGATGTTGCTCCATTTCGGCGATTACGACTCCTGGTTCTGCGTGAATGTCGAATTTCCAATTCCTCTTACCGAGGTGATACCCAAACCCAGCATAAATAGAGGTATAGTTTCGTGGAAATTTTTCTGGCGAATTAGGGTACAAAAGTTTTCCATTTGGAGCCATAATGTTGGCTTCGCCACGAATACTAATGCGGTTTTCTGAAACATATTCTACAAACCCATTGATCAAGGCAACTGTAGTTTGTTGGGTGTAGAATCGAGTAGGGGCAATGGTCGCACTTGCTCGAAGCAAGGAAGGTTGAAAATAGCTAGGTTTTTCCTGGCTATAGATCAGGGTACTAACAAGCAAGAATAACCCTGTTATCTTCTGTTGAATCCCCATAACTTGGCAATTTTATAGTTTAAACTTAGGGTAAGCAACAGATGTCCTGCCAAGGATGCTCCCTTGTGTTCATGAAAACTAAGGGCACCGGTCGTAAAATCGTAGTCGGTTTCAATGTGATTACCTAAATGAATCATGTATTGTCCGGTGAGTGAAATATCAAACCTTGGAGATAATTCCAGGTGTGTTCCAAGTCCGGCTTGAACCGCAGAACTCCAACGTTCAGCCGACATCGGCCCATCCAAGGGACTGAACCCATCTTTCGCTTCAATCTTTGAATAATCAAAGCAATGCCCAGCCAGTATGTACGGGCGAAATTTAGGTTTAAATCCCCCTTCTTGACGGAAATAGTCCAGCTGGTTTATTGGATAAAACAAAACACTCCAGCCAATGTGATAATCGGTACGATGCGCATAATTCAAAATATCACTGGTGATGTAATCAAAAAACCAATCGGTATTTACGGCATCGGAAAATCGTAAACGAAATTGACCACCAACACCAGTTCCTGTCATTTCGTTCTTATGGTCGTTGAATATACTCACGGTGGTTCTACCGCCAAGCGATAACATCCCGGCTGGGGTGTATTTTTGATTGGGCTGACCAAAAAAACAATATCCAAGGCTAAGTGTAAAGATTAAAAGTATGCCCTTCATATAACGAAGGTAAGAAAGAATTTGATTTTGTATCTTCGCAAAAAGAATCAATATGCGGGTTTATTTAGATAATGCGGCTACCACACCCATGGCGGCGGAAGTAGTGGATGCAATGTGTGAGTTACTTCGAAATAAATTTGGGAATCCATCCTCTACCCATTCCTTCGGTCGTGAATCTAAGGCTATAATCGAAACAGCCCGCAGAAACATTGCTGCTCATTTAAATTGTCACCCGGCCGAATTGTTTTTTACTTCGGGTGGGACCGAAGCCGATAACTTGGCTTGCCATATTGCAGTGCAGGAATTAGGCGTGAAACGTATTATTTCAACTTCCATCGAACATCACGCCGTGGGGCATACCGTGGAAATGTATCGCGACCGTTTTAATGTTCAGTTGCATAATTTAACCTTGGATGCACAAGGGCATATTGATTTGTCGGAGTTAGAGGCTCTATTAAAAGAACCCATTCCCACCTTGGTTTCCTTGATGCATGCCAATAATGAAATCGCAACCTTGATTCCGCTCGAACAAGTGGCTGTCTTGTGTAGAACGCACGGGGCTTATTTTCATTCGGATACGGTCCAAACCATGGGACATTACGCCTTTGATTTGAAAGCCTTGGATATCGATTTTATTACCTGCGCAGCACATAAATTTCATGGGCCAAAAGGCATTGGGTTCTTGTATGTGAACAAGCGCATCAAAATGACACCAATGATTTTAGGTGGCGCTCAGGAACGTGGATTTCGTGGCGGAACGGAGAATATATCCGGAATCGTGGGGCTCTCGAAAGCTTTTGATTTGGCGTACGAAGATGTCGCAGGTCATCAAGCTCACGTACAAGGCTTAAAAAATTACATGATGGAGCGATTGAGGGCTCATTTTTCAGATCTTGCCTTCCACGGAGATACTACACCAAGCGGTTCTTTGTATACGGTCCTCAACGTGTGCTTTCCTCCAACCGAGAAGGCCAGCATGCTGCTTTTTACCTTGGATTTAAAAGGAGTAGCAGTAAGTGGTGGAAGTGCCTGTACTTCAGGAGCTACTAAAGGTTCTCATGTGTTGGAAGGTATTGGCGCAGATATGAGTCGTCCGAATGTGCGTTTTTCATTTTCTAGGTATACCACGAAGGAGGAAATCGATTTCGCATTGGAGCAAGTGTTTTCTGCCTTTGCTGTCGCCTTAGCCTAATGAGCTCGCCAAAAAACATATTGTTTTTAGCTTCTTGGTATCCTCATCCAAGCAATCCGACCTTAGGTAATTTCATCCAGAAGCATGCCGAGGCCGCTTCTATACACCATAACATAAGCACACTTTCAGTGCACGCCAGCGATGTGTCAGACGTATTTGTAGAACAAACGAAGCGTGATAAACTGACTGAAATCCGAGTGTTTTATCCGAGAGGTTCTGGACTTTTTAAGCGCTTACGGCAATATATGCGCTGGAGAAGCGCAGTGGCCTTAGGGGTAGCAACTTATCGTCAATTGGTCGGCGAACCAGACATTGTACATTTAAATGTGGTATTCCCCCTAGGTTTATTGGTGAAGCAGCATTTTCCAAATACGCCAATAGTGATTACAGAACACGCCAGCGGCTTGCACGAAGGACCCAATGCATACCCGAAGTGGATGTTGAAGCGCATGCTGCCGGTGTATCAACGCGCAGCCATGGTGTTACCGGTGAGCGCCAATTTGGGTGAACGGATCAAGTCATTGACCGGAACATCGTATCACGTACTACCGAATGTGGTGAACGAGGAGATTTTTAGCTTACCGAAAGGAACACATTCGAACCATCGCTTTGTGCATATTTCTACCTTATTTGAAGCGGCAAAAAACGTGCATGGGATCTTGCGGGCAGTGGCTGAATTAGCGAAAACGGAACAGGATTTTGAATTTCACATCATCACAGATGGCGATGCTTCAGAGGCGAAAAAAGTAGCCAATCAGCTTGGTATCCTCGATACGAAGGTGTTTTTTCATGGCACCATGGAGACTGAAGAAATCGCGGCTTTCCTGCGCACGTGTAAGGCCTTGGTCTTGTTTAGCAATTTTGAGAATTTCCCATGCGTGATACCAGAAGCTTGGATGAGTGGGGTACCGGTCATTACCACGCGGGTGAATGGAATTCCTGAATTTGCCTACGAACACAACAGCATCCTGATCGAACCACGCAACGAGGCACAACTGGTAGCGGCAATGGAGTCCATATTGGACGGTAAATCCTTTGATGCCGAGGCGCTACGTACCTATGCTTTAACTCATTTCAGCTATGCTGCGGTAGGCAAGCAATTGGATGAGGTGTATAGGTCTGTCTGATTTGCGAATATAATTCAACCAGGTGCGGGTTTAAACCCGCACCTGGATAAACACTTCCCGTTCCTCGGGATTTCAAATCCCGAGGAACAAGAACCGAACCCATTGAATCATCAAACATATCCTAACAAACGCTTATAGATTTTAAACGCATCATGTTGCTGGAATGCGAGGGATAGTAACAATTTTGATTCTAGTTTTGCATTCTCCCAATCTCCTTTATACATAAACGCTAAGCTTCCATGATAACCATGTGTCAGTGCGAGAAAGGTATAAATTGGCGCTTGAAATTCTTTGTTAACCTCTTGAATCTGAAGCAAGGAGATACACTGTTCTTTCCATGCTAAATGATATTTTAAAACCTCGTATCGATTTGTATAAATTAGCCCTCGACACCAACGACCAACATAGGCCAACGCAAAATCTGCTTCTTTCCAATCTGTAATTAGTTGTAAAATAGTATCCGTTTCAATTAATATGGATTTATTAGAATGTATGTTGGCGAGCAACTCAAGTTCTAAACTTCTCGATTTTAAATGGAAATGCGTTAAGTCTTGCTTATAGAACAAAGGTTTCTTTTTTTTTGCACTGAGCATCAACTCTTTTCGTTGTTTGAACAATTCACTGAATTGCAATAATTCAAGGTTGTTGCTCTGGCGTTTTGCTAATTGGTTTAATAGGCTAGCATAATGTCCGTATGGATCATCTTCAAAAACAAAGAGCTGAAGAAAATCTAGTGTATAATGTTCATATTGGAGTAGTTCTTCTAAAGCCTGAGAATGCTCTTTTTGGGAGCCAAACAAATAGTTTCCAACAAATTGTGAGGCATAAGCGAAAACTTTTGGTGTTTCACTTTTCATTTTCATCAATCGGCGAATAGCCGCGCGTTCGTTGTTAGCCAGAAACAAGGATTCAACCTCTAGCAAAGCTTCCATTTTTTTGCGGTTGGATTCTTCTCGCTCGTCATTGACTTCTAAAAAAGAGTCGTAATCATTATACCCTAGGAAACGCGTCAATTCATCTAAGGTGGAAGACCTTGCATGGGTATTGATTTTAGCTAAGCTAAAAATCCGGCTTAATGTGGTATAGGATACATAATGCCCTTGTTTTATTAAAAGTTGTTCTAACCTTCGGCATGCAGCTATTGAGTTAATTTGAAAACCAACATGCTGTTCAAGGGCACTTTTTAATTGAGTCAAGGACATACCCAAAGATACTTCACGGAACTTTTCAATTTAAAACGAAACAAAAACGAAACAAAATTTTGAGGATCAAGAGAAATAGGGAGGGTATTTTTGAGTCATATTTTACATATTCATATGCCAAGAATAGCTCGGACAGTGTTTTTTTTCATGGTTTTTGCTAAGTTCATTTTTTATGCCCAAACCGACAAAAGACGCGTTATTGCTTCCGCTGGACGTTTAGCAAAGAAATTACCTCCGTATACTTTCGGACAACCTAACTATTCCATGTCCTACACCTTAGGGGAACCTTTCATTTATGTGGGAACGCCGATTGGTTACACGATGTATCGATTTATGAATGGGTTTCAGCAACCGGATGCTTTAATTCCCATTGCGCCTGGAACCTCCGCTATCATGCCAGCCGATCCAGTATTTAACATCTACCCCAACCCGTTCGACCAATATTCCATTATCGAGTCGCCCGCAGCATACGAAGACCAAGACTTGAAATTGCAACTCATAGATGCCAACGGAAAGCTCGTGCACGAAGAATTTATGCACGGAACTCGCCACAAGGCGGATTATTCCACCGGCTTGGCCCCAGGAACCTATTTCTTAAACATCTACCAAATTACCGGTGAATTCATTCACCAAGTTAAACTGATTAAATCCTAAGCGCTCATGAAGACTCAAAGTTTGTTTAACATATTATTGGCCTCGGTCACCTTATTTATTGGTAGTCTTGCTTTTGCACAAGCGGGTGCACCCAATGGAATTAACTATCAAGCGGTCATACGAAAAAGCAACGGGACCTTAGTAACGAACACAC
>JBEAQY010000020.1:0-30351 GCA_041163605.1 Bacteroidota bacterium | reverse complement strand
AGCCGTGTATCTGATTGGAATCTACTATTTTTTTGAAGCCTTGCGGTTTGGAAGATGGAAGGATGTGGTTTTGTCTTTTATGATGCTAAGCTTGGGTTTATTGTTAAAAATATCTGTGCTTACTTTGTTCGCTTTTGTGGTTTTTGCATATGTGAAAACATTGAATGAACCTAAAAAGCCAGGGGTATTCTTGATTTCGTTCCTTAGTTTGATTCCTGCCTGTATCTGGTATTTTATATGGAATCCCTATTTGGCCGAACATTTCGGGTCTTGGTATAACCTCGGTGGTGGATTGGTTCACGGAGGAAGGGCCTTTCTGGAGTCGCCTTTTTTACTCCTGCAACAGCTTGTTTTTCATCCATTCGTCAGTTATTTAGCTTTTGGGTTGTGTCTGTATGGAATTATTCGAATAGTAAAACATGGGGTGTCTTGGGCGTGGAAACTAAGTTTACCCTTGTTTCTATTGCTTTTTACAGGGTATGCCCTAAAATCAGGGGTTATCTTTTTAACGCATGAATATTATATCTTACCCGCTGTTCCGTTGCTCGCCATATTAGGTGGATATGCTATGTCAACCTTAGGGAAATATGCTTGGGTATTGATGCTCTGTATTTCCATAGAAGCCATCGGTAATCAACTGTATGATTTTAGATTGAATAGTTCCGAAGCATATAAATTAGGGTTAGGGTCAATTGCGGATCGTTATATCCCAACGGATGCCTTGGTTGCAATTAATGGAAATAGTAACCCGCAAGAATTGTTTTTTTTGGGTAGAAAAGGGTGGAATCTTTCTGATAAAATATTACGTCAAAAAGCGATGGTGAATGAATTAATTGGTAAAGGTTGTTCGTACCTCGTTGTCAATAAACGAACCGTGACTAGTCTTCCCAATTACGGAAAGATAATTTATGATGGGGTGGATTATCAGTTAATTCAACTAAATAAATAAAGCGTATCCAATTTCAATTTGTATCTTTCCTAAAACTATTACCTGTGAAATCACTTCTTACCACACTTTTTCTTACTGCGCTGTGTAGTGTTACAGCTCAAAAATCATATTATATTGGACAACATACTGAGGGAGGAGTTATTTTTCATCTATTTCAGGATAGCATAGGAATACAACACGGATTGGTAGTTTCCTTAACCAATTTAACCAGAGAGGCGGAGTGGGGTGACAAAGAAAAGGATATTGAAAGTTGCGAAAGTTCATGGGACGGTCGGGCAAACACCACCGCCATTATGTTCGCCACCAGAGACACAACAAAGGCCGCAGGACTATGCGATTCGTATGTCAGTGAAGGCTTTAATGATTGGTATTTACCAGCAATTTACGAGCTCCAAGCTCTAAATACGAATTTATTTACGGTTGAACGCGCGTTGAGCGAAATCCAAGGGGCTGATGCGATTGAAATGAATCTTTATTGGTCTTCGACAGAATCTAATGCTGCATCGGCTTGGTTTTTTAGCTTCTATGAATCTAAACCAACGAATTACTACGACAAAACCAGTAAGACCTTAGTTCGGGCAGTCCGGTCGTTTTAATTTATTTTATTCCTCTCTTTTCGCTAAAAAAATCAAGCAAACAACACGCTATACCCTTCGAGTAAATCGAAGATCGCCAAAAGGAGCAGCGCTGGGATGGTCAGATGCTTGTTTTTGAGGTAAATTAAGGTAAGTACGAATACCGTAAAAAAGGAATAATTCAAGAGTTCTAGCGGCGGAATTAAGGTTAAAATGTACACCGCACACAAGCCCAGTGCTGTAATTTTTTGTTGAATCCCTTTAAATCTAACGGTAAGAATGACCAAGGGGAACACGCTAAGGGTTTCTAATATGCGGAATAATGACAATGTGAGTCCTTTATTGAATTCATCGTATGTCGCTTCATCCAAGAAAAAGGTATATGTGAATGGGTTACCAATGCATCGCAATAGAACTAAGGTTAAAAGTGGTACATAGGACTTTATATTCAATTTATCTTGAACGATGCTTCCAACTACAACCCCAAACAACAAGTAACTAAACAAAGGGAATGGAACAATCCAGAAACCCGTATCAAGAAATACACTAGTGGCATACGCCAACACAATTAAAAACCCTACGAGCGCTATCTTAACTGATTTTTCCATTACAGTTTTAGGGCTTCATAGATGTAATCGAATGTAGATAAGATTTCGGCTTTTCCGTCAATTACAGCAACATCGTGTTCAAAGTGCGCACTTGGTAAGCCATCTTCGGTCACAATGGTCCATTGGTCATCAAGCGTTTTTACTTTATGGGTCCCCATGTTGATCATGGGTTCAATGGCAATGGTTAAGCCGTTTTGAATCCGTTTTCCTCTGCCTTGTCGGCCATAGTTCGGTACTTGTGGTTCTTCGTGTAGTTTAGTTCCTAAGCCATGCCCAACTAAATCTCGTACCACACTAAATCCATTTTTCTCGGCATGTTTCTGAATCGCATAGCCAATATCCTCTATACGATTTGACGTATTACAAGCTTCGATTCCGAGGTATAGACATTCTTTGGTAACCTTACATAGCTTATGTTTTTCATCGCTCACGTCACCTACTTCAAAGGTGTAGGCGTGATCCCCGTAATATCCCTTGTATAAAGACCCACAATCTACCGAAACAATATCTCCTGATTGTATTGGTCGTTGGGTTGGTAGCCCGTGCACTACTTCTTCATTTACCGAAATCAACAAGGTGCTTGGACAGCCATATAAGCCTTTAAAACCAGGGATTGCGTGTTGACTGCGAATAAATTCTTCAGCCAATTGATCTAAAAAGGCCGGGGTAATTCCTGGTTTCATGTGTTTTGCTACTTCTCCAAGTGTGCGACTTACAATAAGTGCAGCTTCACGCATGATACTTATTTCTTCAGCTGTCTTATATTTTATTGAATCTCCAAAAATTGCCATGGCTACAAAAGTATAAAATCCGTATCACTTCAAGGCATATTCAAGCCATTCCATGGTATTAATTCCATCAGCGAAATCATCGATTTGTGGTTGTTGCGTTTTCCCAAAAGGCACTTCAATTGTACCTGAAACGCATTGAATTTTATCTCGGTTTTGATTGATATATTCAATGGCTTCCGAACGGTGGGAATAGCTATGGTAATGTATCATCGCAAGGGGAGGGTGTAATGTTGTGGATTCAAGTAATAATAAAAATCCATTATCTAATAAGGTTTGCTTACTCAACAAGTGAATGGCTCTATTATAGTCGTAATTGTTTCCGTATTTTTTGTTTTGAATTACGGTTTGAAATGGAAGTATCGCCTCAAAAAACGCATCGAATGAATATCCTTCAGGTACAATGAGGTGGGTCACATTACGACATCCCCTACCGAAGTATTGAAAAATATCATACCCTAAGGCATGTAATTCTTGCGGAGTTTCAGTTCCACTTAGGATTGCAATGGAAGTGCGATTTCCCCGAAGCAAATGCGGGATGTTTTTAAAGTAAGATTTAAAATGGAGTAGGGTAGAGTCACTCCCTGTTCCAATTACGGCGTTAAAACCACTAAGCTTTTGAGGATTTAGTTGAATCAAATCAGCATATAAAGGATTTAGTTCTGATAAACCACGAACAATTAATGGAATGAGTTGCTGGTCATCTGAGCTCAATTTGATTTGAAGCTTATACCCACTTAGCAGACCGCACAGGATGTCATGAAACCCAACCATCGGGAGATTTCCAGCTAAGATTAATCCCAGGCTTGGACGGAATTCATGATAGGCATATGGACTTGAAAAAGCGTTTAATGTTTCATGATTTAACCAGCTTGAAAGCCCTTGCAGTGATTGCTTGACCTCGTGGGGTTCAAACCACCCGTTTCTATATATTTCACGTGATATAACCGCCTTAAAAGCGTCGGTTAATTCAGGGGAAAAGATTTCTGATGGGGGTGTTTCAGTGGAGCCTAGGCTATTTAGCCACGGTCCAAGTTTAGCAAGATCGGTTATAAGTTGCTGACGAATCATCGAACAAAAGTAGTGTAAAGTTCGTTTAGCTTACGTTGAAATAGTCGGCTTTTAGGAAAGCCTGTGTATATTTGCAAAATAAAATAGGATTTGTCATGGCAATAATGATTACGGACGAGTGTATTAATTGTGGGGCTTGTGAGCCTGAATGTCCGAATAATGCAATTTATGAAGGGGGTGCCGAATGGAAATATTCAGATGGTACGTCGTTATCAGGAATGATTACAACACCTGAAGGAATTTCCGTAGATGCTGTTATGGCAAATGCGCCTGTGAGTATGGACGTTTACTACATTACTCACAATAAATGTACAGAGTGTGTTGGTTTTCATGACGAACCGCAATGTGCGGCAGTTTGTCCTGTAGATTGTTGTGTTGATGATCCAAATTACCGCGAAACCAATGATGAACTCTTATCGAAAAAAGCGTTTTTGCACCTCTAGTATAATTTCTAATTTTTTTCTTTTCTTTTTTCTATTCCTAACATGCGCTGTCCACGCTCAGGGATCACTGCGTATTCATTTCGTTCAAACCGAAACGGGTGCGGAGCTAAGTCCAGAACAATCTATTGAAATACAGCAAATTGCTCGCTCATACGGTGTGGAATTAAGTATTGATCAATACAAGCATCCCAGAATTGGTAAGTTGCCTTCTATTAATTACAGCGACTCAATTCCGTTCTTTTCAACAGACATGAGGGCAACTAGGGATGGATTTTTTAATTCGTCTCATCGCCGCACCAAATTGGATTATTACGTATTTGTTTCAAGAAAACATGATGATTCATTACACACGGGATTCGCTATACCCGGAAAACACATTATGTTTATTTCCCTAGCACCAAAAAATACATTTACTAACAGGTTCGCCACATATTTCTTGATAGCAGCTGCGGATCAGCAAGGGAAAAATAAAGAAGCATTGGACTCACTTTCTGAACAATTAGGGACCAAAGATTCGCTGCAAAGGAGACAAGATTCTTATTTTCTTTTTCATGATGAAACAGAGAATTTGGGGTCAACAAACGGTATGGTAGCGTTTGCTTTTTGGAATGAAAATAACGACGGGAAGGTATTTGGGAACTATATAAGATTACCCTTTAAGCGAAATGCAGGAAAGGTTAATTTAGACATTGATAATTATTGGCTTCACCCGTTTTATCGCACTGATTCTCGGTTCATAGCTCCTATTCATGTAGGATTGGTTTTCCTTGTGTTTTTTATCATGCTGATTTTCAGAAAAAAGGTCAAAGAGCGCGCCGGCAAAAGTTTGAAATTGCACTCAAAGATTGCTTTCTTTCTCCTTCGATTGGTATTGTGGGGGATTTTTTTACTCACTGGTTATCTTGTTTTTCTAACAAGCGATCAATTATATAAACAGTGGTTCTTTAATTCCTCCTCGTACAGCAATGTTGGGAACATAGATACTAGACAGTTTATTCATCACCTGACTTCGAGTAAATCTGTGGTCAATCAGCAAGCTAACCATTTATATTGGGAGACCTATGTAAAACGAAAAAATACATGGGAAATGAAGCGCCTGAAACACGTGTTGTATTTTGAAGTTAGGAAAGCACAAGGGAAGGTCGAGTCAATGAAATTTTTATATGATTCAGACCGTTTGACAATTAAGTCCTTTCAAGGGAAGGCACAAACGCATTTGATCGTATACAAGGTAATTGATGCGCAAGGAAATTTCATAAAGGAGGAGGTCTACAATTACGCTAAAGTAAACATTACACACAAGTATTCTGAGCCTGATCCTGCCCGACGAATTCTTGTTTTTGTAAATGGATATCGTCCGGTTGCAAACGGTGGAACACCGGAGCAGGCACTGATGCAAATTGGAAACAATGGAGTAGAATTCCCTAATTCATCCAATGTTTTGTTCGCAACAGACCGGTTCGATTATTGGAGACCTTGGGGAAACTTTGATCGACGGATAATAGATCGAATTAAACCGAATGAAGTTTACTATGCGGATGGTCACCATTCCGTAGCAAGCTCAAACCATAGGTCTGTTTTTAATTTCGCTAAGGCTGCTGCAGAGTATCCTAAAGCTTGCAAGGGTAAGCATATATGCAAGTTCTCCAAAACAACTGCGGGCACTAAACTTAAAACTTTAGATATGTTGCCATTTTCACCGAATAAAAAAGGGTTTAATTTAAGACGTAAAAACGGACGTATAGCAGGAAGAAACCTTTATCAATTACTAAATGAAGTTCCTGGGAATTCCGGAAACGACACGCTTTTTATTGTAGCACATAGCATGGGATATGCTTACTCCTTGGGTATCGTTGAATCC
The DNA here is from genome assembly GCA_041163605.1 of Bacteroidota bacterium. Classification (GTDB taxonomy): domain Bacteria; phylum Bacteroidota; class Bacteroidia; order Flavobacteriales_D; family Crocinitomicaceae; genus UBA952. The sequence goes on along the minus strand of JBEAQY010000020.1, from coordinate 24,056 downwards.
TTAAGGAATAAATGTGTGTTTGGTGAGTACTATATCTTTGCGCCCGAGAATGCAGAAACGGGAAAAGTAATACAATCGGAGTGGAGCGCTGTTTATCAATATGGGAGTATACCAAAAGGGGCTAGAAAGCAAGCGCCTTGCCTTCAGGATGGAGTTGCTCCGCAAACTAAAGCAAATGGATTGTCAGCTCAAAATCGATTGACATTTCCAGCTTCTCACTACAAAAAGATGGGTTTCACCAGAAGTCATTTTATTGGGTTTTATGATTGGGTTTTTGAAATTCCTCAAGGAGAAAAAGGGGCGATTACTCAGCACTAAGGAGTTTACTTAAAATCTACTAACCTCGCTTAATCGAATTTCTACCAAGGTGGACCCCACGCCGCGGCTCGAGTAATTTCCATCATGAAAACTAATTCCTTTCTTGCCACTAAGTAATTGGCGTACAGCCATTCTTAATACACCTTCACCGACCCCATGAATAATCAAGGCTTTCGATTGGCGATTTGCAATACACTGGTTTATAAAGCTACGGCAATAACTGAGTTTTGTTTCGAGTAATTCATTCGATGGCATGCCGTCAATTCCCAACGCGGTGGCGTGTAGGTCTAAGGTCGCAATGGGAGAAATGGGTTGTTTTTTTGTTGCGTTTGGTGTGACGAAGAGTTCTTTATTTTCAACCTCACCATTTATGGGTGTTCGTTTGATTAAGGAGCTAATTGGGATTCGGTATTCAAATCCGAATTCATCCAATACATACGCATGCGAATCGGAAAGTTGTTTTATTATATAGGCTCCCGATTCATGAAGCATTGAGACCGACTCGCCAATTTGGAACTGCATGAAAATTAATTATAGTACTGTTAAGTTGGCAAATTTAAGCAGTACGGTTTTAGATCCGTGATGGGGAAAGAAAATTACTGCTTTCTTATCCGCACCACTTCCTTCGAGCTGCGTTACCCTGCCTTTTCCAAAACGTGAATGTTCCACATGTGTTCCAACCATGATGTTATTGAATTCGTTAGCATTTGAAGAGGAAGAGGTTTTAACTTCGGATATCGATTTCAAGGATTTGGGCATGCTCGGGGTATTCAATTTGGTATTCAATCCACCGGTAAAACTGCGTTCAAATCCACCACCCATCAATGAGCGCCCTTGCTGACTTCGTATAGGGGTTTCAAAATGAACATATTGAGGATCAATTTCGTCAATAAAGCGACTTTGTTCACATTTGATGGATTGATTCCATAGGAACCTTGAACCAGCGTACGATAAGGTACATGATTCCATTGCGCGGGTAATTGCTACGTAAAAGAGTCGCCGTTCTTCTTCTAAATCACTTCTCGAACTAATTGACATTTGAGAAGGGAATAAATTCTCCTCCATTCCAACAATGAAAACATGTGGATATTCCAAGCCTTTACTCGAGTGGATGGTCATGAGCGATACATGGTTTTTATCTTCCGTTTTTTCTTGGTCTGCATCGGTTAATAAGGATACATCCATCAAGAATTCAGCTAAGGTCTTTGGCTCGTCTTCGTCGCCACCCTTAGTGAATTCGTTTATACCCGCTAATAATTCTTCAATGTTTTGAATCCGTTCCACTTCCTCTGGACCTTTTTCTTTCTCTGCATTTAATTCTTGGAAGATTCCACTTGATTTAATGATGCGCTCGGCTAGGGTATAGGCATCCGCCTTATTAAGCTCCGCTTGAAAACTCTTGATCATTATCATGAAATCCGTGATTTTCTGTTTAGTAGGACCATTAATATCCGCGGAATATGTTTGGAAATCATCCATAACTTCCCACATGCTTACGCCATGTCGGCCCGCTGCAATGATGAGGTTTTCGACACTCGTTTTTCCAATCCCGCGCTTCGGATAATTGATTACCCGCTTCATGGCCTCCTCGTCGTGTGGATTCGCTGTAAGTCTGAAATAAGAAAGCACGTCTTTTATTTCTTTTCGTTGGTAAAATGAAAGGCCCCCATAAATCTTGTAGGGGATGTTCAGTTTCCGCAAGGCTTCCTCAAAAGAACGAGATTGCTTATTGGTACGGTACAAAATAGCAAAATCATTGTAGGATTCTACCACCGATTGTTTCAGGTCAAATATTTTGTGTGCAATGACACGACCTTCCTCATTGTCTGTTAAGGTGCGGACTACGGAGATTGGTTTTCCTACCCCATTTTCTGTCCAAACGTTCTTTTTGATTTGGTCTTGATTTCTTTTAATTACACTATTCGCAGCATCGACAATATTCTGAGTACTACGGTAATTTTGTTCTAGTTTGTATAAGTTGAAATCCGGGTAATCTTTTCTGAAATTCAAGATGTTCTCAATGTTAGCCCCTCGGAACGAATAAATACTCTGGGCATCATCACCAACTACGCAAATATTTTCATAGGCTGCGGCTAATTTCTTCACAATCAGGTACTGTGCGAAATTGGTATCTTGATACTCATCTACCAAGATGTATTTGAATTTCTGCTGATAATAATGCAAGACATCGGGATGGTCCGTCAATAAGATATTCGTGAAGAATAACAAATCGTCAAAATCCATAGCCCCAGCCTTTTGGCAACGGTTGGCATACTGCGTGTAAATCCGACCTAATTCCGGTCTGCGCGACATGCGGTCTTCTGCTTGAATTTGATCATTACCGCAATATGCCTCTGGAGAAATTAAGTTGTTTTTTGCTGCAGATATCCGACCAAATACGCCACTGGTCTTGTAGGTCTTGTCATCTAAATGCAATTCTTTGATGATATCCTTAATTAAACTCTTTGAGTCTTGCGTATCGTAAATCGTGAAATTCGTAGGAAATCCAATGCGGTCTGCATTGTAGCGAAGAATTCTTGAGAATACTGAGTGAAACGTACCCATGGTAATGCTCTTGGCTTCTGAAGCGCCAACAATTCTTCCAATCCGCTCTGACATCTCTTTTGCAGCTTTATTGGTAAAGGTTAGTGCCATAATGTTGAACGGATCAATACCTTGTTCAATCATATGCGCAATGCGGTAGGTGAGAACTCGAGTTTTACCCGATCCTGCACCGGCAATAACCATGCATGGACCATAAATATGCTCTACTGCTACACGTTGGCTGTCATTAAGTTCGTCGAGATAAGACATGGAAAAGAGTGAATATCAAAATTAGCAACAATTTTCGGGTACGATTCCGTGTTTTCATACGAATTCCATCGAGTTTTTAACAATCTCGTACCTTTAGGGCATGAAAGCGCCACTTTGGTTTAGCTTATGGTCTTTTCCTGCTCCCTACGAAGGGAATGAGCCCGCCTATGTGGATGAGATAGACATTGCATGTACTGAGGCATTTACCGCTCAATTTGATGCCATACAAAAAGAAGTGCATGCGTTTTTAGCGGAACGAGAGACCATACCTTATTTTAAACAATCGATGGTGCAGCAGGGTAAAGGATATCATACACTTTCCTTGGCATGGTGGGGGATTCAATTCAACAAAAACCAAGTGGATTTACCGGTGCTATCATCCATTCTTAAAAATCATCCAGAACTTTTAACCCTTTCAATTAATGTCTTGGATGCCAACAGCAGTATTCTTCCTCACATGGGAGATACCAATGCAATTTATCGAGGCCACTTTGGGATATCGATTCCAGCTATCTTGCCTCAAGCAGGCATTCGTGTGAAGGAAGCGGAACAATCTTGGAAAGAAGGTCGCTTTATTTGGTTCATGGATGCATATACCCATGAAACGTGGAATCATTCCGGTCAAGCTCGTATTGTATTACTAGTGGATATGTTACGTCCTGAATTTAGCAATCAAAAAAAACGAATTTGTGCAACGGTAATGACCTCGCTGTTTCTACAAAAGCGCTTAGAAAAATATTCATTTTTCCAACGTAACCAGCGATGGATCGTGAACTGCATGGCGCCCATTTTAATTCCCTTGGTTCGATTTCGAATCGCATGGATAAATTTCATAAGAAAATACTAATTACTTTATATAGCTTCCCTAACTTTGCAGCGTGAAATATACCATTTACCATAACCCTCGGTGTAGCAAGAGCCGCTGTGCGCTTGATTGGTTAACAACAAACCAACATGATGTAACGGTAATCGACTATATCAAGACAGGAATAACCATTGAAGAGTTAAGGCACATATCTGAATCGTTGGGTCTTGCTCCTCAGCATTGGATTCGCTCGGAGGAATCTGAGTATAAAACCCATGTTAAAGGAAAAACACTCACGGATGAGGAATTATTTGAGATTATGATTCGATTTCCGAAACTAATCCAACGTCCCATCGTATTATGGGCCGGCAGAGCAGTAGTTGTTCGACCGCTTGAACTTTTAATTGATGCCTTAACTGATGCGGACTAAATACATAGACCTTATTGATCAAACGTTTGATTTTCCTCAAAATGAATTCAATTTATATGAAGATCGCTTATTTTTTCATGGAATTGATTTGATGCGTTTAATTCAGGAGTATGGCACTCCGTTAAAGTTCAATTACCTTCCCCAAATTTCAAATAACATACAGCGCGCCAAAGGTTGGTTCCGTGAAGCCATTAATAACCAAGGATACGCCGGAAAATATTATTATTCGTATTGTACAAAAAGTAGCCACTTTGCCTTTGTGTTGGATGAGGTAATGAAGAATGATGTGCATATTGAAACTTCTTCGGCGTTCGATATTGATATCGTAAACAACTTGGTTGATTCTGGTAAATTGATAGAAGGTACCTTTGTGATCTGCAATGGCTTCAAACCAGCTAAATATATAGACAATATTGCCAAATTGATTAATGCTGATTTTTTAAAAGTTATTCCGGTAGTTGATAACGCCGAAGAAGTTCGAAACTTGCTAGCAGCTACTGATAAAGATTTGTCGATTGGAATACGAATTGCAGCGGAAGAAGAACCTAAGTTTGAGTTTTATACCTCGCGCCTAGGTATGCGTTATCGTGAGATTGTACCGTTTTATAAGTCTGTATTGAAAGACAATCCAAGAATTAAGGTAAAAATGCTCCATTTTTTCATCAATACAGGAATAAATGATACGGCATATTATTGGAATGAATTAACCAAATGTTTACGGATTTACAGTGACTTAAAGAAGTTATGTCCGGAATTGGATTCACTTAACATCGGGGGAGGTTTTCCGATCAAGAAATCCCTGGCATTTCATTTTGACTATGCCTACATGGTTCGTGAGATTTTGCAGCAAATCAAACGGGTTTGTACCGATAATGACATTCCGGAGCCTAATATTTTTACCGAATTTGGATCCTTTACCGTAGGGGAGAGCGGGGGAGCTCTATTTAGTATTTTACATCAAAAGCAGCAAAACGACCGAGAGAAATGGAACATGATTGATTCTTCGTTCATGACCAACCTTCCGGATACCTGGGCAATCAATCAGCGCTTTATTATGCTACCAATTAACCGTTGGCAAGAAGATTATGAACGTGTATTGCTGGGTGGATTAACCTGTGATAGCGACGATTACTATAATTCAGAGCAACATTCGAATGCCATCTATTTGCCGAAATTTGAGAAAAATAATCCCCTTTACATTGGTTTTTTCAATACGGGAGCATATCAAGAAACCATTGGTGGCTATGGCGGATTAAAACACTGTCTAATTCCTGAGCCACGACATATTTTGATTTCTCGCGATGAAAATGAAAAAATTGTCACACAACTCTTCAGCGAGGAGCAAACGGCGGATGATTATCTTGAAATATTAGGATATAAATCGTAAAGTAAAGCACAATTAACGTAGTTGGGCTCCAAATTCGGATTCAAAACACGTTCGAATGGCACGCATTTCCTGATCGATTTCAGAATCAGTTAATGTTTTCTCGACGTCTCTAAATTGGAAAGATAGGGCATAGGATTTCTTGCCAGCCTCGATTTTATCACCTTCATACACATCGAATAAATTCGTTGAGATTAAACGGGTAGAAGTGACCTTCTTTGCAGCCTTAACTAACTCCGCATATTGAATGTTGGAGTCCAAGAGCAAGGCAAAATCTCGACGAACAACGAATGTTTTTGGAATTTCTGTGAAGCGATTAGTAATTGATTTACTTAGTTCAACCCAACGTTTCCAATCGATGGTCGCTCCATAAACAGCTTGTTTAAAGTCTACGGTTTTTAACCAGGATTCTGATAGTTTTCCAAGAGTAGCCAAGGGTTTACCATTTACTTTGATTTCAATTCCCTCAGAAAACGGCGTATCTTCACCCAAGGCAACTTCTTCAATCGCATGGGGATTCAACCCTTGAATTAAATTCATTACCTCACTTTTGATGTCAAAAAATGAGAAGGGACGAGATCCCATCCATGAATCGGGTTCGTGCGTTCCGGTAAGTACTAGGGCCAAGGTTGCTTTTTCCACGGTTCGTTCGCCAAATCCGTGATAGGTATGACCGAATTCAAACAATTTGATATTTCCAGCTTGACGATTTTTATTGTAAGACAAGGTCTCTAAGGCACCAAAAAACATGGATGTGCGAAGTATCGATAAATCTCTACTCAATGGATTTTTCAAAACCACAGGTTTCCCATCTTGCTTGCTTGTGGTTAATGTTGCGTTAGATGCCTTGGTTAAGGAATTGTTCAGTATTTCGTTAAATCCATTCGCGGCTAACATTACCGATACCTTTTGACGTTTTGCTTCCGCTGAAAACGTTTCAGATACAGGAACGGAGAAATTCCATTTTTCTGGTGTTGGAACGGCGTCAAATCCAGCGATTCGAATAATCTCTTCAGTAACATCAATTGGACGTTTTACATCTGCACGATATCTCGGGATTTTCCAGGTCGTTTCGTTACTTGGTGTGAAATCAAGTGAACTTAGAATTCCAGATAGTTGCTCATCCGTAAGTGAGGTGCCTAATTGCTTGTTGATGGTTTTAAAATCAAGCGCTACTTCAACTGCAGGCGATGAGTAGGCTTTAACTTCTTGCATATAATTAAGAGTTCCTCCAGCAACAGAACGGATCAAGGAAACTACCCGTTGTAGTGCAAACGCCGTTAAATCAGGATCTACCCCACGTTCAAACCTAAAACTTGCGTCGGAATGAATGCCATGATGTTTTGCCGTTTTACGAATCGTTGACGGATTAAAGTATGCAGATTCAATAAGTAGATCCGTTGTTTTTTCACTTACTCCGGAAATCTTACCACCCAACACGCCATCAAGACAATGTGCCACCCCGTTTCCATCAATTACTAAATCTGAAGGATGTAGTTTTCGTTCAACACCGTCCAAGGTCTCCAGGGTTTCATCAGTATGTGCCAGTCGAACAGTTAATGATTCAGAGAAGTAACGCGCATCAAAAGCGTGAAGCGGCGTACCAAGTTCGTACATCACGTAATTCGCACAATCCACGATGTTATTTATGCTTGCTGTTCCAAGAGCAATCAAGCGATTTTTTAACCAATCTGGAGAAGTACCAACCTGGACTCCGCTAAGGGAAGCCAAGTAGTACGATTCGCAATCGGCATTACTCAACACCTTTTGTGCATTGCTTGTGTTGGTTTGAATTACAGTTTCTTCGATTTCTGGTAATACAAGGGGAACAGACAGCCCATCATGATGTATAAGGAATGCTTTAATATCGCGAGCTACCCCCAGATGCCCCATGGCATCGCATCGGTTAGGAGTTAACCCGATTTCCAATATGTAATCCGTATCCAGTGCTAAGGCCGTTGCTGCAGGAATTCCAACTGCTGTATCTTGAGGTAAAATTAAGATTCCATCGTGTGAAGTACCTATACCTAATTCATCTTCGGCACAAATCATTCCATGGGATTCAACGCCACGAATTTTTACTTTTCTCAAGGTGAGGGGTTCTCCTTCGTTTGGATAGATGGTAGTTCCAACAAGCGCTACCAGTACTTTTTGTCCAATTGCTACATTCGGAGCGCCGCATACAATTTGGAGCGTTTCATCGCCAATGTTCACGCGTGTAACTTTTAGTTTATCGGCATCTGGATGTTTCTCACATTCAATAACCTCTCCGGTAATAACGCCCGCTAAGCCACCTTTTACAGAGCCTACAGCGTCGATTCCTTCTACCTCTAAGCCGGTTTGGGTAAGGATTTCAGAAATGCGCTCGGGAGAATACTCGAACGGAACAAATTGGCTGAGCCATTTATAGGAAACTTTCATTGCAATGGAATTGGTGCGAAATTACACATTTTGTAAGGAAAATAGGCGATATATCTTTTCGATTATTTAACATTCAAAAACCTTTTGTTCACTTGAATGTTCATACCTTTGCCGGCAAAATAAGTTGCGGAAAATATGCCCATGAAATTTAAACTTTTTATCAACCTGTTGGTCCTAGTTTGTGGGGTCTTTATTCTACAATCAACTTTCGCTCAGGGAAAGCATACCATTAGTGGGTATATCGCTAGTAGTTCTAACGGTGAAGCATTAAGCAGCGCTAAAATTTATGTACCTAGTTTAAACAAAGGCGCAATTACTAATAACTATGGATTTTATTCTTTGACCTTACCCAGTGGGATTTATGAGGTTGAGTTTCGATTTACTGGGTTAAATACCATAAAAAAGAAGGTAGATCTTACCCGTGAAAATGTTACCTTGAATGTGGAGTTGGGACTCAAGGATGGTGAAAAAGTATACGAGGAAGTTGTTGTAAGTGGGAAGAAAGGCGACAATGTAAATTCTGCTAAATTGGGTCAAATGGAATTGAACATCGATCAGATAAAGCGCCTTCCAGCTTTTATGGGAGAAGTAGATGTAATCAAAACGATTCAATTATTACCCGGTGTATCTTCGGTTTCCGAAGGCGGACAAGGATTTTACGTGCGTGGTGGCGGTCCCGACCAAAATTTAGTATTGCTAGATGAAGGCGTTGTGTACAATGCTTCCCATTTATTTGGGTTCTTTTCAGTCTTTAATTCAGATGCGGTACGTAGCGTTAACCTTATTAAGGGGGGGATGCCCGCAAATTATGGAGGAAGGTTATCCTCAGTGTTGGAAGTGAATATGAATGAAGGTAATTCCAAGCGGTTCAGTGTGAAAGGTGGATTGGGGGTGATTTCATCAAGACTTACCTTGGAAGGACCTTTGAAAAAGGACCGTGGTAGTTTTATTGTTTCGGGTAGACGAACCTACATTGATGTATTGGCCAAAGCATTCATCTCTGATACCTCACCGTTCGCTGGTTCAGGGTATTACTTCTATGATATGAATGCCAAGTTGAATTATAAATTGGGAGAAAAGGACCGTATTTTCCTCAGTGGCTATTATGGTAAAGATGTGTTTACGTTCGCTGATCGTGAAGGAGGTTTTAGCGCTGATATGCCCTGGGGTAATGGGATAGCAGCCCTTCGATGGAATCACGTATTTAATGCGAAGATATTCATGAATGTGACCTCTACCTTTTCAGACTACAAGTTCAAATTTGGTTCTAAGCAAGATGAATTTAAAATCGAGTTTCTATCCGGGATAAAGGATTATGGAACAAAAATCGATTTCTCGTATTATCCAAATGATAAACATCGTGTAAAGTGGGGGGCAAATTACATTTATCACGTTTTTACACCATCAAGTGTTTCCGCTGCACAAGACACGGTGGTGTTTAATACAGGAAATGCTCAACAGCTGTTTTCACATGAAGAGGCCATTTATTTAATGGATGAATTTGATTTGAATGATCGCTTAAGAATTAATGCAGGTTTACGATATACTGCATTTCAACACGTTGGACCCTTTACGCGTTACGTTAAGGGTGACATTAGTAAGCCGGATACTGCAATTGAATATGGTAAAGGAGACCTTATTAAATTTTATCACGGCCTTGAACCTCGTCTTTCATTTCGATATTTAACTGGAGAACACAGTTCTATAAAGGGTGGATATGCCTATAATTATCAGTTTGTACATTTAACGAGTTTGAGTGCAGTTTCACTTCCAACCGATATTTGGTATCCCACTACAGACATAGCTAAACCACAGAAAGGGTTTCAAGCTTCATTGGGGTATTTCCAGAATTTCTTTAGTGACAAATACGAAGCATCAGTTGAACTTTACTACAAGGGTATGAACAACATCGTGGAATTCAAGGAAGGGGCCTTGCCTGGGGACAATGTGAACGATAATACGGATAATCTAATGGTCTTTGGAAAAGGTTGGGCTTATGGGGTGGAGCTTTATTTCAAAAAAGCAGTTGGTAAATTTACCGGATGGGTTGGATATACTTGGGCGAAAACAGAACGTAAATTCCCGGATTTAAATAACGGTGAAGTGTTTCCCGCGAAATATGATCGTAGACATGACCTTAACTTAGCAGCAACCTACATGGTAAATGATCATTGGACCCTTTCCAGCACATTTATTTATGCTACGGGAAACACCCTGACCTTACCCACCTCATGGTATGTTCAAGATCAAAATTTATTGTTTAATTACGGGGCGAGAAATTCAACGCGAATGGCACCATATCACCGACTTGATTTTTCTGCAACATGGTATGACAAAGCCTATAAAACTAAAACAGATCCGGCGACAGGAAAAGAAATTGAGGTAAAAAAACGCCTAAGAAATAACATCGCGATTTCGGTTTATAACGTATATAATCGCGCTAATCCATTCTTTTTGTATGTCGACAACGACGGAGATTTCTTAAATGGAGATTTCAAGTTAACCGTTAAACAAGTTTCATTATTCCCTATAATCCCAAGTATAACATGGAATTTCGAATTTTAAGCGTAGCGTTTCTAGCCTTGATTCTTTTATTTTCTTCCTGTACCAAGGAAGTGAAAATTGATATTCCTGGATATAATGAACAATTGGTGGTAGACGGAAGTATTCGTGAAGGTGAACCACCCATAATCTTGTTATCAAAATCTCAGAATATTTATGCGCCAACTGATATTAGTGCGTATTTAGGAAGTTTTGTTGGCGATGCCGTGGTCACTGTTTCCGACGGGACAAATACGGTTGCCTTAAGTAAAGTCTGCACGGATGATTTACCTCCAGGAACCGAAGCGTATGCCGAGGCGCTCTTTGGAATGAGCATTCAAGAACTGCAGCAATTGCCATCACCGCTTTGCGTGTATACCACGTTTGACCCAAGTATGTTTGGTCAGGTTGGAAAAACTTACACGTTAACGATTATCTATGACGGAAAAACGTATACTTCTATTACGTCGATTATGGCGCCAGTGTCCTTGGATTATTTAAAATGGAAACCTGAAGCGAATTCAAGCTCGATTGGCTATTTATATAGCTTTATGACAGATAATCCTTCGACGTCAGATAATTTCATGTGGGAAATGAAAAAAGTAGGTGATCCTATGTTCACAAAACCATTTAATCCTTATTTTAATGATGCATTCTTCAATGGCTTAGCATTTGAATTCACTATTTATAATCCAATGTCATTCAATGATTCCTCCTATGCTGAAAATGAACGCGGTTTTTACAAGGAAGGTGATACCATAGTAATGCGTTTATCCAGAATGGGTAAGAAGGAATATAACTTTTTCGAAAAGAAGATTAATCAAGTATTTTCTTCGGGTAGTCCATTTGCTACACCAGTTAACGTGCCCTCAAATATCGAAGGAGGTGCGCTTGGCGTTTGGGTTGGCTATTCAACCTATCTCGATACGGTTATTTGTCAGCCCTAAGTTATTCGATGGGTTTTTTCTCTTCCCGAATCGCACGTACATTTTTGAAAAAATAGCGCAGATCAAGTCCAAGGTATGCTCCAGATACATCACCGTATTGTGTGACTTTATAACCTTGATTTCTATAGGTGGCAACATATACAAAGAGGGGTTTTGTGGGTAGCCGAACCGTAGTTCCGAGGTAAAAGAAACCAGCCTTTTTAGAGCGAAATTCAAACCCAAGGTTACCGTTTAAGTCGAGTGAAGCTTTTTTATTTACAATGCCTGTGTGGTAGAAAAACTGAGAACCATTGATGTTATTGGAGGTGGCAATGTCTGTTGGTTTGAATCCTGCAACTATACCCAAGGAGGCATTGGCATACCATTTCTTGGCTAATTTGATGTAGAATAATCCGTTGATTGGAACATCGTATTGAATGAAGCCTAGCGTATTAGTTACGAAAACCCCGGAATCCGCGATTGAACCATCAATACTGAAATTTCGTTGGGTAAAGTTAATACCAGTTTCTAGGGAAATCAATTCTGTTAATCCAACCCGGACGACACCTCCAAATGAATACCCGGGTGTTTGAGAAATGGTAGATTTCATGCCTTCTTTAGAAAGGGTAAGTGAGGGACTACTAACGAAATCGCTTGGGAATACACCGCGAACTTGCAGCCCAAAATAGGAGGGAAAACGGTTGTCGCCCAGTTGTGCATAACTTAGAAACCAGCTCATAACAATACAGAAGACAATGCTGTTATTCATGCAGCCATTGGGTATGATATTCTAAAGGAATGCGATGTGAAGCAGGCCATTCAATGGCAGGGTATCCAATATAAAATAATCCCAAGCATTTATCTTTGGCATCAATTCCTAGGAAAGAGTTCATTTGTTCTGAGTAGATTAACTTGGGTGTTGCCCAGAATCCGCCAAGTCCATAGGCGGTGCACGTTAGGTGCATGTTTTGGATTGCACAAGCTACCGCTTCAATCTCCTCGATCTCAAGAATCTTTTCTTCAAATTGACGCTTCATGGTAACTGCGACAACAACACTTGAAATCATCGGTCTACGAAGCATTTTAGCGAGTTTTGCATCATTTTGTGTATCAACTGGAGTAAGTTCTAGGTAAGTCTTTCCTAAAAACTGACTTAAGCGTTTACGGCTTTCATCCATAAATACATGAAATCTCCAGGGTTGTGTATTGCCATGAGTCGGGGCCCATTGGGCATTTTGGAGAATCAGTTCTACTTGTTCTTTATGGACTTTACGTTCGCTAAATTGTTCCGGATAGATCGTTCTTCGATTACGGATGAGGTCATTAATTTCTGAGAGATTGTAACGCATATAACTACTAAAACGAAAAAAGAATGCGTTAAAAGTAGTGAATATAAACGGCTCTATTTGTTAAAAGCAAAGAAAGTCCTATCTTTGCATCGTTGAAAAACGGAAGGCCTTGTGGCGCAACTGAATAGCGCACCTGATTACGGCTCAGGAGGTTTCAGGTTTGAATCCTGACAAGGTCACAAGCGAAAACCCATTCCCTCAAGGAATGGGTTTTTTGTTTTTAACGTGGTCAAAAGGTCTTTTGACAAGCGACTAAAAACAAAAAACGCCAACTACGAAGTAGTTGTGGGTTTTAGCTTGTTATGTAACACCCAACGTGGAACACGCGCCAGCGTACTCCTGATAGATTCATCTTGCCTTCGATACGTCAGCAGAGCGGCCTACTCAGTCATCGTTGAATGGGTTTGGCTTATCATGTAACTTCCGTTACTCGTTGCTTAATTAAAGAGTTCACATGTACTCAATTCAATCTTCAGTTGAATTAGTTCATGTTCCCGAATCATTATCTTTTAGCCCATCAAACTTCGATTTCATGGTAGGGTTTCCATGTACCAATCGCTTGATGCTAAGGTCCTCTGCTTTATTGTTCGCAAGGCGCAATTGGTTTTCTGAGGAAAGTAATGCTTCTTTAGTTTTTTTTAGATGTTCAATGGTTTTATCGATTTCATCTATGGCTGTTTGGAATTTTCGACTAGCGATGTCGTAGTTGCGCGCAAAGCCTTCTTTAAATGCATTGATTTTATCTTCAAAATTGGTTATGTCTATATTTTGGTTACGCATGAGTGCTAATTCAGCTTTGTACTTAATTGAATTTAATGCTGCATTGCGCAATAATGTAATGATGGGAATAAAAAACTGCGGTCGTATCGCATACATTTTCGGGAATTTGTAAGAAACGTCGACAATTCCCGTATTATACAATTCACTTTCAGCTTCCAACATCGTTACCAATACAGCATATTCGCATTTTTTTTCTATGCGGTCTTTATCCAGTTCCTTGAAAAAGTCTTCATTGCGTTTTTTTGTTGCTGTTTCATCCCCTTCATTTTTCATTTCGAACATGATACTGATAATTTCATTGCCTTGTTCATCAGACTCCCGGTATATGAAATCTCCTTTACTTCCAGAGCTCGAGTTGTTGTCTTTTTCAAAATATGCATTTTGAAATGCCGTGGCACGTAACTTATTGAATTCATTTTCACAATGTTGTTCCAAGGTTTCTCCAATCATTTTAGTGGAGAGTTTAAGTTTCATGTCCTTTCGCATGGCGATCTCTTCATCCTTTAACTTGATGATTTCATCCTTTGTTTTGAGCGCTGATTGAAATTGTTCTTGTAAGGATTTTTCTAGCAATTGGGTTTCAAGTTGTTTCTGTTTAAGTATGTTTTGCAACTCATCGCGTTCCTTTTCCATGACTTTTACTGCTTCACTTACCGTTAATTGTTGTTCGAGTTTCGCTTGTTCAATTTTCAGGTTTAGTTCATTTGTAATTCGTTGCATCTCTGCTTGCGATGTTAAGAGTTGTCGCTCTTTTTCAGCGATTTGGTCTTTCATTTTGTTTTCCACTTGCACAGCTGTAAGTTGAACCGCATTCTCTTTGTCTTGTTCTGCTAGTTTTAAGCGATTTTCAATTTCTTCATTGAATTGTTGGGTTCTAACTTGTTTTAGTAATTCTACATATCCTGATTCATCTATTTTAAATGCTTTATTGCAGTTTGGACAAATAATTTCGTTCATGGTTTTTTATATATTTTCAAATTTAGCTCCTGGTTAACAACGTTCATAGAAACTTATAACAAATGACGGAAAAAAAATCATAATATGTGGAACATTATTTTTGTTATTGGAATGGACTGTATATTCGTCTTGAGTAATAGTTGAAAATAATAATTATCCACATGCTATCAGTGCTATAAAAGCTTTGTTGAACCGAGTATAAAAATTAACAAATCTGATTTATTTTTACATCGTAAATTTATATATTAAGCTGTGTCTTTGAAATTTTACAATCCAGAAAAATTTATTATCGGATATTCTACTTCGCGCTATAAGGGTTATGAGACAAATGATTGTGTGGTGAAGGCTTTTGCTATTTTGTTTGGCATATCCTATGATGAGTCGCATGGATTTGCTCGTGGCTTTTTTCAACGTAACGAACGAAATGGAACAAGGGGTTTCACTCAAGGGATTCGTACTATGATGAACCACCCTCATACGCGGTTTAATGGCAATATTACAGAGATGGAATGCCGTAACAATGAAACAGTAGGTACAGCGCAGAAAAGGCATGTAAAAGGGGTGTTTCTTGTAGACACATTTGACCATGTTTCGGTGCTTTGTGATGGTGTTTGGTTAGATTACAAAGGCTTGATTACCTCGAGTTCGAAGGTTAATGCCGTTTATCGATTTAGTGATTTTGAGCATTATGCCACCATTCGATCTCAATTGGGACGAGATAAGAAAAAGGAAATTGATTGGCTAACCCTAATACTTTTGGCACTTATAGCTTATGCGGTATTTTTCGAAGGGGATAAATTGAAGCGGGATTTAATCCGATTAAAACACTGGGTTACGACAGAAGTCTTTTAGTCTTTAGCCATTTAATTTTCTAACTTTGAGCCAAATCATTGGCATATGAAAGTTGCAATTACCGGAGCAAGTGGTCACGTTGGTGTGGCACTCATTGAAGAGTTAACGCGTCGTGGTAATCAAGTTCGAGCCTTGGGATTTAATGATGTAGACTATTTTATTAAGAACAATATTGAATATGTTAAAGGACATGTGAATGACCGCGCCTCAATTGAGCAACTCCTTAGCGGTTGTGATGCCTTAATTCATTCTGCTGCAGTAATTTCAATCAATGGAGGACAGGGTGGACATGTGCGAAAGGTAAATGTGGACGGGGTGCGTAATGTCATGCAAACTGCCCTCGACTTAAACATTCAACGCGTAGTGCACATTTCATCCATTCATGCTTATGATCCACTTCCTAAAGATAAGACTTTAGATGAAACACGAAACTTTGTGGATGATACGGCCTTTGCTTACGATCAAAGTAAGCGGGATGGACAATTAACGGTAATGGAATTTGTTAACAAAGGATTGCCGGCATTAATTGTAAATCCAACCTCGGTAACTGGACAGCCCGAAAACAAGTTATCCCTTCAAGGCAAAGCCATTTTAGATATATATCTGGGTAAGATCCCTGCCATGTTCACAGGAGGATACGATTGGGTGGATGTTCGCGATGTGGCTTCATCCATTTGTAATGCGCTAACCATGGGTAGAGTAGGTGAGAATTACCTGTTATCGGGAAAGTATTACACTATGAAGGAAATTGTGGCCATTGTTAGTGAGGTAAAAGGAAAGAAAATTCGAGTAGCCAATGTTCCGGTATGGTTAGTCCAAATGGGTTTACCGTTTGTAAAGTTACAATCGCTTATTACCGGTAAGGCACCGCTTTATACCAACGAATCGATTGAAATTTTACTTCATGGGAATTCAAAGATTAGCCATGAAAAGGCGAAACTTGAATTAAATCATAATCCACGTTCTTTTAAAGAGACTGTGGCCGATTTAATTGCCTGGTTTAAGGAGAATGGGTACATAAAAAAATAACAAATGACTGAACAGTATTTTCAATGGATTTCATGGGCATGGATTGCGATTGGAATCATAACCTTTATCTATTTATTTAAACAAACAGCTCCCTATGGGAGACATTCCAATGAACGTTGGGGACCAATGATCGATAATCGCTGGGGTTGGTTTATTATGGAGGTATTTGTGCTTGTGATTCTTGCGTATTTTTTATGGGATGCTAAAAAACAGCTGAATGTGGTCAGCGGAATCATGGTCGGACTTTTTGTGTTTCATTATTTTAATCGATCCATTGTCTTCCCTTTACGTCTGAAGACAAATGGTAAAAAAATGCCGGTGATCATTATGGTGTCTGCCATGCTATTTAATACTATGAATGGTTTTTTTATGGGATATTATTTTGGGAATTTCGCTTCGTACACGATGGATTGGTTAACGGATCCACGATTTATAATTGGAATGATTGTGTTTTTCACAGGAATGGCCATTAATTGGCATTCGGATGCGATTTTAATAAACTTGCGTAAGCCGGGAGAAACCGGGTACAAAATCCCGCAGGGAGGATTGTTCAAGTGGGTTTCTTGTCCTAACCTGTTGGGTGAAGTAATTGAATGGTTAGGTTTCGGAATATTAACTTGGAGTTTACCAGGATTGGTATTTGCGATATGGACTTTTGCCAATGTAGTCCCACGAGCTATTTCTCACCATAAGTGGTACAAGCAAAAGTTTCAAGAATATCCACAGGAGCGTAAGGCAGTGATTCCTTTTCTTTGGTAGGGATATTACGACAACCAATGCGTGGAATGATCGGATTCGATTAAGTGATTATCTTCCATCCGATAATAGCTTCTAAAACCATGGCCCATTCTTGGGCCCATTTTGCACCGCTAAAAATTTTAATTTCGCCGTTTAATGGACTTTCTAAAGTAAAAGATTCAGGATATAAGATGTATCGATATCCGCTTAGCGGTTCACTATTCATATTAGCCTTTAAACTACCGAAAGCCGGAAGTTTTCGTCCGTTATTTATAAGTTTTGGTTGGTCGTAAACTAATTCAATTTGATCCTTATAACACCGATAAATTTTAGTAGCAAGAAAACTGAATTGTTTGAGTGGATTGAGTTGATCGAATACCTTTTTGTATTGTTCAAGATTTGGATTAACCGGCAAAACGTATTGTTCCTTCACTTCATCCCACGCAGTACGAATATCTGTTTCTATAAATAGGATTCCTTCTTTTCGTTTTTGTTTTTGAAAATCTGCTTTGAAATCCTCGTAACTGTACGGTTTATCTGGTCGACTTAATCGTTTCAATATTCGTATGTACTGGTTTTTATGTTTTTCAAAAAAACGAGTATCTTGAAAGTCTATCTTATCAATGCTAGCTATGGCTGCTTCTAGCTCAATAATTAATTGCTCACGGTTCAAAATCACCTGATCTAATTTTAGGGTATCTAGCACCCCGTTAAGCATAAGGATTAATTCACGTGCGGCTTTTTTTGCCCCTCTTCGATAAACCGTTTTGTAGGTTCCAACAAATAACGGGTTCTTGCCATCAAGCGAATACTTCAGTTCCTTTATAATAAAATGGGCTTCGGGAGATAACACGGTTCAAAATTAAAAACCCCCAACTTGATATTGGGGGATTGTTAGTTAATTTTCGCTTTCTTCAGAAACGGGTCTTTTACTAATAACTTCGTTGGATAAGTTAATTGTATACAATGTTGTTCCTTTAACGCATTCGAAATTTTCTCCGTATACTGATTCTATGGAATCATATTCAAATGGTATGGCGATATTATTCATTAAATCAATAACGCCGTATTTGAATGCTGCACCAACAGACCCACATTTAGCGACAATAACATAGCCATCAGTGCTAGAAGTTACATCGCAGTATTGAGGCTCGATTAATAATTCCCCTTGTTTGTTGAGGATTCCCCATTGGTCTTTGTCGTTCTTAATACCAATGTTGATTGGCCCATATCCGTAGTAATATTCTGGCGATGCAAAATCTATAAAGTTGTTCGTTAAGCTATATTGATTTGAATTCACATTAAATATTGAAGCTTTCCCATTAGCTTGTACTAGAAATAAACTATCATTCAAAGGCTCGATGGTTGTGGCACGATTGATCAAAACTTTTCCTTCATCATTCAGTAGATCATATCCATTAAAATCAATAGAATTTGCTATGAAATGTTCGCTTTCAAGTGTGATTTCAGAATAATTAAAAGACACCAATTCTTCTCCTTTTGAAGTGACTAATCCATAGGTTCCTCCAGTTGCGTCGCCATATTCACCGCGTGTGACATCTTTACCCATTAAAAAGATTGGATTTTCATAATCATATTGGATTTTACTTAGGTAGTTTGCTTCCGAATTGGTAAGAATTCGCTGTGTTGCCATATTCATTAAATAGGCCTTTCCATCGTAATCGAATAGGTTGACAATGCTGTCGTTTTCAAAAGAGATTTCTTTGAATTTAAATGGTAAAATAGTATCTCCTTTTTTATTAATTACCCCCCAATTGCCCCCTGTTACATCAGATCCATAATAGCCTTGCGTTACTTCACCGTAGGCATTCGCCAAAATCCATTCATCGTTGTCGTAAAGATCTGTTGCTTTCAAAAAGTTGTAATTCGCAGGAAGAATAACCTTTCCGGCCTTGGAAATCAAACCAAACTTATTATTTGATTTCATTAGGTAATCTCCATCATATGAAAGCGATTCAATATGATCGTACGTGGTAGGTACAATTTCTTTTAAACTCTTGTGATTTAATAAGCCCATTTTGGTTTGTTCTGACTGTTCAATGTAACGACTCACAATACAAAAGTCACTCTCACAATTTATGTCGCTGTAGGTAGGTTCTAAAAGTATTTTACCTGTAGGTGAACAAATTCCATATTTTCCATTTTTCTTGACAATATATCCATTGGTGTTTTCATATCCGATTTGCAAAATATCTTCAAATTGTATTGGAATAATTTCTTTGCCATTTTTATCGTAAAGCCCAAATACCCCGCCATCTGGTATCCCGTAGCCGTTGTCTACACCTCCAAGTTGTACTTTATATAAATCTCCCAATGATTCGATATAAGAAAAGTCTTTGTTAAATACAGGGGTTAAGTTAGCATCAAATGCAATATAATTTGATCCTTTTTTTAGCACAATCAATGATGTTTCACCGTAACTGTAATTGTAGTCATCATAGATTGCTTTCAAAACCATTTTACCATTTACATCTACCAACCCATACATAGAAGGAGTATAGCTATAGTCATCGTAATAAAAGTCCTCTGATTTATTCTTACGTTGTTTCTTGGCTTTCTTTTCAATGCCAACAAGTAGGTATTTTCCAAAATATGAACTGTAATTAACGCTGTTATAAATTGCTTTTCCAAGTTTTTTTCCAGATTTATCAAGGAGGCCGTATTTATTGTTATCTGTATAGTTGAATAGATAATCATTACATCCCATAGTAACTTTATTTAAGTCTATATAAGTTGGGGGTATGACGACCTTATAGTTTAAATCAATAAATCCATCTTTTCCTTTTTTAGTTACTTTGTAACCGATAGATGTATAATTGTCATCATATTCTTGCTCGATGTTATCATATTTATCACTTAGTTTTTTACCGTCAATATCCATCAACCATTGCTTTTGATATTTGTCGGTAATGTGAAAAATTCCGGACTCTATCTCTGAAACATCATCGTATACTGTAGGAATTAGTTCTTTAAAGTTCTTGTCGAGCATACCTTGGTATCCACCGGACTGTACAATAAATCCGCTGCTAGAAGAAGTAATTAACTGATAAGTCTTAGTCAAAACTTTTCCTGTATAATCTAAGAGTTGGCATGCACCGTTTTTATTCTTCGCCTTTAAAATGTAATCAGCATCATAAAGTGTGGATAGTTCAGTGTACTGTGGCTCAATGATTGTTTTTCCATTTTCATTCAGCAAACCATATTGGCCATTTATGGATGAAATGTATACAGAATCTGCGGAGTATATTTCTTCGAGATAGTCATAACTCGCAGGTACGATGATTTTTCCGCTTTCATGAATAATTCCGTATTTGGCGCCTGGGATTTTGCCATAATAGGTTTCCACCGAGTTTCCTCCTTCAGCGAAAATAGCAAACCCTTGATTTGAAAATTCACCAATGTGAGAAAAGGATGCCGAAATTTTATTGCCTTTTTTGTCTAGTAAATAATATTCAGCATTTACTTTGTTAGTTTTCTGTGCGTAACCAATATTTAGTAATACGGTTAAAAGGATTAAGATTGATGAACGATTCATAGATGTTTTTTAGAAAATAATGCGGTATGAATAAAATGTTACTTAATTTGTAAAATTATAATAAAATGAAGCGAATGCACAACGAACAGACCAATTGTTTGATGAAATACTTAATAATTTCTTCTTTTCTGTTCATTCTTCCCAATTTGTTGTTTGGATCGAGCTTAAGTAGTTCTGTTATCAAATTTAAAAGCCCAACCTTATTAACTCGGTATTCACTAGAAGCCTATTTACCTGAGATTGGTGATCAAGGCGATGTAGGGTCTTGTGTCGGATGGGCCTCGGCTTATTATGGTTTAACTGTTGTTAAGCGAATTGAACACGGTCGAAATTATCCAGTATTCTCTGCCTTAAGTGCTTATAATCGTTATTGTTTTTTTTATGACAAAAATCCATGTTACGGCGGATCTCAAATCGATGGCAGTTTGGAGGTTCTAAAAAATTATGGAAGTCCCTTAATGGATGAGTATCCCCTGCAAAATTGTGCCCATGACCCGGATAAAACCAAGTACAAAGACAAATTATTTGGTTATGAGCGTTTGCAACACATGAACTATATGCAACTAAAAACAGCCATAAATAATAACCGACCGGTTGTTATTGGAATGAATGTATATGCTGGTGGAAAGGGAAATAGTTTAAATACCAAATTTTTGGATTCCAAT
The DNA here is from genome assembly GCA_041163605.1 of Bacteroidota bacterium. Classification (GTDB taxonomy): domain Bacteria; phylum Bacteroidota; class Bacteroidia; order Flavobacteriales_D; family Crocinitomicaceae; genus UBA952. Next base: position 2,491 of record JBEAQY010000020.1, on the reverse strand, counting down.
GGCGTGATAAAAATCGAGAATTTTAATTTTGATTATGCTGTAGCTGGTCATGCCATGTGTATCATTGGATATGACGATAACGTTGGCGGTGGGGCATTTAAGCTCGTAAATAGTTGGGGAAAGGAATGGGGTAAAAGTGGGTTCTGTTGGCTTCGATATAGGGATTTGGAGATTTTACGGGTTGCATTTTCTTTGATACCAAATGATTTAGCGCTAAGTACAAACGTATCTGATTTCAAAACAAAATCAATAGAGGTATGTAATAATTCAACTAAAAGCTATTACGTTTCCTACGGTATTACTAATTCAGAAAATGTACAAGAGGTTAGAGGGTGGTATTATATTCCTGCAGGTAGTAGCCGAGAATTATCCATTAGCAATCGTAAAAAAAATGAAGTATTTTATGTGTTGATGAATGAAGAAGGCGAAGTGTTTGAGTCGAAAAACTCAACAGCAAATTTTCCAACAGACCGAAATAAGTATTTTGATTCTAAACTAAAAAAGGATGAAAAAGAAGTTCCGAACTCTGCCTATTTTTCTTTCATTCCTGGTAACAAAAAGAAAACCCAGCAATTATTCATTACTGGGTCATCTGCTCCAATTGTCTTGGATTATTAATCTGCGTGTCCTTCTTTGTTAAATGTTGGGATATTGTAACAAATTCCGCTGCTTGAACCAATTCCTGGGCTGAATTTAACCTCTGAATTAGGTATTGAATTGAAAGATAATTGTGGACGTAATTCAGAGTAAATCATCCATGATTTCCAGAAGGCTCGTTTAGTTCCTAAGCGGAAATTAATACCGAGCGGGACATACTTTGTTAAATGTTGGGATGTTGTAACGAATTCCGCTGCTTGAACCAACTCCTGGGCTAAATTTAACCCCTGAATTAGGTATTGAATTGAAAGAAAATTGTGGACGTAATTCAGAGTAAATCATCCATGGTTTCCAGAATGCTCGTTTAGTTCCTATTCGGAAATTAATACCTAGCGGGACATAAATATTTGATCCCCAAGCTATAGGACTTTTGTATGTCTCACTTTCTATGGTTGTCGTTTGATCTCCTGTATGGGACCCATATCCTTGATAACTGTTCGTATACTCAGCATAATGTAATGAAGTTTGAGATTGATAAGATAATCCAAAGGAAAACCCAGCACCGGCAGAAAATGCCCACCGTTCGCCTACATTCATTTCCCAAACATACGCTGCGTCAATTCGGATTTGTTGGTTGTTGTAATTTCCGTATACATTTCTGCTTATTGTAGAATCTACAAAGGTCATACTCCCGTTTTGAGAAGAAATTAAGGTATCCACTACATGTGATTCGTAATACGAACCATACGCACTCATTAATTGATTTGAAAAATTAGATATTCCCAAACGCAAGGTCCCTTGGCATTTTGGTAGCGATAATCCTACTTGCAATGACTGAAAAGATGAGGTGTTTTGCATCCCCATACCAAACGGATAATTAAAGTTATAGTATCCCATAGAACTCTCGTAGTTACTGAAATCCTTCATTAAAATTGAAGAACCCGGCGCTAACGGATTAAAGTCTGTAATGTTTGACTGGGTAAAACCAAATTGTCTGTAGGCCCCGCTGGATAGGTGTACTTGTGTAAATTTGATTTGGCTAAATACTGTTATGGATGCCCCAAGGAATCCAAGAAAAATAAATGTTTTTTTCATTGGTAGTTTTTTAATGAGACACTTTAAACGGATGAAAGTTACAATTAGTGTTGTCTAATTTATTTTAAGCAGCCACCGCATTGTTGGGGGCACATAGTAATGTTCTACATCGTTCGATGGAGGAGAGGTGCAAGTCAAGAACAATATTGTAGTCATCTTTTCGGTACCCACCAAATAGAGCCAAGGTTACCGGGAGTGGTTTGCCAAGTATGAAGGAGACTTCATTAACCCATTCACCAAAAATCGAGGCGCAAGATAACCAGTGCTTGGTGTCGCATTGTCCGCCAAGGTCATCATCTATGTGACTGTCAGCCCCGTGAGCAAATACCACATAATGTACCTTGCCTGCTAAAATTCGTTGTTTAACTCGTTCGAGCTTTAATTTGTAATCTTGAATATACGTTTCGTTATATCCTATTGGGTTTACGTTGCAATCCCACGGAATGGCCTTATTGATGCGTGGATCAAAACCTCTAGAATCTTCAATGCTATTTCCAAAATGACCATCTAAATCTAGCCAAGCGCCGGACACTCCGTGTTCTTCATACAGTTTTAAGGAAGCAATGACCTGTCCTGAAAAGGTGCAGAATCCTTGTCCTGCATGCGGCGTTGCATGATGCATTCCAGATACCGGGGCAAAACAAAGCTGATCCGGGTGCTCTAAACTATGTTTTATAGCGTGATACATGGCACTGTTTGTATATCGAACACTGGTGGCTAAATTCTCAGACCAGGGAATTCCATTTGAACGATAATTCCCGGTTTGATTAAAGAAATTTGAAACATATTCAGGGGAATG
>JBEAQY010000019.1:0-18945 GCA_041163605.1 Bacteroidota bacterium | reverse complement strand
AAACATTATTCAGATAGAAAAATATTTGCTTCATTGATACCACAGAAAATAAAGCGGTTTTCTATTGACGAAAGTATGTTTGGCAAATATCAAAACAAAGCAGAAAATTTATACAGAACAGACATTAAAACAAAGGTTTCTAAAATAAAACTTTCCCAAAATTCCCATTAAGGAAAGCAGGGAAATTTGAGCCTATAAATAGCGGTTTGTTTGTATCAAAATTTATTTGATATGGACAAAACAGTTTTAATTTCATTACCGATTGAGGATTTACAAACGGTAATTATTGATTGCGTAAATTCCTGTTTAAGAAACAATATACAGGAAGGCAAACCACCCACCGAACACCCGGAACAGCTTTTAACCATTCAGGAAGCAGCCGAATTTTTGAGCCTTACAGTACCCACAATGTACAGCAAGGTATCAAAAGGCGAATTGCCTGTAATGAAGCGAAGCAAACGCCTGTACTTTTCCCGTATTGAATTACTGAACTATCTTAAAGACGGGCGTAAAAAGTCAAACGCTGAAATTGAGCAGGAAGCCAAAGCGTATTTGTTGAACAATAAAAAAGGGCTGAACAATGGAAAGTAACCAACTGAACAGCCCTAAAGTCTTTTCGCATAAAGGACAAGGCAAAATTACGCATTTTCAGGCTATTGTTGAACCTTCAAATACTGTTAAGCTATGAAACTAAACCCCGTATTTGATGACCTCAACAACCCGGCTACTATCTTAAACCACGTTGAGGAACTAAAGAACAAAAGCGAAGCGACCCCACACGCTGAAATATTACACCAACTTATTGAACAGTTTGAGCCGTTGGATTTTGAAGTATTAGCGTTTCCACAGGTTGAAAAACTAAGGGAAAAACTGGAGCAATTGCCCGTTGATAGCGAACAGGCTAAGGATATACGCAAACAGTTAGATAAAATCAAAGTCAATACGAAGCATTACCGTATTTTATCAATTAAGAACGTATCAAAAACAGCAACAAAAAACCGTTGGGGCTTATGTAAAAACCACGATTTTATTTACCTGTACAACGGTACATTTTGGGCTGAACTTGACAAAGACGAATTTCAAAAGTTTTTAGGTGAAGCAGCCGAAAAAATGGGCGTTCGTTGGGACAATGCACAGGATTACCAATTTAGGGAGCAGCTATTTAAACAGTTCCTTGCTACGGAATATTTGAGCAACCCACAGGGCGACAATAACAAGGTATTGATTAACCTACAAAACGGAACATTTGAAATAAGCCCACAGGGAACGAATTTGCGACCGTTTGACCGTTCAGACTTCATTACCTACCAATTACCATTTGAATACAACCCACAGGCAAAAGCACCATTATTTGAAGCGTATTTAAACAAGGTATTGCCCGACCCTGAACGACAAAGGGTATTAGCTGAATATTTAGGGTTTGTATTCATTAAGCACGGAAGCAATGCACTAAAAGAGGAAAAAGCCTTAATACTGTACGGTACTGGAGCAAATGGGAAAAGCGTATTTTTTGAAGTAGTAAACGCCTTATTGGGAACTGATAATGTAAGCAGTTATTCATTACAGAGCCTTACAAATGATAACGGGTATTTCCGGGCGAAGTTGGCTAATAAGTTGGTAAACTATGCAAGTGAAATAAACGGCAATTTGGAAGCCTCAATATTCAAACAATTGGTTTCAGGCGAACCCGTTGAAGCCCGTTTACCTTATGGGCAACCATTCATTTTGAAGCAGTACGCAAAACTAATTTTCAATTGCAATGAATTACCCAAAGACGTTGAACATACAAACGCCTATTTCAGACGGTTTTTAATTATTCCCTTTGATGTTACCATACCACCACAGGAACAGGATAAAAACCTACATACAAAGATTATTGAAAAGGAACTTTCAGGCGTATTCAATTGGGTATTGCAAGGGCTTAACAGGTTACTGGAGCAAAAGAAGTTTTCAGATTGTGAAGCAGCCCAACAAGCCGTTGAACAATACAAAATTGAAAGTAACAGCGTACAGATGTTTTTGAATGAAAACGAATACAAAGGCAGTTTAACCAATTACAAATTAATCAAAGACCTGTACCCGGAATATAGAGCCTTTTGTATTGATGACGGAATGACACCTTTTAAAAAGACCAATTTCATAAAACAGTTACGGGCGTTGAGTTTGGTTGTAGATAGGGTTTCACAAAACCAATTAGCGGTATTTATTGAAGCACCGGGACTAAGTTTTTAACGCAAATATAAAAGGTTTTTTCAATGAGTAACTTTAATAACTTTAGTAACCAACCACACCGATACAGTTTAGAAAAAGGCAGTAAAAAGCACCATTGCCCCGACTGTAATAAAAAGACGTTTGTACTGTATATTGATACAGAAATAGGCGACTATTTGCCCGAACAGTACGGACGTTGCGACCGTGAAAGTAATTGTTCGTACCACCTCAACCCGTATTTGGACGGGTACGCAAAAGCAATACAGGAACAGGAACAGGGCAACCGTTCGGAATTACCGAACAACTGGAAGCCACAGCGAAAAAAGATAACACCACAGCCCACACCTGAACCCATACTTTTTGACTTTGATACATTCAAACAAACATTACAGCCCGAACGCTATGAAAAGAACACGTTTATACAGAACCTATTTTACAGGGTACAATTTCCCTTTGAAGTTGATGAGGTTACAAAGGTTATTCAGTTGTACCGATTGGGGACGGTTGCAAATGGTTACAGAGCAGGGGCAAATACTTTTCCTTTTGTTGATATAAAAGGCAATGTAAGAGCAGTTCAGGTAAAACAGTTTGACGAACAAAACCACACCACAGGCACGGACTTTTTACACTCAATAATTGAAAAGCACCACACCCGAAACAATAAGCCGTTGCCTGAATGGTTGGAAGCGTACACAAAGCAGGATAAACGAATTTCCTGTTTATTTGGCGAACACTTTTTAAGTAAATACCACAGTAACCCCGTTGCATTAGTTGAAGCCCCTAAAACAGCCGTTTACGGTACTTTGTATTTTGGTTTACCCGAAACACCTGAAAGCCTTATTTGGTTGGCAGTTTACAACAAAAGCAGTTTTTCATTTGACAAGCTGAAAGTATTACAAGGGCGTTTTGTTTATGTATTTCCCGACCTTTCAAAAGACGGTAACACCTTCAAAGAATGGGAAACCAAAGCCAAAGAATACGAAAGCCGTTTACCCGGAACACGTTTTATATTTTCGGACTTACTGGAGCAGTTAGCACCTGAACGGGACAAAAGCGAAGGTAACGACCTTGCAGACTATTTAATAAAACAGGATTGGCGACTATTCAGGAAAAGGAACATTCAGGAACAACCACCACAGCCCGAACCTGAAAAAGTTACTAAAGTTACTAAAGTTACCCACCAACAAAACATTATTTTTTCACACGTTGAACCATTGCCAAAAGTTGAGGTATTCAAAACTGAACGAATTGAACAGCCCCAAAACTGGAGCAATGACATTGCAGAACTTGAAAACTACTTCGCAAGTATTGAACTACCAACCCAACCCGTAAAGCTGAACAGGTGCAGCACAATAACGGATTGTTCCCTATTCATTGAAAGCCACTTTGCAACCGTGAAAGGAAACAACGGGAACAGAACCTTTTTACCATACCTCAACCGATTAGAGGAATTAAAACAAGTATTAAATACAAATTTGAATTGATATGAAAACAAAAGAAATTGAAAGCCTTGAAAGCTACTTTAAAACAGAAAACGAACATTGGAACGTGTATGCCTTTGAAATGCTTTGCGAAGTATTAAAGCAAGGCAACTTTGAAAATCCTGAAACATCTTTACAACTATTTGATAAGGCAATAAATATTTTCACCGAACAGCACGAAACACCTTTAAAAGCTGTTGAAGAATTTGCAGCCGAAACCGACAAAGCCAACCTGAACACAGCCCAAAAGTTGTTTATTTACGAATGGGTAAACAAGTATATAAGGGTTTCCGATTTCGGGGAACTGGACATAACCGAAGTGAAATACCTACTAATAAGCCAAACTGAACGGCTGAAAAATGACAAACCACAGGTTGAGTACAATAAACCTTTGACTGGGAACATTCGGGACACCCTCAAAGAGTTAATGCAAAAGGAACTTGAACAGCTACCCGATACCCTCAAAGGACTTGAACCCGTGCAACGATTAAACATACTATGCAAACTTATTCCGTATGTATTGCCAAAGGTTGAAAGCGTTACCCATAAGCTGGGAGAACCTTTGCTCTCTTGAAAATTTATTTTAATTTTATGTTATGAAAAAGTTTAATCTTATTGTCTTAATATCTCTGTTACTTTCATCTTGTAATACTCAGGATAACAAACCCAAGAGCAAAGAAGTAAAAATTGGAAATCAAATATGGATGACTGAGAATCTTAATGTAGAGACCTTTCGAAATGGAGATATAGTCCCTGAAGCAAAATCCGCAAAAGACTGGTTATACGCTGCAAAAAACAAAAAACCTGCTTGGTGCTATTACGAAAATGATTTGTCAAATGGGAAATGTTACGGAAAACTTTATAATTGGTATGCTTTAACTGATTCTCGTGGATTGGCACCAAAAGGTTGGCATATTCCAACTTATGCCGAATGGTCAACATTAATTGATTTTTTGGGTGGATGGGAAAATGCACTTTCAAAAATGAAAAGCCCAAGCGGTTGGGATAATGAAGGAAATGGTTCTAACAAAAGTGGCTTCTTTGCCCTACCTGGAGGATTCAGATATGACGACGGTTCTTTTTCTGATATAGGATTTATGGGTTATTGGTGGAGTGCCACAGATACTAACACACGACTGCCTGAAACCGCCTATACCATTAATTTAGATTCATTTGAGGGTGGTGGTGTCACAGATTATAACCTTTACAAAAATAATGGTTTAAGCATTCGATGCATTAAGAATTAAAATTTTGACCGTGATAGTTCCCTAATGATTTAGGTTTCATCCTCAAAATAAATTTCAAATGCCAAAACCCCATACTTTTCCAACCTTGTACGATGAGGTAAAAACAGTTAGTATTTCCTTTTTGACAAAACACGGTTATTTAAAGCCCAACCAACTAAAAGCTGGTTCAATACATTGGAGCAGGAACGGTGAAAAGATAGGTAGTATTTCAATTCGTGTTTGTACTTATTCCGAAAACCCATACCTTGAATTTGATTACAAATGCAACCAACAACCCATTAAGTACAAGGTGCAACTTGTTTCAGCAGTTTCAAATTTAGGTAAAGGGTTTGTATGGTATTTTGTTTGCCCTAAAACTAACAAGCGTTGCCGAAAGCTATATTTAGCCGACACCTATTTTTACCACCGTTTAGCGTTCAACGGTTGTATGTACGAAAAGCAAACTCAAAGCAAAAAGAGCAGGTTTTTCGATAAAACGCTGTGTGTATATTTCAAGAGTGAAAACCTTTACAGCGAATTGTATAAAAAGCATTTCAAAAAAACGTATGCAGGGAAACCAACCAAAAGGTATTTGCGAATAATGGAACAAATACAGAAAGCTGAAAGCATAACATACCACGAAATTGAAATTGCGTTGTTGGGGTGAGGGGCATTAATTATATTTGTCTTAAAATATTTAAGAAATGGAAACAGATTTAATACGAACAGAGTTGATTAAATTGATTGCTACAGCTACAAAGCCCTTGAATTTAAGAGGCGTGAATTTAGTTGGAATGGACTTAAGTGGATTAGATTTAAGCGGGGCTAATTTAGGATATTCCAACTTAGTAAATACTAATTTAACTATGGCTGATTTAACGAACGCTGTTTTAATAAATTCAACTTTGGTAGGCGCTTATTTAATAGAAGCGGATTTAAGCGGGGCAAACTTATTATTCGCCAACTTATCAAGAGCAAATTTAAATAATGTGGATTTCTCAAAAGCTAAATTAAAAAGGGCTGATTTATCAGGAGCTGATTTATCAGGAGCCAATTTAACAAGAGCTGATTTATCAGGAGCCAATTTAACAGGAGCCAATTTAACAGGAGCCAATGTAACAGGAGCCAATATAACAGGAGCTGATTTAACAGGAGCCAATGTAGGAGGGGCTATAGGTATTTAACACTTATTTGTACCCTATTTGTACCTTGTTGCAACAAAACCTTTATTATTAAAGGAAAGTTACTTTTTGTATCGGGAAGTAGGAGAATAAGGAAAGTGTCGTAGTGAATATCCCAGATGCAGAGACTAAGAATATATTTTATATAGAAAAACAGTGAAGGGCTATTGAGGAAACTAATTAAGTTTTACAAGATAGTGATGCGTTTCAAAATTACTCACTTAAAAATCCTTTTGTAATATCCAAGATTTGTTTATTTAACGCAACAATGCTAGCAAGATCATCAACAGGAATTTTAGTTCCATTCCCTCCTATTTCGATGAAGTATTTGTCTTTCGATGAAGTAATCTTAGCAATTAGTTTACGTTGATTGTCGTCAATTATAATATTGAAACTATTCTTTTGATCCCGGTAGGAAATTCTTGAGAAATCAATTTTCTTAATAGAGTTAATGATAATAGTTTTTACCGAGTGATAAATTTTCAATTCTTCTCCTGTGGTAATTACCATATTTCCATTTTTCGATTCTTCTTCGATTAATTTCGGCAGTGCTTGCTGGATGGAACTAGAATTAATTAATGAACGTAATCTTCCTTTAACATTGTCATTCATTCTTTTTCCCACCATCCTGTTGAAGATCGCTTTTACAAAGTCATCTGATGGGTCTAATAATTCAGCAGTTAATGCATCATTAAATCCTTGTAAGAAGAAGAAGTCTTGTGCTTCTTCGACGATAACTTTTATGTCGGTTGCATTTTTATGAAATTGTGCGAATAATTCAATTTTCGCGTCATCAACTTCAGTAAAGTCAATAACAAGGAAAGGTGTTTGGTATAGTTTTGACTCTTTCTCAATTTCATTCACGGTGTAAAAGCGCCATTCGGTGCCATTTGTTAAAATACCTATTTTAGAACCTTTTGTGTTTATGAAATAGTTGTTGAGTTGAGATGCTTCTTTATCGGTTAATTTCTTACCGTACTTTTTACATTCGATAATAATTTCTGGTTCTTTCCCTTTGACAATCAAACCTAAATCTGCTTTATCATTTTTTTGTCCCCATCCTGCATTAATTTCGGTCAGCATATCCCTTTCATCTATTCGACTATAACCGAGAATCTCTAGAAGTGGTTCAATCAAATACATTCTTGTTTGAGCCTCATTTGTACACTTTTCTTCTAATCGCGAAAAGTCGAATTTTGCAAATGATTTTTTGACTACTGTAAGTACTTTTTTATCAATGTTCATAATATTAAGCAGTTTGAAGATCTAATTTCAAAAGTAATATATTAAATCAAAAAAAAAGAGACATTTTTCTATTATAACCGGTAACGATAAACAATTCAAACCCTTTTGATTCCCGAATTTCTGCATGAATTGAAAGGTTATATTGGACATCCCCACCAATATCTACCCTAGTGTGTCACGTCACAATAGTGGCACACGAACAAAATAGAAGTGCTAAAACTTAATAGAATCAAGGGGTTAAGGGTGTGTATATGCTATTGTATCTGGAAGTGACAACTACAAAGTAACCCTATAACAAACCCCTATTAATATCACCTAAAACCCTTGAATACAGAGTATTTGAACGCTTGCAAATATATACTTGTTTTATTACTTGTTTTTTTATTAAATATTCGTACCTTTTTTTCATCATTCAGGGGGTTCTATTTACCAAAAGCAAAGCCAAATTAAATAGAGCAGGTATTTAGATAAAACGCTAGGGGCAAATTCCGACGGAATTTAAAATTCCGAACCGACCAACTATTTGAACAGCTTTACAAAAAGCACTTTAAAAAACAGTATGCAGGAAAGCCAACCAAAAAGTATTTGCGAATAATGGAACAAATTCAGAAAGCTGAAAGCATACCATACCACGAAATTGAAGGTGCTATATTGAGTTAATTTCTTTTTTGCATAAAAAACTATCTTTATAAAAATTTTAATTCCAAAACAAATGAATAAATTAAAAATCTTGACACCCTTCTTTTTTTTGGGCTTTTCTGCTCTATCTCAAATTAAATCAAATGAGGCCGATACACAGCTTTTCGTTTTTCCAATGAAGGGTGATTTTATCCATTATAGTTTATCTCATACTATGTCAAATACTCAGAATGATTTGAAACATTACTTAACTTTTGGAAATTCTGACTTTTACAATAATTTCATTGCGAAAAGTACAAGCTTAGCATTTTCATTCTCAGCGTTTAAAAAACAAACCCAATGTAATATTTCAACTCCAATGGTTGGGCGTAACGGAAATCTTTTATTAACCTTACCCAAAGGCGTGTCACTATTGGAAGGCAATTTATTATTCGAACTTATTACGTTTAAAAAATTTAAAATTTCTGGTGAATCAGTTGATGCAACCATAAAGTTGGAGTTGTCTGAAAATAATAGTTACACTTTGATATTCACAAATTTTTTAATAACTTATTATGGGATGGAAGGTGGAGCCTTCAAAACAGTAACTTTAGATTTGGAAGATGTCTACAATGAAATTAAACAAAAACAAAGTTTGGACGGCAAAATGTATGACAGGTCTGCAAAAAACTTAATGGAAATAGATAAATTTGTTCATATAGTAGACGAACTTTTTTATACTGAGTTGGATAAAGTAATTCGTATGGACAATTGACAGTAAAACCCTTTAAAATCCAACCTAAATCACAATAATATTTTTAATCAAATATAGGATTGATTATTTGGTTTTCAATATCTTTATTCGATTATTTAGAATAAAATGTACCTTATTCGTACCTTGAAAACGCTCATGTCTTGTAAATCCTTGTTAATAAAGGATTTAAGTAAGTTGGTTAGATTTTGATCAGGAAGTAATTTACGGCACCGGGTCAATAACAAAACGTACAGAAAACCCATTGCCTTTTAAATTCAAGTCTAAGTTTTCAAATTGAGTTTTACTTCGGGAATCCGTAATGAGGTAATCTACATCAAACGCTAATCCAATGCGATTGGCGTGATTACCATAAATACCATATTGGCCATGCGAGCTCGTCCAAAAATTTACATATCTCCCCTTACTTTGCCCATCGTACCAATTAAATGAAGCCTCTAAATAGCAGTATCGACTTCCTACAGGTTCTATGTTAAACGCATTCAGTTCATGAACTAAAGTCGCCTGTGGTCGAAGCCACCCTTCATTGGATTTAAACATCCTGGCGCATTTCTTTACTCCGCCTAACTCATTAATCAGCGAAGTCCATTCGTTAATACTCGGAATATGTGAACCATTAGGCGCAATACCCCGCGGATCTTGCACGGCATACCAATTATATAAAACAGTGGTTTGATCTATACCAGCCTCGTCTTCGTAATAACACCAAGCTGGACGCTTATTTTTTGATGCATTCAACCACTCTTCTGCCGTTTGGGCTTGAGGTATAAGGTCCCCATTATTAAACCGAGTAACACGTAAATTCTCGGTGGTCCATTGGTGTTCTCCCATGGAAATAACAGGGTACGAATTTCCATCCACATCGGCAATTTCCTGAGAAAACAAGGGATTATGTACATTAATTAAAATCCACAATCCAAGAAGGCTTAAGATTTTCATAGCTTGACTTTTCATAAACAACGAATTAACCCTGAACTGTTACAAATAGACAAAAAAAAAGGCCGCAATTGCGGCCTTTAAAATGTACAATTTTTAATTAATCACGTTGACGTGCTTCAGAAACATTGATGTTTCTTCCAGCCATTTCGTAATTTGCCAAAGCCTCCATAGCTGCTTTCGCTTGATCGTCGTTTGGCATCTCAACGAAACCAAAACCTCGTGAACGCTGAGTTTCACGATCTTTAATAATTTTTACAGAGGAAACCTCTCCATACTGAGAAAACAAATCTCCCAGTTCTTGCTCACTCAAGCGAAAGCTCAAGTTTGAAACGTACATGTTCATAAATAAAACTTAAATAAATAAAACAAATGCAATGAACATCGGAGTTGGACAGGTCCTCAAAACCACGGATGGTGTCAAGAAAAAATACAATGATCGTTTGTCATTACAGTGCTAAACTACACCTAATTATTCAATAAACAATAAAATAAAAGTTTATTCCTCGTCATTCACGACGTAATTTCCACAAGTTTTTAATAATGGACCCAAATTATATACCCGTTTATTCATGTTATTAGACAAGGCAATAATGCATATCGTATCTTGCCGAAGCGAACAATACAAGCCCGTATTTCCATGCCACCAGCCCGTATGAAAAAAGAATGTGTCTTTGCCTTTTTTCTCTTTTAAGCGAATACCGAACCCATAATTCCTTGTTCCCGGATGTTCATAGCTATAGCCTTTAAACATTTGCTTTCTCAACGAATCACTTAAAAACGAATCTAGGTACGTAGCACGGTCCAATTTAACCAAGTCCCGTGCCGTGGTGTACAAGTTCTTGTCGCCATAAATTGCATCCAGATAGGTGAACCCATTCCACATTCCATTTTGATTGTAATTTCTCGAGAATTCATCATACTGCGTTTTGGTAGTAGCTATGGTAGAACTTTTCATGTCAAGGGGAGTGAAAATCAAGGCTTGCATGGCTTTGGGGAAAGACAGGTTGGTGACTTTTTCTACAATAAGTGCCAAAATCGCATAATTGGTATTGCAGTATGCGAAATGGGTGCCTGGTTTACTGTTTAATTTGATGTTAAATTTGATCATCAAACGAATGATATCCTCGTTATTTAGCACGGTCTTTCGATCGGTATTGGCATCTGCAAAATAGCCATAGTAAGGCAGCCCACTCCGATGAGTCAATAACATTTTAACTGTAATTTCTTTGAAAGGGAATTTGGGTAAATAATGAGTAACTTTTTGGTTCAGTGCGATTTTTCCTTGATCTACCAAGCGCAACACCGCCAGGGCGGTAGCTACCTTACTAATAGAGGCCACATGCATTGGAGTTTCTAGGGTCATTTCTTCGTTCATTTCTCGTTTTGCAAAACCCGCAGCTCTTGAATAAATAATATAGCCGTTTTTCGCAATAAGGTACTGTCCGCTGAAGCCGGCCTTATTGATCCAATTGGTGTAATATGCTGATGCACTGTCCAACAAATATTGTTTGCGTTCAGATGTTGGGGGCGGCATCTTCACCTCACTCGCCATGGTTTCTGGCGTCACCGTAGGGTCATCCGAACACCCAATCAAAAAAAGACAGAAAAGGAAACCGATAATGCAGGAAGAATTTTTCATTGGGAGTAAAATTAGTAATTTTGAGTATGGTACCTGAGAGTTATTCCCTTGCATTTGAAGAATTACAACGCATAGTTTCTGAAATGGAGCGAGGCGATATTGGCATTGATGAATTAGCCGTTAATGTGAAACGCGCGTCTGAACTGATTCAATTTTGTAGAAACAAATTAAAAACTACGGAAATGGATGTGGCTGAAATTCTAAAGCAACTTGAAGAAGAAGGCGACGGCGCAAGCGCTTAATTGTTACCTTTGCAAAAAAAAGCATGTCGGATTCTCGCTACCAAGCGCGAGGTGTATCAGCTGGTAAAGAAGATGTTCACCAAGCCATTCAAAATATAGATAAGGGCTTATTTCCAAAAGCCTTTTGTAAAATCGTTCCCGACTATTTAACCCAAGATGAGGATTATTGTATTGCAATGCATGCGGATGGGGCAGGTACAAAATCGTCCTTAGCCTATATGTATTGGAAAGAGACGGGTGATTTATCCGTTTGGAAAGATATTGCGCAAGATGCCTTAATCATGAACATCGATGATTTACTATGTGTGGGGGCCATTGGACCAATTTTAGTTTCCTCGACCATAGGAAGAAATAAACGCTTAATTCCCGGTGAAGTAATCAAAGCCATCATTGAAGGAACCGAAGAGGTTTTATCTATGCTACGCACAGCGGGAATGGACATCTATTCTACGGGTGGAGAAACAGCGGATGTGGGTGATTTAGTACGTACGATCATCGTAGATTCCACGGTAGTTTGTCGCATGAAGCGTAGCGATGTCGTAAGTAATCACACCATTAAACCCGGAAATGTAATTATAGGGTTCGCCTCATACGGGAAAGCAACCTACGAAAGCGAATATAACGGTGGGATGGGTAGCAATGGCCTCACTGCGGCACGTCACGATGTATTTAATAAAACATTGGCAGAGAAGTATCCTGAAAGTTACGATCAAGGAATTCTTTCGGACTTAGTTTACAGCGGATCGAAATCACTCACAGATTCAGTTGAAGGTGCTCCGATAAATGCCGGAAAGCTAGTACTTTCACCTACACGAACTTATGCCCCCTTGATGATTCAAATCCTGTCCAAATACCGCCAACAAATTGATGGTATGGTACATTGCTCAGGTGGGGGCCAAACGAAAGTATTGCACTTCGTTGACAATGTACAAATTGTTAAGGACAACTTATTTCCGTGCCCGCCTTTGTTCGAAATGATACAAAAAGAATCAGGTACATCTTGGCAAGAGATGTACAAAGTATTCAATATGGGACATCGATTTGAAATCTATACGGATGCTGAAAGTGCGGCAGGAATGATTGAAATCGCTAAATCCTTCCACATCGAAGCAAAAGTTATTGGTCATGTTAGGGAATCAGCCCAAAAGGAAGTAACGATTCGAAGTGAATTCGGAGAATTTCATTATGAATAATGTCTTTTTTTAAAAATTACTTTAAGAAAAGAAATGGATTTCTTACTTTTGCCTCCCGTTAATAATGGTGGGATGGGTGAGAGGCTGAAACCAACAGTTTGCTAAACTGTCGTACGGGTAACTGTACCGCGGGTTCGAATCCCGCTCCCACCGCAATATCGTGGAGGTTGGAAGGGATGAGAAACCGCAGGGTTCGTGCCGTAGCGAAGCGAAGACCACCGAAGGTAATCCCGCTCCCACCGCAATAACGTGGAGGTTGGAAAGGATGAGAAACCGCAGGGTCGATTAATGAAAAAAGATAGTACATCAACAACGGTTGATGCGAATAAAGATACTACAAGGTGATTCGTTCGGGGCGTAGCGTAGTCCGGTCATCGCGCCTGGTTTGGGACCAGGAGGTCGCAGGTTCGAATCCTGCCGCCCCGACTGGGGATGAGCAATCATCCCCTTTTTTTTTATAGGTCCCGTAGCTCAGCTGGATAGAGCAACTGCCTTCTAAGCAGTAGGTCTTTGGTTCGAATCCAAACGGGATCACAAAAGGAGTCCACTTCGAAACGAAGCGGACTTTTTTGTTTATACCGAATAAAGCTTGCTTTAATGAGGGTAGAACAAAAAAGTCCGGGCTTTACGCAGTAAAGTGGACGCTATGCTTGGATTGAGCCCAACGCAAGTGTTCACGAAGTAATCCAATTACAAACAACCCTTACATTTAGAACAAAAAAGGCTGGGCTTTACGCAGTAAAGTGGACGCTATGCTTGGATTGAGCTCAACACCTGTGTTCACGAAGTAATCCAACACCGAAATATCCTTAACTTTAATGAGAACAGATAAAATAACAGCAGGTATTACTGCTTAATCAACTTATTCTGCTGAATAAACTGTCCATTCAAAGTATAGAAATTTAAGAAATAGGTTCCGGGGGCTAATGTATTTTCAAAGTCAATTTGCAATCTCGGGCTATCCATTGCATATTCTGCAATCAACTTAGCATTGACATCAATCAACTGCAAGGTTATTTGTTCTTCTTGCTCTTGAGGACCTTCAATGATGCTATGTGATGTCATTGGATTGGGATAAACCTTAAATACCGGGTCCGGTTTGTCTAACATGACCACCGTAGGTCCAATGGGAACCAATTTATCAGGCTGCTCGAATCCATTATGAATCCATCGTGTACCAACTTGACCTCCATAAATAATGGGCTCTCCAATGGTATAAACCATAATTTTGTTATTTAGAAAAGAGAATCCAGTCGCTGGAGAAGCCCACCTTCCAGCCGCAGCATAAACCACGCGGTCAGGCATATTTGTTTGTGCAATCAATGAACTGCTTGCAACAAGAAAAAAGAACAAGAAAGTTGTTTTCATTAGGGTACAATATTAAATTCAATAACACTTACTTTGTTAAGACAGGTCCCTCCAGACAAACTAGTTCCCGCGGGTAGCCAAAGTGGTAAAATCGTATAACTATGGGTGTAAACCAAATTAGAATAAGATGCTGGCTGAGTCCCTTGACCTACCTTGGTTGGAACGCCTGCTACTTCTATAGCCGTTGATTCATATGAAGTTGAGTTACAACTACCGGCTCCTGATTGGTAGCCCGTAGCAGTTGGTGCAATATTATAAATTACACTTTCAACCTTCCACACCTTTCCGGCAGGAACAGTTTCCAAGGTGGTCACTAATTTCACTTGATTAAATTGTAAATTACCTTGGGCTTGAATTACAGTAAAGCCAAATATTACAAATATTAAGAGAAGTTGTTTCATGGTACGATATTGAATTCAATAATACTTAACATTCCCCCCGCACCGCCGCCGTTTCCTCCAAAAGTAACCGAAGTTCCTGAAGCTAACCAAAAGGGGAAATTAACATTGTGTGCTGAAGTAAGCTGTTGACGCATGTTATAGTAAACACCGTTGTACAACATAAATGCGTAGGTATTTGAAACCGTGCTCAACATGCAACTCTCGATTTTCCAAACCTTGCCTGCGGGTACAGAAACCGGGGTAGTATTTGATCCTGTAAAAGGCATATTAATAACTTGATTGAACTGCAAATTACCTTGTGCATCGGCTGCATTAAAGAATAATGCAAAGAAAACAATAGCTAAATATTTCATGGAATGACGTTAAATTCAACAACAGAAACAGAACTCACTTTTGTACCTACAGCAAGTGTGGCTCCCGCTGGCAGCCACAAAGGCAACTTGGTTGGTTGGGAAGTAACCTGAACCAAAACAGGGGTTGTACTATTTACTGCCATGCCAACATTATTCATCCAAAATCCTCCACCACAGCAACCGTTAAATCCTACCCCAGTCGTGGCCACATGCTCTTCATGCACGCAGACAGAGGTGCCATTTACTATTATGAACCTACTATTGGATGGTAATGTAGTACCACTTGTAGGGTATCGTTCTTCGCCAGTTAAGGCACTTTCAACCTTCCAAACTTTCCCTACAGGGACTGTTTCTTGAATCGTTACAAGTTTGATTTGATTAAACTGTAAATTACCTTGCGCTTTTAACGCTCCAAAGCAAATGAAAATCAATAAAAACAGTAAGGTTTTCATGGGACAATATTAAATTCAATGATACTAAAATAACGAAATGACGAAGCATTACTACTGCTATGGCCTAAAACTGTTCCTGAAGGAATCCACAACGCGGGTGCATCTGACCCTCTGTAATACGCACCAAAATTATTATTATAATCTCCAATGTATTCAAAGGCAATCGAATTGTTTAAATAAACATTCATCGTACTAGAATAAGACCCCATCGTTTCTATTTTCCATGTTTTACCTGCGGGTACCGTCCATTGAGCCGTATTGTTCGATGTTGCATTGAGCAATAACACTTGATTAAACTGAAGATTACCTTGAGCCTTAACAAGCATACACATCATACAGAGGCAAACAAAAGCAACGGTTCTCATGGTACGATGTTGAATTCCATGATGCTCACCCAACGATAATAATTGCATCCTAATGAATATAAAGTAGTACCTGCAGGAAGCCAAGATCCTTTGGCTTCTCCGGCATACGAATATGCCGATCCATAAATATGTACGCTGCCTGCTCTGAATGCCACATTACTCCCATCGTAAGAAAATCTACATTCATAGTAACCATCCGCTGCCGTGCCGAACCCTTCAATTTTCCATACTTTCCCCGGGGGCACGGTTCCCAATAACACATTGGAAGCCTGCGTTGTGGACAAAAGCAAGGCCTGGTTAAATTGCAAATTTCCCTGTGCGAAGAACCTTAATGAAAGGAAAAGAAAAACTATAATTATAGAGTGCTTCATGGTACGACATTAAACTCAATGATTGAAATAAGCGCGCGATTTGTATAAATGGAAAACTGACCATTGTATCCTGCATTTAACCAAATCGGGAAATCTGAAACTGTCTTTGAACTGCTCGCAAGGGTTATACCGTATGACATCGCCCCGTTAGGATATAGCATCAAGGGATTTCCAGACCAATTAACCGCGGATTCTATTTTCCAAACTTTGCCTACGGGTACCGTAAAGTTCACATTGTCATATTGATTTGCGATTCCACCAATATTGTAGGTGACCACCTGGTTAAACTGCAGATTGCCTTGTGCGTGTGTAATTAATACAGCGAAGAAAGCTGTTACAACAATAAATATCCTTCGCATCACTATTAAAAACCGTCGGTAGTGTAAATTAAAGTATTCGCTGTGGAAGAATATCCGACAGCTCCTCCACCTCCTGCAGCAGCTCCTGCGATCGCCGTCCATGCTGCCCCATTGTAATAATAAAATCCGGGCGTGTTATCTGATTGATAAATTAACAAGCCCGTAGCTGGTGTAGAAATTGCATTGCGTTGAGTTTGAGTCATCGTCGGCAATAAGAATCCTTTAGTGGTAGAATTCACCTCTAATGCGGCCGATGCATTTGGTGATATGGTACCGATACCTATACTTGATCCGTTGTTAAAAATATTAGAGCTATTTAATACCCACTGTGTTCCATTCCAATACGGCGTATTTCCAGCAGCTGAACCACTTGCCAATAATCCGGCTGGACCTTGAGGACCGGTAGGACCTGCTGGACCTGCTGGACCCGTTGCACCCGCTGGACCTTGAGGACCGGCGGCTCCCGTAGCACCAGTTAATCCTGTTGGGCCGGTAGGACCGGCTGGACCCGTTGCACCCGCTGGACCTTGTGGACCGGTGGCTCCCGTAGCACCAGTTAATCCTGTTGGGCCAGTAGGACCTGCTGGACCCGTTGCACCCGCTGGACCTTGTGGACCGGCAACGCCAGCCGGACCAACTAATGAAACTCCTGCGGGCCACGCACCATTTGCTTTAGGACCATAAATTGTATTCGTGGCAGTGTTAATATAAAAATCGCCATTAACTCCGGTTCCTGGAGCAGGATTGGTATTGCCATTTAAAACCGCTGTACCGTTGGTACCGTTAATACCATTTGTTCCCGCTATTCCTTGTGCTCCTGCCGGACCCGTTGCGCCCGTTGCTCCTGCCGGACCCTGTAGGCCGGTTGCACCCGCTGGACCTTGTGGGCCTGTAGCGCCAGTTAAACCTGTTGGGCCGGTAGCACCTGCTGGACCTTGTGGGCCGGTAGCACCTGCGTTCCCTTGAGGACCCTTGATGTTTCCTGTTAACGTCCAAGTTGAAGCGGCTGATTTATAATGCACATCACCTGTAGCGGTATTCAAATAAAAATCCCCAATATTACCTAAGGCTGCTGCAGGAGTAGTAGCGCCATATCTCCATTGATTTAATTGTACACCAGCAGTTTTTGCATACAAGGCATAAGGAGCACTCATGAGACGCTGCGAACCGTAATCTAAATAATTCGTTCCGTTTGTAAAATCTACTCCTAAACTTACCCAATAATTCCCGGTAGACCAATTAATATTGGAAAAAGTACCAGAAAGGACCGTTCCTTGTCCAATTACAAAATTTACAAGGCCATATTGCGAGGTTATAACACTTTGACGCTCTGAATACACTACGGTACCCGTTGCAGCGTTTTGTTTGATCTGTATCCTTATTGCTACGATAGAATTGGCTACTAATGTTCCGTTGGTTTTACGGATAACCGCCTGATAATTAATTCCTTCAGGAGTTTGAGCTAAAACAGTAACACCGAAAAGTAAAAAGGATAAAGTAAAAATACACTTAGAAAATGTAGTAGTAATTAGGTTCATAGGATAATATTTGAAGTACTAATTTAACAATCCTTTGAATACTAATCAACTTTTTCTAGTATGAATTAACACAAAAATAATTTCAAGAGCTGAAAACAATTGTCTATTTTCGGGAAACCTAAACTTACGTATGCGAAATTATTTTCTACCATTTGTACTTTATGTTGTGTTAAGTGCTTCTTCTAACGTTTATTCACAAGGGAACCTGCAACTCAATCAAGTACTTAATTTATCGTTTACTAGTAACGGAAATAATTACAGCGTTCCGGCAGGTAAAGTTTGGAAAATAGAAGGTGTGGGGTTGAGTTCTTATTCTTCGTTTTTTAGCGTTTCTGTTGCGGGGCAACAAGTGTTCCTTAAAAATACGCATACCAGTTATGGGCCTGTATTCGATAGCTTTCCATATTGGATAACTGGCGGACAAAATGTTTTTTTTAGCGGCTTAACAAGTGGTGTGGCCAGCATCTTAGAATTTAATATCGTTCCATAATGAAATACCTCATCATTCTTTTTTTGTCCTTATTTTTAAAAGAAGCATCTGCCCAAGGCAATTTACAGTTCAACCAAGCTAAAATAATCTCAAACACGGATCCCCCGCAAACGGTACCCGCAGGTAAGGTGTGGAAAATTGAAAGTGTATTTAGTGATGCTGGTGCGGACACCTACGCGGTAGATGGAAGTGGATCGACACAGAGTTTTTTCACAATTTGCGGGGCCCCAAGTTTTTACTATCACTACTACGGCAGATACTTAGGTATTAACTCCATTCCATTGAGTTTTGGAATTCACAGCGCTGGAAATCAAATGACTAATCTTCCAATTTGGGTGCCTGCAGGATCCACCATTTGCACATGCACCAGTGCTACTTTTTGCGCGCGAGGGTATTCGGTTATTGAATTCAATATTGTTCCATGAGCAAGCTGTTTTCTTTCTTTTTATTGATTTGGGTAGGAACAACGTTCGCCCAAGACACTTCCTTTGTTAAATCCGC
>JBEAQY010000018.1:0-31556 GCA_041163605.1 Bacteroidota bacterium | reverse complement strand
ACGGTGCTGGAGCTTCCCAATACCAACTTTATGTGAATGGGAATCCTTTTGGACCTCAACAGGCATCAGCTTCATTCAATCCAATCCTTCCGGTTGGTCCAAATCAACTGAGTATTCAAGGTGTAGGAGCAAATTCTTGTATTTCTTCAAGTCCCACATTAAATGTACAAGTAAACCCAATTCCTGTAATTACCCTTCAAAGTTCCGATTTAGATAACATATTCTGTTTTGGTGATACCGTAACCATCACTGCATCTGGCGCTAATCAGTTTCAATTTTATTTAAATGGTGCTTCACAGGGAAGTCTAAGTAATACAAACAGTTATTCCTCGAGTAGTTTTACCAATGGTCAAACGATTACGGTGTTAGGAAGTTCTTTGGGGTGCACCGCTACCTCTGCACCAATGACCTTTACTGTGAATGCTATTCCAAGCGTAATTGTCACAAGTAACGACCCAAACAACGTGTTCTGCCAAGGAGATAACATTACCTATCAAGCTTCCGGTGCAACTACCTACACGCTTAGTCTGAATGGTCAGTTATTAGGCCCACCAAGTGCTGTAAATACGCTTGCAATGCAATCTTATCCTGCGGGTTCATACCTGCTTCAAGTTACGGGGACAAGTAATGGTTGTTCAAATCAATCGTCCGTTAACATTCAAATTAATCCCAATCCGGTAGTTACATTGTCAAGTTCAAATGGCGCAAATGCGGTTTGTAGCGGTCAGAACATTACTTTCAACGCAACCGGAGCTACCCAATATCAGTTTCAGTTGAATGGTAATAATGTCGGCGTTCAGTCAGGAGCGAGTACCATACAACTAAACAATTTATCAAATGGAGATGTAGTGGGTGTAATAGGGACTTCTAATTTAGGTTGTGTGAACAATAGTATATTACCGGCATTTGTTGTAAATCAAACACCGATAACTACTTTAACCTCTTCTGAATTAGACTTAGCATTGTGCGTAGGAACTCCTGTGCTTTTCACTGCAAGTGGTGCTACTAACTATCAGTTTTTTGTGAATAATGTCTCTCAAGGACCAGCCTCACCATCCTCAACACTTACCCTTTCCAATTTGCAGAATAATGATTTAGTAGAAGTAGTAGGGTCAAATCAAAATTGTATTGATTTCTCACCGTCCCTGATTTTTAATGTTTACAATTATCCAAATGTGACTATTACGAATCAAGGCGGCAATCAAATATGTGTTGGTGATTCAGTGAATGTTATCGCATCCGGAGCAAATAACTATCAGTTTTTATTAAATTCAGTTGCAATTGGTCCTAATTCAACAAATAGCACCTTTACCGGAACGTTGAACAACGGAGATACATTATCGGTGATAGGCGAAACCTTTGGATGCAGTGCCGCTGCAATTACACCGATTTCACTTATTGTTTATCCATATCCTGTGTTGGTATCGACGTGTGATGATCTTGATTTAACCATTTGTCTATTAGATACTGTGAATTTTAGTGCTTTAGGTGCATTGAGCTATTCTTTTACACACAACAGTGCTACGCCAAATGTTTCTGCCACTGGCTTGTTTTCAATGGATGATTTAATACATGGGGATACTATTTTAGTTCAAGGTTTTAACGGTACGTGCCCTTCTGCAATAGACACCTTTATTTTCAATGTTAATTCAATGAGTTTGTCTTTGTCAACTCAGCCGCAACCCTTAATTTGCAGTGGTTCAACCTTGGATTTTCAAGCTACGGGAGGTTCAACCTATTTATACTACGTTAACGGGGTGTCTCAAGGTGCGTTTGGACCTTCTGGTCAATTTAGCAGCAGTACACTTCAGGATAATGATCAAGTTACGTTTATGGCGTTTAATCAAGGCACTGGATGTTATCAGCCATTTAACGATACCTTGTTAATCGATGTGATGCCATCACCGACCATTACGAATAGCTCGCCACTCACGTTTTGTGCGGGTGATTCAGTGATTTTATTTTCTAATTCAATTTCAAATAATGAATGGACAAGTGGAGGAATTCCAGTATCACAAACCACAGATTCTACCTTGGTGGTGTATCAAACGGCCAACGTAACATTGACCCAGAATTCATCGGTATTAAATCAAACATATTCTTTTGGTTATAACGCGAATGGTATGTTTGGAGATGGTACCAATCAAAGCATTGGTTTGCCTACAGAAATGAATGCTAATTTATCGCTTGAAGAGATTTCTTCTGGCTGGAATTTCGCTCTTGGTAGAGATGCATCAGGACAAGTATACGCGTGGGGTGATAATTCAAACGGTCAGCTTGGAAATGGCACGTTTACTTCATCCAATACCCCGTTGTTGATGCCTTCCCTTTCCGCTATTAAATCCCTTGCGACTTCTGAAAACAGCGCCATGGTGGTAACCAATTCAGGTAATGTTTATGTTTGGGGGAATAATACATACGGTCAATTAGGTACAGGGAACACGTCAATTTATAACTTCCCATACTTGAATCCATCCTTACAAAACATCGATACCATTGTTGGTGGAAGAAGACATTTCTTGTGCTTGCGCACCGATGGTACTGTACTCGCTTTTGGAAATAATACCTTTGGACAGTTAGGATTAGGAAACCTCAATTCTACTTCTGTTCCAGTGGTTATTCCGAATCTAACTGGAATTGAGAAAATTGGTGTAGGTGAATTTCATTCCTTTGCAATCGACTCATCAGGCAATTTATTTGTTTGGGGTAATAATGCGAATGGACAACTTGGATTAAGTGATAACCTTAATCGAGTAATTCCTACCGTTTCTTCTTTCAAACAAGCGATTCAGGTTAGTGGTGGTGCGGATTTTTCAGTGATCTTGAAATCAGATGGGTCAGTTTGGTCCACGGGTAAAAATAATTTTGGCCAGTTAGGATTAAATGACAATGTGGATAGAAACCAACCTGAGAACATTGCAATCACAGGAGTGAATCGCATTTCTTGTGGTCAGTACCATACCTTACTTATGAGAAACGATTACTCGGTCTTTGGGTTTGGAGATAATACGGAATCTCAACTTTCAATGGGAGTAAATACATCTGCACCAATTCACATATCATCCTTACACGGAACCACGTTTATAGAGTCAGGTAAATCAACATCGCATGCCATCGCAGGGATCATTGCAAGTTGTTCCGCGTCTTCAGTTTCTATTACTGTAAACAACGCGCCCGTGCCTGTTGTAACCATAAATAATGGAACCTTATCAACGAGCGCAATCGGAACTTCCTACCAATGGTATTTTGGTGGTCAAGAAATTCAAAACAGTAATTCGGCAACCTATGTTCCAATAACACCGGGGTACTATACCGTAGAAGTTACTTACCCAACTGGATGCTCAGCAACATCGGTTCAATTCGCGTTTGGAATTCAGAACCTTGATGAACTTAAGGTCGCCAAAACAAGGATTTATCCGGTTCCAACAAATTCAGAATTAACGATTGAGTCACTTACCAATGAATTGTTAACAGATGTTGAAATTTTCGATGCTTCGGGTCGCTTAGTATTGCAGGTTCCTTCTAATGGTAATGCTAAGCAAACGGTGCAAGTTGGTATGTTGTCTCCGGGAAGCTATGTTGTTTCTTTGAAGGATGGGGAAAAACTAAGGTTCATGGTCTCTCATTGATCCTTTTATTCTACTTTCGTGCATGCTGTCTCGAATTTTTATCCTTCTGATAAGTTTAGTTGCTAGCTCAACGAGCTATGCTCAAAAGCAAATAATCGATCACAATACCTATCCGCGTTGGAATCGAATCGATAAGGTAAAGCTTTCTAATCAAGGCGCTTGGTTAACGTTTGAATTGTTGCCATTGAAAGGCGATGGGTATCTACATTGGCAGCATGTTCCAAGCGGCTCCAAAGATTCCATGTTTGCAGCTAAAGATTTACAAATGAACGAGTCCGGCTCCTTAATGGCTTGGCGACGAACTGCAGGATTTGATACCTTGAGAACTTGTGAGTTTAATAAAATAGATAAAAAGAAACGGCCAAAAGATACTATGGTGGTTTATAATTCCATCAAGAACACCCTTCGAAGAGAACCTCAGGTTAAAAAATTTCAAGTATCTGAATCAGCGGATTATTTGGCGTTTTTGAAAGAGCAAAACGATAAACCACAACCCACAACAATTGAATCCCCAAAGAAGTGTTGGTTTCATAGCAAAAAGAAACCGATTACCCCAAGCAAGGAAATAAAATCTGATGGGACTACCTTGGTTCTTGAAAACCGGGATTATCGCTTATTTCAAGTAAACAATACGACCGATTTCTTGATGTCGAAACAGGGTAATTTGGCTTATATTACTCAAGAAAAAGGAAAGCAAGACACCTTCAGGTTATGGGTCATTTCTCCTGATGCTTTAATGCCAATTATGGTAGGTAAATCACAACGGAGTATTAAATCACTTCAATGGAATAAAGAAGGGAATATGTTAGCCTATCTTTACACTTCCGATACCAATATAACTAAGCAGTATGAATTGGGAGTTTATTCATTACTGAATGATTCCTTGATAACCTTTGGCGATTCAAGCACCACAAAATCCTTCGGTTTTAAGGGCGTGAATGATAAGGTGCAACCCACATTTTTTGATTATTTACCCTATGTAAAATTTACGCTTAGCGATCGCGTAGTTTATCAAAAAGACACCTTATTGGAGTCTGAAAAAGTACGCCTAGATTTATGGTCACCTTTGGACCTTACTTTACAACCACAACAACTATTGGAGCTTAAAACCGGGGATAAATCGGGAGATATTGTCGCGTTGGATTTAACCGATTTTAAATCCATGTTATGGTGTCCAGATTCATTAAAGGGGTCATTTAATATTCATAGACAAAGCCATTATTCGTTGTTGTATGATAATCGGCCCTATACGATTCAAGCGCAATGGAAAATCCCAACCCTGAGCGATGTGTATCGCTTAGACCTTCGCACAGGAACCCAAGTACTACTTAAAAAAGCGATAGCCTATGTGGGGCATCTATCCAACGATGGAAGTTCAATGACCTATTTTGATCCGAATCGTAAAAATCACTACCTACTTCAAATCGATCAAAACTTGAATGAAATCTGCATGAGTTGTTCAGTGAAAGAATCATGGGAAGAAGACCTTAACGGCCAACCAATGGATCCAGGTCCTGCCGCGACCTATGGATTTAATGCCAATGGTGATGCGTATTATTATGCTTCGCAAGATAATATCTATGAGTTTGATTTAAGCACGAAAAAAAATCGCTGTTTGACATTCGATGATACTAAGAATACAGATTGGGAATGGATTAAATGGAATCCAGACTCAACCAATATAGCGTGGAATAGTGGCTATTTGCAAGCAAGAAACCGCACCACAAAAAAAGTCTCTATTTGGACGGCAACGCCTTTATTTTTATTTAAATTGTTGGATCGGGGAGATTTCAAAGTATTATCTTTTACTAAAGCAAAGGATACGTCGGTATATGTGCTTCGTCGCATGCGGGTTGATCTGTTTCCTGATGTCGAGGTCGGTGGCACCTTTGGTGTTTTTAAAAGAGTCTCATGGGCAAATCCTCAACAGGCTGAATACAATTGGGCGACTTCAGAACTCATTCGATGGAAAAGTTATAATGGAATAAATTTAGAAGGGATCGTATACAAACCGGAGAATTATGATGCTACTAAAAAATATCCGCTCTTGGTGTACTATTATGAACTGAACGGAGATAACTTACATAGTTATCGTGGCCCAGCCCCTACAGCTAGTACAATCAATCCAACCGAATATGCATCAGCAGGGTATGTAGTATTGATTCCCGATATTCGCTATAAACCAGGGTATCCGGCAAAAGGAGCCTATGATTGTATTATGAGCGGAACCGATTACATGCTTAAGAATTATTCGATTGACTCTACACGAATGGGATTGCAAGGTCAAAGCTGGGGAGGGTATCAAACCGCCCAACTCATTACGATGACTAACCGATATAAAGCGGCAATGGCCGGAGCACCTGTAAGTAATATGTTTTCCGCATACGGTGGAATCCGATGGGGTAGTGGATTAAATCGTCAATTTCAATATGAATCTACCCAAAGTAGAATCGGGGCAACGATTTGGGACCGCCCTGACTTGTACATAGAGAACTCGCCAATTTTTCACTTACCCAAGGTAAATACCCCCTTACTCGTGATGGCAAATGACAAAGATGGCGCTGTGCCATGGTATCAAGGCATTGAGTTATATACCGGATTGCGTCGCCTTGGTAAACCTTGTTGGATGTTAAACTATAACGACGACCACCACAACCTAACTCGATTACCCAATAAAATGGATTTAAGCATTAGAATGCGTCAATTTTTTGATTTTTACTTGAATAATGGAGAACAACCCTTATGGATGAAAGAAGGAATTGAAGCGCGAGAAAAAGGAATAGAATTTAAGTATTAACGGATAATAAATATCACTATGGAATTCCTAAAGAACTTCATTGATGGTGCATATCATACACCAGTGTCTGGACAATATATGGACAATGTAAATCCAGCAATAGGGGAAGTTTATTCTCAAATACCAAGATCTGGAGCAGCTGATTTAACCATGGCAGTGAATGCCGCTGAACGTGCTTTCCCTATATGGTCAGGGATGTCTGTGAATGAACGAAGTGCGATCTTACTTCGTTTGGCTGCTGGTATTGAAGCGCGCATGGAGGAATTTGTTGTGGCAGAGTCCCGAGATAATGGCAAACCCGAGAAGTTAGCGGCACACGTGGATATTCCACGCGCTGTTTCGAATTTTCACTTTTTCGCTACAGCTATTGAACATTTTTCTTCGGAATCACATTACATGGAACATGTTGGAATTAATTTCACAACTCGTCGCCCGATAGGAATTGTAGGGTGCATTTCCCCATGGAATCTCCCCTTGTATTTATTTTCATGGAAAATTGCCCCGGCCTTAGCGGCAGGGAATTGTGTGATCGCTAAACCAAGTGAGATTACTCCATATACAGCTTCCTTGCTTGGGAACATTGCAAATGAGGCGGGAATGCCTGCCGGCGTATTGAATATTTTGCATGGCACCGGCCCGGAGATTGGCAATGAAATAGTTTCTCACCCGAAAATTAAGGCAATTTCCTTCACCGGTGGAACAGCGACCGGACAACATATTGCAGGCATTGCCGCACCAATGTTTAAGAAACTTAGCCTAGAATTAGGGGGTAAAAATCCAACGATTGTTTTTCCGGATGTGGATATAAAACAGACCGTAAAAGAAGTCTTCAGGTCATCCTTTTCTAATCAAGGTCAGATCTGTTTATGCGGATCAAGAATTTTTGTGCATCAGGATATTTATGATGTTTTTAAAACCGCTTTTGTGGATCGGGTATCCTCTGCTAAAGTAAGTTATCCCGCTGATCCTAACGCGCAAATCGGTGCCGTAGTTTCTAAGGGTCATATGGAGAAAATCCTAGGATATATAGCGTTAGCCAAGGAAGAAGGAGGACGTGTTTTAACTGGCGGTGTGCGCGTTCGCCTTGACGCACCTTATCAGGATGGGTACTACCTTGCACCTACAGTTATTGAAGGTCTTTCTAATTCGTGTAGAACGAACCAAGAGGAAATTTTTGGACCAATAGTTTCTATAATGCCGTTTACTGAAGAGTCAGAAGTGCTGACGATGGCAAACGACACCAAATATGGCTTAGCGGCTTCGGTTTGGACCAAAGACTTAAATGTGGCACATCGTATGGCTGATCGCCTTGAAATGGGGATTGTGTGGGTGAATTCCTGGTTGATTCGCGACCTTAGAACCCCTTTTGGGGGAATGAAAGATTCAGGAGTAGGTAGAGAAGGGGGATGGGAAGCCTTACGGTTTTTTACAGAACCTAAGAATATTTTTATCAAGTATGAGTAAGGCCAACTTTTGATTTAATCTTCAACTGCAATCACAGCACTTATTTCAGGAACAGCTTTTTTTATCGTTTCTACTATTCCGCCACGTAAGGTTGATTGTTTCATGGAACAGTCTTTACAAGAACCAGTCAAACGAACTTTTACAATGCGGTCCGATGTTACCTCAACCAGTTCCACATCTCCACCATCGTCATTTAGAAATGGCCGAATTAATGAAATAGCTGAATTCACTTTTTGTTCAATACTTTCCATTTATACTGAGTGTTTTAGGGCATTTAACCGTGTGGTAAAGTTATGAACTAATTCTTCAAATGCTAATCCAATCACTGACCCTTTCTGAAGAACGGCAGGGCGTCCAACATCACCGGCTTCGCGAATGCTCTGAACCAATGGGATGGCACCAAGAAATTCAATTCCCATACCGTTTGCTAAATTCTTTGCGCCGTCTCTACCAAAAATATAATATTTATTTTCGGGTAATTCCTGTGGGGTAAACCAGGCCATATTTTCAACGATTCCAACAATTGGAACGTTTAATCCATCCACCCTAAACATGTTGATTCCTCTCCGAGCATCAGCAAGTGCCACTTCTTGTGGTGTGCTAATAATAACTACGCCATCTAATGGTAAAGTTTGTAACAACGATAAATGAATGTCTCCCGTTCCAGGAGGTAAATCAATCAGTAAATAATCAAGTTTTCCCCAATTTCCTTCGGTAATCATTTGAGTTAAGGCCTTCGAAGCCATTGGTCCACGCCAAACTACCGCATTTTCTTGATCCGTAAAAAAACCAATGGATAGTAGTTTAACGTTGTAGTTAACTACAGGTTCAATCATTGATTTACCGTTTACCTCAACCATCGTTGGGCGTTGACCAATAACGTCGAACATCGTCGGCATACTCGGACCATAAATGTCCGCATCAATTAATCCAACCGAGAATCCTGCTTGAGCTAATCCTGCAGCTAAATTGGCAGTAAGCGTAGATTTTCCAACGCCTCCTTTTCCCGATGCTATGGCCACTACGTGAGTAACTTCGGGAAGTACGCTCCGTCTACCTTTTCGTTCAGTGCCAGAAACTGCTTTGACTTCACATTCAAAGCGTATATCCTCACCTAATTCTTTTGCTAGTCTGAATCGAATGGCTTCTTCCATGCGTTTTCGGGCATGTAAGGCGGGATTAATACTGTTGACTTGAATAAAAACACGGTCTTTATCTATTTGAATATTCCCTACCAAATTGGCACTGACAATGTCTTGTTTAGATTCTGGATCTGGAATGTTTGATAATGCATTTAATACGGCTTCTCTTGATATCACTCAGGTTTGATTTTAAAGGATTTTACTGACTTTTCCATGAGATCAACTACGGGTTTACTGTCACCTCCCGCTCTATTTTTAATCTCATAGTAATAATCGCCAAGTTTAGTTAAACTATAAATATGATAAGATACATGCTTATATTTTGGAACGTTGATGTGTTTGATTAATTCTCGCTTGTAAATAATACAATTATTCTTGTCAGAGATAATACTTACCTTAAACACATCATCATTCTTAAGGGCCTTTTTAAATTCGGCTAATTTATTTGCATTTTTTCCCCAATCTTCAATAAATAATTGGAAATTCGGACCAGCCATCACTTTCCATTTGAAGTCTTCTTCGTGTTCTATGGTAGTTTGAAATGACGCGCCAATGCCTGCCGTTTCATCCGGTATAAATAACGTGGCATCCAAATCATAAGCGCTTAAATCAACGGCTTTGAATTGGTAGTAGTCTTCGGAAATTGATTGGTTATCATCTTCGGTTGCACAGGAATTCAAAATGGCTAACAATAAAATAGCGTAAAAATTCAGCTTCATAAGATGAAATATATGTGGACGAAGATATATACTTTTGAAGAAAACACGATAATGAATAAAAAGTTGACCCTATTTACATTGTTTCTTTTTGCATGTTCCATCGCGCTTGGTGCCTTTGGCGCACATGCACTAAAAGATATGGTTGTTGAGAAATGGCAGAGGGCATTTGAGACTGCAATCAAATATCAGTTTTACGGATCACTGTTATTGCTAATCATTTCATTCCAACCCGCTTTTAATCAGAAGCCATTCGCGCGTTGGATTACCTTGTTTTTAATTGGATTAGGCTGCTTTTCAGGGTCTATTTATGGACTCGTATTGGCAGAAATAACCCATGTAAAGTTAGCTTTTCTTGGTCCCCTTACTCCAATTGGGGGATTATTAATGATTATTTCCGTAGTGATGCTTGGAATTAAGTATTCCACAAATAAATCCGATTTGTAGGGGAATTCCTCGTAATTTGATAACTTTGCGAACGATATAAATCCGGAGTAAAAGATGGATAAAATTTCATATGTAGGTAATGCTGATGTAAATGCAATTGAGCATCTCTATAACCAATACAAACAAAATCCAACCAATGTTGATTTGAGTTGGCAAAAGTTCTTTGAGGGCTTTGAATTCGCTCAAACTGATTTCGCTTCTGGCGAAGGTGTTCCCGAAAATTTTCAGAAAGAGTTTAAGGTGCTCAATTTGATTAATGCCTACCGAACACGCGGGCATTTATTTACCAAAACGAATCCCGTTCGAGAGCGTAGAAAGTATTCACCAACCTTGGAAATCACGAATTTCGGATTGGCTGCGCCTGACTTATCCGTGGTTTTTCAAGCGGGCGAAGAAATAGGACTCGGACCTGTAACCTTAAAAGAAATCATAGACCACCTTGAGTTGACTTATTGTCAATCTATTGGTATTGAGTTCGTTTACATGCGTGATCCAGAACGTATAGCTTGGTTAAAAAATAGAATTGAATTAAAGAATAGGCCGAAACTCGATGCAACACGAAAACTAAAGATTTTTGAAAAACTAGCTCATGCATCAGTCTTTGAAGCATTTTTAGGCAAGAAGTTCGTGGGTCAAAAAAGATTCTCAATTGAAGGGGGTGAGGCCTTAATTCCAGCCCTTGATACCTTGATCCATAAAGGGTCCGAAGCAGGAATTTCCTATTTTGTTATGGGAATGGCACACCGAGGCCGCTTAAATACCCTAGCGAATGTTTTCAATAAAAAGCCAAGCGACATATTCTCAGAGTTTGAAGGAAAAGAATTTGAGTTTGATATGTATTTCGATGGGGATGTAAAATATCACCAAGGATTTACCTCGCACCTTACCTTGGATAATGGACAAGAGCTTGGACTTACACTATCGCCCAATCCGTCACATTTAGAAGCGGTAAATACCGTGGTTGAAGGAATTGCTCGTGCAAAAATTGATCATGTTTTACATAGCGAGGATAAAATTTGTCCCGTATTGATTCACGGTGATGCTGCGATTGCAGGACAAGGAATTGTTTATGAAACTATCCAAATGGCACAATTAGACGGCTATCGAGTAGGTGGAACCGTACATATTGTCATTAATAATCAAGTTGGTTTTACCACCAATTACTTAGATGGTAGATCGTCTACCTATTGTACTGATGTCGCAAAAACAACGCTTTCTCCGGTATTTCACGTGAATGGAGATGATGTAGAGGCGGTAGTACAGGCCATGGAAATTGCGGTTGCATATCGGCAAGAATTTAAGCGGGATATCTTTATCGACTTACTTTGTTATAGAAAATACGGACACAACGAAGGGGATGAGCCTAAATTTACCCAGCCAACGCTTTATGATATCATTATGAAGCACCCAAATCCAAAAGTGATTTATCAGCGTCAATTAGAAGCTGAGGGTGTTTTAACGCAGGAAACAGCTAAACAAATTGAAGATCAATACATTCAATTCTTAGAATCTGAATTTGAAATAGCGCGTAAGAACGATAAAGCTCAAGTATTTGATTTTTTAAGTGCTACCTGGGAAGGTTATCGACATGGGAAAGCTGTTGATTTTGAAAAATCTCCCGAAACAGGTGTTGCAAAACAAGTGTTGCTTGAGTTAGGTAAAAAGTTAGCGACCCTTCCAACAGATAAAAAATATTTCAGAAAAATATCAAAGATTTATGAGGATCGTCTTGCCGCAATTGAAAATAATAAATTGGATTGGGGGACGGCTGAAATGTTAGCCTATGCAACCCTGCTAAATGAAGGCCATAGTGTTCGACTATCCGGACAAGATGTTGAACGCGGAACCTTTTCACATCGACATGCAGTGGTTAAAACTGAAGATACCGAGGAAGAGATTGAACCGCTCAATTTATTAACGGAAAGTCAAGCTAGATTTTATGCCTACAATTCCTTATTGTCAGAATATGGCGTACTTGGCTTTGAATACGGTTATTCCTTAGCTCACCCATCGGGTTTAACTATTTGGGAGGCACAATTTGGAGATTTCTTCAATGGTGCTCAAATTATGATCGACCAATTTATCTCCGCAGGAGAAGATAAGTGGGCCACACAATCTGGGTTAATGATGTTGCTTCCGCATGGATATGAAGGACAAGGCGCCGAACATTCAAGTGCAAGACTTGAACGGTTTTTACAACAATGTGCCGATTTGAATATGCAAATTGTAAATACCTCTACTCCAGCCAACCATTTTCATGTAATCCGACGTCAATTGAAAAGAGATTTTAGAAAACCCTTGGTAGTATTCTCTCCGAAAATGTTATTGCGTTATCCAGATGCTACATCCACCTTGGAAGAAATGGAAAAAGGAAGTTTCCGCGAAGTACTAGATGATACAGGAGTGGATGTAAAACAAGTTGATACAGTGGTCTTATGTTCTGGAAAATTCTATTACGAAATGAAGGTAAAGGCCCGCGAATTAGGAGTTCAAAATATGGCCTTTGTTCGGATAGAACAGTTGTATCCATTACCAGAAAATCAAATTAAGGACGTCATTGCGAAGTATAACCCTACGAATATTTTGTGGGCTCAAGAAGAACCCGCAAACATGGGGGCTTGGACCTACATGGCAATGAATTTAAGGGCATTGAACCTAATTGGTATTCACAGAGGAGCGAGCGCTGCATCTGCGGAAGGTTCTAAAAAATTGCATGAAAAACGATTGGCGAACTTATACGATTCGCTTTTTGCTTATGCTAAATTAACGGTTGAAAAATAAAATTATGGCAATACTTGAAATGAAAGTTCCTTCTCCAGGGGAATCAATATCAGAAGTAGAAATCGCTCAATGGTTAGTGGCAGATGGAGATTATGTAGAGAAAGATCAAGCCATTGCTGAGGTAGATTCAGATAAAGCGACCTTAGAATTACCCGCTGAACAAAGCGGTGTCATTACACTCAAAGCGCAAGAAGGTGATACAGTCAAAGTAGGACAGGTGGTTTGTTTAATTGATACCGGTGCGGCGAAACCAGCTGGCAGTGGCCCAGCTAAAGTGGTGACAAGTCTAACAGAGGCGACTCCAGCACCTAAAAAAGAGGAGGTTGTTGTACCAAATCCAAACCCTGTCGCATCGTATGCTTCCGGAACACCTTCCCCTGCTGCTGCTAAATTAATGAATGAAAACAACATTAATTCTACCCAAATTAAAGCCACCGGTAAGGATGGCCGCATTACAAAAAATGATGTAATGAATGCCTTGTCGGCTGGGTTTGATGGAAATGCTTCCGCAGGTTGGGGAGGCACTAGAGATACACGCAGAGAGAAGATGTCTATGCTACGTCGTAAAATTGCCGAACGATTGGTAGCAGTGAAGAATGAAACAGCCATTTTAACTACTTTCAATGAGATTGACATGAAACCGGTTATGGACCTTCGTTCAAAATATAAAGATGCCTTTGCTAAACATCATGAAGTGAATTTAGGCTTTATGTCTTTTTTTACAAAAGCTGTTACTGAAGCCCTGAAACTATATCCTGCAGTAAATGGTCAAATTGATGGAAATGAAATAATTTTTCATGATTATGCCGATGTGGGTATTGCTGTATCTTCACCGAAAGGATTAATGGTACCCGTATTACGTAATGCAGAACAGATGACTTTGGCGGACATTGAACGCGAAATCAAACGCCTGGCAATTAAGGCAAGAGACGGTAAGATTACACCTGAAGATATGACCGGAGGTACCTTTACCATTACAAACGGTGGTGTTTTTGGTTCTATGTTGTCAACCCCAATTATTAATCCTCCGCAATCTGCGATTCTTGGAATGCACAACATCGTTGAACGTCCAGTGGCGGTAAATGGCCAAGTGGAAATTCGACCAATCATGTATGTGGCCTTGTCGTATGACCACCGAATTATTGACGGTAAAGAATCAGTTGGGTTCTTAGTAAAAGTTAAAGAAATGCTAGAAAAGCCGGAAAAAATGCTATTCGGAGCGAAAGATCCAGCTGAAATACTATTAGGATTATAATCCAAATCAAATTATGGCAAAAATTAGAAAGCAGGATGCACTGGATTACCACGCTATGGGGAGACCCGGGAAAATTGAAGTAATTCCAACAAAACCCTATTCTTCTCAACGCGATTTATCTTTGGCATATTCACCAGGAGTGGCAGAACCATGCTTAAAAATTGCTGAGAATAAAGACGATGTGTATAAATACACCAGTAAATCTAATCTAGTAGCAGTGATCTCCAATGGAACCGCAGTGTTAGGCCTTGGTGATATTGGTCCTGATGCATCAAAACCAGTAATGGAAGGCAAGGGCTTACTCTTTAAGATTTTTGCAGATATTGACGTATTTGATATTGAGATTGATGCGAAAGATCCTGAACTCTTTATTCAAACGGTAAAAGCTATCGCACCAACCTTTGGAGGGATAAATCTGGAAGACATCAAAGCACCTGAAGCGTTCGAAATCGAGCGTCGACTTAAAGAGGAATTAGATATTCCAATTATGCATGATGATCAACATGGTACAGCAATTATTTCTTCGGCAGCCTTACTTAATGCATTAGAATTAGCTAAAAAGAAGATAGGACGGGTTAAAATTGTAATTTCAGGCGCTGGTGCATCAGCACTTTCGTGCGCTAAGTTATATGTAGCCTTAGGAGCGAAAGTTTCTAATATTTACATGTTCGACTCTAAAGGACTAATTGGAGCATTTAGAAGCGACCTAGATGATATGAAGACTTTTTTTGCAAGTCACAAAAAGGAAGTTTCTTTTGAGGAGGCATTTAAAGGAGCAGATGTGTTTTTAGGGCTTTCTCGTGGGGGCCTTGTTAACAAGGAAATGATAAAGAAAATGGCTAAGGATCCCATTGTATTTGCATTGGCGAATCCCGATCCTGAAATTTCATACAAAGACGCTACGTCAGTTCGTAAAGATATTATCATGGCTACCGGACGGTCAGACCATCCGAATCAAGTAAATAATGTCTTAGGTTTTCCCTTCATTTTCCGAGGTGCACTCGATGTTCGTGCCACAACGATTAATGAAGAAATGAAATTGGCAGCGGTTAAAGCCATTGCATGTTTAGCCAAAGAAACTATCCCAGAAGAAGTAATTGAAGCATACGGGGAGAAGAACATTTCATTTGGTCGAGAACAAATTATCCCAAAACCCTTAGATCCGCGCCTTATATATTCTGTAGCACCTGCTGTTGCCAAAGCAGCCATGGATTCCGGTGTAGCTAAAAATCCAATTAAAGATTGGCAAAAATACGAGGCGGAATTAAAAGCTCGCCTTGGTTTAGATAACGAACTAATGCGAAACATTACGGCTAAAGCACAGAGCAATCCTAAAAAGGTTGTTTTTGCAGAAGCAGATAATGTTAAAATCTTAAAGGCGGCCCAAGTATCTTATGAAGAAGGAGTCGCTTTTCCAATTCTGTTAGGTGACCGGGATGTGATTCTTGCATTGATGGATGAATATAACGTTGAACTTCCTGAGGTTACTATTATTGATCCAAAGGCGGATTCCGAAGAGGAGCGTCGTACGAATTTTGGAAAAGAGTTCTTTCAACGCAGAAAACGAAAAGGTTTAACTGAATTTGAGGCAGTAAAGTTGATGCGTGAACGGAATCATTTTGGTGCTATGATGGTCGATATGGGATTCGCGGATGCAATGATTACCGGATTAACCCGTTCATATCGGTCTACGTTAAAACCCTTGCTACAAATTATTGGACTTGAAAAGGATGTGAAAACTGCCGCAGGCATGTATATTCTTAATACCAAACGTGGACCAATGTTCCTTGCCGATACTACTGTTAATCTTAATCCAACCGCTAGTCAAATTGCAGAAATCACGATTAATGTGGCTAAAACAATTCGTAAACTTAAGGTGCAACCAAAAATCGCATTACTGAGTTATTCGAATTTCGGATCTTCTCCTGGACCCGATTCAGAGAAAATGGCAGAGGCTGTTGGTGTGCTACATGCAGACTATCCAACCCTCGTTGTAGATGGAGAAATTCAGGCGAATTTTGCTTTGAATTCAGACTTGCTTATGGAAAAGTTTGCCTTTTCTACCTTAGCAAATAAGGAAGTAAATACCTTGATTTTCCCCAGTCTATCAGCAGGAAATATCTCCTATAAATTACTTCAACAAATGACGGATAGTGATGCGATTGGCCCAATCCTCATTGGAATGAGAAAATCGATTCACGTGCTTCAGTTGGGCGCTTCGGTTAGAGAAATAATAAATATGGTAAAAGTTGCCGTAATTGATGCTCAAAATAAATAATCCATGATAGCACAACTTCAAGGACGACTCGTTGAAAAACACCCTACGGAATTAATCATTGATTGTGCTGGAGTTGGTTATGAGGTCAAAATTTCCTTGAATTGTTTCTCTGCGTTAGGCGATTCAGAACAAGTTAAAGTATTTACGAAACTCATCGTGCGTGAGGATGCTCATTTGCTTTACGGCTTTCATGCTAAAGAAGAACGAGAAATGTTTAATCACCTAATTAGTGTTTCAGGAATTGGTCCAAATACGGCGATGATCATGCTATCTTCGATGGTTCCTGAGGATATTGCTAAATCGATTCAAACAGAAGACGTTGTTACAATTCAAAAAATTAAAGGAATTGGCGCCAAAACAGCCCAACGTGTAATCATCGATTTAAAAGGTAAGGTTGTTAAATTGTCGGAACAAGCACAAAATATTTTCAGCGCAAACAATACAAATCGATTTGATGCGTTAACGGCCCTGGTTTCTTTGGGCTTTGATAAAAAAGCTGCTGAAAAAGCAATAGAACGCGTGGATACTGGTAATGAACCGGTAGAATCACTTATTAAGGAGGCCCTAAAAGTATTATAGTGAATTGGAGTAAGAGAAATATTATTTCTAGCGGTTGGGTATTGGGCTTACTTTTAGCCCTTTTTCCATTTGCATCTTACGCCCAAGGTCCCGTACTTCCTTTTCCAATAAACCCATCGTTTAACACGTATAACTACAATCAACAATCGTTTGATTTAGGTGATCCCACCAACATGCAACAAACCATTGAATATGACCCAGAAACAGGTCATTACGTGTTTAAGCAAACGGTAGGTGACGGACTTCTGTTCCGTAATCCTACATCCATGTCATTGGAAGATTATCTGAATTACAAGAATAAACAATTTGAAGGTCAAAATTGGGAACAGCAAATCGAGGAAGAGTCTGTTGTTGGAAGATCGTTCGAACTACCAATTAAAATTGGAAGTAAAGTTTTTGAAAGCATTTTTGGTTCCGGTGAAATTGTAATTCGTCCGCAAGGTAATGTTGAAGTGCAACTTGGTGTAAATCATTCTAGATATGACAATCCAATTCTGCCAATGCGTCAACGAAGAATTACACGCTTTGATTTCCAACAGAACATTAACATGGATATTGTGGGTCAGATTGGTACTAGACTCAAAATTGGTGCAAAATATAATACCCAAGCGGCATTTGACTTTGAAAATATCTCTAAACTAGAACATACCGGCGACGAGGATCAAATCATTCAAAAGGTTGCGCTAGGTATGGTGAATTTAGATTTGCCTACGTCCTTAATTCAGGGATCTCAAACGCTGTTTGGTGCAAAAACGCAACTCAAATTTGGACGATCAACGTTTGATCTTATCGTTGCTCAATCGAAAGGTAAACGTCAAGAAATTAATATTACCGGAAAATCTCAAGTTCAAAAGTTTGAGTTAACGGCGGATAATTACGAAGCAAATCGCCATTACTTTTTGAATTTGTTTTATCACGACGATTATGATTCCGCTATGGCTTCCTTGCCAAATGTGAATGCAACACGGTACATTACTCGGATAGAAGTTTGGGTAACAAATCGCTCTAACATTACCGAAAACACCAGGAATATCATCGCCTTTTCTGATTTAGGCGAAGGGAAATCAACTAACTGTCAGGGGAATCCGGGGGGCTTCGGGACTGGTGTTGAACCCGCCAATGAAGCGAATAGTCTATATCAATGGGCAGCAAACCAACCCCTCATTCGAAATTTTTCTACCGCCGTACCTGCATTAAACAATCAAGTTACAGCTCCTGGTCCTTTCCAACAAGCAAAAGATTATGAAAAGGTAGAGAATGCGCGAAAGTTATCCGAGCAAGAATTTAGCTATAATGCTTTACTTGGTTACGTTTCGTTAAATAACCCGCTCAATAATGATGAGGTACTTGCTGTTGCGTATGAATATACCTACCGCGGTCAAACCTATCAGGTGGGGGAATTATCAACGGATGGTGCAAGCGGTCAAGAAGCCCTGATCCTTAAATTATTAAAACCAACCATTACAAGCCCTCAAAACAAGATTTGGGACTTGATGATGAAAAACGTTTATTCTATTGGTGCGTATCAAGTAGATCAACAAGGATTTAAAGTGGATGTCTATTATAATAACCCATCTACAAGCGTTCCGCTTCCTGTATTCCCTATGGCTGGGTTAGACGATAAACAGTTGGTGACTTTGTTAGAAATGGACCGCTTGAATCAGAACAATCAACCGTTTTCTGATGGGGTGTTTGACTATGTGCCTTTTACAGTAACGGGTCCTAAAATTGAAAATGGGGGTACGATTAACCGCAAGAATGGGCGGATCTTTTTCTCAACGGTAGAACCCTTTGGTAAAACTTTAGCGAAAAAGTTGCAATCCGTAGGTGTTCCTCAAACTACCATCAATAACATTGCATTCTACGAATTATACGATTCAACTAAAACAGCAGCGCAACAAATTCCTAGTAAAAATAGATTCCTTTTTAAAGGAGAATACCAATCCTCTGTTAGTTCAGATATTCCTTTGAATGCGCTGAATGTGCCTCAAGGAGCAGTTACTGTGACAGCAGGAGGCATAAAACTTACCGAAGGCACTGATTATACTGTGGATTATAATTTGGGGAGAGTTAAAATCTTGAATACTGGAATTCTTGAGTCAAATACACCCATTAAAATTTCCATAGAAAGTAATTCAGTATTTGGATTCCAAGCACGTTCTCTAATGGGTGGACATTATCAATACCGCCTGAGTGATAAAATGAAGTTCGGTGCCACATGGGTTCGAATGACAGAACGACCTGTTACACAAAAAGTGGACTTCGGAAGTGAACCTTTCAAAAATAATGTCATTGGAATCGATTTCAGTATTCGAACAGATGTTCCTTTCCTAACGCGATTGGTTGACTTACTTCCAGTGATTTCAACGAATCAAATGTCCACATTCTCAATCAATGGTGAAGCGGCGTATTTGATTCCAGGGCAACCTAAGGTGATCAACAAGGCGGGAACTTCCTATGTAGATGATTTCGAAGCGAGCCAAAGTACGATTGATTTAAAATCAGCTTCTGCTTGGCGCTTAGCATCCGTTCCTCAAGGTCAACCTGATTTATTTCCTGAAGCTACTTCTCAGAATCTATCTGCAGGGTTTAAAAGGGCAAAGATGTCTTGGTATACCATTGATCCACTCTTTTATCAAAGCAATAACCTTACTCCAAATCACATTAAACAAGATGCTACCATGTTGGCGGATAGCCGCATGCGCCTGGTAAATTTTACAGACATTTTCCCTAACCAACAGCTTCAATATGGTTCGATTCCAAATATTACCGTTTTTGATGTATGTTATTATCCAAAGGAGCGTGGAATGTATAATTATGATACAACTGCAACTGTAGATAGTCTTGGTCATTTCACGAATCCGGAAAACCGTTGGGGTGGTATTATGAGAGCCCTTTCAACGAATGATTTTGAGGTAGCGAATGTGCAATTCATTCAATTTTGGATGTTAGATCCATTTAATGACGATGCAGAAAATCAAGACCCAACTTCGTCCATGAATGGTGGTGATTTGTATTTTAATTTGGGTAATATTTCTGAAGATGTTTTGCCAGATTCACGCAAGGAGTATGAAAATGGAATTCCACCGTTTGGTCCGAGCATTACCGATAATGTGGACACTACATTATGGGCTCGTGTTTCTAATGAACAGGTAATTGTAAATGCATTTGATACTGATCCTGCGGCTAGATTAAATCAAGACATTGGGTTGGATGGTTGGAATAATGCCTCAGAGCGGTCTGCCTATGCGAATTATGTGAATTGGGTTCAAAACAACACGACAATTTCTCCTGCCGCTAAAGCTAAAATGATTCAAGACCCATCGAATGATGACTATAATTATTACTTAGATGACAACTTTGACAACGCACAATTAAATATTCTCGAGCGTTACAAGAAATATAATGGCATGGAGGGGAATGCACCTACAACCAATATGTCAGATACAGCCAATGCTGCGGGCTATCCTACTCAAGCCACCAACA
This sequence comes from Bacteroidota bacterium, assembly GCA_041163605.1. Taxonomy (GTDB): domain Bacteria; phylum Bacteroidota; class Bacteroidia; order Flavobacteriales_D; family Crocinitomicaceae; genus UBA952. The sequence goes on along the minus strand of JBEAQY010000018.1, from coordinate 10,982 downwards.
TGCCTGATTTAGAGGACATCAATCAAGACAACAACCTTTCGGAATCCGAAGCATATTTTCAATACAGAATGAGTTTGAGGCCAAATGATATGGTTGTTGGAAAGAACTTCATTACTAATGTTCAGTTATATCAAAATGGGAATAAGACTGAAAAGTGGTACCAAGTAAGAATTCCATTGGTTTCTTATGAGAAAAAGGTGAATGGTATCCAAGATTTTAGATCCATTCGGTTTATGCGCTTGTTCATGAAAAACTTCGACGAGCAGACACAGATTCGCTTTGCAAAAATGGAGTTCTTGCGTGGAGAATGGCGTCCTTATTTACTAGATTTAACTCAGCCTGGAATTAGTGTTCAACCGGATCCCAACCTCACTACATTTAATATTTCGGCACTTAATGTTGAAGAAAACGACCAACGAACTCCAATCAAATATGAGGTTCCGCCCGGTATAGTTAGAGAGATAGACCCTTCACAAACATATCAACGTCAAATGAATGAGCAATCCTTGGTGCTTGATATGTGTAATTTACAAGATGGGGATGCAAGAGCAGCTTATAAAAATGTGGTTTTCGATGTGCGTACCTATAAAAAATTAAAGTTGTTTGCTCATGCAGAAGAAGTTAATCCACTAATTCCATTTAACGATAAGGAAGTTACATTGTTCGTTCGATTAGGAACTGATTTTGTAGATAATTATTACGAATATGAACTTCCGCTCTACAAAACCCAGTGGGGTGCAACATCGCCAGAAGACATTTGGCCGGATGAGAATAACGTTGAAATAGTATTTGATGATTTATTAAACTTAAAGAAGGAACGAAATCAAAAAGTAGATGAAGGTGTAACAGGGGTATCTACTATGTTCGAATATGCGAAAGACGACCCAGCCAATTCCGATCGGAAAATCAAGGTGAAGGGCTCCCCAAATTTACAAGCAATTAAAACAATTATGATTGGAGTCAGAAACCCTCTTCAATCTGATCCAAGCAATAATTGGCCTGATGACGGACAACCCGAATGTGTCAATGTTTGGGTGAATGAATTGCGTTTAACTGACTTCGTGAGTGAGGGGGGAGGTGCTGCGGTAGGTCAAGCCCAGCTGCAATTAGCAGATTTCGCAACCATTTCTGCTTCTGGCAATTATTCTGGAATAAACTGGGGGTCTGTTGAAAGTCGTGTGCAAGATCGTCAACGGAACCAGAAAGTTGGAGTTGATATGAACTCTACCGTTCAACTTGGACAATTCTTTGGTAAACAAGCTAAAGTTTCCTTACCGTTCTTCTATGGATATTCATTAAATGTTATTAATCCAGAATACGATCCATTCAATCCTGACATTAAATTAGCAGACTATGATCTAGCTACGCGCAAGGAGCGAGCAAAATTAGGTCAAGACTTCAATGAACGCAGATCATTCAATTTTACAAACGTTCGTAAAGAAGCGAAAGCAGGAGCTAAACCTGCTTTCTGGCGTATTTCTAATTGGTCAGCTAGTTATGCCTATGCAGAGAATTTGAAACGTGATTTCAATACGAATTATGATCGTACTAAAAACTATACAGGGGCATTAAATTACAATTACACCTTTGCCGGTAAGGCCATTGAGCCGTTTAAGAAATGGAAACCCGTTCAAAAATCTAAGTGGTTTGCTTTGATTAGAGATATGAATTTCTACCTAATGCCTAAGAACATCACCTTTACTAATGACCTCTTACGGATGTATAACGAGCGGCAAGTTCGAAATAACTTGGTTCCAAACTATCAATTTAATCCTGTCTTCTTAAAGAAATTTGATTGGAATAGAAATTACAATATTGGTTATGACCTAACCAAGAATCTTAAGGCTTCATTTACAGCAACGAATAAAGCTATGTTTGCTGAGGGGAACAGCCGTGTGGATCGTAAAAATGACCCCTTGGCTTATCAAGAATTTAAGGATTCAATTCGTTCACAATTGTCCACCTTTGGTCAAACAATGGAATATGGTCACAACTATAATTTGAGTTATACCTTCCCCCTAGATAAGTTCCCTTTAACCAACTGGTTAACATTGAATGCCAAATATAATGGCAGTTATAATTGGCAACGCGCACCTCTTGCTCAAACGAATTTTGGTAACATTATACAAAACAATCGTCGTGTCAATTTAACGTCGCAAGCGAATTTTGTAACACTTTATAATAAAGTCCCATTGTTCAAACGCGTGCTTTCTGATGGAAGAAATAACCGAGGGGCATTAAATGCTAAGAACAATAAAGGACAAAACAATAATCTAGGAAACAAGAAGGTTGAAGCTCAGGCTCCTAAACCACCTAAGCCGGTGGAAGAGATGACTAAGAAGGAACGAAGAAAATGGGATAAGGTACTTAGAAAATATGAGCGTAAGAAGAAGAAAGAGGCGAATGCTAAGAAGAAAGTGAATCCTGCAGTAGGTTTTGCGGCACGCTTATTAATGACTGTTCGAAACGTTTCCGGTACCTATACCATAGATGATGGAACTATGTTGCCGGGATCAAATCAAGAATCAAGAATTCTTGGAATGAATAGCAATAACCTCGGAATGAGCTCTTTTGCCTTCGGTAAACAAGGTTATGATATTTGGGGCCGTGAAAATGGATACAATATTGCTGAACTGTCTGCAAATAATGGATGGTTGGTACAAAACGAAAACTTAAATAAACAATTTGCAACAACGCATTCCACTAAATTGAATTTACGTGCAACTCTTGAGCCTATAAAAGACCTAAGCATTGAAATGAAATTAAATCGAAACTATGGATTGAACAGTGGTGAATTCTTTAGATGGAATGAAACCAGTCAGCAATTCGAAGGACAAAGTAGGTTCCAATCAGCTACTTTGACATATTCAACCATTACATGGGGAACAGCCTTCGTTCGAGACAACAAGGACCGTTCATCCGATGTCTTCAATCAGTTATTAGCGAATCGACAAACGGTTTCTCAATTAATTGGCGCAGATAATCCGAATTCTTCATTATTACCTTCAGGTTATTTTGACGGATACTCAGGGAACCAACAAGAGGTGGTAATTGGTGCATTCCTTACGGCCTATGGAAATAAAGAGGTAAACGACAAGAACATTAACCCGGTACGCAATATGCCACTTCCGAATTGGAGTTTAACATACAATGGCCTTTCCAAGTTTGAATTTATGAAGAAATATGTGAAATCATTTGTGATTCGTCATGCATACAGCTCAACCGTTTCAGTGAACGGTATGCAATCCAATATGGGCGCCACAACCGATGCCAATGGAAACCCTACTGCCTTAGATTTAAATAATAACTTCATTTCAAGCTTGCAGGTACAGAACATTACCTTAAGTGAGCAGTTCTCCCCGTTAATTGGTCTTGACGCTACGTGGACAATTTTCGGAAAATCTCTAACCACTAAATTTGAATACAAGAAAGATCGCTTAGCGACCTTGTCTCTTAATAATAATCAAGTAACTGAGGTGAAATCAGACGAGATTGTAGTGGGTATGCAAACGAAAATCACAAAAGTTAAACTGATGGAACGCATCCCTGCCAATGATTTAAATGCGGGACTCAATTTCTCATACCGTGATAACGCTACCTTAATTCGAAAAGTGGTTGAAAACACCAACCAAGCAACGGCGGGACAAAGAGTAATTTCTTTAAAATTGAATATCGATTATAATTTATCTCAGAACCTAACGGTTTCTTATTATTATGATCAAAATTTAAATACGCCTAAAGTAGCTACTAGCTATCCTACCGGTAACATGAGTACAGGAATAAAACTAAGGTTTAACCTTGCAGGTGTTCAATAATGAAAATCCGTCCTGCAGTTTTATCTGATATTTCGGCCATTCACGGTTTAATTGTTGAACTAGCAGTGTATGAACGCGAACCGGATGCGGTAATCAATACAGTTAGCTCTTTGGAGGCTGATTTATTTGTTCATAAGCGCTGTTTTTCAGAGGTTGCAGAATTAGAAGGTGAACTAGTAGGCTTTGCCCTGTATTTCTTTGGTTATTCCACGTGGAAAGGTCGAACCTTGTATCTTGAGGATATCTACGTAAAGGCGTCCCATCGAAAAAACGGCATTGGTCAGGCCTTATTTGATACCGTTGTTAACATTGCGAAACGCGAAGGGGTACGACGGATGGATTGGCAGGTATTGGGGTGGAATACACCAGCCATCACATTTTATGAAAAAAATAAAGCCCTACTCGATGGGGAATGGATCAATGGCCGCTTGTTTTTTTAAATCCCTCAAACTATTAGGCTTATTTGTCGTTTCTGCGGTAACTGCACAAGAGTTCCCCGATTCGATTCCGATGAATGAAATTCGTGTTCTTGCATCGCACAACAGTTATAAAGTTGAGCCTACCGCTCGGACGATGAAGTTTATCAATCGTTTCAAATCTGTACTCGGAGAAGAAAATCAACCCTTTCAATTATCCTATTCCCATGTTCCAATTTCAGAGCAGCTTTCTACCTATCACATTCGGGGGTTAGAGCTTGATGTATATAATGACCCGAAAGGAGGTAGATATTTTAAACACCGCCTAAATTTATTCATTCCAAAACAACGTGTTAGGGAAGAAAAGTATGCGAAACTTAAAGAATCTGGGTTTAAAATAATCCATATACCTGACATTGATTACCAAACAAATTATCTAACCTTAGCTGATGCTTTAGAAGAATTAAATACGTGGAGTTTGTCACATCCTACGCACGCTCCGATTTTTATAAATATTGAATTGAAAGGAAGTGCTTTAGGTGATGAAGCGGGTATTTTAAGGCTTTTTGGTTATAAAAAGGCTGTTCCATTTGATCGAATATCGCTTATGCAGATGGATAGTTTATTGAAAGAAAAGTTAAGTACCTTGTATACCTCAACCGAGTTTAGAGCGAATGAAAAAACGCTTCAATCTCGTATCAAAAATCAGGGATGGCCAAATGTAGGTACTGTCAGAGGTAGAGTTTTTGTGATAATTCAGGGTAGTGGTGCACAACATTATCCTTCCAATGCGGGTGCCTTTGTGTATGGGAATCCGGAAAATCCCGATTGTATATTCCTTTTGTACGATGACCCCTTCCAATATGAAGAACTTACCAAACGATTGCGAACGACACATATGATCAGGACTCGAACGGATGCAGGGACAATTGAAGCGAGAGCGAATGATTATTCACGCTTAAAAAAATCGCTAGAAATAGGCGCCCAAATTCTTTCAACCGACTATTACAAAAAAGACCCTAAGATAGGGCCTTTTGTAATTCCGTTTGTAGGGTTTCTGGGAAACTAAGATCTTATTCTAGGAAATAATTTACGGTTATCTACCACATCAGCAGATTTGCGTAATGCACCCATAAGCATTCCTTGAATATTTCCTTTCAACAGAGAAGTTAATTGGTCTTTTTCCTCCTTGTATGTAGCGTTTGCAGGCGCTTTCTTTGTACTGTTTACTTTAATTACATAAACTCCGGCCTTACCTTTTAATGGAATGGTGGTTTGACCGTTTTTAACATATCCAGAGAACAAGGCACCAACGATTTCTGGTTCATAACCCGTATTTCCTATGGAAGGATTACTAAACGTTATTATGGCTTCCTCCACTATAGTATTTCCTTTTTTCGCAAGGGTCTGAAGGTTTTCCGTTTTAGCCATTTGATTCATTAGGCGTTTTGCCTTTTTTTCCTCAATTAAATCTTTCTTCATTCGATCTTTTGCATCTGCAAAGGTTGGTTCACCTTTTTCACGAATACTGCCTAACATAGCTATAATGTACTTGTCTTTATCGCGAATTGGTGCCGCTAATAAATCACCAGCTTCAGCATCTGCATTGTAAGCTAATTCTAAGATTCGATCTATTGCATTCGTAGTTACCAATCCATATACTCTAGGATTATTATCTTCTAGTGAGATTGGGCGAACGAAATATCTATTTTGTGAGGCAAGCGTGTCAAACGCAGCGATTTTTTTAGATAAATCGTCAATTTTTGATAGCCTCTGATCTAATTTATACAACAGACGATTGGCTTCAGACTCCTTATTTCCTATGGTAAGTTCAGACGCTTTAAATGATTTAACAACAGTTGTTAAAATTGGAAATTTTTTAGTGTCTCTTTCTAATACTTCAATGATATGGAATCCGAAGTCTGTTTTTACGATCCCTATTTTACCAATCGGAGCATTTGCGCAATAAGAACCAAATTCTTTAACCATATCACCTTCTAAAAAGTCAGCATACTCACCACCTTTTTCTTTTGACCCTGGATCCTCACTATGCTTTTGAACCAATTCAGCAAAGTTCAATTTATTGATCACTTTCAGAATGCTGTCTGCTGTTTGCTTCTTTTTTGCAATTAATTTGGCATCATTCGACCCATTAGTAGATATAAGTAGGTGACGTGCCTTGATTTTTGCTGGTGAATACCCCATTAATTTTGATAAATGGAAGTTCTCACCAACGCGATATGGACCAACCAATTGACCAATAGGTGTAAGTTTAATGATCGTATCATAATCCATTGGGTAGGTCATGTATTGATTTGATTTTGGATGCCCTTCTGGAACAGCAATTCCTCTTGCCCCCGGGAGATAAGCGCGCATCTCACTTTCGTTCATAACCAATACCGAATCATTTTTCGATGACATGAAATCCATACGAAGTTTAGCAATGGTTCTATTGAATGCAAGCGTGTCTGCTTTGGATGGTTTTATTGATACATCAAAAACACGAACTTCTCTATTGTTTGAGCGATTCCAATATTTTTTTTCGCTTTTGTGCTCCTCATAGTAATCCTCTAGTTCGGAGTCGCTTATTTTGATTTCAGCGTCATTAATTTCAGAATAACGACGTGCAACAAATGAAATCGATTTAGTTTCTTTTTTAGCTAAATATTCTTCACGTGCTTCTACCTTTGTAATATATACTCCTTGACTAATCAGTGAAAAATACTTTTCGTTTTTTCTACGATCCATGAAGTATTTTTTAGTTCCTTCCCACTGCGCCTTTTCTTCTGGTTTTTTAGCCGTTTTTAATTTGGTTAAGGTTTTTTGTAATTCAACGCGACCTGTTTTCATAGATTGCTCTGATATTGCTCCCGTAACTTTATCAACAAAGAATTGGTTCAAGTCTTGAAGAACCCCAAATCCATCGGTTGCCATTAAGTAGGCATTAAATTCACGCTCACTAACATCGATTCCTAAAGCATCGTATTCTACTTTAGTTAAGGTTGAATCTACCATGAAATTGAAGGCCTTATCATTTGCTGCCTCCATGTCTTCGTCGGTAAATTCTTTTTGTTCTTGTTGCTTTTGAGCCCGGTCTTGTGATTGAACACGCTCACTTAGCTTGTTGTATATGTCAATGTTTACTTTTTCTCCATCAACCAATCCGATACCATAATCCCCTTCAGCACCACGGCCTGAATTCATAAAATCAAATAAGGATTGAAGAATAAAAATCACCAATGCTAATCCAACGAGGGTGATTAATAACCAAGAATACTTATCTCTTAACTTTGTAATAATAGCCATTTAAATAAATTTTAAGGTGCGAAATTACAAAATACTGCGCACTATTAAAAACCCTTTCTAATAAAAAGACCGCTTATTTTCCTCCTCCTTTTGCTGGTTTGTTTTGAACGGGTGATTTTTCAGCACCTCCACCTTTAACGGGTTTGGTCTCCTTTGCAGGAGTGGGATTTGTGTTTGTTGCAGGTTTTACCTCTTTCGCTGGTGCTGGGGTATTGTTTGGTGCTGGCGCAGGGATTACTGCAGGTTTTACCTCTTTCGCTGGTGCTGGGGTATTGTTTGGTGCTGGCGCAGGGGTTACTGCAGGTTTTACCTCTTTCGTTGGTGCTGGGGTATTGTTTGGTACTGGCGCAGGGGTTACTGCAGGTTTCACTTCCTTCACTGGTGTTGGGGTGTTGTTTGGTGTGGATCCGCCACCGCCTTTATTTGGCGTATTTACGGGTTTGGGTTGGTTGTTTTGAGGGCTATTCATTGGTTTTTCAACACCCCCATTGCCGTTGTTTGTATTCGGATTATTGGTTGGAGGAGCTACGTTGGCCGTGTAATTAATGGTAAATGATGTTTGCGTTGAACCGCAACCTGTATTCACCGTTAAATTAAAGTTATTCGCACCTGCTTGAAGCATCACAGGAAGGGTGGCGATACTGCCTGCTAATGAAATTCCCGCTAATGTACTGCCATTCTGGGTTAAACTTAATTCATTTGCATTACTCACATTTTGGATGCTAAATGTTAAAATATACGCTGCCAAGGAAACGTTGGTAACGGTCGAAGCCGGACTCACTAAACTAATGGTTGGGGCTTTACATTTGGTAACTGTATAAGTTTTCGTATCGGTACCGCATGCGTTTGTTGCAGTTATCGTAATTGTATTTAATCCGTCAGATAAATTTACGTTTTGACTAATCGAACCGGTTGCCCAAGATAGCCCATTCACCACGTTACCATTCTTAGTTACTTGAACGGTTGTACTGCTATCATAACCAATAACTGAGGCATTGATCATAACCGAGCTTGCGGTTGAACTTCCTCCGTTGGCAATGCTTCCATTCATCGTGATTTCTGGGAGTGTACAATTCGCAAATGTAACCGTAGTTGTTTCTGTATCCGTTCCGCAATTGTTACTTGCCGTGATATAAAAGGTATTTGATCCGGGATTTAAGGTGACATTCGCGACAATAACTCCATTTTCAAACGTAAATGGTACATTTTGCCCATTGTAGGTGAAATAAACGCCTTCAATATCATACACATTTTGTAAGGTAACCTCATACTGATAGTTTCCGTCACTGGCTTGAAGCGCTGAGTTCACGATGATGTTTGGTGCTTGACAATGATTGTAGTAAACAGAAGCATTTTGAGACGCGTTGCCACATGCGTTTATCGCATTTAATGAAATGGTGTTTGCTCCATCTGCCAAATTCAAACTTGCGGTTAAAACCCCATTGGTATAATTGAAGGTTGGTATGCTTTGTCCGTTAAGTGATAAGGTAATGCCTTGATTGTTTGGCATATTTGAAAGATTGGCCATGAAGGCATAAACTCCCTGTGCTACCGTATCATTTAATTGTGAGATACCAACGATTGGAGCGGTACAATTCTGATAAATAACAATTAATTCTCCACGATCAGTTCCACAGGTGTTTTGTGCAAATAAAATAATACTGTTTGTGCCCGGTTGTAAGATAAGTGAGGCTGTAAGAGTATTTCCATTTATAGAAAAATTCTGAACTGGATTACCATTTTGTGTCAAGGTAAGTTGTTGCGCATTCAATCCATTCACCGTCGCACTGAATGCATATACAGCGCTGGTCACTGTTGCATTCGTTCCCTGAAGGTTAACACTTGGAGCGGTACAAGGAACGTAGCTAACTTGCATTGATTTAGTGTCTGTTCCACACCCGTTGGTTGCGGATAGCATGATGTTGTTAACTCCAGGTTGCAAAGTGAAAGTCGAACTAAACGAACCATTCAATATGTTAAATGGCGTAACCTGTCCATTTAGAGTTAAGGTAAGTCCTTGAGCATTAGCAATTTCTTGCACCGTGGCATTTAAGGTATACGCGGCATTTGATACGGTTTGACCACTCACATTAGAAAGGCTCACTACCGGGGAATTACAGGTGCTCAGTTGGACGGTCGTAGATGCCTGATCTACACCACAACCATTATTCACAAATAGGTTAAATGTGTTAATTCCATTTGACAGCGAAACCTGCGCTGTAAGTGTTCCATTCGAGAATTGGAAATTAGTGATCGGCGTTCCATTCAACGTAAGACTTATTTGATTGGCTTGGTCCGCATTGTTGATTTGAGCTTTCAAAGTGTATCCTGCTGCACTCACCGTTAACCCTGAATTATTTGGCTGTGTTATAGTAATTGTAGGCGACTTACAAGGGATAAATTCAATCGTTTTTGCTTTAACATCACTCCCACAAGAATTGGAGACGGAAAGCGAGACGTTATTAACGCCTGCAACAAGCGTGAGTGTGGCATTTAGTTGTCCATTGTTAAAGGTAAACGGTACACCAACACCATTTAATAAGAGGGCAATTTGGTTTACATTCGAAACGTTTTGAATCGCTGCGCTCACAGCTAAACTTTGGCTTGCTGTAGTTGAAGGAATTGGACTATTAATCGCAATAATTGGTGCAACACAATTGTCGTAGGTAATTTTTACACTGGCAATATCTTTCCCACAATCATTCGTTGCCGTTATAACATATGTATTCAATCCTGGGCTAAGCGTTGCATTTAAGGAGCCAACTCCATTCAGGAATGTAAACGGAATTATACTACCATTTTTTGTGATAACGATTTGTGATGCTGACGAACAATTAATTGCGCTAAAAGAGATGTTCGCTGTATTTTGGGTGGTGGTTAGTGTAGTTTGAATCGGATTCGTAAGTACGATAGATGGGGCTAAGCATTGCTTGTATGTAATATTGAAAGTCTCACTGTCATTCCCACAGGCATTCTTTACCGAAATAGTAATGGTATTAATCCCTATGTTTAAAGTCAGTGAAGCTGTTAACATGTTATTAATGAATTGAAAAGGTTTAGCTGTTCCATTCACTTTGAAGGTAATTTCTGATGCGCTGTTAACTCCAGTAAGTGCACATTGAACTTGATATCCGGCTTCGTTTACGGTAATGCCGCTTGCTGAAGGTTGAACTAAAGAAATTGTCGGAGTCACGCAATTATTAAACACTACATTTTGAGTTTGAGTTTGTGTTCCACAGCCATTGAGTACGGTAACATTAAATACATTAGTACCACCTACTAAGGTGGCAATGGCTTGAATAGTTCCATTGGTAAATGTGAATGGAATTGCTGTTCCGTTTTGAGTTACCTTAATTTCTTGTGCGTTGGAAATGTTGGCTGTATTTGCGGTAAATAAAAAACCTTGATTTGCAGTAGTACCACCAATTGACGAAATAGACACCGT
>JBEAQY010000017.1:0-124388 GCA_041163605.1 Bacteroidota bacterium | reverse complement strand
CCAGCGAGCATTCCGCTAATGGAGGGATTTGGAGTCGCATTGAAGAATTAAAATTTGAAGTGCATGAAGCTACAGACCCAAATGGACATTCGTTGCTGCAACGCATCGCATATTGGAAAACTGCATGGGCGGTTATAAAAGACCATCCTTGGCTTGGTGTTGGCATCGGAGACATCAATCGTGAAATGGATAAAAAATATAACGAAACAGGCTCGACGCTTAAACCCGAAAATCGACACCGAAGTCACAACATGTATTTAACCACTTGGATGGGTGTTGGGGTCATCGGGGTATTGCTTTTGTTATGGGGTGTCGGGTATTTCGGATGGATTGGATTTAAAGAACATCACCTCGTACTCCTTGCATTTAGTGTAATTGTATTTACTACCATGTGTTTAGAGGATAGTCTAGAAACTCAAGCTGGAGCATCATTCGTTGGTTTTTTTATTGCGATTTTATGCGGACAACACGCAAGAACCGCGTGGACCACTAAAAATTACTAATTTCGCAGGTATGTCAATTGAAGTTAAGCACTTAACTAAGTTTTTTGGAGAACAAGCCGCAGTAAACGACATTTCGTTCGAAATTGGTAGAGGGGAAATCGTAGCCTTTTTAGGTCCGAATGGGGCAGGAAAATCCACGACAATGAAAATGATTACAGGGTATATCCCTGCGAGTTCAGGTTCAATTAAAGTGAATGGGATAACCGTTGATGTCGACGACCTTGAAACGCGAAAAATTATTGGGTACCTTCCAGAGAATAATCCCTTATACCTTGACATGTACGTCAAAGAATACCTTCACTTTGTGGGATCTATTTATAAAATAAAAGACTTGAAAAACCGAGTGAATGAAATGATTCAAATGGTTGGATTGGAATTAGAACAACATAAAAAGATTGGAGCACTTTCTAAGGGGTATAAGCAACGTGTAGGACTAGCACAAGCCTTTATTCACGACCCCGAAGTATTGATTTTGGATGAGCCAACCTCTGGACTCGATCCGAATCAATTAGTAGAAATTAGGGAATTGATTAAAACTATTGGCAAAGAAAAAACCATTATGCTCTCAACGCATATTATGCAAGAAGTAGAAGCCATCTGTGACCGCGTAATTATTATTAATAAAGGAAAAATTGTTGCGAATAATAATCAGCAGGCTTTAGACACAAGCCCTGAAGTACAAACAATTTACATAGAATTTGAAGGTGCCGTAAGTAGCCAGCTACTTTCAAAAATACCGGGTGTAACAACTGTTAAGGCCTTAGGTAATGGCTGGTTAATTGAAGGTGTAACAGACCAAGACCTTCGCAAAAACGTTTCAAAGAAAGCTCAAGAAGCCGGATGGTTAATTATGACCTTGAAACTTGAGAAAAAGAGCTTAGAGGCTGTATTCAAGGAATTAACAAAAAACTAGAATGGATTTTATTGAAGAAATGACATGGCGAGGTATGATTCACGATATCATGCCAGGCACCGCAGAAGCATTAAATAAAGGAATGTGCAGTGGGTACATCGGGTTCGATCCAACGGCAGATTCTCTGCACATTGGGAGTTTAGTGCAAATTATGACGCTTGTACATTTTCAGCGTGCAGGACATAAGCCTATCGCCTTAGTAGGTGGTGCTACCGGAATGGTAGGTGATCCATCTGGGAAATCTCAAGAACGAAATTTATTAGACAAAGAAACGCTTGATCACAACATTAACGGAGTAAGGGAACAACTAACGCACTTTTTGGATTTCGAAGGACCAAATGCCGCAGAATTAGTAAATAACTATGACTGGTTTCAAAACATGTCCTTTTTGGATTTTATTAGAGATGTTGGAAAACATATTAGCGTCAATTACATGATGGCCAAAGATTCTGTAAAATCACGTTTAGAAACGGGCATGTCGTTTACTGAGTTTTCTTATCAATTGGTTCAGGGATATGATTTTTATTATCTCAACCAACATAAAAATTGTATTGTGCAGCTCGGAGGCTCTGACCAGTGGGGAAATATCGTCACCGGTACAGAACTCATTCGAAGAAAATCGGGCGGAGAAGCATATGCTGTGACCACGCCACTCATTAAAAAAGCGGATGGTAGTAAATTCGGGAAAACCGAAGGCGGTAATGTTTGGCTATCGAAAGAACGTACAAGTCCCTATAAATTTTATCAATATTGGCTAAATACAAGTGATGCGGACGCACAAAATTACATTCGCATATTCACCTTATTATCGAAATCGGAAATTGAACATTTAGAAGGCCAACATCAAGAAGCCCCTCATTTACGTATCTTACAAAAAGCACTCGCTGAAGATATTACCAAACGTGTCCATGGGGAAAAAGAACTTGAAGCGGCAATTAATGCATCTGAAATCCTTTTTGGAAAAGCAACCAAGGAGAGTTTACAACAACTTTCTTCAGACGATTTCTTAGCGGTTTTTGAAGGTGTTCCACAAGCTATTATTTCAAAATCATTGATTTATGATGGGTTATCTGTTGTTGATGCCTTGGTTAAAGAATCTAATTTCCTCGCATCAAATGGTGAAGCTCGACGAGAATTAAAGGCCAATGCAATTTCTGTGAACAAGGAAAAAGTAGATGATTCCTTCGTTTTAAATGAAAGTCATTTGTTAAATAATCAATTCATCTTGCTTGGTAAAGGAAAAAAAACCAACTTTATTCTCAGGTGCCAGTAACTATTTCGTGGCACAATCATTGATTTAGTAAGCTAAAATCATTGCCATGAAAACAACAATTTATTTTATTGGACTTGCATGCTCTTGCATCCTATTACTTTCTGCGAGTAATACTCCGGAATACCCTGAAATTGAAAATGAAGCATTCAAGATTGGTGAAAAGCTAAGGTATCGAATTAGTTATGGATTTATTGATGCCGGTGAAGCGACGCTGGAAACGAAATATACCGACAAGAAGGGAGATAATCGAAGTTTATATCATGTGGTTGGAATTGGTAAAACCCTTGGTGCATTTAATTCTGTTTTTAAAGTGGATGATCGGTATGAATCCTATATCGATAAAAAGAGCATTATGCCTTGGTATTTTGTACGGCGTGTGGATGAAGGTGGCTATAAGATAAAACAGGATTATACATTCAAACACAGCATTGAGAAAGTGGATAATGGGAAAGGAAAAACCTTCAAAACCCCGATTGGTGTTCAAGATATGATTTCAAGTTTTTATTATGCTCGCACCCTTGATTTCAAAAACATAAAAAAAGGGAAGGTGTTCTCCATCCCTTGTTTCATGGATGATGAACTTTTTACCTTAAAAATAAAGTATAAAGGGGATGAAGAAATCCGCCTTCGTAAAGGCAACTTTAAATGCATGCGCTTTGTTCCAGTGGTTCAAACCGGTCGATATTTTAAACATGAGGAAGATGTTAGCTTTTGGGTCACAAAAGATAAAAACCACATTCCTGTGTTAATCAAAGCGAAAATACCCGTTGGAAATGTAAAGATGCACCTGGTTGGGTGGTATGGTCTAAGAAACGAATTAAGCAGTAAGGTTAAATAATCAACATGGCATCGCCATATGAATAAAACCGATATTTCTCTTTAATTGCTTCATGATATGCCTCCATCATTAAGTCATGACCCGCAAATGCAGAGATCATCATTAACAAGGTAGATAACGGCGTGTGAAAGTTTGTTATTAAACAATCTGCGACCATAAAATCATACGGCGGAAAAATGAATTTGTTTGTCCAACCATCAAAGGGTTTCAACATACCCTCTGTAGAAACAGAAGATTCAATTGCACGCATACTGGTTGTACCTACAGCACACACTTTTTTCTTATTCAGCTTGGCTTCATTCACAATGTTCGCTGCTTTTTCAGGAATAATCACCTGCTCTGAATCCATCTTGTGTTTTGTAAGGTCTTCTACTTCCACCGAACGAAACGTTCCTAAGCCAACGTGTAAGGTTAACTCTGCGAAATTTATCCCTTTCAACTCTAAACGCTTCAATAATTGACGCGAGAAATGTAAACCTGCCGTTGGCGCAGCAACCGCACCTTCTTCCTTAGCGAAGATGGTTTGATACATTTCCTCATCGCTTGGTTCTACCTCTCGTTTAATGTATTTTGGAAGCGGTGTTTCTCCAATCTCAGTGATAATTTTCTTAAACTCCTCATATGGGCCATCAAAAAGGAATCTCAAGGTCCGTCCACGTGAAGTAGTGTTGTCTATAACTTCAGCAACAAGCGAATCGTCTTCTCCAAAATATAATTTGTTTCCAATCCTGATTTTACGTGCTGGATCAACTAAAACATCCCATAAAAAACTCTCGCGATTCAATTCACGAAGTAAAAACACCTCAATTTTAGCGCCTGTTTTTTCTTTGTTGCCGTACATACGCGCAGGAAACACTCGGGTATTATTTAGAATCATCACATCGCCATCATCAAAATATGAAAGCACATCCTTAAATAACTTATGTTCTATTTTACCAGTTTTACGATGCACTACCATTAATCGACATTCGTCACGATTTTCTGAAGGGTACTCTGCGATTAACTCTTGGGGAAGATCGAAGCTGAACTCCGATAATTTCATTTTACTCATATATTCTTAATAGGCTGCAAAGATACAACCCTAAACTAGCGTTTGTCAAGTTTTCGAGGATGTATTTTGTTTTTCCTTGTAAATACTGACTAAAATCAGAAAAAAATCCATCAACCATCATTCTTTAAGCCGGTAAATTAAAAGAATTTTGATAAAAAAATAAACATATGAATTTAGAAAAACACATTGAAAGTGAGTATAACCGATTTGGACTTATTGCAGTGCTTATCTTACTCATCGGTTGTCTAGGTGGGGTCACCGTTGGCATGGGAGCAATTAAGGATACGTGGGCATTAATATTGGTGGTTTTACCTACCATGTTAACCTTGAGTTTATTGCTTGCCGTGGCACCTATGAAATGGATTTATAAAACAGCCGCTATTTCAATTGTGATTGACGTCTTGTTGCTCGGCTACTATTTAGTTCGGTAAGTGGGCGGTGACGAAACCGTTTAAAAAATGGGCTTAATTCTACGCTGAATTAAGGGATTTTTAACCTTTGGCCTACTCGAATTGTATCTGAAGAAAGGTTATTGGCTCGTTTAAGCGCTGCAACCGTAGTGTGTTTTCTGCTAGCAATGGCCGATAAGGTGTCTCCTGATTTAACCACGTAATAAGTACTCGGTTTAGGAGGAATTGGATTGGGCGAGCTTGCTAACGGCGTAATTTCCTTATATTCTTTAAGAGGAATTCGTAATTCTGCTAACCTTGGTTGGTTATTCAATGTATTTATTGTATTTATGAAAGACCTATACAAGAGTCCCCCTTTCACTTGATAGCCGATTTTCGTTAAATGAATGTGATCTGTTTTAGCATAACCCATAGCAGCCCAAGTACGTATGGTATTCAAGCCGCCCGATAAGTCATACCAATTCCAAAACAAACAATCGTTCTTTCTGGCTAAACTGTCCATGAGATCGCGAAACAAAACTCCTGCGGTAATGGGATGTTTTTTATAGTATAAATCTTGTGTGCTAGTTAACACAATCAATACCTCTGGAACCATCGATTTCCACCAAGCAATCGCTTTTTCTACCTCTTTGGACAGATTAGGCTCAATGCGGTTTTTATACAAAATGTCATTCGTGCCAAAATCGAGTATAACTATATCCGGTTGAATCAAGGGAAGTTGCTCCGGCAATTTCTCTAAGAATAAAATAGAACGGAATGCTGCGGCGCCAACCCCCGTTGAATGATAGACTATTCCATGATTCTCTTCATGTTCTACATTAATTCCATAAAATCGAAATCGAGTTCCCTTTGAGTTTCTAGTGGGAATTAACTCAATTGTTTTAATTGAATCTGCCCAAGAAAACATCAGCCCTTGGGGAACGTATTCGATACCCTGCGTGATTAATATGTTATTGATGTAAACTGTTGCACTAAAAGATAGCGAATCATTCTCAAAAAGAACTTGAACTTGATTGTTTGCTTTTTCGATCGGCGTTTTCATCGAAAACAACAAAGAGGAGGCTGAATCACTTGTTTCTACTACCATCCCACAAACACCAAGAGGCAGTTCTTCCTTTTTTCCTTGGTAGCTTTTATTATAGCTCCATTTCCCTGTAAAGGTGGAAGCATAATTAATTGAAGAATAGGTCTTTGCTGCACCGTAATTGAACAACAATCCTCTACCTCCCGATCCAAAACGTTCATGGAATTGATTTCTTGCTATTGTAGTGGGATTTTCCGCTTGAATATGGCTGCCACCATAATGAAGGATCACCAGTTTATTAGAATCAATGGCGTCAAACTGTTGTTTTAATCGACTTAAGGTATTTGAACTATATCCTTGAATAAACGCAAAAGACGAATCTATCTTAAGTTCGGCTGGTAGTTGAGCAAAACAAGAAACAACGATAAATGAAAAAACAACTGCAATACTTCTCATTCCACATTCAGGCTGTCAATTAATACTGGAATTTCATTGGATGGATATGGTTCTATTTCTGTTTGATCAGGAGGAGGCACATAAACCCCGCTTTGAGTGGTTAGCCTTCGCATCATTCCAATTGTACCTTTACTCATAGCAGCATACATTCCGACCGCAAAAATGATATCGTTAATGTTGTTTTCTATAATTATTTTTGTCAAATTCTGTTTTGAATATCTTAAATCAACTACCCAAATTTCTTGGTAATGATTCACCAAAAACACCGTGAAAGCATTTCCCATAGAATTTTTGATAATAACCGCTTTCTTTCCATTTTTAATTCCGGTTTTAATACGAATCAAGGGCTCATCTCCTCCTAAAAAAGTTGAATAGGTATTACCCCCAGAACTACTTTCATAAAAAACTTTAGTTTTAAAAGGTTTATCCGTATCGTATGGACCAAATTTAACGGCCTCTGTTTGAACCTTCGGCACCCAATATTCCATGGTGTCTGGGCGCGCTCGGACCGTTGGGTCTTGTGTGTGTTGGTACATCGTGCCTAAGAAATTATATTTGACCTTCTTTGTCATTTTTTCCATTGGAACCGCCTCTAAACCGGCCGCTTTACAGAATGCAACATAACCATAATATGCCCCTAAAGGCTTCCAATGGTGATCTGTCCCGAAGTACAACTTACTATTCGAATGTTCATTTAATTCATTAAACACATCACAAAAAATAGCCCCATCTTTTAAATTATTTTTAATTGCTAATAGGGTACGTTTATTTTGACTATTATAATGTCCGTATTTCTCTACCGGAATAAAGGCAGAAGACAAGGGCGCCACCGCAGAAAATACCCGAACGCCTTTAAAGGTCCGAGCGTATTCATTAACCATTTCTGCAAAGTACTTTGACATTGTTGGACTGCCGCCTCCCATGGGATAAACGCAGCCATCGATAATTAGCATTGAGCCTGCGTACTTTTCTTCAAATTCATCCAAAAAAGCCATTTGATTCTTTGTGCTGTCTGTGGATTTAACTTGTGTTTTAGTTCGCTTCTTCGGAAGTACAATAACCCGTTCGCTATTTTTAAGCTGAAATCCTTTGGCTGCATGAAAATAATCAGCCGAGGAAATAAAACTCGTTCTAAATGGGAAATGATCGTCGATATACTTATCCACTTGTTTAGTCCATGTTCCCGCTAAGTATTCTTTTGAATTAAAGCTTGGGAAGGTTGCAAGTTTACGTTTTTCATTATCTGATTTAACCGATTTTGGCATAAAAAAGTAAGCCAAGGGGAAACCTAATACAAAAACGAAAAACAAGAAAACGTTTATCTTTTTATCCATTAGAATCGTGTATATAAAAAGGGGTTAAACGTTGCGTTAACAAGTAGCATGGTTGATAATACTAAGAGGAATGCATTGGCAAATGGCCTTATGTAAGCAAGCCTAACTTCAAATCTATTTCTAACGGGGTGATCTTGTGTATAGATTTCATCCCATGGAATACATAAAATTACGACTAATATAAACCAAAATGCATGGGTTGTGATATCTGACAAAAACCCTGGGTTTATTGCATGTTTCGAGTAGAATAAGTTCCCAATAAAGTAACTTAATTGATTGAAATCTACAAAGTAAAAAATCGCTCTACTAAACACAATTAAGACCACGGTGTAGCCATGTTTTAGAAAGCGAGGTGTTTTATCCAATATAAATTTCAGGTGTTTTTCCAAAACCATCAGAACACCGAAATAGGTTCCCCAAAGGGCAAAATTCCAATTTGCACCATGCCAAAAACCAGTTAAAAACCATACAATTAAAATATTTCTGTCTTGATATTTTCGATTTCCACCAAGAGGGATATACACGTAGTCTCGAAAAAATCGCCCCAAAGAAATATGCCATCTGCGATAAAAATCACCCACTGAAATTGCCGCATACGGATGCCTGAAATTCTCGTGAAAATCAAACCCAAATAATTTAGCTAAGCCGATAGCCATGTCCGAGTAACCAGAGAAATCAAAATACAACTGAATTGAAAACATCGCAATTCCAAACCATCCTTCATAAGAAGACAACGAATACAACTGCGTATCTAAGTATTTATCTACCAATACCCCCGCTACATTAGCAATAGCTACCTTTTTAAACAAGCCAATACAAAACCTCGTAACACCATCACTCATTCTGGTCCAATCTATGGTTCGTTTCTCCACCTGTTCAGAAATTTGACTGTAACGAACAATTGGGCCGGCAACTAAATGCTGAAACAAACTAATAAACATTAAAAAGTTTAAGGGATTGCGTTGGGCCTTAATCTCTCCACGATAGATGTCCACTACATAAGAAATTACCATAAACGTATAAAATGAAATACCAACCGGCAAGGAATTTTGAGGGCGATCAAATGGCAGTGGAAATAAATAATTGAGGTTATCGTAGATAAATCCGCCATATTTATAGGCTACCAAAAGCCCGATATTTACTGCAATACTGGCAATTAATCCAACTTTCGCCCATGGGGTTCCTCGTTTTTTCTCAATGTAAAGTCCGGTGGAATAATCAAATAAAGCGGTAAAAACCATTAGAAAGATCCACATGGGTTCTGCCCACGCATAAAACACCAGAGAGAAAATCGTGAGAAAAATATTTCGGAAAAGGTCGTTCTTGGTCGAATAATGAAATAAAAGACTCAAGGGTAGAAACAAGTATAGAAAAGTCAAACTTGAAAATACCATAGGCGACGTATTCGATTAAATTTAGGAGAACGAATTTAACCACATTCTACCGAAGAAAAAAATTCAGGGCGGAAAGTGTACTAGAACCTAAGAAAGTCTTGCTTGTAATCAGTGTTTTCTCGCAAGCACACGTTCGGCAGCAAGGACGATATCCGTTGTTTCAAGGTGATATTTTTTTAACAATTCATTGGGTGTACCACTTTCGCCAAACGTATCATTAACTGCAACAAATTCTTGCGGAGCCGGACTATTTTTAGACAGTACTTGAGCAACGGCATCACCAAGGCCACCATTCATCATATGTTCTTCCGCTGTCACAACGCAGCCCGTTTTAGCAACAGAGCTCAAAATAGCTTCGGTATCTAATGGTTTAATCGTATGCATATTAATCACCTCAGCAGAAATTCCTTTAACTGCTAAATGAACTTGAGCCTCTAAGGCTTTCCAAACCATGTGTCCGCATGCGATAATCGTTACATCAGTACCTTGAACCAACAGGTCAGCTTTTCCGATTTGAAAGACCGCATCTTCCGGTGTAAAAATTGGAACGGATGGTCTTCCGAAACGCAAATATACAGGTCCATCCCATGCCGCAATGGCTAAGGTAGCTTGAAGGGTTTGGTTGTAATCTGCGGGAACAACAACCGTCATGTTCGGAAGCATTCTCATCATGCCGATATCCTCTAATACCTGGTGGGTTGCTCCATCCTCACCAAGCGTTAACCCTGCATGAGAAGCACAAATTTTTACATTTTTACGAGAATACGCCACACTTTGACGAATTTGGTCATAGACGCGTGACGTAGAAAAATTGGCAAAGGTTCCGGTAAACGGAATTTTACCACCAATAGTCATTCCCGCTGCAATTCCAATCATGTTTGCTTCGGCAATTCCAATTTGAAAAAAACGATCGGGATGGTTTTTCTGAAAAGCATCCATTTTTAATGACCCCGTTAGGTCTGCACACAATGAAACAACGTCCGGGTTAGTCTCTCCTAATATTCGCAAGCCTTCTCCAAACCCAGAGCGTGTATCTTTATTGCCAAATGTCTTTAATTCCATATATTCTTTAGTTAATGTTTAATGTATTCGTTTTATTACTTGATATCGTAATGATTTTTTCATGCGTATACCCACTCGATTTCATGTCTTTAGTTCTATAAACCAATTTGTATCTGCCAGGTTGTATTAATATTTTTCCGGCGGTTGATGAATCCGAGAAGGTGTAAATGCCATTCCAAAACCCTAAATTATCTTGCAGAAAAAGTTGCGCAACAAGGGGTTTGTTAAACGTATAGGCTAATTCTCCAGGTGCATCAATAGAAATAGTAGAGACTGAAGACTGGGTAACTTCCACCGTCTTGTAGATGCGAGGAATGGTTAAAATCTCCACTTCATATGTTCCTATCAAATACTTGTAAACATCATCATAGAATTGAGCAAGCAGCGTTTTACTATCTCCTTTTGGCATAACGCGCATTTCAAACCTTGGATTGAAGTTACTTTTCATTGAAGTCAATCGTATAAAGCCTTGCGGAGCAGAAACACTGATGGTATTATGCACGTGCTTTTTTAGTGTGATTCCCGCTTTTAATAGGGTCGGAGTTGTGTTTACTTTTAAATCATAGGCTATTTCAGGATCTAAATAGAGCGTATCGGGATTTCCGAACCGATTTAAGGTATGAACAAACGTGTATTTTAAATTTGCAGTTCCGGCTTCATAGAAAAACATGGTTACGTTGGTCTCTGTTGGTTTACCAGTGATATCGTTTAAATTTACTTGAACACTTGTCTTGTCTAACACTGTGTTTAAAATATTCTTAAATACATTTCGGAAAGATTCTTTGTCCTCCGCATCAGAATAGGTCCCGATACAACTGAATTTATCTAGGTAAGACATATCCATCCCCAAACCAATAACGAATGGGGTAACTTTTATACCTTTTGTTTTTAGTTTTTTTGCAATGATGCAGGGATCGTTATCGCATGATTCTAGGCCGTCCGTAATTAAAATAATGATGTTTCTAGCGAGGGTGTCTGGAAAATCTCCGGCAGCAGCTTCAAGAGAACGGGCAATTGGAGTAGCACCTTTAGCATCAACTGTCTTTATCTTCAGTTTTATTTGTTCTAGGTTATTGATGCCGAATGGGACTTCTAATTTTGTATCGTTGCAATCTTGTTCTAGGTTATTGAACGGTGTTTGATGCCCATAAATTCTTAACGCGATTTCAGTATTTGGCACATTGCGAAGCGCCTCTAACTCCTGATTTAGTACCTCTCGTGCGGCTTGAATACGCGTTTGTGAACCCCAGGAGGAATTCATGCTGTTCGAAGCATCAAGAATAAAAAGAATGCGCGTAGTTGGGTTCAGTTGCCCAAAGACCGTTGAGAAATAAAAGATAAAAACAAAAAAAGTTATTCCCTTCACTGATTAATAATCGCCTAAAGTTTCTGGTAATTGAGAAAGAGCAGTGGTTAACTGTTCATCATTTGGCGCAGAGCCATGCCATTTGTGAGTTCCCATCATAAAATCTACTCCTTTTCCCATTTCAGTTTTCATGATAATCATTTTAGGCATACCATTTGACTTATTTGAATCTATGGTTGCGAAAACCTCACGCATGCTATCGAAACTATGTCCATCCATTTGATATACCTCCCAACCAAAGGAGGTCCATTTGTCTGACAAGGGCATAATCCCCATGACATCACTTACATCTCCATCAATTTGACGATTGTTATAGTCAATTATTCCGATAAGATTATTTATTTTTTTGCTCCCGGCATACATAGCAGCTTCCCAAACTTGTCCTTCTTGTAGTTCCCCATCCCCCATCAAACAGTAGACCAGAGAATCATCCCCCTGTATTTTTTTTGTGGTCGCAGCACCAATAGCAACGGATAACCCTTGACCAAGTGAACCAGAAGCCATCCGAATTCCGGGTAAATTTTTATCAACGGAGGGATGACCTTGCAATCGACTAGATATTTTTCTAAAGGTTGCTAATTCCTCAACGGGAAAGAATCCTGACCTAGCCAATACACTATACCAAACGGGTGAAATATGGCCATTAGATAGAAAAAATAAATCCTCATTTAGGCCATCCATAGTAAAGGAACTCGCATTTAACGTTAACCGTTCGTTATATAAATAGGTTAATAAATCCGTGCATCCCAATGATCCCCCTGGGTGTCCAGAGCTCACGGCGTGAACCATTCGTAATATATCTCTTCTAACTTGTGACGCTATTGCTTGTAAATCTGCCATTACTTTTTTTTACAAAACTAATTTTTTAAAGCATAGGTTCAGTTAAATAATTTACAGCTGCAACCGAAGTTCTGTTTGAAACGTCTTTGCCTTTTTAATACCAAGAATGTATCAAAACATTTTGGTAACTTCGTTTTCAAATTCAATTAAATATGAGATTATTATTCTTATTTGTTTTGGTTATAGGGTGTTTTTTAAGCGCTACAGGCCAAAAAAATACAGCGTTAAAACCCTTAAAAAAAATTTATGGGAAAAATGCCTTAAAGGCATTTGAAAAAGAACACGGCAGCCTTGATGTACTTTATTATGCGTATGACCATGCCGTTAATTTAATTCAAAATAATGGCGGTAAAAACATCGAAAACTATCCCAAAGCCCAAAGTTCTAATATTGTACACTTCACAGATCTTGGTGTTAAAATAGAGCCATTTACTCAGTATTTTCAAAGTGAGGTTCCAAATCAACTAATCGCTATAAAGTCATTGTATCAATTAACCTTAGAGTTTAACGAATCAAAGACACACAAACACTAAACCATTTCCGATGAAACACGTTTTTCTAGTCACCTTATCCATATTGTTTTTTGGCATTTCATACAGTCAAATGTTATTAACTGGTCCGGACTTTCCTCAGGCTAATCCATTAAACTGTGCTGCAATAATTCCACCCGCAGGTGGGACAAACTTCAGCGATGGCCCTGCGAATTATCTGCCAAACATGGATGAAATAATTACGTTTTGTCCAGACCTGGCCCAGGGGTCAAAAGTTTCCATTGCATTTGCAACGAATATCGGATTTACCTTTAACATAGATCCAACCGATACCTTATATGTTTATGATGGTCCGTCAATCGCCTCCCCTTTGCTCGGGGCATATAATTCAGGCACCAATCCCAATGGGTTCTTTGTTCAGGCATCATTTCAAAATAATCCAAGCGGTTGTTTAACCCTCCGGTTTCGCTCCAACGGTAGTTCAGAAGGTACAGGTTGGGATGCAAACGTAGCCTGCGGTAACCCACAACAACCCTTTGTCCCTCACATGCATGCCTATGTGAATGGTACAGGTCCCGATGCCTTGAATCCCGCGGATACCGGATATGTGGATGTGTGTTTTGGTGACAGTATTCTCTTTGTAGCAGATCCGGCCTTTCCCTATGCATTGGAAGTGACTAATACTGGGTATTCTCAGAATGCTGGAAATTGCAGTTACCAATGGACAATTGGAGGTGTTGGACAATTCAATAATGATTCTGTTTGGTTTACCCCTCCAGCACGTGCAGGATATTTTATCGACTTAAGGATTACTGATGTTTTTCCTCAAATTAAAAGAATAACAGCAAAAGTAAGGGTCTCACAGTTGCCAAGTTTTGCAGGTACAGGACCATTTCAAGATACCGTATGCTTAGGTCAAAACACCTTTTTAATTGGTGGGGTTACACAGCAGGACACCGTGGGTGTGGACATTCCAGTCGGAGAATTCGAGATCGGCGGTATATTTGCTGGATTGACTTTTTTACCGGATGGAAGTGGAGTTCAATACCAAACGAACATTGGAATCACTGGATTTGATGATTCTACAACCATAACAGGGGCTAGTGATTTCGACCAAATGTGTATTGATATCGAACATTCCTACATTGGAGATTTAGAAATTGCACTTACTTGTCCTAACGGTACGACCGTTTCAATCTTGAATGCTTACAACTCTGGTTGGGGTGCGTGGCCTGAACTTGTCCCTGGAGGCTGCGGGAGTGGGATTGGAACCTTTCTGGGTAATGATACTAATTTAGATGGCGGTGCACCAGGGTCACCCGTTTGGAGTT
This sequence comes from Bacteroidota bacterium, assembly GCA_041163605.1. Classification (GTDB taxonomy): domain Bacteria; phylum Bacteroidota; class Bacteroidia; order Flavobacteriales_D; family Crocinitomicaceae; genus UBA952. The sequence continues at coordinate 110,102 of JBEAQY010000017.1, read as the reverse complement.
ATTGTTTTTCTCCTACTCAAGCTACGTTGGGAACTATCTGTTCAGAAAATGCTGCCGGAAATACAGTTACGAATGCGTATGGATTTTCTTCCATGAATCCCAATGGAGTTTATTTGCCAGATGGTGATTTTAATAATTTCATTGGCTGTCCGGTAAATGGAAACTGGACCATTACAATTCAAGACAATCAGGGAATTGACGATGGATATATTTTTCAATGGGGCATTTATTTCAATCAGAGCTTATACCCTGACCAGGAAGGTTATCAGAACACGGTAGTTTCCGATAACTGGACAAATAGTCCATCCATTATTTCAGGACAAAATGATACGGCAATTATAATTCAGCCTATTACCCCAGGAACAAGTTTTTACACTTACAATGTGGTAGATGATTTTGGTTGTCATTATGATACAACTGTTACCTTAGAGGTATTACCACTTCCAACCATTTTTGACGATACTATCACCTGTAATTTGTTTTTACAAGTGAATGGAACTACATCATATTCTGGTGGGGTTTGGACTGCATCAGATACCGCGGTGCATTTTTCAAACAGTACACTTGAAAACCCCTTGATTTCAACAACAATACCTGGGCTTTATATGGTTACGTTTACAGATAATGCCTGTAGCAATCAATTAAGTGCCATTATAGAATTTCCACCTTATGTATATGTGGATATTGTAGACTCTTCGATTTGCAATGGTGCAACCATAGATTTAGTGGCGGCATCAATCAATTCCGGTACCATGCAAGATGGATATAATCCGCCCATTCAATTAACGTGGAATAACGGGTCTACCGATAACTTTATCGTAGTAAATACAGCCGGGAAATATTATGTGACGGCAAACAATTTGTGCCATACTTCTTCCGATACGTCTATTGTAACTATCAAGCCATGTGATATTGAGGTGCCAAACATTATCTCGCTTAATTCAATGGTTGGAAATAATTTGTTTACTATAGATCATGAAGGAGTTCAAGAATTTGAATGCGTTATTTTAAATCGTTGGGGCAATGTGATTTACACGTTTACAGACCCAACAGGTTCTTGGGATGGTAAAACAGGTGATGGTAAACTGGTTGAAGAGGGAACCTATTTTTACAGAATTTTCGCAACATTTGATGGGGGAATTGAAATTAAAAAACATGGTTTTGTCTATGTAGAATATTAAAATCAATGTTGGCTGAACTCTTTTTACCATGAGCTGTTGTATTTTTGTAAAAAAATTAGAATGAAAGCGATTGGAATTAACGGATTTGGAAGGATTGGTCGATGTTTTACACGCATCGCATTAGAACGTGGTGATATGTCCATCACATTAGTTAATGATTTAACCGATGCTGAAACCTTAGCTCACTTGCTTAAATATGATTCTGTGCACGGCCCATTACCCTACACCTTCGAGTTGAAAGGGAATAAATTACTGTTTTCTAATGGGAAAAGTATAATCTTTACTCAACATAAGGACCCTAAGGACATTCCTTGGGCAGCTCATCAGGTTGAAACTGTAATTGAATCTACGGGATTGTTCCTTACTAAAGAAAAGGCAGGTTTACATCTGCAAGGTGGTGCAAAAAAAGTTATTATTTCAGCGCCTGGAGGAGATGCAGATATTCGAACCGTAGTTCTCGGAGTAAATGAAAATTCCTTAGAATCCAACGATGTTATTATATCTAATGCTTCATGCACAACGAACAATGTGGCACCGATGATTTCTGTATTACTTGAATTATCAGAAATCGAAGTTGGGCATATTTCAACTATTCATAGTTATACTTCTGACCAACGGCTTCATGATGCGCCACACAAAGATCTCCGAAGAGCAAGAGCAGCAGTTAATTCTATTATCCCAACATCAACCGGTGCGGCAAAAGCCATTATTCAAATTTTCCCTCATCTTAAAGGAAAACTAACTGGATCAAGTGTACGTGTTCCCGTTATCGACGGGTCTATGACGGAATTAACCCTTGTCACTAAATCTAAACTAACTGTAGAACAAGTGAATGTGGCGATGAAAAAGGCAGCTGAAACCAGAATGAATGGAATTTTAGGTTACACCAAAGACCCTATTGTTTCGTGTGATGTAATTAGTTCACGCTATAGTTGTTTATTTGATGCTGAATTAACTATGGTTTCCAATAATTTAGTGCGCGTTGTTGGATGGTATGATAATGAAATGGGTTATTCTGCACGATTAGCTGATCTTATCACTCGAATTTAATCTAAGGCCTTAATTCCTGGTAGGGTTTTACCTTCAAACAATTCTAATAAGGCCCCTCCCCCGGTACTAATGTAACTCACACGATTTGCTAAGTCAAATTTAGCGATCGCCGCTGCGCTATCTCCCCCACCGATTAAAGAAAAAGCACCTTGCTCCGTCGCGGTAGCAACAGATAGGGCTATTTCTTTTGTACCTTGAGCAAAGGCATTCCATTCAAAAACACCCATGGGACCATTCCACAAAATCGTTTTACTTTTTAAAATAACCTCATGAAACTGTTGAATGGATGCCGGGCCAATATCAAGTCCCATCCATCCGTCAGGAATATGGTGGGTATCAATAGTTTGAGTTCGTGCATCCTCGGCAAACGAATCAGCAACCACACTATCCACCGGAAGGTGGATAGATACCCCCAGTTCCTTCGCCTTTTTAAAAATATCCAAAACCACATCTATCCGATCCGCTTCAAATAAAGAGTTACCAATTTCACCCCCTTGGGCTTTAGCAAAGGTATAGGCCATTCCACCGCCGATAATTATATCAGTAGCTATGTTTAGTAAATTTTCAATTATGAGCACTTTATCTGACACTTTAGCACCTCCTACTATGGCTGTAAAGGGCCTTGTTGGTGTTTTTAATATCCGCTGTGCATTCAGGAGTTCAGCTTCCATCAAAAAACCCATCATTCGAACATTCGGAAAAAAGGAGGCGATTTGTGTCGTGCTCGCATGAGCTCGATGCGCTGAACCAAAGGCATCATTTACATAACAATTGCCTAAGGACGCGAGTAAAGAGGCAAAATGCAAATCTCCTTGCGTTTCTCCCGGATGAAATCGCACATTTTCTAGCAGCATTACTTCACCAGATTTCAATGCTGAAGCACATGAAGAAGCATTATTAAAATCCTCACAAAAGATCACCGGACAAGAAAGCAAATCAGAAACGGTATCTACAATATGACTTAGAGAAAATTTTGCTTCCGGACCATTTTTAGGTCGACCAAAATGAGACAATAAAATAACAGAACCTCCATGCGATAAAATATGCTTTATTGTTGGTATTGCTGCGCGAATTCGCTTATCATCTTGAACAAGATTTGTGGTTTTATCTAAAGGCACATTAAAGTCAACGCGAACAATTGCACGTTTTCCATTAAAATCATACGTATTAATTCCCATCATTTCAGCTAATTTGAGCTCAAAACTATTAAATTAATTTTGCTTAAAATCAATAAAACACATGTATGAATCAAAATAAATAAGCAGATTTGTAAATAAAATATATTCTTATGAAATTGAATTGGATTTGGTTTATATCACTCGTGTTGTTAGCTTCTTGTTCAGTGAGCCCAATGGACTCGCCGGAAGAATTGGTGGAGTCAGAAGCATCAAGTGATGACTATTACCTAGACTCTGAGTTTGATTGGGGTGATTTCAATGAAGGCGATTTTGAAGAATATTCTGAACCAAGCTATAATGCTTCGCGTCAACGATTTGTTGACTTAGTACATACGAAAATAGAAGCCCATTTAAATTGGGAAGATTCGCAGTTAAACGGTAAAGCAACCTTAAGCATGAAGCCCCATTTCTATGAACTTGACAGTGTGGTATTGGATGCCAAAGGAATGGAAATAAAATCGATAACGCTCTCTGGAAAAGAATTGTCATATGATTATTCCAATGGAAATACGCTAACGATTTATTTAGATAAAATCTATAAGAAAGATGAGCTTATAACATTTACAGTAGATTATATCGCAAAACCCGAGGAACGAGAAACATCCGGAAGTGCTGCAATCACCTCTGATAAAGGCTTGTATTTTATAAATCCTAAAGGGGAAGAAGACGGGAAAATGACTCAATTATGGACCCAAGGAGAAACAGAAGCAAACTCGGTTTGGTTTCCTACGATTGATGCACCAAACATGAAATCTTCTCAAGAAGTGCTTTTAACCGTAGACAATAAATACACGACCCTTTCTAATGGAAAACTGATTTCATCAAAGAAAAATGCGGATGGCACGAGAACCGATTATTGGAAACAAGACCTTCCGCATGCGCCATATTTATTTATGTTGGCGGTTGGCGAATTCAAGGTAGTGAAAGATTCATATACACGAGGTGATGGAAAGAAAATTGAGGTGAATTATTATGTGGAGCCTGAGTACGAAAATGATGCTAAGGCAATTTTTGGTAAGACACCAAAGATGATCAAGTTTTTTTCAAACAAACTGGGGGTTGAATACCCTTGGGATAAATACTCAGAAATCGTGGTGCGCGACTACGTTTCTGGAGCAATGGAAAATACAGGAGCAGTAATTTTTGGAGACTATGTATATAAAACAAAACGTGAGTTAATTGATAGAAACGATGAATCCACAATTGCGCATGAGTTATTTCACCATTGGTTTGGTGACTTAGTAACGTGTGAATCTTGGGCGAACCTTCCATTAAATGAATCTTTTGCAAACTATTCTCAATACTTGTGGGATGAATATGAATATGGGATTGATGAGGCGGATTACAATGCCATTGAAGAAGCAAATGGTTATTACCAATCGGGGGGTTACCATGATTTAATCAACTTCTATTACAATGACAAGGAAGAGATGTTTGACGGGCACTCATATAACAAAGGAGGGAGAATTCTACATATGTTGAGGAATCATTTGGGAGACGAAGCCTTTTTTCAAGGACTGAATAAATACCTAGCTTCGAATGCATACAAAAGCGCTGAAGTGCACAACCTGCGTTTAGCAATGGAAGAAGTTAGTGGGGAGGACCTCAATTGGTTTTTCAATCAATGGTTTTTAGGTAAAGGGCACCCCGTTATTTTTACGGAGCAAGAGATAAACCAAGAGCAGCAAACCGTAACGCTCCGCATTCAGCAGGCACAATCATTTAATGTATTTAGATTACCTATAAAAATAGCCTTATGGGATGAGTCGGGTAAACATAGTTATCCCGTGGTACTCGATAGTGCAAATCAACAATTCACCTTTCCGTTTAAAGGGAAATTAGCGAATGTTTTGTTGGACGAAGAACAAATGTTGCTCGCCAAAGTATATGAAGAAAAACCAACAGCGCAGTATATTCATCAATTAAATAACGCTGATAAGTTCCGAGCAAAATCAACAGCACTAAAACACATCGCCAAATCAACAGATCCGGAGAAAACTACCATTCTTGTAAATGCATTGAATGCAAACTTCTGGGGAATTCGATCTGAAGCACTTGGATATTTGAAAGATTTAGAAGAAGCTGCAAAACAACCTTCCTACAAAACATCACTAAAGAAAATTTTAGAAAGCGACCCAAAATCGAAGGTTAGAAATGCTGCGGTAAGCGCGTTATCAACCTTAGAAAATAACGAGGCCGTTGCGATCATCCGAAAGGTACTTAAACAAGATAGCTCGCTTATGGTTTTGGGCAATGCCTTAAACGAACTCAAAGAGATTGATACGGTGCAAGCCTTAACGTTGGCACGTGAATTAAGCAGTTCAGCAGAAATTGAACTACAAGTGGGAGCCGCAGAAATCATGGGAGAGTATGGCAACACACAGGACTTACCTTTCATTGAGAGTCTGATTAAATCAACGAAGGTTAAGGATTATAATAAGCTTAGAACCCTACTCGCTTATGCCTATTTTGTTATCCGTAAAGGAAGTGATGCCATGGTGAATAGTCAAGACATTTTAAGCTATGTTAAATCGAACGGCAACCAATATACGGGATGGTACTATGATATGATCGTAGAACGATTTTTAGCGATTCTTGGGGAAGAAAGTGAACAACTAAACGCTGAAATCGAATCACTTAATCCACAAAAGGATAGCGTAACAATCATGAAATTATCTAATAAAAAGTCAAAATTAGAGAATTTATATAACCGCCTATCAGTCTTTATTGAAACCGAAGAGGTTGAAGAAAAATAACCGAAAATTATTGGTTGTACTGAACATTTTTTGATAAAACGTGTTTTGATATTATTTTAATCATTATTTTTGATTAGATTTTTATCATTAAACACGCGACTATGTTAACAATTGGATCTCAAATTCCCGATTTAAGCGGGAAAAATCAATTAGGGGAAGAGGTTTCTCTACGCGCACATCTTGGAACCCAAACAGCTATTTATTTTTATCCAAAAGATGATACGCCTGGGTGTACTGCGCAAGCATGTAGCATACGTGATGGAGAGCAGGTATTGGCAAATGAAGGAATTACCGTAATAGGCATTAGTGCAGACTCGGTGACCGCTCATCAAAAATTCAGTACCAAGTACTCCCTACCATTCACCCTTATTTCTGATCCAGACCGAACTATTATAGAAGCATTTGGTGTCTGGGGACCAAAAAAATTCATGGGAAAAACATACGATGGGATCCATCGAACTAGCTTTCTTTTTGATACAAATGGAATCTTAGTTAAGGTGATTGAAAAACCAAACACAAAAAATCATGCAGAAGAAATTATAAATTTTTTCAAAGAAAATAAATAAACGTAAATCGTTTACGTTTAACGCGCCGAATTTTGTACTCATAAAACTTATAAACATGTCAAATAAAGAATTGCAAGCAGAAAAATTGAAAGCACTCCAACTTACGATGGAGAAATTAGATAAAACATTTGGTAAAGGAGCCGTAATGAAATTGGGAGATAATCCCGTAGAAAAAGTAGATGTAATACCTACTGGATCCCTAACATTAGACCTAGCTTTAGGGATTAATGGATACCCAAAGGGTCGTGTTGTAGAAATATACGGTCCTGAATCATCAGGAAAAACAACCCTTGCGATACACGCAATCGCAGAGGTACAAAAACAAGGTGGTATTGCCGCATTTATTGATGCAGAACATGCCTTCGATCAATTCTACGCCCAAAAACTTGGAGTTGATGTCGCGAACTTACTGATTTCACAACCCGATAACGGAGAACAAGCACTCGAAATCGCAGATAACCTTATTCGTTCAGGAGCGATTGATCTAATTGTTGTTGACTCGGTAGCCGCGTTAACACCCAAGGCAGAAATTGAAGGGGAAATGGGGGATTCTCAAATGGGGTTACAGGCACGACTTATGTCAAAAGCGCTCCGTAAACTAACCTCATCAATTAATAAAGCAGGATGTTGTTGTATTTTCATTAATCAATTACGCGATAAAATTGGAGTTATGTTTGGTAATCCAGAAACCACAACGGGTGGAAATGCATTAAAATTCTATGCCTCTGTGCGTCTTGATATTCGTAAAGCAACACAGATCAAAGATGGAGAAGATATTGTTGGTAATCGCGTAAAAGTTAAGGTAGTTAAAAATAAAGTAGCCCCTCCATTTAGAAAAGCTGAATTCGATATACTCTACGGTGAAGGTATCTCCAAAGTTGGAGAAATCATCGACTTAGGAGTTGAATTAAATATTCTAAAGAAAAGTGGTTCTTGGTTTTCTTATGGGGAAACTCGTCTTGGACAAGGAAGAGATTCTATTAAATCCATTTTACTTGATAATCCAGAACTCTGTGAAGAATTAGAAACTAAAATCAAACACGCATTAAGCAGCGGTACAGAAGCTGTATTGCAAGACTAATTGCAATTCTTTGAGGAAAAGGCGGTGAATTCATCGCCTTTTTTTATATTTACAAATCCTAAAAATCTCTTATGAAAAAAACGTTATTACTATTAATGATCGGCTTTGGAGTAGTTAGTATTACTTCATGCAAGAAAAAAGGATGTACAGACAATGGGGCTGTAAATTATAATTCAAAAGCTAAAAAAGACGATGGAACCTGTTTATACAAGCCGTTTTTAACGCTTAATGGAGCTGCACAAGTTACCATTAACGTTAGCGCTTCTTACACCGATGCGGGTGCTACAGCAACCAACAAAGACGGTTCTTCCGTTGCGGTTACTACAGACAACCAAGTGGATTCTTCTACTGTAGGTACTTATTACGTAAATTATTCGGCCACCAATGCGAATGGAACATCAACCGCTAAACGACGCGTAGATGTGGTGATTGGTGCAGAGAATTGGACCGACGTTTCTTGGGCTATGACTACTACATGTAGCGGAACACAATTTCCGTTATCTGCTTCACCAAGCATCACCGCTGGAGGTAGTGCAAGCGCAGTAAACATTGAAAACTTCTTCAATTTAGTTGGCGGAACGGCTACAGGAACAATTAATGGCGCAAACATTACAGTACCTAACCAAACGTTAAATATTACGATTGGAGATGTTACTTTTTCTGGTACAGGTGCAATGAACGCAACTGGAACACAAATCCAAATCACCTATACTTATGACAACGATGCACCTTTAATAGGTGGTACGGGCACATGTATGGCTATTTATGACAAGCAATAAAAGAATCTATTCATGATAAAAGGCGGCCTCGGTTGCCTTTTTTTGTGCCTTAGGTTACGTTCAAGCCTTAGGAAAGCAACTACCTTTGCAGCATGGGAAAATTCAACGAAATAATTAAAAGTGACACACCAACCTTAGTCGATTTTCATGCTACGTGGTGTGGACCATGTAAAACTTTGGCTCCTATTTTAGAACAATTAAAAACAAAGAAAGGACAATCTCTGAGAATCCTTAAAATCGACGTAGATAAAAATCCGGCAATTGCAGCACAACTCGGAATTCGCGGAGTCCCCACACTCATATATTACAAAAACGGAAAACAACTATGGAGAAAAAGTGGGGTAATTCCCTTACAAGAGTTAGATACGTTAACTAAGTAATACTCCTAGTTTCCCAAAGGAATCCAGCATCGTCAGTTTATCCGCATGTATGGCGTCTGGTAAGAACAAGAATTTCTTATCAAACAACTCCTCGTTAATCCAGAAACTAACCCAATATTCATTGTAAAGTCCAAAAACTTCCGGCACAATTAACTCTATTTTCGCTACTTCATTCGGTAACATAACTTCAAGCGAATGCCTTAGTGTTGCAGTTTTAATTTTCTCTCCCGTTGCCGGATTTTCACCATAACCAACACTGGTGATAATAATCCCCTCAATGATCTCTTCTTTCGCATTATGAAGATAAACAGCATACTCAGGCGTATCATTTTCTAACAGTACCGCCAATTCAATTCCTTCTACTTTTGGGACAAGTTCACTTAATTTCATATGTTTCTGTTAAATTAAAATTGAACAAAGCCCCCAAATGCTGCACCAAGCGAATCGTTACCTCATCTAAATTCAATTGGTACCCAAGTTCATTTTTCATAGAAGTCACTTGCTTATCGCTTATTCCGCAAGGTATAATTTGATCGAAATAGGATAAATCCGTATTTACATTAAATCCGATCCCATGCATGGTAACCCAACGCGAACTTTTAACACCAAAAGCTGCAATTTTTCTTGGTTTTTCTAAATCAATCCACACACCCGTAAGTCCTTCAATTCGATGGCCAATGATTCCGTATTCCGCGAGGGTTAGAATCACTGCCTCTTCTAAGAACCTCATATATTTATGAATGTCCGTAAAAAACTGCTCTAAATCCAAAATCGGATAAACCACCAACTGTCCCGGACCATGATAGGTAATATCGCCGCCCCTGTTTATCTGATAGAATTTTGCATCAATTTCACTTAAAGATGCTTCATCTGCTAATAAATGATCTTTTTTACCACTCTTGCCAAGGGTAAATACGTGAGGGTGTTCACAGGTTATCAAGTGACTCAATAAATCTGATTCACCATGCTGTTTGCTAGAAATTAGTGCATTAAATAAAGACTCTTGATAATCCCAAGCTTCTTTATAATCAACGCTTCCTAAAGGATGGTATTTAACCTTGGGGCGGTTCATTACATCTTCCCTAATTCACTTTTGAGATAGTCAATGATCTCGATATCCATGATATCCGCATGATTAGCCTCACACAAATAGTAAGAGGCCCAATCTACCAAATGAATTAAATACAAGGAACGTTCAATTAACGAATCACCCTTTGCTTCGAGATTAAAAACGGCTTTAGATTTTTTAGAGACAGCATCCTTAGTAATTTCAAAACGCTTTTTGTTTCTTGGATGAATATCGGCTGCATTAAAGAAAACAGGGGCAAAACGCTCGTCTCCACCACCCCAACCGACAAGCTCGTTGTGATTCATTTCTGGAATCACTTGATTCCAAGCCAAGTATTTTGAATTCTCGTTAAACTGTTGACGTGCACGTACAATCACTCCCTCATATTTAGTTTCTCCATAAAGCACACCAACTTTACCAAATAAATAGGTGGATAGTTCTTGAGCAATTGCATCTATTTCTGAGGTATTATTTCGAATCAAGCCAATGCTCGCATGAACCTGATCTAAGGATTTCGCCGAAATAAACCCAAGTTTATTGAAGTAATTAAGCAATTGAACCAACGAATACGCTAAGGCGCTTCGCGGTGGATTTCCGCCGGGAACAATTACACAATCAAACCCGTTTTCAGCACAAAATTTAGCCAAATGCCCTCCACTTGTAACCCCAAAAATAAACGCTCCTTTCGCTTTAGCCTCATCTAAGGCCATGGTAGTTTCTTCCGTGTTCCCTGAATAAGATGAGCCTATAACTAAGGTATTTGGACCTACGAACCCAGGGAGGGTATACTCATTAACTAAGGTTATTGGCAACGCGATTTCATCTTGAACCCAGTTACTAACGATTTTGGCGCCAATACCAGAGCCTCCTAAGCCGCAGATCACAATGTTGTGAATTGGTCGATCCGGTGCATTAAACGATTGTTTAGAAGCTATTTCAAAAGCTTCTTCCAGTTGATTGGTGAATGTTGCGATTAATTCTTTCATTATCAATTTAATTAAAGTGGAATGTTTCCATGTTTTTTTAAGGGTAGATTTTCAGCTTTCTTCTCCAGCATTTTAAATCCTAATACTAATTTTTGGCGTGTTTCTTCCGGTAGGATTACATCGTCTACAATCCCTCGTTCTGCTGCACGATACGGGTTAGCAAAGGTGTCTGCATATTCGGCCTCTTTTTCAATCCATTTTTGAGAAGGGTCCGTTGCGGCATTAATTTCTCTTCTAAAAATTATTTCTGCAGCTCCTTTCGCCCCCATTACGGCAATTTCAGCCGTTGGCCACGCATAACTCAAGTCTGCGCCAAGGGATTTAGAGTTCATAACGCAATACGCGCCACCATAAGCTTTTCTTGTTATTACAGTAATTCGTGGAACCGTAGCCTCAGCAAAGGCATAAATCAATTTGGCTCCGTGTGAAATTATTCCGTTCCATTCCTGATCCGTACCCGGCAAAAACCCTGGGACATCTTCTAAGATAAGAAGAGGGATGTTAAATGAATCACAGAATCGAACAAAGCGGGCACCTTTTCTTGATGCATTTATATCTAGAACACCTGCTAATTCGGCGGGTTGATTAGATACCACACCAATCGTACGTCCTTCTAATCGAGCAAAGCCAACAACAATGTTCTTTGCATAATCTTCTTGCACTTCTTTGAACGACGCATCATCAACCAAACTATCAATTACTCTTCGGCAATCATAAGGCAAACCACTATTCGATGGAAGAATGGTTTTTATAGCCTCGATTTTTGCTTTTGAAAACTCAAAAACCGCAGTTTTTGGTGCCTCCTCGTATGCATTTTGAGGTAAATAGGTCAATAAGGCTCGTGCATTCTTCAAGCATTCCACATCATTGCCCGCCACAAAATGGTTAACACCGCTTCGCTCAGCATGGGTTTTTGCGCCACCAAGGTCTTCAGAAGTTACTTCTTCATGTGTCACCGTTTTAACCACATTGGGTCCGGTTACAAACATATAGGAGGTGTCCTCCACCATAAAAACAAAATCCGTAAGTGCAGGAGAATAGACAGCACCCCCGGCACAGGGACCCATGATTAAAGAAATCTGAGGCACCACGCCGCTTGCGCGAGTATTTCTAAAAAATATCTCAGAATACCCTGAAAGTGATACCACCCCTTCTTGAATTCTTGCACCACCCGAATCGTTTAAGCCAATAATTGGAGCCCCATTTTTCAGGGCTAAATCCATTATTCTGCAAATTTTAGCAGCATGTGTTTCGGAAAGAGAGCCGCCTAATACAGTAAAGTCCTGAGAATATACATACACTAATCTGCCATGTATGTTTCCAAATCCTGTAATTACACCATCGCCTGGAAAACGTTGTTTATCCAAATCAAACGCTGTTGACCGATGTTCTACAAAGGCTCCAATTTCATTAAAAGAACCTTCGTCTAACAAAAGTGCTAAACGTTCCCTAGCCGTTAATTTCCCTTGCGCATGATGTTTCTCGATGCGATCTTCGCCTCCTCCAACATGGATTTGAGCGCGTCTGTCCTTGAGGTGTTCATTTTTATCTTCCATCGGCTTCAAAAGTACATCATTTCGTGCTAATAATTGGTTTTGAAATAAGATTCGTAAAGGCTAGTACTCCTAAAAAAATCAAAGAAGAAGCGAATGTTTCATGAAAAAATACGAAAAAAACTCCTGTTAAAGCAAACCCAGAAATCTTGAGTAAATGCGTTTTATTTGAGGTAAACATAAGCATACCTGTGCGCTGTTCAAGTTTCCAACGCATCCATTCATTGAGTAAAATCAAGGGAATTAAAATATATCCTTGGGAAATACCCAAATCTTTGTATGAAAGGAAATTCTTAAAGGAGGTCCAAAGCTCATTTCCTGACAAAACGATGAGCGTGATCACTAATACCAATTCGAACCAAGGCAAAGCAAGCCCGATAGGCTTTATAAATTCTCGGTGTCTAAGCATCGCTACTGACGCGTTTAGGAACACATCTATCACATAAAACCAACAAATAAAATCGAAGGACCATTGCCAAGCAAATACGCCGATAAGTGGCAATAGTACCTCCGCCAAAATGCGTTGAACCCGGCTATCTGTCATCTACGATTTTTTAATACGGCAACTCGGTCTTTAGTAAGTTGAAATTCCGGATTAACTTTAAGGATTTTCGCGTAGGTTAGTAAGGCATTCGATCGGTCGCCTTTATCTTCATAGATTAATCCTAAATTATGCAAGGTCTCGATATGCTTTGGATTTACTTCAAGTGATTTACTGTAAAAAAACATAGCGCTATCTAAATTCTCATCATCAAACTGTTGTATAGATCCTAAGTGAAAATAGGCTTCACAATAGGTGCTATCTAATCCAGCCATTCGACGATATAATTGTTTGGCGTCCTCCGTTTTTCCATATTCATAGGTTGCATAAGCCAATGAATATGCCACTTCAGCATTGGTTGGTTTTAATTTACTTGCCGTTGTAAAATACTCAATACAAAGCGGATTTTTCTCATATTGATAAATGGTTCCAAGCATCATGTAACCAAGAAAGAACTTATTGTCTTGTTGCACTGCGGTTTCATAGGAGGATTTAGCCAATTTATAATTCCCTTGACTTAAATATATTGAACCTTTTAATATGTAGGCATCTCGATACCTTGGATTGATTCGCAATGCTTTATTAATGAAGGTAAATGCATTTTCTAAATCTCCACGAAATGAAAACACACTTGCCATTCCAATAATTGCCTTTAGATTTTTGGGATCTTTCTTTAAAACCTTTCCAAAATGGTATTGCGCCGAAGTAAAGTCAGAAACTAAAAAATCCTTTTTATTAATTAAAGCCAAGGCATATAATAAACGGTTTTCATTATTTGAACTATCCAATCTAAAAGCATGGGCTGCATCGGTTAATAATAACTTATAATCTAATGAATCCAACGAACGATTGGCACGTTGTTGCAATAAGGGAATACTGTCTGGATACTTTTGAACCAATTGATCAAGCGTCAGATGCTTATCTTGTTCTTTTTCTAACGACCCACAAGCAAAAAAAAGGACTGCTGTAAGTACAAAAAATAGGGGCTTTATCATGTCTGCAAAATTAAACAAAATGAAAGTGTTATTTTTGTAAAAATAAATAAGATGAAGCGCTTTCTGATTTTCTTTGTTCTTTTAGCAATAACAACTTCAAATGCATTTGCTCAAGGGTGCAGTCAATGTAAATTAATGGCGGAACAAGGTGTGGGCGTTGATGATACAACGTTTGCAAGTAACATCAATTCTGGTATTCTATATTTAATGGCCTTCCCTTACATAATTCTACTCATCCTTTTTAGAAAGCAAATCACCCGATTTTTAAAATCATTTTTTGCTCAGGCAAAATCTCCCCAGTAGATTACAAGCTTACCTGTACTTTTTCCACTTTCTAACAAATCATGTGCGCGGTTAAGTTCATTGTAATTAAATGTTGTTGCGGGTAAAGGGCTTAACAATTTATTCTGATAGCACTTAAAGGATTGGTTGAGATGGAAAGAAAGCACCGTTGGGCTCACGTCTGCAATCTTTAACATATTGACACCAATCATTGCTTTCGATTGCATCATAAATGGAATCGGAGAATAAAAGCCCGTTTTTCTTACAAAATTCAATAACGACAGTATACCGAATTTCCCTTGTAATAGTCCGGCACCTCCAAACAAGAATAATTTGCCTCCACTTCCAATTAAGCCAAGGTCTTTCCGGACTGTGGAACCAGCCACTGCATTAAATGAAGCGATAAGCGTGTCGTTTCCTAATAATTTCCGAATGGATTGATCATATGTATGTTGATCTGAAACAATAATATGTGTTGGGCTTAATGTGTTTAATGCCGCTACTTTTTCTTTAGAACTTACCCTGGCTATGGTTTTTATTCCCTTTAGGTGTAATAATTGTAGTAATAAACTACCAACTCCCCCTGCCGCTGCATGTACCAAGGCAAATCGCCCGTTATGAGCCTCAGAAATTTGATCAGCCATGTACGATGCAGTAACACCCTGCGTGCACAATGACAAAGCATCTCCGGTATCCATATCCCCAATTTCAACCAAGGCATCAGAACTGGTTATAACGTCGGTTGCATAGCCCCCGAAGCGGCAAAAACCGGCTACACGTTTACCAATCAAATGCTTGTGATCCTCATCAAAAACTTGCTCAACAATACCAACAATATCATACCCGGGAATAAATGGAAAGGAAGGTGCCTCTCGATATTTACCTCTTCGAGCCATTACGTCGGCAAAGTTTAATCCAAATGCGGTGACACGAACCAGCACTTGGCCTGTAGTAAGCGGTGGTAGCTGAACCGGCCTTAATTCAAAAGCCGTGGCTGAATCACCTGGTTTTACTATATAAAAACCTTGGGTCATTTATTATTGTTTTTTAAGGTTGATTTTTCAGTTAACACCAACCGCAGCTGAATAAACAAGTTATTTGTTTGAACTCCAGGGATTGACTTTGGATAAATATAAAAGCCTGCGTTTACATGAAGCAACCAGATTTTATATCCAATAGTAGGGGTAAATCCAATCATGGCACGGTCAAAATCAGACCTTACCGCTGCTTGGGCACCAAACGTAAAGCTTATCCGGTTTGGGCGAAACCAGTACCCTGCATCCGCACCCAATACACCCGCTTTATAATCATAGTTGGCCCCGATATTAAACGCATGTGCATTAGGGCTTCTCCATTTAACCTCCTTAATTCGCTTTTCAAAGCCAAGTTCCACTACAATATTTCTCCCCTGCTGAAGACCAACATAAGGACCGCGCTGAATTTTTGTAAAATCAAACAACGCATTCTTTTGACATAAGCCAGCAAAAGAAAAAAGTAAAAAGAATAAAAAAAGCTTCATGGGGTAAATTTAAACGCTTTTCATGCTACGATTGAATTCAATACTAAACATTTTTTTTAAGTTTGGTTATGCTTAATCCATTTGATGATTCATATTTCATGCGTCAAGCACTTCTTGAGGCAGAAAAAGCGCTGCTTGAAGGTGAGGTGCCGGTTGGCGCGGTAGTAGTTGCCGGAAACCAAATTATTGGCCGGGGGCGTAACCTTACAGAAAAGCTTCATGATGTTACAGCGCACGCAGAAATTCAAGCGATTACCGCCGCAGCAAATTATCTAGGTGCAAAATATCTAAAAGATTGTTCGCTATACGTAACACTTGAACCCTGCCCCATGTGCGCTGGGGCTTTATATTGGAGTCAACTCGGAAAAATCATCTATGGAGCGCCGGATATAAAACGCGGTGCACTGCGCCATGACCCTTCATTATTTCATCCATCTACAACTGTAATTGGTGGCGTAGAAGAGGACACCTGTATCAAGCTGATGCGCACTTTTTTTGAAGGCAAAAGATAACAAAGGCCCTCGCGATTGTGTATATTTGTGGAAGAATTAGGAAAACATGAAAATTAATGCTCAACACGCGCCCAAGCCGGTAGGTCTTTATCCACATGCAAGACGTGTTGGAAACTTGTTGTTTCTTTCAGGTGTTGGACCTCGCGTCGCCGGGTCAGATGCAACAGACTCCATGGTGCCAGGATTAGTGCTTGACAAAAATGGAAACTTTTTGGAGTTTAGTTTTGAAGCTCAATGCCGCAGTGTATTTGATAATGTGCGCTTAATTCTAGAGGCTTCTGGCTCAAGTTGGGATGAACTGGTAGATGTCACTGTTTTTCTAACGAACATGAAACGGGATTTTCATACCTATAACAAGTTGTATGCGGAATACTTTGCATCAAATCAACCGTGTAGAACAACCGTTGAAATAAACTCCCTTCCAACGCCTATCTGTATTGAATTAAAATGTATTGCGACCATAAAAGATTAAATTATGACCGGTTTTATTCTTCGAATTTTTATTGCCCTTACGCTGCTCTGTGGTACCATAATTTTATTTGCCACCGGGTATTGGGGCTGGGGAATTACCTCTGTATTTCCACTAGCCTTAGTGATATTCTCGTTCTTCAGAAATGAACAAGTAATTCTTGCATTAAATCAGATGCGTATAGGAAACCAAGAGAAAGCTAAAAAACATATAAATCGCATTACGGCCCCGCAATACATGACACGCCGCCAACATGCTTATGTACTCTATTTGAAAGCACTCATGAATGCCCAAGATCTAGGTATCGCTCAAAGTGAGCAGTTATTAAGAAAAGCACTATCTCTCGGATTACGTACCAATGAAGATAATGCGGTAGCTCGGATGCATTTAGCTGGAATTTGTGCACAAACCGGAAGGAGACCTGAAGCAAGTGCCCTATTAAGCGAGGCAAAGAAATACGACAAGAACGGCATGTTAAAAGATCAAATCAAAATGCTTCAAGGTCAAATGCAAGTAGTTCCTTCAAAAAATCAAATGCGCATGGCGCAAATGATGGGAGGCAGAAAGAAAATGCCAAAAATGCGGTAATCATTGAAAAATAGAATTTACGCCCCCCATTGGGAAGATTACGAACTTATTGATGCCGGAAATGGATTAAAACTTGAACGCTGGGGTAAATTCGTTACTATACGACCAGACGTTAATGCGTATTTTCAACCGCAACTATCAAAACAAGAATGGGATCGCAAGGCAAACTTTATCTTTAAAGAAGAAAAGGGAGTCTTTGGCACATGGATAAATCCGGGAAATCTACCGCTCACTTGGGACATCACATTTGAAGGGGTTCGACTTAGCGTCTTTTTAAAAAACACCAAACATACGGGTGTGTTTCCAGAACAAAACCTCAACTGGAAAGCAATTAAAGAATTTATTACATCAGAAGATTCCTTTTTGAATTTATTCGGATATACTGGAGCGTCAAGTATGATGGCGCTTGCTAATCAAGCGAGTGTTTTCCACGTAGATTCATCAAAATCTGCCATGACATGGACTAAAGAAAATGCTCGATTAAATAAATTCGATGGGTGTAAATTAGTACTTGAAGATGTTGTCCTGTTTATGGAACGAGAAATCAAACGGAAACACCAATATGAGTTAATTCAAATGGATCCACCGGCTTGGGGAATTGGAACAAAAGGCAAAAAATGGCAGCTTGAAAATCATATTGATATATTAATGAGTCTTGCCGCTCAACTCTTAACCCCTAAAGGGCAATTAATTGTTTCTACCTATTCCGCTAAAATCACTCCGCTTACCTTGAAAGAAACAGCAGAAATATATTTTCAGAATCGAACATTCAGAACCGGAATGCTTGCTACCAAATCTACCACGGGTAAGGCACTAGACCATGGAAGTCTACTGCATATTTTCTAAGCTATTTTCCCCCGTTAATTATAGATTTTGCATTGGTGATCCAAACGTCTGGTCCACCTTGTAAATATCCAGTAGAGTTTAATGGCGCTAAGTTAAATTTATCTTCAATTTTGGTGACGTTTACAAACCATACGGTAGGATACCCTTGTACCGCAAATTGTTGCTGTAACAATTGATTTTGCTCCATTATGTTTTGAGGCAACACTTTATTTCTAGGGAAATCCAATTCTACTAAAATAACATCTGTTGATGCCCAAGTAGTAAATTGCGTCGTATTAAACACTTCACGTTGCAAACGATGGCACCACCCGCACCAATCGCTACCTGTAAAAAATAACAACATCGGTTTGTTTTCTGTGGTTGCAGCCTGAGAGGCTAATGAAATATCTGTATACCAAGTTAAAGTACTTGTGGTTTGAGACCAGGTAATAAATGTGCTGACTGTTAAAGCGATTGACAAGAAAATGGACTTCATATTGCGAACGTTAAAAATGATTTATACAAATATCAACTTAATGCTTGCAATATTAGCAATTTAACAGCTATTTAACTTTTGACTTTCATTTAAGGAATTCTGCTATATTCGCAAATAAACCTAAATTCATGAAAGTAATTTTATCCGTTTTTACGCTCTTATTCAGTGTATTAATTACTGCACAAACACAAAATGTTCGCGGAAAAGTAATGGATTCCGAAACAAGTTTTCCACTTGCCGGAGCTAAGATTGAAATTGATTTAAAGGATTCCAATGGGGTTAATTATCGAGCGGTAACCGACGGCGAGGGTGTATTTAAAATTGCTAACGTGCCGGTTGGAAAATATGGCTTAATTACGAAATGTGCGCAATATGAGCCCAAGACCCAAACCATAGAGATCTCCTCAGGAAAGGAATTAATTCTGTCTATTAGCCTTCAAGAATTGGTTACGAACAAAGAAGAAGTGGTAGTAACGGGCCGTAAAAAAGGAGAAATAATCAATGAATTAGCCGTGATTTCTGCACAACAATTTTCTGTTGAAGAAACCAACCGATACCCTGGTTCTCGGATGGATCCTGCACGGATGGCATCGAATTTTGCTGGGGTGCAAGGAGCGGATGACTCTAGAAATGATATAATTATTCGTGGAAATAGTCCATTGGGAGTGGTTTGGCGCGTGGAAGGGATTGACATCCCAAATCCGAATCACTTTGCCATTGCAGGAAGTTCTGGGGGTCCAGTATCTGTTTTGAATAATAAAATTCTAGGGAATTCAGACTTTTTAATGAGTGCTTTTCCTGCGGAATACGGCAACAGTGTTTCTGGTGTTTTTGATTTAAAACTTAGAAGTGGAAATGATCAACGGCATGAATTCACCGGGCAATTTGGGTTTCTTGGAACTGAGTTTTTAGCGGAAGGCCCGCTCAACAAAAAAGGATCTGCTTCTTTTCTAATGATGGGTAGATACTCCACGCTTTCGTTATTCAAATCACTCGGGATTCAATTAGGAACCGATGCGATACCAACCTACGGTGATTTAGCGTTCAAATTCAATTTTAAACTCCGAAAAGGAGGAAATTTATCTTTTTGGGGCATGGGTGGAAAAAGTAATATCGCAATTATGATCTCGGAAAAAACTGAATATACAACCGATCTATATGGGGAAGGAGATCGCGACCAATATTTTGGAACATCCATGGGTGTAACAGGGTTAACATACAAAAAGGCAATCAATGAAAAAACATTTGTACGTAGTACCCTTGCCTTATCTCAAGAAATTCAGCATGCAAATCATGACTATTTGCAGCGAAGCCTTAACACCTTAGGAGGAGATACAAGCATACAAATCAATGCGATTTATCCCTTAATGGCTTACACCTTTACTACTAATAAAATTTCTAGCTATACTGCCGTCAATCATAAAATCAACAAACAACACCTGATCAAATTCGGGTACAATGCAGATTTTTTCTTGATGAACATGCATGATTCTGCGTTAATCGACTATAACGTTCCAAACCAATATTTCACCCGTTGGGATTATGAAGGTTCATGCGTGCTCATTCAACCCTTTTTACAATGGAAATGGCGAATGTCCGACAATACAGACTTCACCGCTGGTATTCATAGCCAGTACTTTTCTATGAGCAACAGCTTAAGTCCAGCGGAACTTCGTCTTGGATTTAAACATAAATTCTATGGAAACCAATCTGTATTTGCTGGTGGAGGGATGCATAGTCAGATACAGCCATTGTATACCTATGTTGACAATCGTAAAGGAGTTGGTAATTTCTTTAACAAAGGAATGGACTTCACTAAGAGTATTCATTCTGGAGTCGGATACGAAAAGTTCTTTAATAAAGGATTTAGCATCCGAACGGAGGCCTACTATCAATATTTATATAACATCCCTGTTACTATTGCGCCAAGTGCTTTCTCTATGATTAACATGGGAAGTGGCTTTACTAGAATTTTTGCTGATTCCTTACAAAACAGTGGTACCGGGTACAATTACGGATTGGAATTAACGGTTCAAAAGTACTTTGATAAAAGTTTCTTTTTCTTGTTCTCAGGAACCTTGTACGACTCGAAGTATACAGGAAGTGATGGCATACTTAGAAACACCTCGTATAACGGTGCGTATGTAGCTAATTTCCTTGCTGGAAAGGAATTTAATATCGGAAAACGAAACATCCTAGGAATCGGTGCAAAGGTTACTACGGCAGGTGGGAAACGTTATGGATTGGTAGACTTAGTTAAAACAAATCAAGAAAAGGATTTAATCTATCAAGATTCGATGTTTAATGAACTTCAATTTAAAGACTATTTCCGAATGGATTTAAAAATCTCTTGGCGAATGAATGCGAAAGCAATGACGCATGAAATCGGATTGGATTTGGTAAATATTTTAGGTACCAGAAATATCTTGAGTTTGGCGTATGCCCCATCCTTAGATCCAGCGGTTATTAGTGATCCATCGTATCAACCCGTTACGCAAAAAAATCAACTTGGTTTTTTACCAATTTTCTACTATAAAATAGACTTTAGGGCTGGCGGGAAACAAAATTAGAAGTGTGGACAATCACAATTCTTTTGTTTGCCAAGAAAAAATACAGTGCCCACATTAAGACTCATTTGACCAACCCATAAGGTATGAGATGCTTTTTGGGAAGCGTCAGATACATCCAAGCCTATATTATTTTGTGCTAGAATACCTGCACTCAACTTTGGTAATATATAAAAGTGTCGTAAAAATTCCACACGAATTCCCCCTTGGGCGATTGCTGCAAACCCAGACATGCGTAAGCGTTCGTTTTGATATGCTGAGCCAAAGTTAACTAACGATGTGGTGTGCAGGGCGCCCAAACCTATACCATAAACCGCATTTAACACAAACATTCGCGACTTTGTTCGATACAGATTTTGTAAAAGATTCAAATTCATCGAAATCAATTTTGTGCTGTTTGAAGAAAATCTAAATCCTATAGTATCCATTTCTACAGACGTTGAATTAAAGGTGCCTGTAAGTCCACCGATTACATCAAATCCAGGGGTCACATACCCATCAATATTCAAACGTTGATTCCCTAATTGATATTGAAAATTATCTAAATTCAATTGAAGTTGAACTCCACGTTTAATCGTATAACCGATGGCAATCCGATATTGATTTGATAAAAAATCCCTCATGTTTGGAATTGGTATTCCATCATAGGGTTGGTTAAATGTTGCGTCATTCAAGGTAAAAGAAAACTCATTTCCCATCATAGATAAGGAAGATTTAGCATATTGATTGCTTGACATGCCCGCTTCCAACGACAAATTACCTTTGTACGCCGAATTAAACAAGCTGTTTTGTGCCTGTAATGCGCCACAGATAATCAAGAATACAATCACAAGGCACTTCAAGGTCTGATAAATTTTAACCAATCGGCTTGATCCATAATCTGTTCTAACTTAAAGTGTACTTTATTTCCATTGCTTTTCCATTCAACCAAGCCAACACCATCCGCATAATATGTATATGAGGGTAATCCCATGACTTTCTCGGTTTTTGTAAACGGATTTATTAATGTGAACTTGGTGTAATCTTTATATTTAACGGCCTTTGTTTGTTCTCCCATCACATCAATAAATACATTCTCTGATAGAATGTTACGTTTCAGCTCTTGTAAGATTAATGTTGAATCCAATACTCCTTCAAACTTTGTTGAAAACCACGTTTGTTTCGTTTTATTCCATGGGAAATAGCTTGTCTTGTAAACGAATGCTTTTGTTTTCTTCTGATTCCGATTAACCACCATATGGTCTTGTATATTCAGTGAATCCACGTTAAAGTTCAATGCTTCCAGTATACGTCCATCCGACGCATAACGTTCTACCACCACATGATGACCAAGCTGGTCTTTTACGGAATAAACTCTATGGAATTGTTCCTCAAGTCCCCCAATAATATCACGGTACACATAGACCTTTGGTTCATCTAATATGGGATAAAAATAATTTGCATATGGATGTTTACTTGCTACTTCATTGGATGAACAAGCCCCAAGAAGTAAGCAGAACAAAAACAAACTGACAACAAAATAAATCCGCTTACACATTTTTAGTCATTTTTAAGTAGCTCACCTCATCATCCGTTAGATGTCTAAACATACCTCTAGGTAAATCCTTTTTAGTTAAGCCCGCATAAACTACTCGATCTAATTTAACTACTACATAGCCCAAAGCTTCGAACATTCTACGAACGACTCGGTTCTTACCCGAATGAATTTCTATACCTACTTCACGAGAATTTCCGCCATCTACATAGGAGGCTTGGTCTGCCCTGGATTTCCCATCTTCTAAATCTACCCCTCGCAGTAATCGCTCAAAGTCTTCTGACTTAAATGCTTTGTTTAATTCCGCATGATATATTTTTCGGGCTTGATACCTAGGGTGCGTTAGTTTTTTTGCAATATCACCATCATTAGTAAATAACAATAATCCAGTGGTTTCACGGTCTAACCTCCCCACAGGATATACGCGTTCTCGACACGCTGATTTAACCAAGGACATTACGGTTTTTCTACCTTGAGGGTCATCCATTGTTGTAATAAATCCTTTAGGTTTATTCAGTAAAACATAGCGCTTTTTTTCAGCATTGATCGTTTCACCGTCGTATTGGACGACATCAGTAGGAGCAATTTTATGCCCCATTTCTGTAATAATAACGCCGTTTACTGTTACTACGCCAGTTTGAATTAGTACATCAGCCTCTCTGCGAGAACATACCCCGGCATTTGATAGATATTTGTTTAGTCGGATCTCATTTTCATTAAAATTCGGAAGTGGATCACCTTTCTTAACTTTAATTTTAAAGTCAATATACTTGCGTTTATCCCGCGCCGTAACTGACTTTTCGCCGATTAATTTGGTTGATTTAGCAACATTTTTAGTTTTTCCGCTAAGCTGTTTACTTGATTTACCTTGCTTTACCGATTTGGTGGCTTCAGGCTTCGTTGATTTCCCCGATTTTGGAGAAGATTTTTTATTTGTGTTCATCACGAGCAGTTTCTGCAAATGTACGTCAATAATTCAAGGAGTTAAAATGCTGGGAACGCATCTTCTAAATGGGCTATTGTTATAGTTTCTCCCTGTTTAATAATGCTTACAGCATCCATTCTGACCTCAACGGGTTCGTTAAATTTCTGAACGTATTGATTAATTCCGAGTAATAAATTCCGTTGTTTCTCTCGAGAAATCGCATGGAACGGGGTGCCGACCATGATTCCAGTGCGAGTTTTTACTTCCACGGCTACAATCAGATTCCCTTTTCTTGCAATTAAATCGATTTCTGCTTTTTTAAATCGATAATTCGCCTCCAGGATTTCATACCCCGATTTAAGCAAATGTTCTTTTGCTATGTCTTCGCCCCATCGGCCTATTTCTAGGGTCATCGTATCAGATGGAAGAATCCATGACCAGAAACGTCACCTCCAGAAACCCCAGTAGCCTTGTACGTATAAGTATATATGCCCTCGCTAGCTTCATTTCCATTTGAAGTTCCATCCCATGAGGGTTGTGACTGAGTTAAATCAGTACTGGAACCGCTGTACATAATTGTTCCCCAACGGTTGAAAATTATCAATTCAATCGAAACGACATTCTTGTATTGTAAGATAAACTCGTCATTGGTTAAATCCCCGTCAGGGGTGAAAACGTTTGGTGCTTCAACTTCTGGATACGGATAGATACAATTCGAAGGTACATTCACATTAGCTGTACCGTTATAGTTTAGTGCCTCTGGGTCGGTACAATCACATACATCCACAGGGATGGTAATTGACATTGAATCAACACAATTAAGCCCTTGAGAAACCACTAAGGTTACTGTATAATCTGCTGGAGTTTGAGTTACATATTGAGCACTTTGTGGATCGGTAGTTTGAACTACTGCAGTTTGTCCATTGCCAAAATTCCATGCATATCCATTTCCATTCGTGCTATTATTTACAAATACAACATTTAACGGGGAACATCCTCCGGCAGGGGTTGCGGTGAAATCCGCAACAGGGGATGCAATGGTCCCTACAAACACGCTATCGATAGCAGAACAAACCTGATCAGTAATCGTCAACGAATACCAACCACCACTTAGATTTTGAATTGCTTGTCCTTGTTGACCATTAGACCACGAATAATTCACATTACCTGTCGTCCCAGAAACTACCGCAGATAAAGTCCCTGTTGGTATGCACGTTGCTTCGGTCATATTTATCGCATCAATTGCAATCGTTTGATTTACAATCACTGTTGCTGTATCGGTTTGGGAGAAATTACATTGGTCAACCGCCGTAATCAAGAATTGAACAACCCCATTTTGAGTAACATTTATCGTTAATGAGTCATTCGTAGAAAGAACCGTTCCGCCCAAGGCAGTCCATGTAAAGTCATAAGGTGCATAACCTCCAAACGCAGATGCGGTTAATAAGACACTGTCTGGATAACATTGAACTAATGGGTCGGTTTCTGTAATATTAAGAATTGGACCATCACCAATATAAATAGTTCCCTCAGAGGTAAGTGTATCTCCACATGGATTAACTATTGAAACTGAAATTGTAACAGACTCAAACCCTTCAATTAAAGCATCCTGAATAGGCGTTAAATTTAAAATAACGGTGTCTTGTCCTGGTAAAAACACAATGGGATTAACCATGTTATTATAGTCAACCCCTTCAATGGCTGATCCGGTTACCGTGTAATTAATAATCAAGGTATCATTGGATTGTCCTTCCGGTCGAGTAAAAATAAAGTCTGCATAGGTACATCCTTCAACAATGGTTGTATCTCCTGAAACAGTAGCAACAGCAACACTAACGGCCGCAGAAGAAAATGACCCTGCTTCCAAGAATACCCCAGAATCGTACGCCTGGTCAAAGACATTAGCGATAGCAAACTTGATGTGATAGGTTTCATTGCATTGCACACTTGCGCTCGCGGTTAATTTCACGGTCGTACCATCATATTCAATGGCATCCCCGTATGTGTCTTGAGGGAATTCATTATACACATAATATGGTGTATTTGTGACCCAATTCACATTATTAATGGTTACGGGTGTTCCTCCCGGGATTACAGCAATATTGTCACCACCGTTTGGATAACCTGCAAGTGGATAGGGACCTGAAATTCCAGGTCCCCACAAAAAGATACCAAAGGCATCGTTAAAGTTTGAAGGAGAAAATTCCGTGTATTCATCGGAACCAAACATGTAATTAAAAATAAGGGTATCTCCGGCGGGAATAAAATCGAATTCAAGTACTACCCCATTCGTTACATTTCCATTCGCAATAGAATTAAGCTCTGGATCACCGGCAACGGATTGTGAAGTTCCTGGATTTGTTGTACTTCCGCCCATGTTTGGGCCCACCGCGCCTATGGCATCTCCCGTTGTTAATACAATACCACTTGCCATAGGAAAGGTTGCATTGGTATTCGTGAAGTATCCGATATTACCAAAAGGAGTTGATGCTAAGCCCGGGACACCATTAATTGTGATGTTAGAGGCAACGACACCTGCTCCCAACAACACATTGTTTACTAATTGCTGAGGCGTTTGCGTTGGGGAAACAGCAATGGGTTGAGCAAACGTCAAAAACGGCAACAGTACCAGTGTCAAAAATAATTTATGAAGACGGAACATATTTTTAAGTTTTTTGTATGACCTATATCGAGCAATTAAAGTTGCACTATAAGCAAAGATACGGTACATTTTCTATTTCTGATTTAGGATGCGTGATTCAATCTGTTTGAGCCTTGACTCATCTAAGGCATTACCGAAAGGAAAGCCAGTATATAATGAAGATATCCGCAGGTTGTTTTGCGCGTTTTTTTTTCGATTAAACGAAAGCCACGCATGATAAATTAACTTTCGTACCGCGGAAGGCATAAGTCGCTTTATCCGTCTATTTCGGTCCCGAACACTAAAAAAATCTTTAGCGTTTTCAGACGCTAAATAGTTAGAAATCTGTTGTCTTATAATCACTTCGTGGTCATTGATCATTGGTTGAACCTCACTAAAAACCTTGGAAACCCCTGCAATGAACGCCTGATATTGAATCGATTGATTAGGATCTGAGACCAATACATCAAGTCCTATATTGGTACCTGCAGAATTACTAATTAGCTCTCGGACGCTATAAAACACGGGCAGGTATTTGTTTTTTCCGAGTAATAAAGCCGTTAAACCTATGTGATATTCCAATAGATTTAAACTTCGAATGCTGCGGTCTGCCGTTTGAAAAACCTTACAAAAATCTTCTTTTTGATACACGGAATAAAAGAGTTGTATTCCTGAACCCCAGTAAGAAGCGATGCGATCCAGTGGTGCTTCAAAATCGATAGATTTTCCAATTCGCTGGGTATATAAAGGTAAATAATACAAGCTCTTTCCTAGGTTATAATACGCAATATAATTTCCTTGAACGCTGCTGTATGTTGGGTTAGCCGATAAAAAATCAATCGATTTATTTAATGCATGTTCCAGCAAAAAATCGTCATCAGCACTTAAAACAACATAATCTTTTGCGAGGGAAGGGAGAATTGACTGTATTTTCTCCACAAAGGCCGCCTCAGGAAAATGGTGGTAGCTTACGTGCTTCGGGATTTCACCCGTAAAGGGCTGCTCAGAGCTATCACAAACAAGGAGCTGAATTGCATCAAATTGCGCATAATAAGCGATTGCTCTGGCCAAGTAGCTCGGTCGATTTCTTGAGGGAATGACAATGGAAAGATTCATTTAACGAAATCCAGAAGTTAAAGGAATAATGCTTCGATTAAGGTTTTCATTAGTCAATAGCAAGTTGACAACGGCTGCAATATGTTCCAATTGAACGAGGGTGCCTTGGTGCATTCGGTCGCGATGCTTCTGTAAAAAATCAGGGGTCATTTGATTAAATACCGGAGAATTTTCAACGAGTCCAAGTGCAATAGCATTGAACCTCATGGTCTGAAACTCATTCGCAAAGCTGTTAATCATGCCTTGAATAGCCGCTTTCGATGCCGCATATCCAGGATCATAACTGCCTTTTTCAGCAGCAACTGAACTAAAAAAAATGACATTGCCCTGCGGATTCATTCGTGGAAACAAATGTTTTAATAATAATACAGGGCCCATGATGTTTACCTTGAGCATTGCTAAAAGGTGTTCGGCAGTCGTTTCTTTTGCACTCAATGAGGGATTAATTCCTTGAGCGAATATGATGGCGTCATAGGTGGATAAAAGGGGATTATTACAAAATTGTTCAATCTGAACCTCATCCGTTATATCTAACACGGAGCGATCAACCCGCAATAATGCTATTCCTTTTGTTGAAAGATAAGATTCTATCCCCTTAGCAATAAAGCTATTTCCTCCAATGACAAGAACTTTCATTATTTGATGATTCGTGCACGAATTGCTCCCGCGCCTTTATTGACCAATTTCAATACCTCACATGAAGAGAATCCCACCAGGTGTGCAATGTCAATAAACTTCTGCTTTGTGTAGCCGTTTTTATGAAATTGCCCTTCCCCGTTTTGGTTTCCAAAAAAGTGCGTTGTGATCATTCCCCATCGATGTTCATAGGATTTACCATGACCGAAATAATGATCAATTGCTCCGGCTTGATAAAAGTTCGTAAATTCATCATTCGCTTGCAGGAAGGCTGTACAAAGCCACTCCATATCTGGAGTTTCTACAATCAATACGCCACCCGGCTTAAGTACTCGGTAGCATTCTTTGAATAATTGTTCCTCGTCTTTAAAGGGAAGATGCTCAAATAAATGCTCCGCCAGAATCTCATCCGCACTGTTATCAGGATAACCTAAATTTAAGATATCCATATTTACTACTCCTTCTCCTGTTACATATCCATCTATGTTCACGTAACCTTCCTTGACGTTCGGACCACATCCTAAATGCAATTTCAATTGTTCCATTATATTCTAAATCTTTTTTCTGTTTTTTTCTGTTGCAAGGTATGTTTAATCTCTAGGGCTACCTGGATGCACGTTGATATTTTCCCTGAGAGAATGGCAAAATAATTCTCAAATTGCTCATACATATATAATTCTGTTAACCTAGCATCGTCTGAATTCTTATGCACTACACGGATCGTTTTGAATTGATTCGTACGCTTAACCTCTGCTAAAAAGGGCATATAGTGTGCAGCCTGGTCGTATATCAGCGCCTCTTGTGAGGGATTATCTGGATTAAAATTCGGGTGTAATTCGGAAAGAACTCCTTGTTCTACAGAGTGGGTAACATGATACAATAAAAACTTATCCGTTTGTTTTCCTTTTGGCATTACCGAGCAGAATGGACCATCCATAATCGTCAGTCCAAAAGGATTATGTTTAAATTCAAATTCAGGGATGATAACTTTTTCAAATAAAAGTGGCTTTAACGGAACCCCTAACGCGTGATTGATTTCATTGAAATCTGAATAGGTGGCATTAATAACCACATCGAAATGTTCTACCCGCTGATTTACAATTAGTTCATATTCTCCTCCAGGTTTTTTAGTTATCCCCTGAACTTCTTGGTTCAAGCGAATGTCAACCCCTGAATTCACAAGGCTCTTTCCAACCTCTTGCTTTAAAATCTCGTAATCAAACACAGGCTCTGGGACTTTAAAACTTGCCGCCAATGCGTTTCGGTTCAAAAAGGTGTCTGTTGGATACTCGAAATCATATCCGATCCCAACCTTATTACAAAATGCGAGAAACTCTTCGGGCGTGGTTTTACTTCCCTCTTTAGCAATCGCGTAATAATTCGGGAATTGATTTTCTACCGCCTTACCATAATTAAACAAAAAAGAAAGTAGCCCTTCAATACTTTGTTCCGCAGTTTCAACACTCCTAAGATAATGGTATCCTAAATGGATGCGGTTATGGTTGACCCGCGATGCTTTTTGCATAATATCATCTTCTCGATCCAGCAATACTACGTGAAAGCCTGCTCTCGCTAATTCTATAGCCGAGCAACAGCCAAAAAGTCCAGCACCAATTACAACTACCTTCATCTGTGTTTAACGTGGTTAAAGGTATGAAATATTGATAAGTTTTACATGAAACAGTTGATTGGGAGGGGTGTTTTGATAAGAAACACTTCGAAAGTTGTATCTTCGTTGAACCATTTTTAATACGCGATATGACAAAAACAACTACTTATATTGACCAACATTTAGGGCGATTTACGGATGAACTAATTGCCTTACTTCGTATACCATCAATCTCTGCGGACCCTGCCTATTCAACAAGTGTTTTAGCCTGTGCCAACGAAGTTGCAGCCCATTTAATAAAAATTGGGGTGGACGATGTTGAGGTAATTCCCACGAATGGACATCCGATTGTCTTCGGACAAAAAATTATTAACCCTTCCTTACCGACCGTTTTGGTTTATGGACATTACGATGTTCAACCAGCGGATCCCATTGAATTATGGCACAGTCCGGCATTTGAACCCGTAATTAAAACAACAGAAATTCACCCAGAGGGCGCAATTTTTGCTCGCGGTGCATGTGACGATAAAGGACAATTTTATATGCACGTAAAAGCCGTGGAGGCGATGCTTTCAAGCGGCGAACTTCCGTGCAATGTGAAATTCATGATTGAAGGAGAAGAAGAAATTGGAAGCGAGCATTTAGGATACTTTGTTAAAGAAAATAAGGATAAACTAAAAGCGGATGTGATTCTTGTATCGGATACCGGAATGATTGCGAACGATGTACCTTCTGTTACCACCGGTCTCCGTGGATTAAGTTACGTAGAGGTGGAAGTTACCGGGCCAAACAGAGATTTACACTCGGGACTATATGGTGGCTGTGTAAAAAACCCGATCAATGCCTTGTGTGAGATGATTGCTTCGCTGCATGATGAAAACGGAAAAATAACGGTAGAAGGATTTTACGAAAGCGTAGTGGAGATTTCAAGAGCCGACCGAGACGCCATGGCACAGGCTCCGTTTTCGGAAGAAGCCTACAAAAAAACGCTGAATCTTCCAGATACCTATGGAGAAAAAGGATATACTACGCCAGAACGAGGTTCTATCCGTCCAACATTAGATGTAAATGGTATTTGGGGAGGGTATATTGGTGAGGGAGCGAAAACTGTTATTGCTTCCCAAGCCTTTGCTAAAATCTCTATGCGTTTGGTGCCTAATCAATCTCCTGAGGAAATTACACAGCTATTTCAAACCCATTTCGAGCGTATCGCTCCCACCGGTGTTACCGTAAAGGTCACCCCTCATCATGGTGGACAAGCCGCTGTGACCCCCCTGGATTCCATTGGGTATCGAGCAGCCGCATTGGCATACAAAGAAACCTTTGGTAAGGAAGCAATTCCTGTTCGCAGTGGCGGAAGTATTCCAATTATTGCGATGTTTGAGCAGGAATTAGGGTTGAAAACAATCTTAATGGGCTTTGGGTTAGATAGCGACGCGATTCATTCACCGAATGAGCACTTTGGGTTATTCAATTATCGAATGGGGATTAAAACCATACCTTATTTCTATAAGCATTTTGTTGAACTCAGTAATTTATAAATTTTGCTATCAAAAGACACCCCAAAGAAATTATTCCTGCTTGATGCATACGCCTTAATTTATCGGGCCTATTTTGCATTTGCTAAAAACCCAAGGGTTAACTCAAAAGGACAAAATACGAGTGCAGCGTTCGGATTCACCAACGTATTAATTGATGTAATTAAAACAGAAAAACCAACACATCTCGCAGTAGTTTTTGACCCTCCGGGAGGAAGCGAACACCGTCAAACAGAATTCGAAGCCTATAAGGCGCACCGCGAAGAAATGCCGGAAGATATCCGCTCAATGATAGAACCCATAAAAGATATCGTGCGTGCATTCAATGTACCAATGATTGAAATTGCGGGGCACGAAGCAGATGATGTCATCGGTTCTATGGCAAAGCTTGCTGAACAGCGCGGGTATACTACGTATATGATGACTCCAGACAAGGATTATGGGCAGTTGGTGAGCGAAACATCGTTCATATACAAACCTGGCCGTGGAGGAAATCCCCCGGAGATTCTTGGGGTAAAAGAGGTATGCGAAAAATTTGAGGTGGAACATCCCCTTCAAGTGATTGATATTCTAGGGTTATGGGGAGATGCTTCAGATAACATTCCCGGGATTCCTGGAATTGGGGAAAAAACCGCAAAGTTATTAATCGCTAAGTACGGCAGCGTTGAAAACTTGATTGAGCATGCCCATGAATTAAAAGGGAAACAACAAGAAAATGTAATTCAATACGCAGACCAAGGTCGCGTTTCAAAAATGTTAGCGACCATTCTAATCGATTTAACCGTTCCCTTTGATGAGGAGCACTTGACCATTTGCGAACCAAATGCAGATGCCATTCGGGAATTATTTACCGCGTTAGAATTTAGAAATCTTCTTAAAAAAGTACTGGGAGAAGAACTTGTATATACACCATCTGCTGTAAGCTCTCCAAAGGTGAACAATAGAGAACAATTGGGATTATTCGATGCTTCGGAACTAACTCAACCCATTGGAAATGATGATGCGACGGAGTACAAAACCATAGAGAGTGAAAAACCTTCTTATCACTTAATCCAGACTCCTCAAGAACGCGCAGAATTACTTGAATTATTACTAGAACAATCCAGTATTTGTTTTGATACGGAAACTACAGGCATTGACTCCTTGCGCGCAGACCTTGTTGGCTTCTCATTTTCGTACAAAGCAAAAGAAGCTTTTTATGTTCCTACGCCTATAAATTATGAAGAGGCCAAGGACATTGTTACTGAGTTCAAACCCCTCTTCGAACATAAAGCGATTGAAAAAATTGGACATAATGTGAAATATGACCTTCAGGTATTGCATCGCTATGACATTGAAATACAAGGGCCTTTGTTTGATACTATGATTGCTCAATATTTGATTAATCCTGAGGCGAAGCAAGGAATGGACTTTATGGCACAAGTTTATTTGGGGTATCATCCGATTTCTATTGAAACACTTATTGGTAAAAAAGGTAAGGGACAGGGAAATATGGGTGATCTATCACCTGAAGAAATCTATCAATATGCCTGTGAAGATGCAGATATTACCTTTCAATTAAAAGAGATTCTGGCCCCTGAGGTTGAAAAACCGCATCTAAAGCACTTGTTCTATGACATGGAAATGCCCTTGGTTCGAGTACTTGGTAGCATGGAGGAAGAAGGAATTGCTATTGATGTTCACGCATTAAAGGCCTATTCAATCGAATTAGAAGAAACCTTAGTTAAATTGCACGAAGAGATTATAGAAATGGCTGGAGTTCCCTTTAATCCGGATTCACCCAAACAGCTTGGCGAAGTGTTGTTTGACCACTTAAAAATATCTGCTAAGGCAAAAAAAACGAAGACGGGACAATATGCCACATCAGAAGATGTATTGCAAAAACACGAACAAGATCACCCGATAGTTTCCAAAATTCTTGAATATCGTCAGCTTAGAAAATTAAAAAGTACCTATGTTGATCCCCTGCCTGAATTATGTAGTCCCAGCGACGGAAGAATTCATACGAGCTTCATGCAAACCGTAACGGCTACAGGACGTTTAAGCTCAAATAACCCCAACCTGCAAAATATTCCAATTCGCACGGCCAAGGGAAGAGAAATCAGACGCGCCTTTGTGCCTCGAAGCCCCGAATATCAAATCATGTCCGTTGACTATTCGCAAATTGAATTGCGCATTATTGCGGCACTCAGCGAAGACCCTTCCATGATTAAAGCATTCAAAGAAGGACAAGACATACATGCCGCCACGGCAGCAACCGTTTATAAGATCCCGATTGAATCGGTTACACGGGAACAGCGTAGCGCCGCGAAAGCAGTGAACTTTGGTATCATATACGGACAATCGGCTTTTGGATTGGCTCAAAATCTTGGAATCTCCAGAACTGAAGCCAAGGGAATCATTGATGCCTACTTTGAGCAGTTTGGAACCATTAAATCATATATGGACCATGTCATTGCCTTTGCGCGAGAAAACAGTTATGTAGAAACCATTATGAAACGCCGTCGCTACTTACCAGATATTCATTCAGCCAATGCAATGGTACGGGGATATGCCGAGCGAAATGCGATCAATGCGCCGATCCAAGGTTCTGCCGCTGATATTATTAAAATGGCAATGATCGCGGTTGACAAGGCCTTGGCTACAAAAGACTTGAAATCAAAAATGATTTTACAGGTGCACGATGAACTGCTGTTTGATGTGCATGTGACGGAACAAGAGGAAATGAAAACTTTAGTGAAAGAAGCCATGGAAAAAGCCGTAGATTTGGTTGTACCGATGGAAGTTGAGATGGAAATTGCATCGAATTGGTTAGAAGCTCATTAATTATGAAAAACGCACTTCTTTTTATTGCTTTGATTGGGATTATTGTGTCATGCAACAAACCGCTACATGATTATCGTTCGAAGTATATAGGAACCTATAATGTGGTTTCGTACAACACCAGTTATGTGGGAAGCAATTATCAAGAAGATACGGTAACATATACAATAAATGTAAAACGATCAAAGGAAAGGTACTATGTCGATTTTGTAAGTCCAAATGGCTCAACATCCTATCTCTTAGAAAATGACGGTACACTTCATTACGAAAGTAATGATTGGCATTATCAAGTCAATGGTGGATTCAATGATAAGAATCATTTTCATCTTACGGGTGGATATCATGGTTTAGGTGGAGGAAATTCATTTGATGCGCGTGGAACAAAACAATAAAATGGAAGAAGAAAATAAAAAACGCGGCGTAGCGATTTTAGGATCTACCGGATCCATCGGAACCCAAGCCCTTGAAGTGATAGAATCATATCCGGAATTATTTGATTTACAAGTGATTACTGCCGGCAACAATGTGGATTTGTTAATTAAACAGGCCCTCAAGTTTAATCCCAACATGGTGGTGATTGGAGATGAAACCCAGTATAACAAGGTAAAAGAAGCGCTTTGGAACGAAGACATACATGTATATTGTGGCGCTGATGCCTTGTGTCAGGTGGTTCAATCCACCGATGTAGATGTGGTATTAACCGCCTTGGTGGGCTATGCAGGTCTTAAACCGACCATTGCAGCGATTGAAGCAAAAAAAGATATAGCACTCGCCAATAAAGAAACCTTAGTGGTCGCCGGGCAATTAATTACGGCCATGGCCAAATCGTATGGCGTTAATATCTATCCGGTAGATTCTGAACATTCAGCCATTTTCCAATGCCTACCTGGAGAATTCATGAATCCCATTGAGAAAATTTATTTAACAGCTTCAGGTGGTCCGTTTAGAGGATATTCCACGGAACAACTCGCTCAAGTAACCAAAGCACAAGCATTAAAACACCCCAATTGGAGTATGGGTGCCAAAATCACCATAGACTCTGCCACGATGATGAACAAAGGCCTGGAAGTAATTGAGGCGAAGTGGTTATTTAACCTAACAGCAGAACAAATCGACGTAGTTGTTCATCCGCAAAGCATCGTGCATTCGTTAGTACAATTTGAAGACGGAAGCATGAAAGCCCAAATGGGCTTGCCGGATATGAAATTGCCCATTCAATATGCCCTTACGTTTCCATACCGATTGAAAACGAATTACCCACGATTCAATTTTATGGACTATCAAAACCTTACCTTCGAAACACCAGACCGGATAACCTTTAAAAATTTAGACTTAGCCTATCAGGCTATGGATCGTGATGGTACTGTACCTTGTGCGCTGAATGCAGCAAATGAAATTGCGGTTAGTGCTTTTTTAGAAGAACGCATTGCATTTTTAGATATCGCTCGTATAAATGAACACGTAATGAATACGGTATCGCATGTTTCAAAACCCTCATTAGAAGATTATATTGCTACCGATTTGGATGCACGACGAATGGCAAGCTTATTGGTTGGAAAATAAATTATATCCAAAGGTTCTATGAAAGGCATCCTGTATTTATGTGGTTTTTTATTCCTGATGGTTTCTTGCAAATCCACCATTACGATTCAGGTAACGAACCATTGGCCTTACTGTGGAGGAAAATTGCCAGATTCAACCGAAATGAATGGAAAGAATGAGGGGTTTTCTAATCATTATTTTCGGGTCACTGAAGGGAATAAAATCAAGACTATTCGTACGGATGAGTTCGGATTATGGAAAGGCCGATTAAATACTAGGAAGGAAATCACCATTATGGACATCGATAAAATATTTTCCTTGGAAGAACTTAAGTCCGCATACCCACTTCCTACATCTAATATCTCAAACGAACAACCCTTGTATGCGTATGTAACGCCCGAAGAGTGGTTATCGCGTTGTACCCTTGATTATATTAGCATAGGAGCGATTTGCAGTGAGGAAAATATTGCGAAAAATGGAAAGATAGACACACTCCATGTGATAATAAATCGAACTTGCTTTACGGGTACCAATCCCATCATAAAATACATTGGACCTAAACCGAGGTAATTAGCATCTCAGGGGTTACGTATTCCTTTTCAATAAAATAATCGATTATCGCTTCTTTTAAGACGTGCTTTTGCTCCTTTTCATTCAGTGTTGGTAAGGGATGAACCAAGGTGAAATGGGGCCAATTCTGCTCATCCCGATGAGAGAATTCATAATATCCGCCCGGTGCAAGCAAGGTGCAAATGGCCACATGCATGAGGTCCATTTTTTCTTGTTTTGAATAGGTTCTATAGCCAAACCCGGCTTCATTTAAGCCAATGAGATAAATCAATGCAGTTAAATCCAAATCCATTTCAAAGGTTGGTTTCAGGCAGTTAATCAACTTTTGAAAACGTAATTCGGTATCGAAATCCATGGTGCAAAGGTATTAAAGGAAATGAAAAAAGGGGCCGAAGCCCCTTTTAAATTCTTATAACTTATCGATTAATTACTCAACGATTACTCGCTTCGTGTATACCCCTTTGTTTGTAGTTACAGATACTAAGTATAGTCCGTGGTTCATTCCTGATACGTTAAGTGAAGCAGCTACTCCATTAACATTTACAGATTGAACTAAGCGACCATTAACATCAAAGATTGATACCGTTTGAATTTCTGATTTGGCAGAAACATTCAATGCGGTCGTTGCAGGGTTTGGCGCAATAACGATTCCGCTTTCGTTTAATTCATTGATTCCCGCCGGACAATCTTCACAACTTTCCCAACAAACCACAGCCAACGTAGAATCTGTACTAACAGTTCCTGCACGGTTGGTAAATCCACCACTTGTAATAGTGCAAGTTTCACCACCAACAAATTGCTCATCATCATTCCAGCCATCTACTGTAAACTTGTACTCTATGTTTCCAGCTGCAATTGGCACGGTAACTTCCCATATTCCATCCATATTCGCATCTGCCATAGGAGTACAAGACCCACACCATCCGTTAAATGTTCCATTTAGGAATACGCCTGCCGCGGTAGATCCACCAGCATTTACATAATCATTCATATTAACTTGGAACGTAATATCGTTTGTACAAATATCACAGCTGTTAAAGCATACTGGCGCTAAGGTAATATCCCCTGCTACTACATGGTAACGATTGTTAAATCCTCCTGATGAAAGCACACAAGGTTCAGTGCCATCGAAGTTTTCTTGATCATTCCATCCGTCCACAGTGAATTTGTATTCAATAGTGTCCGGTGCAAGTGGTAAAGTAACTTCCCAAATTGAACCGGTTGTATTCGTCATTGGGTTACATGTACCACACCATCCGTTGAACGAACCATTCAAGAAAACTCCATTAGCAGTATTTCCAGCGTATTGTGCCATATCCACTTGGAATGTTACGTTGTAGTTGGCAACTGGGATTAATTGCGTACGGCTATAAATGAATCTCCACCAATTTGCACCAACGTTGATATCTAAGGTAAGTGTGTTTCCACCATTACTCAATCCTGTTAAATAAGTGATTGTATCGGCTGCATTTGCAGGATCGTTGATTTCTGCGCCATTAATAACTTTGGCTAAGCCCAAGTGTGCACCCAATCCGTATACAGAAAGTGTATTGGTTGTTCCGTCATACGCATAGGTAGCAGAATTAGAACCGTCGTGTGGTGCCACTGGCGTTCCACATGAATCTGGTGCCATACCTTGCCATCCTTCTAACCATGTTTGCCCATCCATATAATGCATCATAGTACCATTCGCATTAAATGTAAT
This sequence comes from Bacteroidota bacterium, assembly GCA_041163605.1. GTDB lineage: Bacteria > Bacteroidota > Bacteroidia > Flavobacteriales_D > Crocinitomicaceae > UBA952. The sequence continues at coordinate 72,090 of JBEAQY010000017.1, read as the reverse complement.
TGAATCGTCAAATAAACACGCTCGAGTTGTTACGTCTCCAAGGCTATTTGACCAATATTGCATGCTTCCTTGAGAAGGGCCAACACCCATAGCATCTTCTTGGTTCGCAAGTTTCCATGTACCCACAACTTGTGCGTTGAAAGCCATTGGAATTAAAAGAAAAAGTAATAATTTTTTCATAACATTAAAATAATTTAAGGGTTGTATGGGGTAAATATAGTAATTTTTACAATAAGCCTAAAATAATTCAAATTATTTCAAAATCAATAACTTAAAGCCTTACTTAAAAACTACGCTTCCAGTTTTAGTTCCAATGGTGAAATTGAATTTTCCAGGTTCGAATACCCAAGTGCCTGTTTCATCAACAAACATTAGGTCTTCTTTACTTAATACAAATCGGACCTTCTTGGTTTGTCCAGCAGGGATTTTTACTTTTTGAAAGCGTTTTAATTGTTCCCCAGCTGGTACTACGCTCGCGAATTCATCTCCAACGTACAGTTGAACTACCTCATCTATTTCGCGATTGCTTTGATTAATTACATCAACGGTAATTTCCCACGGAGTATTCTCACTCAGGACCTCATTACTTTTTAAATGCTCATAGCTTACTTCGCCATAATGCAAGCCAAACCCAAAAGGCCATTCTGGATTAAACGCAGCAAAGTCCCCAACATTCGAGCGATCAACGCTTCTCGGACGGTCATAAAACTCAATCACACCATCATATTTCGGATAGGTATATGGTAATTTCCCGCTAAAATTCTTTTCTCCAGACAGCAACTCAACGAGCGCCTCCGCCCCATAGTCTCCTGGTAAATAACATTGAACAATGGCTCCAGCAGAGTCAACGATATCTCGAATGATCCGGGGTCGTCCCTCCACCAATACGAGTATCACTTTCTTATGCTTAGCATAGGCCATTTTTGCCAATTCAAGCTGTTTAGAATCTAAGTGCAAACTGCGAATATCACCAGGTTTTTCTGTTGCAGGAACCTCGCCCAAACATAGAACCACTGTTTCCACCTCATCAAGCTTTTTGATATAGTCCTCAAGGGAAACAAAACGTGATTGTTCAATTTCTTTTTCCTTAAACAATTCAACGCCCTTTGAAAACAGGCATTGTTCTCCATATTTTTCTCGAAGTGCTTGAATAATGGTTTTACATCCCTTGGTATTAAACGAAGTATCCATTCCTTGCCAGGTATGTGACCAGGCACCGTTGAGGTAAACTAGGTTATCCGCACATGGACCAGCGACTAAAAACTTAGCGTTTGTTTTAAAAGGCAGGATTCCATTGTTTTTTAATAAAGTAATGGACTCCAAAGCTGCTTGTTTTGACGCATTTTTGTGCTGCTGGGAACCAAAGGCTGTATAACTTGAAAGCACGGGTTGATGCAAGTCGAATAAGCCTACCACTTCTTTAGTTCGGTAAATTCGAGTCACTGCGTCATCCAATCTAACGTTAGTAATATTACCGTCTTTGACAGATTGTAACATGAGTTCACAATAAGTTTTATAATCAGGAGAGAGTGGGACCATACTCATATCTACACCTGCGTTAAACGCTTTTTCGTATGCTGTTTTTAGGTCCGGGGCAACGCGATGTACCGTATGCAACATGTTAAAGTCTTCCCAATCTGAAACGGCGAATCCCGGGAATTTCCATTCGTCTTTAAGGGTATGTTCAATTAAGGCTTTATTGACATGCCCTGGAATTCCATTGACCGCACCACTGTTGATCATTACCGTTTGAGCGCCTGCTTGAACGGCTGATTTAAACGAAGGTAAATACAACTCCTTCATATATTTATCTGGAATCCAAGCGGGTGTGCGGTCACGTCCACTAGCAGCGGCGCTATATCCCACAAAATGCTTCATACAAGAAAGTACATGTAAGGAATCAATTGCGCGTGGATTCGTTCCTTGATACCCTTTAATGATCGCTGCGCCCATCTCCGAAACCAAATAAGGGTCTTCTCCCAGCGTTTCAAAGGTTCTAGACCAGAGTGGATTTCTTCCTAAATCTAAGACCGGAGAAAAATTCCATGGAATTCCTGATGCTCTCGTTTCATAGGCCGTAATTCGACCAAACTCTTCTGCTAGCGTTGGATTCCATGTAGCAGCTAAGCCTATTTCCTGAGGAAACAAGGTCGCCCCTTGGGTATAATTCACCCCATGAATTGCATCAATCCCATAAAGAACTGGCACCTTAATTCTACCTGAAGTATAATAAGATTGAATGGTTTGTGTAATTTCTTGCCATTGCGCTCGTGTTAGTGTATGCCAACTCACATTAAGGATTGAACCAACTTTATACTTAACAAGCGCTTCTGTGAGCTTATTGGTATCTAATTTAAGCGGAACCAAGGTTCTGCCTTGCGCATCTGTTTGTGCAACAGCATCCAAGGTGATTTGACAGGTTTGCCCCACCTTTTCTTCTATTGTTAAGTCCAATCCTTTTTCACGTTGAACATCTTTTGTGACTCCACATGATACCAAGGCGCCAAAGCACCCAATAAACAAGAATTTTCTCATGACTTTACTATTGAAAAACGCGCACATAATCCACGTACATCGTTTGTGGAAGCTGTGTTGTTGCATCAGGACTCCCTGGCCAATTGCCACCAACGGCAACATTGAAAATCAAGAAAAACTTTTCTTGAAATTCTGATAATTGAGCCGGGCTAGTATTCAAGGTATTGTACACCACATTATCAACCATCCATGTGATGCCATTAGAATTCCATACGATAGAGAACACATGAAATTCATCCGCAAAAACCCCTGAATTTAAGGTATAACTATCACCATATTGTGCATGTGAACCATTATCACTCCAATGCGCTGTGCCGTGAACCGTTTTGTCATTATTACCCGCCCCACCTATCATTTCCATGATATCGATTTCTCCACAGGCCGGCCAACCAACAGAAGTGATGTTATCTCCTAACATCCACAAAGCGGGCCAAATTCCTTGTCCTTTGGGTAATGCTGCTCGAATGTCTATTCGACCATATTTCCAAGAGTGAACGCCTTGGGTTTTAATACGACTTGAGGTGTAATTTTGACCACCCATACCTTCTTGCTTTGCAGTAATTTGCAACACGCCACCCGAAACTACCGCATTTTGGTTGGTATAATATTGAAGCTCATTATTTCCCCATCCACCATTTCCAGTGCCAAGATCATAGACCCAATCATTTGATAGTGTTGTACCATTAAATTCATCATGCCAAACCAAGGTATACCCGTTGTAACTAATTGGACTAGTAGGTCCACTGGTTGGAGCACCCGTTCCACCCATATTTAGGTTGATTTCAAACACATCCGTTTCCGTAATAAAATGTTCCGCGGTAGTGTATGCTACTGTTTTTACCGAATATTCACCAGAGGTAGAATAGGTATGCGCTGCAACTCCCGCATTGGATTTAATCATGGTAGAATCCCCATTCTCATAAAAGGTGAAAATATAGAAATTCGCTGAATCCGCATGGGCTGTAACATCAACGGTTGCTGAATTGATATCCAATGTTACCTGTAAATTAGAAGGCAAAACAATATCTTTTGGAACATAATTATCCTTTTGACATGCCGCCAAAACGAATAAAATTGAAAGAAACATAAATAAGTTTTTCATGATATAATTATTCAGTTTTTAATCTAAGGTACCAGTTTAATCCACCCAAATGATGTCCATATTGTAAGTACATCGTTGAGTCTGTCAACTCCAAAATACGATATGTATTAACGCCCGTGTAAAATCCTATAAATGCTCCATTGGAAATGGTTATGGTGTTTTCAGGTCCTTCCACTAAATTCCAAGACTTGTCCATTTGGTTCGAATAAGGCGCTGTAAAATCAGCTAGATTTTCAAACGAACCTGGAAAACTAGCAGCGATTGAATTGTGCACATAAACATCTCCGTTGGTAATCATATCAAACTTAAAGGCATTGAGATGAAACACATATTTGTCATTATATAATCCACAACCTGGTTTTTCATTCTCCCCGGCTGCCCACCATTCTGGTGTTGCTCCCAATGGACTTTCTGGATCCGGACCGACGCCAAGGTGTCCGCTTAGTACGGAGTCAACAACCCATGTTTTATACCCCGGACCATTTGCTCCCCCAGTAAGTTTGTTGTAAAACGGATTATCTAAGAGCGAAAGATCGGTTTGGGCAATAACTACTTGTTGAGTAGATGAACGACTCCCGCCTTTGTTGAACACCGTTAGTGTGATGGTATAAGTTCCCGCATACGGATACGTTGCCGAAACAACAGCCCCCTCACCCTTCATTCCGTTTCCAAAATCCCAACGACAAACCAAATTTGGGTTGCTTGCTGCAAGCATAATGATGTTGGCATTAGAATCAGAAGGAACAGCTGTAAAGGCAGCATCCGTTTGACTTGGTGGATCACCTAAGGTTGGACGAACTTTTTTACAAGCCAATAAGGCGGTAAAAGCAAGTAATAAAATGATGATGTTATTTTTCATGATCTATGCTATTAATATCCTGGGTTTTGAGACCAACGTCCACCCGCTAAATCTATTTCTACTTGTGGAATTGGGAATACTTCATGTTTTCCAGTTATAAATCCTGGAATTGCACTGGCCGCTTTACCAGTTCTTACCAAATCAAAAAAGCGATGACCCTCACCTGATAATTCAAAACGACGCTCATTATAAATTTTTTCTAGAGAATTTACTGAAACTCCTGGGATTGAAACGCGTGCACGGATTTGATTCACATAGGTTTGTGCGATTGAGGTATTCCCTAAGTGATAATTTGCTTCGGCTGACATTAATAGCACGTCCGCATAACGAATAACTCTATAATTCACAGGACTTGTTAAATCATTATCAGGTAATCCAATTTCTCCTTGTCTCTTTATGTACTTGTTGTTGTAGTACCCAGTATGACCTCCTGCACCAATGGCATAGGTAATAGCACTTGGATTTGGCTGTGCCGCAATAAATGCCTCAATATCTAAAATCGTAGCTGCTCGGCGCGGATCTCCTGCGGGGAAGAAATCATAAAGGTCTTCAGTGGGCAGGTTGTAGCTATTTCCATCGCCATATACCGGACCGTTATATTGTCGAATGCCTTGAAATCCAGGTGCGGCATTACCTTCTAAGCATACTAAACACCCATAACCACCACCTTCTAACCCAGAATACTGAATATCAAATACAGTTTCAGAATTATTCTCGTGGGCGACGTCAAAAAGCTCAGTATATACTGGATGAAGGCTATAGAGCCCACTCGTAATTACAGCATCAAACATTTGGTCCGCTTCGGTCCACTTATTTTGATAGAGATATACTTTTCCCAACAATGCTTGCGCGGCACCTTTCGTAGCTCTACCTTTTTGACTAGCCACTGCATTTAATACAGGATATGCTTCTTTCAAATCTTTTTCAATCTGAGCATATACTTCAGATTTCGGAGCTCGATCAATGTTACGTACCTCTTCAATCCCCAAACGTTTGTCAATTACTAAGGGCACGTCACCAAAGAACTTAACAAGCTCGAAATAATAATACGCACGCAAAAATTTAGCTTCAGCCAAAATATGAGCCTTCTCAGGGAAGTCAATGTTTTCTTTATTTTCTAGAATATAGTTCGCTCTGGAAATACCTACATAGTTCCAGCGGAAAAGACTTCGTAAATCATTATTTACACCACCATGCGTCATAGCATCAATTTGATGAAGTCCTTGCGAGTCGTTAACACTTTCCCCCCCAGCAATTGCATTATCAGAAGCTATTTCTCCGATCCAAAGGGACATAAATGAAGTTTGCAGTAAATCATACGCACCAACTAATGCTCGGTCATAGTCCTCTGGTGTCTGAAAATAATTTTCCGCATCTTGGGTATACGGAGGGTCTACTGACAGGAACTTTTTACATGAAAAAATTCCTGCCAATACTAAACCAATAATCAATAAGCGTTTAATATTTTTCATCGATTAAAATTTAAATTGTAGTCCAACCATTATTGTTTTAGCTTGTGGGTATAATCCATAATCTACTCCTGCAGACAATGCACTTGTTGAACCTAAATCTGGATCATATCCCATATATCTTGTGAGTGTTAACAAGTTATTGGCTGCTAGATATACACGAAGCTGTTCCATTTTGATTTTACGTAACCAATTTTTAGAAAAAGCATAGCCTACTTGTAGGTTTCTTAATCGTAAGAAGGATCCATCTTCTACATAAAAGGAAGAAAACACATTGTTACGCGTAGGTTCGGTAGTTTGACGTGGAACATCAAACGAACTTTCAGAACCAACCCAGCGATCGATAACATAGCTCATTTGATTCGCATACGGTTGTTGTCGTTCATAATTTCGGATGATTTCATTGCCAATGGACGCATAAAAATTTGCAGAAATATCAAATCCTTTATAGCTTCCCGAAAGATTGAAGCCCATAGTAAAATCAGGAATTGCTGAACCTAAATATGTTTTGTCGCTATCGTCTGTAAAACTAATGACCCCATCCCCGTCTTGATCAACAAAAATCAAATCTCCTGGCTTCGCACCTTCTTGAACAACTGCCGCATTATCAATTTCCTCTTGAGATTGAAATATACCTGCTGTTTGATACCCAAAGAAATATCCGATTTCATAACCTTTTTGAAAACGTGTTGCTACATCGCCACCCACACTGAACGCTGCACCTGGTAAATAATCTACACCAGTAGGTACCGCGGTAACCTTGTTATTAACAGCTGTAAAATTCCAATTTGCTTCGTATAAAAAGTCTTTGGTTCGATCTGAACGGTATCCTAATTCAAGTTCCCATCCTTTATTGGATACATTTCCTGCATTAATTACCGGGGGATAACCTCCTGGTCCATATGAGCCCATTAATGCGGAAACATCAGGTTGGAACAGAAGATCATAAGTGTTTTTAATAAAGTAATTAGTAGTAAAAGAAAGTTTCTTCCAAAAGGAAAGGTCAAGACCAATATTTAACTGGCGGGTAGTTTCCCATTTTAAATCCGGATTTGCCGGACGCCCAATAGCTACACCTTGGGTGATAACATCATCAAATACATAAACACCTTCACCATTGAGCAATGCTCGATATGCGAAATTTGGAATTTGATCATTTCCAGAAAGACCGTAGCTCACTCTCAATTTACATAAATCGATAGGTTTGAATTGAAAAAACTTCTCTTCTGAAATTAACCACCCTGCAGACATAGACGGGAAGGTTCCAAAGCGGCTATTTGGTCCGAATTTACTAGACCCATCTCTACGCACCACCATGGAAATCAAGTACTTTTCTTTGAATCCGTATTCAGCACGTATAAAGGTAGAAACTAAACGTTCAGTAAATTCCCATGACCCGGTGTTGTTTAAATACCCTCCTTGGGTAGTATTAGCTGAAATATCTGCATAATTCACATCATTATTTGGAACGCCATAAGCTACGCCATTAAGCGATTTTCCATCCCTTTGAAAAATCGTAACCCCTGCCGTTGCTTTAACCTGATGATCCGTTTTAAAAACTTGATCGTAATTGGCGAATCCTTCGTATGATAAATCACTAAAGGTGTTTCTCTCCTCATAAATCGCTGCTCCTCGATCAATTTCAAATCCTGATGTTAATTCTACCGTTGGTGATTCTAATTGATTATTTAAGGCTGTATTGGCATATTTTCCATCTCCGTACCAAACCAGTGGAGAGAATACCTTTGAATCAACCAAAGAAACATTATAATTGAAGCGATTCGTGACTGTTAAAAAGGAAAGCGGTTTGTATACGAACTCTTCCTTACCTACAAATTTTTGCGCTTGATTCCAGTTATAAGTATTCATTATTTGAGCCACTGGATTAATGATGTCACTTACTTCTTCCATGTATGAAAAATTCCCCATTGGAGAAATTACAGGCTCGGTTGGGAACGCATTAATAGCATTATATAAAACGGAACCAATCCCATTTTCAGGAAGGGTATTTCTGCCTTCAGTTGAAAACAAAAGCACCGAATTCAATTTAAGTTTATCGGAAAGGTCGGTTGAAAAATTAAGGCGGGCATTATATCGGTCAAAATGGGATTTTTTCCCACCAACAATACCATCCTGATTAAAATAACCCAAGCCAATAGAGTAACGCGTATTTAAGGTCCCTCCATTTAAGGAAACGTTATGACTTTGTACCGGTGAACGCGTAAATACTTGATCTTGCCAATCTGTTCCTTTTCCAACATTTACATTATCAAAAGGCATAGCTTGACCGCCCATTGCGAACATTTCATTTTTAATGACCGCGTATTCATCCGCATGTAACAAGTCAAGTTTTTTGGATGTTTCTTGTAAACCAAAGTACCCATTATATTCAATGGTTGGTTTACGATTTATGGAGCCATTCTTGGTCTCAATCAGTATCACTCCATTCGCGGCACGTACGCCATAAATACCGGCCATGGCATCTTTTAGCACCGTAATTGATTTAATATCAGACGGATTTAGTGCATTTAATCCTTGAGAATCATAAACTATTCCATCCACTAAAATCAAGGGGTCGTTATCCCCAAAAGTTCCAAGACCTCTAATTCGAATGTTAGCACTACCTCCCGGGGAACCAGAGTTTGTAGAAATATTCACACCTGCCATCTGCCCCTGTAAGGCTTGATCCATGCGCGCCATGTTCATTTTTTCAATGTCTTCTCCATCAACTTTGGATGTCGCGCCGGTTATCGTTTTATTTTTTGCCTCGCCATATCCAATAACTGTAATCTCCTTTTTATCAGAAAACTCTGGCTTCATAACAATCGCTAGGTTCTGGTCACCAGAACCTACAACCACTTCTTGGGTTTGATATCCGTAAATTGAGATTGTTAATGTCGCGCTTACGGTATCTTTCAATTGAATTGAAAAGAATCCGTCATTCGCTGTTAAGGCATTTCCCTTAGGTGATTTTGAGGAAATCTTCGCAAATCCTAAAGGTTCGTTTACGTCATTAACTACTTTTCCAGAAACGACTCTCATTTGAGCTAATCCTATTGTAGTACACGCCAAGATAAAAAGTAAAAATCCTATTCTCATTGTTTTCTTTTAAAGTTACTTTGTGGGGAGTCGCCTCCCCACGCACTAAGTAAAAACTAACTGTTCAATTGTTTTGATACCAATTGAATGGTAAATATAAGTATATTATTGTATTTTTTACAATATCTAAATAAATCGGTTACATTTTGAAAATCCAAGCGTTTTGTTCAAGCCTATCAAGTTCCTTTTCCGAGTCAAAGGAAAAAAGATTGGCAGGTCTATGCTTAACATTGGTTTGTTTCTCTGTATGCTTTACCAATGGGATCCCTTTTATTTTTTTTCTAAAGTTGGCCTTATCGAAAGGGATTCCATTTACATATTCAAAGAGCTGTTGAAATTCATTTAAAGTGAATTTCTCTGGAAGCAATTGAAAACAAATGGGTTCGATTGAAAGTTGTTTTTTAAGGCGGTCAAAGGTTGCGTGTAGAATTTCATTGTGATCAAAGGCTAAGTCTTTAACCTCCATTACAGGCTCCCATTTAACTTCATTGGCCCAAGAAGAGGCTTTGATTGAAAAATCTTCAATTCTAACTAAGGCGTAATAAGCGATAGTAATAACTCTACCTTGGGGATGGCGAGAGGGACTCCCAAACGTATGGGCTTGGTGCATTTGAATATTAGATAGGCCCGTTAGCTCGCGAAGGATTCGTTCAGCCGCGTCTGGTAAATCTTCATCGGGATAAACGAGGTCACCAGGAATGGCCCAATAGTCTTTGTACGGATCTATTGCCCGTTTTATGAGTAAGGTTTTAATTTTTCCCTCTGAATATCCAAATATCAAACAGTCTACAGAAAAGGCAGAACTAAAAAAATCAGAAAAATCTATTTTATACATAGAATCTATTAATGTGCAGTTTCAGAAGCGTCCAATTGAGTGATTCCCTGTTTTTTTAACATTCGACTTACCGTCCATGCGAAAAAGGCTAAGTATACAAAACACAGCACACCAATCCAATATGAATTTTGGATACCTATGGATTCATATGTTCCTAAAGATGCTTGCCATTGCGAAACAAATCCACCCCCCATAATCATCATAATCATTAGGCTAGAAGCTGCATTTGTTTTTTCATTCAGCCCTGCGATACCTAAGGTAAAGATACAGGGCCAAAGGGTAGAGCAAAACAGGCCTACAGAAATAAATGCAAATACACTGACCATACCGCCGGCAAAAATACCAACCAACAGCGCACCTGCACCCAACATTGAATACACAATCAACTGTCGAACTGGGTTGCCGCCAGTAAATGCCTCTGCTACCATAAGAACTATCACCAAAAATAAGTACGGATAGAATTGAGAAACATTATGTCCTGCAATATAATTCGCTAACATAAAAATTGAAAACGCTAGAAACGGCAACAAGATCGAAAGTCGTTGTTTAATGTCTGCTCCAACATTAAAGGCGCCTGCCGCAGAGGCCCAACGACCAATCATCAAGCTTGCCCAAAATAATGAGACAAATGGGGTTATTTCATGCTCTTCCTTCCCCAGTTTCAATTTCATAAATTCAGGGAGGTTACTTGCGGTGGAAACTTCAACACCAACGTATAAAAATATCGCAATCATGGCTAAAATCACTTGTGGCTTTTTTGCAACGGCGATAATTGATACACGCTCAGAAGAAGCAATTCCTACTTCTTCAATCTGATCTGGAACACTTGAAAATTTAAAAAATATAGCTGCCAAAATAAATGTTGCACCGAGTATTAAATATGGAATCTTGACGGCTGAAAGCTCTAAGTTAGTAGATCCTGTGCCAGCCATTCCAAAAATCGCAAATGAAACCAATACGGGTCCGATGGTTGTGCCCACATTATTAATCCCTCCCGCCAAGCTTAATCGTAAATTACCTGTCGACGGGTCGCCCATATTAATTGCCAAAGGATTGGCAGCAATTTGTTGAAGCGCAAATCCGATCCCCACTGTAAACAATCCACCAAGCAATAGGGTAAACGAAGATTCATTTGCTGCCGGAATAAACAATAAAGTCCCTAATGCTGAAATTACCAAGCCTAAAGCAAGCCCGTTACGATAACCTAGAACCTTAAGTAAATCCTTCTTCATCAAAGCCGAAACAGCAAAATAAAGTAAAGAACCCACAGTATACGCAATGTAAAATGCAACTGAAATCAACTGTGCCTTATCTTGTTTTAAATTCAAGGCCTTCTTAAAAACAGGAATTAATATATCATTACTAGAAGCGACAAAACCCCAAAAGAAGAATATGATTATCAGGGCTCCAAAGGCGCTAAAATTGGTTTTTTTCATGGTCAAAATTTCGACCAAAATACAATTAAATTTAATTAACCGGCCTGAGAGGCGGCTGTTTTTGTATTTTCAACCATAAGTAGGCGTTCAACTGTAGCAAGGATTGAAGCCGCATCAAATCCACACGCAGCCCAAAGTTCTTCTTGAGTTCCATGGTGTATATACTCATCCGGAATTCCTAAGCGAACTACTTCTGCTTTATACCCGCGATCTGCCATAAACTCTAATACTGCCGAACCAAAACCTCCCATTAAGCAACCATCTTCCACCGTAATAACCTTGTCGAATTTGGAAAACACTTCATGCAATAACATCTCATCAAGCGGCTTAACAAAACGCAAATCATAATGAGCTGGTGTAATTCCAACCTTAGTTACTGTTTTTATTGCCTCTTGGGCAAAATTCCCGGGGTGACCGATGGTTAAAATTGCAACTCCTTCTCCTGCTGAAACTTTTCTGCCTTTACCAATTGGTATCTCTTCTAGCGGTGTTTTCCAATCGGTCATAACGCCGTTACCTCTCGGGTATCTGATGGTAAATGGTCCTTTATTTTCGAGCTGAGCGGTGTACATAAGGTTACGTAATTCTTGCTCATTCATTGGTGCTGAAACCACCATATTTGGAATACAACGCATGTAGGCTAGGTCATATGCCCCATGATGTGTTGCGCCATCCGCGCCAACTAAGCCACCACGATCTAAACAAAACACAACATTCAAATTTTGTAAGGCTACATCATGCAACACTTGGTCAAACGCCCGCTGCATGAAAGAAGAATATATATTACAAAAGGGAACCAATCCTTGGGTCGCCAATCCTGCACTGAAAGTAACTGCGTGTTGTTCCGCGATACCGACATCAAATGCACGATCAGGCATCGCCTTCATCATTATATTTAAGGAACAACCACTTGGCATTGCAGGAGTAATCCCCATTATTTTTTGGTTGCGTTCCGCCAATTCTACTATTGTATGTCCAAATACATCCTGATATTTTGGTGCTTCGGGACCAATCGGAACAACCTTGACAATTTCCCCCGTATCCTTATTAAATACGCCCGGAGCATGCCATTTGGTAGGATTTCCCTCTTCAGAAAACTTAAATCCAGCGCCCTTCTTAGTTAAACAGTGTAAAATTTTTGGTCCAGGAATATCTTTTAAGTCCTCTAAAACTTTAACTAATCCTTCTACATCATGACCATCAACAGGCCCAAAATATCGAAAATTTAAGGACTCAAATAAATTGGATTGATTGAGCAAGGTACTTTTAAGGGCGTGAGACACTTTAGAAGCGACTTTTTGCGCATCGGGCCCGAATTTCGAAATAACTCCTAACCAATTCCAAACCTCATCTTTCACTTTATTATATTTATGAGAGGTAGTAATATCCGTCAGATATTCTTTAAGCGCACCTACATTCGGGTCAATCGACATGCAATTGTCATTTAAAATCACCAATAAATTAGCGTCTTTCTCGAATCCTGCATGATTTAATCCTTCAAATGCCAATCCGGCGGTCATTGCGCCATCGCCAATTACTGCAATATGATGCCTGTCTTTAAACCCATGAAATCGATTGGCTACAGCCATCCCTAAGGCCGCTGAAATGGAAGTAGATGAATGCCCCACACCAAAGGTGTCGTATTCGCTTTCCGACCGCTTCGGAAAACCTGAAATCCCGCCTTTCAGTCGATTGGTGTGAAATCGGTCTCTTCTTCCCGTTAAAATTTTATGTCCATAAGCTTGGTGCCCAACATCCCATACCAGTTGGTCTTCCGGAGTATTAAAAACATAGTGTAGTGCAACGGTCAGCTCCACCACGCCAAGACTTGCTCCAAAATGACTATTACCGATTTCAGAAATTACATCAACGATATATTGCCTTAATTCTTCGGATACTTGTGGAAGATCGGCTCTCGAAAATTGAGATCTTAAATCAGATGGGAATTGAATCTTTGAAAGAAAAGGGCCCGGGGTGTATGGATTACTCATTCACACAAAATTAGGAATAATAATCCATAACAAGAAGAAGTGATGAATGTTCAATGTCTAATTGAATTGCACATTAAATTTTGTAATTTTGCAAGCAGAAAAAACCGCATTGAAACGAATTAACCCTTTTATACAATTCACTAAGTTTCGCCTCTCCATTTTAGTGGTGATATCTGCTTTATCTGGATATTTGTTTGTTGGCGGTTGGAATAAGGTCATAATTGTAAAATTATTGCTGGGGGGCTTTTTAGTCACCGCTGCCTCAAACGGGGTAAATCAATTGCTTGAGATGAAGCAAGATGCCATGATGAATCGAACGAAAAACAGGCCCCTCGTAACAGGAATGCTTAGCGTTAGAAGTGGGATGTTGATCTCGATAGGTTGTTTGATAAGTGGTGCAGTATTTCTAGTTTCAATTAATCAGAACAGTTTGTTTCTAGGGCTTAGCGCATTCATTTCTTATGCATTTATATATACCCCACTTAAGGGTAAAAGTTCTTGGGCCGTATTTGTGGGTGCGTTCCCTGGGGCAATTCCTCCAATGTTAGGGGCTATTGCGCACACGGGAGCATTTGGATTTATCCCTGGCTTACTATTTTTCATACAGTTCATGTGGCAATTTCCTCATTTTTGGGCGATTGCATGGGTTGCCCATGAAGATTATCAGCGTGCAGGTTATTTTTTATTACCGTCAAAGTCCGGTAAATCGAAACACTCGGCCTATTTAATTTCACTGTATTCGATTGTGTTAATTCCTATTAGCCTTATTCCTTGGTTGCTGGGAATAACCAATAATATATCTCTTTTAATTGTCGGTTGTTTTGGGGTTTGGTTCTATTTTCTTTCATACAGATTATATATTTCTTGCGATGATTACGATGCGAAAAAACTAATGTTCGCTTCGTTTGTTTATCTACCAATCATACAATTTGCGTATGTTTTCACCAAAATGGATTCTACAATTCAAAATTTATTAAGTCATGGATTATTCTAAAGAACTAAGCCCGGAAATCAGGGAAAAAATGAAAAAAAACTTGGTTTATGTTGGGGTTTTTGCCGTTGTCATGTTCTTCGCGGGACTAACATCAGCCTATTACGTAAACATGGGAGGCGGATTTTGGTTGAAATACCCCATGCCTAGAGGATTTTACTTAAGCACCTTGTTTATAGCTTGTAGTTCCTTGTTTTTTATATTGGCCATTCGCGCAATCAAGCAAGGCAAATCGTCTTTACTGAAATTACATATGGCGTTAACCTTGGTGTTTGGATTACTTTTTGTAACCTTTCAATTTAGAGGGTATAATCAACTTATTTCTCAAGGTATTTATAATCCTTCGATTTTCTGGACATATCCAGAAATCTTGGTAAATGATGGAAGATATGGTGATACAATAACAGCCACTATAAATGGAAAACCAATCCTTGTAGATGGCAATAATTTTAGCATTGGTAATCGTGCCATGACGAAGAGAGAATTTAGCGATTTCCAATCCTACATGAGGTATTTTGCTTTACCTGAACAAGTTATATTCAGCAGACAACACACGCCATTAAAAGCTGTTCCTTCAAAAAAATATACATTATTCATCAATAATCAACAGTTGCTAATTAAGGATGAGAATTTCTACATAAATGATAGTACACTTATGCCACACACCGATGAAATTCGGCTATGTAAGGTTTCAATGAATGTGGTTTTGGGGCGTGGCCACTTTATGATGAAAGGTCAATACGGCAAAGATTTTAATGTGTATTTAAAAGGCAAAAAACTCAGTTATAAAAATGGGAATTTCTGGATTAACGGCCGAATCCTGAGTGAAAGTGCGCAAATAAACGCCAGAGAAACTTCAGATAATGCGAGTGCATTTCTATATGTAATCTCTTTTGCTCACCTCCTACATGTCTTGGGAGCCTTGATCTATTTATTGGTCATGGTAAAGAACTCATTTACAGGCCGATATAGCGAAACAAATCATTTATCCCTTCGATTAGGGGCAATATTTTGGCACTTTTTAGGCATATTGTGGGTGTATTTATTCCTGTTTTTCAATTTTATTCATTAAACTTGCACAAATTTTAATACGATGGCAGGTCATACCGCAGCACTTGATTCAAAGACATTATGGGGAGGTAAAATTTCTCCGTTTTCAACAAGTTACGGAAAACTTATGATGTGGTTTTTTCTAGTTTCAGATGCCTTAACCTTTGGCGGACTTTTAATTTCTTATGGATTTACGAGACATGATTGTCTAGAAGCATGGCCAATTGGAGAAGAAACGTTTAACTCCATGCCGTTCTTAGGTCATGGTTATCCATTGCTTTACGTGGCGTTAATGACATTTATTTTGATTATTTCCTCCGTTACCATGGTTTTAGCTGTTGAGGCGGGTCATCGAATGGATCGTAAAGGAGTAACCAAGTGGATGATTGCGACCATCATCGGAGGGTTCTTCTTTGTTGGGTCACAAGGGTGGGAATGGTATCACTTCATTCATGGATCTGAATTTGGTAAAATTGAATTATCAGATGGGGCAGTTGCAATTGTGAAAGGTCATTTTGGGGAAATTAAAAATTTTACCGTTACAGAAGCTGGAAGTCATCACAAAAAAGGAGACGTTATTAAAGAAGATTTAATGCACACCTTTCAACATGCTGCAGCTGCAGGACACATAACCAACGGTGTCATTATACTACATGACGGGTCTAAAGCGTCAATTACTAAAGAAAAAGACCATGAATTAAAATTAATCATTAAGAAAGGTGGTAAGGTAAATAAAGCATCAAAAGGAAAGCGTGAAATTACTGGTAGGAAAGCCGAAAAACTATACTATGAAGCGCTGTATTCAGGGGAAGCTAACCGTGTGATTTATGGTGCTAACTTAAAGCAAAATGAATACGGTCCGCAACAATACGCACAATTCTTTTTCTTTATTACTGGATTCCACGGGTTTCATGTATTTTCCGGTGTCGTAATTAATATTATCATTTGCCTTGGTGTTGTAGCCGGCACATACCACAAAAGAGGACACTATGAAATGGTTGAAAAAACCGGATTGTACTGGCACTTTGTAGACCTTGTTTGGGTCTTCGTATTTACATTCTTTTATCTTTTATAATTTTACGTATGGAACGCGACGATTTAATCGAATATTCATTAGATGCTCACCACAGTGAAGAAAAAGGAGTAGAAATTCGAAAGAAAATCTACAAAGTAACGATACTCCTTACCATAGTAACAATTATTGAAGTAGTTTTAGGTGCTGTTATCAAGCAAGATGCTTCAATTTGGCCACTAGTTAAATGGACTTTTCTTGCCTTAACTATACTTAAGGCAGGATACATTGTTATGGTATTTATGCACCTTGGAGATGAGCGCAAGTGGTTGCGATATGTGATTCTTGTTCCTTACTTTATTTTTATTCTATACTTGATTTTTATTGCACTTTGGGAAGCCACATCGATTAAATCCGTATTGAATTACTTTTCATAAATTCCAATGAATCTGACCAAAAAACTAAGGAATGTTCTAGGATTCCTTTTGGTGTTTGGTCCAGCTTTGTTTTTAATTTTCATTTCAACCCGTGGTTGTGCTCATAAGTTCAAGACATTAGATGATTATGGGGCCTTGAAAAACTATTCTTTTACGGATAGTAGAGGAAAATTACGTCACGCAAATGAATTCAGGGGTGAGGTTGTGTTAATTACGACTCTTCAAAAAAGTTGTCCTTGGGATTGTTCCGTTTCTTTTTCGAGATTGAATTTAATATTATACCAACATATTCGTAAAAACAGCCATAAACAGTTAAAACGGGTTCGAATTATATCATTTATAACAGATGGAAAGGGAAATCCAATAAAAGATATCCATGTTGTACAACAAATGATGGCACGTGAAGTAGAGGGATATGATCCCGATTTATGGATTGTTGCATCGGGAGATGTCCGTAGTATTTACAACATGGAACACAACAAACAAACCCTACTTCAAAAAGGAGAAAAATATTACGGCGGCGAAGGTTTCCAAGAGCTTATCCTACTAAGCGACAAAGAAAATCATTTGCGAATGGTATTAAAAGGGAATCAAGAAGGGCTTATCCGCCGTATGAAAGAAAGTTTGGCCTTGTTATTAAAACAATATGACAAAGATCGGGCGATACGCAAGTAATATTCTCGCAATTATTTTACTTTTCGGGTGTAAAGAATCACCTAAACTGCCTTATTTAGGAAATTCTGATATAGAATATACGGAAAAAGGCGGTATTGTTTATGCTGACACCGTTTATCCTGTTATTCCCGCTTTTACGTTTACAAATCAAGAGGGGAAGGTCGTAACCAATAAGACGTATAAGGGTAAAATGTGGATTGTAGAGTTTTTCTTTGCCTCATGCCCTACTATTTGCCCGATAATGAACAATCAATTAAAGCGCCTGCATAAAAAATTATCGAAAGATGTGCTTGACGAACTTCAATTTCTATCGTTTACAATTGATCCTACCCATGACAATCCAGCCGTTTTAAAAAAATACCAAGCAACCCATCTGGTAAACTATAAAAACTGGGATTTTCTCACCGGAAATGAAGCAGAAACTCACCGCCTAGGAATTCAAAATTTTTTAACGTTTGCCGGTAAAGACGATCAATCTGCGGGTGGCTATGCGCATTCTGGTTCTTTTACCTTAGTTGATGCCAAGGGCCATGTGCGTGGCGTTTATGCAGTAACAAATTTCGATCTTTCGGTAAATGAACAAGAATACGATAGAATGGTTAAAGAAATAAATATCCTTTACGATGAACACACTGGCTCCAAATAAAATCCCCACGGTTAAGAAACTAATTATTGCTGTTTCGATTGTTATTCCATTGGTAGTAGGTGCATTATTTCGCATTCGAATTCCTGGAGACTTATCGTTTTTACCTCCAATTTATGCTGGTTTTAATGCCGCAACAGCCATATTGCTCATCCTTGCGCTTTTCATGGTTAAGCAAGGAAAAATAGAATTACACCGGTTTTTTATACGCTTAGCGCTTTTGTTGTCTTTATTGTTCCTGGTTTGTTATGTTGCATATCACCTCACTTCCGACCCAACACAATATGGAGATTTAAACCATGACCACATCCTTAGCGATGCAGAGAAGGCATCTGCAGGAAATTGGAGAACGATATATTTTATTACATTAATAAGTCATATTGGACTAAGTATGGTTGTGATTCCAATGGTACTTTACGCATATCTTTTTGCCTGGGCCGGTCAATACGAAGCGCATAAAAAATTGGTGCGTTTTGCCTACCCAATCTGGTTATATGTTGCCATTACAGGAGTTGTCGTATATTGGATGATTTCTCCTTTTTATCGTTGATTATTTAATTTTAACCTCAACCCTTCGATTTGCTTCTTTCTGTTCCTCAGATTCTGGCTTAGGATAGATTGGTTTAGTGTTGCCATAACCAACAGCAGAAAGCCTTTCTGGCTCAATTCCACAGGAAATTAAATATTCTACAATGCGCTTGGCTCTTTTTTTGGACAATCGCTGAGAACTTAAGGAATTCCCCCCTTCGTCATTCACATGGCCTTGAACTTCAATGGAAATACTAGGGTTTAATAACAAGAAATCTTTTAATCGTTTCAATCGTGGCATGGATTCATCCAGAATTATTGCAAGACCACCTACGAAATAAATGTCATCTAATTTGGTGATGGCACCATGTGTAATGGGTGCTAAAAAAATCGTATCGTGATGCGTAGTTGAGGGAATTGTATGTTCTATGATATCCTTAGAGTAATACCCTTCTGAATCGATTCGTAATGAGGCCTTAAGTTTACGTTGGTTATTTACCAAGATGTCGGAACCGCGATATGTCCCATCAATTAGGCTTGATGCAACAAGGGATAATTTAGCAATAACGGGAAATCCAGTAAGCTCATCCCTGAAGTGTATTCCATACACAGGAAATTCTTTTGAATATGCTAAATTTAGAAGTAACGAATCCTTCAATACCGTTCCTTCCGACGTAAGTGGGGTGTAGTTAAGTTTTAAATCGATCAAGGGTGCTTTACCTTTGGTAACATAAAGCGCGATGTAATAATTCTTATCAGCTGAACACTTATATATTGGATTAAGCGTATCCAGAGCGGATCTATTTTCACACGTCACAAGGGTCGCTTTTTTAGAAGAAATCGCTCCGCAATCCTCAGTTGCATTCGTTTCGAAAATGAATACAATGATTGAATCGCCATAGGTTTTTAATTCAAGACTCATGCGGCCACTGTGTGGGGGATGAAATTGCAACCAAACTAAGTTATTAGAAGATACCGGGAGATCACAATACGATTGAATTCCACTTTTGTCTTTCCCTAATTTTCCCTTGAACTTCAATTGGTATGTAGTATTCGGACTAATTACTACATTTCCTGCACATGTCGAATAATCTTGTTGCGCAAAGAGCGCTTCAACAACTAGTAAAAAGAAGAATACATTAAAGAGCTTTTTCAACACCCATTTTTTTGGGTATTAACGAGTTACTCTAAAATAAGTTTCAAATTACCACCAATCTGGGTTCGAAGAACGAGGTGGGTCGTTGTGTAGTAAATCTTATTTAAGGAGATGCTAGCTATACGTCCACTCATAGCAACGCCATCTGTTAAGGGTTGATTCAACGACGTATTAATCTCTTTTTTCATGTCTTCAATCATTGGAGTATAGTTAAACTTACCTTGTTCCTCCACTAATTGATTGATTTTTGAATTAAAAAACCACTTCGCAGATTTCAGGAGTACACTTTTTGTTTTCACATCGAAATCTACATTGGTTAATTCAATTTGCTTTAAAGAATCGTTTAATACGGGTGTTGCGAGTAAATAAATCACTCCCCGCTTTGTTCCAGAGAATTGCGTTTTAAGAATAATTCGATTATCGGCGGAACCGGAAACAGCAATGTCGTCGATAATTATTTTTTTTCGTTTTATTTCAAAAACCTCACCTTTAAACGAAGACCGAATAAAATTAGACAGGGAGTCATAACTCAAGATTACATCCAATCCAAAGTTCAACCCATTATCAACCTTACTCTTTGACAAATCCGGAAGAGCAGACAGAATTAATTGGGGTTTTTCTGTTGTGAAGGAGGGAGAAACATCTATATTAAAATTAAAACTTGCTTTTTTACCGTTGAATTTCAACTCACTTATAGCCAAAGAAGAAGGGGCAAGACTTAGATACCCATAGCCCGGAATTTCAGTAGGTTCTTGTAACAACTTCCATGATTCTTTCGCTGTGGATTTAATATCAATTGCACTAAACTGCTTATCTATTTCACGCTCAAGCACCTTGAGTTGTTTGGTAATTTCTTTCTCAACATCCGTAGTAACATCAATATTTGCTATCGTTAATTCGCAAGGGTCGAGCAATTCGAATTTCTTTAAATTCGTGGTGGTTTTAAACGTGTAATCAGAATTAACCTTCACGGCGGTGCTATATTTAAGGCCGAATTTCCGCATCGGTTCGTTTTCACCACAACTAACATGTACTCTCGGAATAATGCAGGAACCTTTCTCATCGGTAAGGGTCTGGCATTTGGGACAATAATTAATTTTTAATTTAAGTTGTCCACCTACTTCGTATCCAATTTTGTTTCCGCTTCCAGAAAACTTAATGTCATCTCGTTTTATCGAATAGGCGGTGCTAACCCCTTCACACTGTTCATTTTTACCTGAGTAAGATTTTGGAATGTCCTTTTCAGCTGCCTTTAAATAACTTGAGAGATCAATTTCAACAGGAATGGTAATCGCCGATACCTCATTATTTAGGGCGGGATATGGTTCAACAAAATTGTCAGGTACAGCTGTTTCAATGGCTTTACAAGAAGTTAGAAAACACCCCATTAACAGGGCATATAAAATTGTTTTCATTCAATTATTTTTTTCAATAAAACATGCTGATTAAACCCTTGGGTATAGGTACTTAATCCAAAGACCTCTCCCGCTGATTCTTCAACTATTTGTGACGTATTCGATGGGGTCAATGACCCACCGAATAAATTGAACTCAAGATCACCGCTTGATTGCCGGCAAAGCACACTACTCATAAAAGAGTTTGTATTGTCACTGTCTTCGATGCTATAGAAATCAATTAAACAATCCCCAAATAATCGCATGGGAATTAATACCCCATCGACTTCGTCCATCACTAAGCCATCAGGTTTCAAAACTATTTGGTATTTCTTTTCAAGATACCCAGTCTTATCCTTTTCACCATAAGTCATAAAGTAAGTCCACAATGAATCTTTTTTTATTTCTTGAATTGATTGGCGAACCAGTACTGTTGCAAACGGAGCGGCTTCTTTTCCATACAACTGCATATCGCCTATATAAGAACCTGTCCATGCACTTGGTAACCCTTGTCCAACTATACAAGAATAAAAAAATAGGAAATAAATTATAACTAAATACCTCATAAAAAATCCCGCTATTGCGGGATTAAATTTAGTTCATTTTTGCTTTTAATCCCCGATCCAAGGCATCTAAAAACTCTTCCGTATATACATAGTGTTCCCCATGATTCACTTTATTTCCGTGTACGCATACCGCCAAATCCTTGGTCATAATGCCAGATTCAACCGTTTCAATACAAACACGCTCTAAGGTCGTGCAGAAATCAATTAACTCCTGATTTCCATCTAATATTCCACGGAAAGCCAATCCGCGTGTCCATGCAAAAATAGAAGCAATAGGATTAGTTGATGTTTTCTTGCCCGCTTGATGATCTCTGTAGTGTCGAGTTACGGTTCCATGAGCAGCTTCCGATTCCATAATTTTCCCATCCGGAGTAATCAACACGGAGGTCATCAGACCAAGGGAACCAAAACCTTGAGCAACAGTATCGGACTGAACGTCTCCATCATAATTTTTACATGCCCAAACAAAATTACCATTCCACTTCAAGGCAGAAGCCACCATGTCATCAATTAATCGGTGTTCATACACGATGCCCGCTACTTCAAAGGCTGATTTAAATTCTGCTTGATAAATTTCTTCGAAAATATCTTTAAAGCGTCCATCGTATTTCTTCAAAATAGTATTCTTTGTAGAAAGGTATAATGGCCATTTCTTACTTAGGGCCATATTAAAACAACTTCGTGCAAACCCGCGAATAGAATCATCGGTATTATACATAGACATACCAACACCGTCACCTGTAAAGTTATATACTTCAAATTCCTGCACTTCACCCCCATCTTCCGGTGTAAAGGTCATTGTAAGTTTTCCTTTGCCTTTAAACACGGCGTCTGTTGCGCGGTATTGATCACCAAACGCATGACGACCAACAATAATTGGTGCAGTCCAATTGGTAACCAACCGCGGGACATTTTGCATAACGATAGGCTCTCTGAATACCGTACCATCCAGGATGTTACGTATAGTTCCGTTCGGAGATTTCCACATGGACTTTAAATTAAATTCTTTAACGCGCGCTTCATCCGGTGTAATTGTTGCGCATTTAATACCAACTTGGTATTTCTTAATTGCTTCAGCCGCATCAATTGTAATTTGGTCGTTGGTTTCGTCACGTTTTTCGATTCCTAAATCATAATACTTAATATCTACATCCAAATAGGGAAGGATCAGTTTATCTTTTATAAATTTCCAGATGATACGGGTCATTTCATCCCCATCAAGCTCAACTACAGGATTCGCTACGTTTATTTTTGACATGGTATTTAATTTGTTGTAAAGTTAGCAATTGTTACTCAATTAATCCATGGAACCAATCATCTTAGAAGGGTCTACATAGACATCATATTCTTCCGGTGTCACATGACCTAAAGAAACGGCAGCATCTTTGAGGGTGGTCCCATTCTTATGTGCATATTTCGCGATCTCCGCAGCTTTATAATACCCAATTTTAGTATTTAACGCCGTTACGAGCATAAGGGAGTTATTCAGATGCTTTTTGATTTCTGGTAAATTAGGTTCAATTCCTATGGCACATTTATCTGCGAACGAAACGCACGCATCTCCTATTAATCGCGCGGATTGTAACACATTGACTGCGATCACGGGCTTAAATACATTCAATTCAAAATGACCATTGGAACCACCTATTGAAACCGTTACATCATTCCCAATTACTTGGGCACAAACCATCGTTAATGCTTCAGGTTGGGTAGGATTGACTTTGCCTGGCATGATAGAAGAGCCTGGTTCATTATCAGGAATAATAAGTTCTCCAATACCACAGCGTGGGCCAGATGACAACATTCGAATATCGTTGGCAATTTTCATCAAAGCAACCGCTGATCGTTTCAATGCACCTGACAACTCAACCATGGCATCATGGGCAGCTAAGGCCTCAAATTTATTCTTTGCCGTAACAAACGGTAGGCCTGTAAATTCAGCGATTTTTTTGGCGACTAATACATCGTAGCCAGCAGGTGTATTCAACCCAGTACCAACAGCTGTACCTCCAAGAGCTAGTTCTGAAACAGCTTCCAATGCATTATTGATGCAACGAATGGAATAATCAATTTGTGCTACATAACCGCTAAATTCTTGGCCAAGTGTTAAGGGGGTTGCATCCATAAAATGGGTCCTTCCAGTTTTAACGATATCCTTAAATGCAATGGCTTTTTGATCTAACACATCTCGTAAATGTTTCATGCCCGGGAGTGTGATTTCAACCGTTTGCTTATAAGCGGCAATATGCATTGCAGTAGGATACGTGTCATTTGACGATTGCGATTTGTTCACATCGTCGTTTGGATTAAGCGCTTTGGTTTCATCGAGTAATGAGCCTCCAGTTAGCACATGCCCACGATTAGCAATAACTTCATTGCAATTCATATTCGATTGAGTTCCAGAACCTGTCTGCCAAATAACCAAAGGAAATTCACCGTCATGTATTCCTGTTAGCATTTCATCACACACCGCCCCTATTAAGTCTCGTTTTTCGATTGCAAGAACACCTAACTCATGGTTAGCGAAAGCGGCTGCCTTTTTTAAATAAGCAAACGCGTAAATTATTTCTTTCGGCATCGAACCTTCTGGTCCGATTTTAAAGTTATTTCGGGAGCGTTCAGTTTGAGCTCCCCAATATTTGGAGGCAGGAACGTGTACCTCTCCCATGGTGTCTTTTTCAATTCTAAATTCCATTAGGTTTGTTTTTGTAACTAATTATTGTTTACCTTTGTAATCGAACACAAATTTACAAGATGATAAGCACTTTTGGTATTGTTTTATTCCTTTTAATTTTCGGAATGGCATTTTGGTTGTTATTATTCCTATTAGGATTCATCGTTCCTTTTTGGATAACTATTGATATATTTGAGCGCTTACGTCCGAAGCGGATTTTAGACGACAAAAAATAATATAAGCCCGAAAGGGCTTTTTTTTTGCCCTAAATATTAGGGGGTGATTTAAAAGTCAATCGAAATAATCCAAAGAAAACAGCTACTATTTCCGCTTTTTCTTGGGCTTACCATATTTTTCTTGCATGGCTTTTTTATGGTTGTACCGCACATTAACCTTTTTGTTTTTAGCTTTTTTCTCGTGAAAAGAGGCCCCTTTATTTTCGCGGCTCGGCAATTTGAGCGCTTTACCAGGAATCGCAACGACGGGTTTCTCGAATTCTAATAATTCCGTTGTATAAGCCACCTGTTTTGGCGTCTTTTCAAACACTAAGTCTTGTTGCATAAGGCCTTGAATCGATTCGAGTGCTGAATCGTCTTTTTCAGTAATGAACGTTATTGCTATTCCGTTTTTATCCGCTCTTCCGGTTCGACCAATCCGGTGAATGTAGTTTTCAGGATTTTCAGGGATGTCGAAATTAATTACATGGGTCACATCCGTAACATCGATACCTCGAGCAATCAAATCTGTTGCAATTAAAACGCGCGTTGCGCCAGTTTGAAAACGTTGAACGGCTTCAAACCTGAAATTCTGTGCTTTATTTGAGTGAATCACCCCTATTGAATCTGAGAATTCCTCATTGATCTCCTCAAACAAGGTATCCGCTAAGGAGCGAGAGGAAACAAAAACTAAAATTTTGGAGTCTACTTCGAACGTTTTTAATAAATGCCGCAGCAAGGAGACTTTTGAAAGAAAATTTGGAACGCGGTACGCTGATTGATGAATTTTATCAATTGGGGAGCCTGCGCGTGCGGCTTCTACTCGGACAGGGGAAATGAGATAATCTTCTAAAAAAAGTTCAACTTCTTCAGACAAGGTTGCCGAAAAAACCATATGCTGCCTTTTGGCAGGTAAAAACTCAAAAAGATTTAAAAGCTGTGTCCTGAATCCTAAACTTAATGTTTCATCCACCTCATCAATGACAACTTTTTTGATGTGTTTCAATTTCAAGGAGCCACTTAACGCTAAATCCAGAATCCTACCTGGGGTACCAACAAGCACATCAAGTCCATTCAAAACCATTACTGCTTGCGTATTCATATTAGCCCCACCATAGACGCCTCCAACTACCACATTCATATAGGGAGTTAACTTCTCCACTTCTCTAACCACCTGAGCAACCAATTCTCGTGTAGGTACAATAATTAATATTTGAGGATGCGTATCTTTAGAAAACTCCCACATGCACAAACAGGGAAGTAAATACGCCAAGGTTTTTCCTGTTCCTGTTTGCGCAATTCCAATGGTATCAGCGCCCGACATCATCACCTTGAATCCATTGGCCTGGATGGTAGTTGGCGTATGATAACCTAACTCATCTAAAGCATTCCAAAGGGGTTTCTTTAAATTCAAATCGCGAAATGTCATAGCGTAATTTTTTATGCAAAGCTAAGTAGACATTATTGAAAGTCTAGCATTTAATTTTATAGAAAACAAAGGACTTGCTTTTATTAGGTTTTTTTCACCCCGGAGGGATTACGCTGACGCGTTTTCCTAAAAATTGGTTCAATCCAAGCATAGCGCCCGTCAATGCGCGCATTGACGTAGCTTTTTTATTTCACGTTGCTCACAGAAACGCTGTTTCTGACACCCCGAAAAATAAAAAAGCCCGCTTCAAAATGAAGCGGGCGCCTTTTGTGACCCCGGAGGGATTCTAACCCCCAACCCTCAGAGCCGAAATCTGATGCGCTATACAGTTGCGCCACGGAGCCAGTTTTGGCAAGTGAGCAACTGAAATACCCAATAGGGACAGTTGCGCCACGAAGCCTTAAGGATGCAAAGATAAGACATCTAAGCCATCTAGCCAAAGAAGTGCTTTCATCTTGCCATTGAATTATTTATCTTTATGCAATAAATTGAACTATTCATTGGCATGAAACTAAAACTACTTAGCTTTGCTCTACTGTTTTATAGCGTATTATTCTCTCAAAACTGGCAGTTTTTTATAGATTCTATTCCAACACTATCATCACCTAGGGCTTGTGACCTTAATAATGACGGCATCAAAGACATCGTGTTTGGCGGAGGAACGGATGGCGTATTTAGCAATAATGGAATTATGGCAGTAAATGGTGCCAACGGCGCCCTGTTGTGGAAACGAGCCACTCGAAATGAAGTATTTGGTAGTGCCGTATTTCAAGACATAACTAATGACGGAATAAAAGATGTGTTCATGGTAGGCCGTCAGGCGCAGTTGTTAGCCATAAATGGTGCAAACGGAACCTTATTATGGGACTTCTTTCCTTACAACAACATCAATCCGGCCGATAGTGGTTTATATAATTTTTACAACCCGCAATTCATTGCCGATGTGAGTGGAGATGGATTAATGGACCTATTGGTTGCGAATGGAGGAGATCATGCAGCGCCCGTTTGGGATACCACTCGCCCTCCAGGGCACCTCATGGTTGTGAATTCATTAAATGGACACGTAATTGCTAAAGCCGTTGTGCCTGACAGTGCAGAAACCTATTGTTCTCCCATTGTTGCGGACATTCAAGGGAATGGCGTACAATGGGTGCTTTATGGCACCGGTGGGGAAACTCTTGGTGGAAGTTTTTGGGCTTGCCCTCTCAGTGATTTATTAAACAACACCTTGGCCCCTTCCATTCAGCTTGCGCACGACCCAAATCTAGGGTTCGTTGCCCCTGCTTCGATTTACAAAACGAATAATAACCAATACAATATTTTCATCCAATCGTACAGTGGAAAACTCATTAAAATTAAAGGAAGCACCCTAAGCGCCCACTGGAGCTACCAATTACCAAACACAGAATCAAGTGCAGAACCTGTAATTGGAAATTTCACAGGGAATAATAGCCCCGACGTATTTCTGTCCTTGGCCAAAGGTCAAAGTTCCGGATATACAGATTACTATCAAGTGCTGCTCGATGGTGCCACGGGAAATGTAGTAATGAAGGACAGCATTGGACACCTTCAGTTTGCCTCCGGAAACGCTATTGATTTAAACAATGACGGAAGAGATGAGGCAATCCTTGCTGTTAATTATATGGAGAACGGTTACTGGAAACACCGCTTACAATCGTTTGATTTTGTCAATAATACCATCCAAGAAATTGTTCCTGTTCATGCGGGAACGAATATTGGGTCAACCCCCTTGTTTACCAATCTTGACAATGACAACACCATAGATTTGGTCTACTTGGTGAAAAAAGACAGCTTAAATGTCATGGGGTGGAAAGGTGTTTATGCGTTTAGAACTGAATTAACCAGCAATTATCCAAATGCAGGTTTAGCTTGGGGAAGTTACCTTGGGACCTTGAACAATGGAGAATATCACAATACTTCCATAGATTGTGGAGTTGGAAGTATTCTTTCCGGGGTCACGGTTACTCAACCTTGGTGCAATGGCACAGCGAGTGGGGCAATCATTCCAAGTGCAACCCTAGGAACAGGGCCTTATACCTACCTTTGGTCAAACGGGAGTTCAGCGCCACAACTTAACAATCTTGCCGCTGGAACCTATATGCTTCAAGTTACAGATGCTGCGGGATGCTACGAAACCTATACCACCTATCTAACCGATCCGTATGCTATATCTTTTGGTGGGATTTATCCTCCGACCTGTCCAGGTGACACTAATGGACAAGCAATTGTTAACAGTTCCGGATGTCCTTGCATGTTTAGCACCTGTGTCTTTTTATGGGAAAATGGGGGTTCAACAAAGCCTAACAACAACTTAGCAGAAGGTTGGGCATCCATTACAATTACACATCCCGATGGCTGTGTGGTAGTGGATTCTGTACTCGTCCCTAATGCTGCGCCGATAATAAGTCAGGCCGTCATAAAAGATGTTACGTGTCATGGGTATAATGACGGGCTGATTCATGTTTATCCGGGTGGTCCTATGCCTATAAGCTATTCTTGGAGCAATGGATTTACAAGCGATTCACTTGGTTCGTTGAGTCCAGGAACCTATGTATTAACTGTTTCCGACGCGAGGCCATGTTATGATACCTTGTCCTATACAATAAATGAGCCCCAACTCTTAGGCCTTACTACCCAAGTAACACATCCGAGTTGTTGGAATAGTCAGGATGGGCAGCTTAATTTATTTGCAACTGGTGGCGTAGGTGGATATACTTATTCCTCAAATGGAATTGGAAGTTCCGCATTTATTCAAGGATTAGCTGCTGGTAGTTTTTCCCTCGTGGTAAGCGACAGCAATAACTGTTCAAGTACTCCACAAATCGTTCAGATTCAAGCGCCAAGTATACTGAATATATCAATTAGTATAAACCCTGAATCTGCGCCCAATGCCCTTGATGGTATGGCTACAGCGCATGTAACGGGTGGAACTGCTCCTTACACGTTTTTATGGTCAGACCCGAACCAGCAGAGTGATAGCTTGGCTGTTTATTTAACACAAGGCTGGTACAACGTTACCATTACAGACGCTAACGGATGTGAAATAAGCGATAGTATTTACATGGGTATATTAGAAAACGGTGAGAACTTGTTACCTAATTTAGGAATATATCCAGTACCTGCCAGCCAATGGATTCATATCAATCAGCCCGTAGAACATTGGGTAATTTATGATGCTGCGGGAAGATCATTAGCTTTTGGCGAATCGAATGAAATTGACGTACATGAGCTACCAGATGCGGTATACCTCATAGATTGCTATGTTCAAGGGGAATTATATCGACTTAGATTTATTAAATCTGGATTTGGAGAATAATGAAGGGAACAATCCTCTTTTTTGTTATCTTAATTTCGCTTTTCTACTCTTGTGAATCAAGCAGTTCAAGAGTAATAAAAGGAGGAAAAGCAGTTTATGGCGACACCATTAATTTGTCCATTCCTGAACCTATACAAACGCTTCACCCCTTATATAATTCAGATTTATATGCACACAGAATAATTAGTAATATTTTCGAGCCGCTATTTGACCTCGATGGAAAGTCAAATGAAATAGTTCCGCGCGTTGCTACATCATTCGTTTGGAAAAAAGATCATACCGTTCTGCGCGTGTACATTAGAAAAGGGATTCTTTTTCATGAGGATCCGTGCTTTAATGGGGGGGGCGCAGAACTTACCGCTTCAGATGTAAAATTCACCCTTGAAATGGCGTGTTCTCAGAATGATATTAATCAATCAAATGATGCGTTAATTGGTAAAATAAAGGGGGCAGATGTATTCTTTAAAAACAAAGAGATAAACTCAATTTCCGGAATTCGCATCGTGAATTCACATTGCTTAGATATTGAGTTAAATGGAAAATATGCGCACTTCCCACAATTACTGACTAGTTCTAAGTACGGTATTTGTTCTAAAGTTGCTTATACCTACTATAAAAAGGACATCATTAATCATCCCATAGGAACTGGACCATTTCAATTATCTCAGTTAAGCGATACACAGGTATTACTTAACTATAACCCTTCATATTGGAAAAAAGATGCTTTTGGAAATGTATTACCCTACCTTAACGCATTAAAATTCAAGGTAATTCCAAGTGAAAAAAATGACGTGCTCGCGTTTAAGAACCAACAAACGGACATGATCAGTGAAGTTTCGCCACAACATATTAACCATATTTTATATGACCTTAATGCGTTACATTACAAAAAACCTTTTGCTCACCGTGTTATGGTAATCCCTGGAAGTAGAGTATCTATGATTGTGCTCAACCAGCAGCTTGATTGCTTTAAGGACTCTAGAATCAGAAGGGCAATTGATTTAGTTATTGATCGCGAAATCATTGCCAATGAACTTATGAATGGCGATGGAATTCCTGCAAAACAAGGATTTGCGCCACCATCCACCTATTATAATAACAATGAGTTACCAAAAAAACCGGTAGATATTGTGCTCGCCAAACAACTATTTAGGGAGGCTGGTTACGGGCCAAATCAACCATTTCCTGTCATGAATCTATATATCGCTGGGAATAATTCACAACAAGCAAAGATATATTGTCAGTATATTGCTAAACAATTAAAAATGGTCTTAGGGATAGAAACAACCATTCATTTAGTTGATTTCGCCACACGATACAGTGCTGTAGTTTCGAATAAAGCGGCAATATGGAAACTTGGTTGGTCTCCAGACTACCCAGACCCGGAGGCTTATTTTGGCCTATTTTATAGTAAAAACCCAACCAATAAAAATCAAAACCCCTTGTTTCCAAAAGTTAATTCTGCCATTTATGACTTCAATTTTAGTATGGGAATGGAAGAGTCTGACATTGGGTTGCGAAATAATTATTTCACAACATGTGATTTGATTTTACAAGAAGAACATTGGGTTTTACCAATATTATATGAAGACTTTGTCTTTGTGTTTAACTTGAAAATGCGAGGAATCAAAGTAAGCCAAATCGGATTGTTTGATTTTACAGAAACCTATATTAAGCCCCTTTAAGAATTTCTCTTATTTGATCCTCTACCCAACCCTTACCCCATTGATCGATTTCCTCTGCACTCCATAAGCTTGAGTAAAAAATGCGTTTTTGAAATTTTGGAGGCAAATACTTTTGCCAATTGGTACCTCCCGTTGCTGCAACATCTACATCTTTTCTTGCTAAGTAACGAACAGCAGATTTGTAATGTGCCAAAGGCCAATATACATTGACATTTAAATCATTCGTGCGCAGCACCTTCTTTACCTCTTCATCGGCTTGATCTGCTTCAGATAAACTCAAATATACCTGCCATAAATTCCGTGATTTACAATGCTTCCCTAGGGCAATGAACGAATGCTCATACTTCTCCTCGAATTGAGTAAGGGTTAAGGTTTTATTCCCAGTTTCCATTTCAGTAGCACCAAACTTCCAATAAATTTGTTCATACATGGATTCTATCGAGGCCTCTGAATCAAACGATGAACGCATATTACGCGCAACCAAATTGATGAAATCTGTGCTGTAAATTTCAATTTCACGGTATTGTGCTGATTGAAAACCACTCGCTGGCAACAAGGACATTCTAAACTTTATGAATTCATCTCGGTCCATGCCATCAACCATAATTGAAAAGCTCTTTATAAGCGCCTCAAAATATCGATTAATACGCGTTACTCGATCAATAAAATGTGTTTTTGTAAGAGTTTTAGTTTCCCCCAATGCTTTGAACTCTTGAAGGATCAATTTAAAATAAAGCTCCGTGATTTGATGATAAACGATAAATACCACTTCATCTGGAAACCTTGTTTTTGGTTTTTGAAGGCTTAACAGTGTATCTAATTCTATATAGTCCCAATAGGTTGTTACATCTGCATATAGTAAACCGTCTAAATAGGAAAGTAAATCCTGTCCAATGGCCTGATATTTTGCATTGAGTAGTTCGAGGCGATCATGAAGTTCTTTTGTTATTTCCATATACTAAGATTGACTGGCTACTAAGTTAGTTGAATCTGTTGGGCATTTAAGGCTTGTCCGAATATTTCGCTGGCGTGTGCATTAAAATAGTCTCTACTCTCGGTGGTGTAACACCTTAGCGTTGCACCAAGTGCTAACCGATGTTCAATCTCCGGATGCCTATTTAAATAATCTTTAAGTTTTTCAGCGACTAAGGGGCCCTGAGAAAGCACCGTAACCCCATGAGGGACCATAGAGTCAATCAAAGGTTTTAAAATTGGGTAATGTGTACACGCTAAAACAATTACATCAATGGTTGCATTCTGATCGAATAATCGCTTAAGATCTGAGGTTATAATGAGTTCTCCTACTGGCGAATGGTATTGTTGTTCTTCGATTAAAGGTACCCAAAGTGGGCAAGCTTGTTGATATACTTTAGTGTTGGGGCTTGACTTCGCCAATTCAATAACATATGAATTAGAATTAACCGTACCTTCTGTACCTAAAATACCTACCACACCCGTTCGTGATAGCGATCCAATTTCCTCCGTACTCGGCCTTATTACCCCAAGCACTCTTTTATTGGGCGCAAGGTGTGGTAAATCTCGTTGCTGAATGGTACGTAATGCTTTTGCGGATGCAGTATTGCAGGCAAGAATAACAAGCTCACATCCATGCTCAAAAAGGTATTTAACTCCTTCCAAAGTATATTCATAAATCAAATCAAATGACTTATTACCGTAAGGTGCACGTGCATTATCCCCGAGATAAACGTATTCGTACATTGGGAAAATATGCACAATATCACGTAAAATCGTTAAACCCCCGAACCCTGAATCAAAAACACCTATTTTTCCTTTCCGTTCCACAAAATAAAGGTATAAAAAAAGGGGCAAAAGCCCCTTTTAATTCTTTACAGGTTCTTACTTCTTCATTGCTTCAGCATCTAAACGGGCTAATTCAGATTTAACCTCAGCCGTAATATCAATGCCTGTCTTTGAATATAAAAGTTTCGAAACATCAAGCACATAATTTACTTTCCTTCGATCTGCAACAATTTCTACTGCTTTTTGAAGTCTATCAAGGATTGGTTGATTATACTCATTTGCCAAGGTTTGAAGTTGTTGTTGAAGTAAAGATTGCGTTTGCTGATAACGTTGTTCTAGTCCCATGATTTTCTCTTGTTCAATTTTTAACATGGTTGGGGTTAAATCACCTTTAATTCCATCCAAACGAACATAGGCATCATTGATTTGCTTTTCAAGTTCTGATAACTCCGCTACTCCATCGTCTTGAAATTTCTTTAATTCAGACTCTGCTTTCAAATAAGAAGGCAATGAATCCAATAAGCTTTGTGAATTCACATGAGCGATTTTCATTTGAGCATTTAAGGTCAGTGTCATTAAGACAGTGGCAATAACTAATACAATTTGTTTCATGTTTACGTGTTTAAATTTATTCTTTTGTAATTCCCATTTCTTCCAAAACAGTGTTGCTAATATCCGCTTCTTTATCGGCATAAATTAAATTACTTTGATTGGCTTTATCAAAAACAAATGTATACCCTTCCGATTTAGCAACTTTCTTCATAGCTGTATAGATACGGTCTTGAATTGGTTTAATTAATTCTTGGCGTTTCATGAAATAATCGCCATTCAACCCAAACCTTTGGGTCTGAAGCTCCAAGGTTTCTTTTTCTAATTTTTCTATTTCTGATTTACGTTTTGCTTTTTCTTCAGCCGGTAGTAAAATCTCTTCCTTGTTAAAATTTTCTTTTTGCGTTTTTATTACATTGAATCGATCTTCAATATCTTTTGTCCAAGTTTCCGCGAGTTTATCAAGTTTTGCTTTTGATTCTGCATATTCTGGAATGCTGTTCAACATATAATCAGAATCTATGAAGGCAAAAGACTGAGCGTTTACTTTTGTAAACAGGGCCATCATCAAGAAAATAACTACGTGCAATGATCTCATGTGTGTTTTTTGACTGCGAACGGCGAATTTACAATAATATTATCAAATTTTACAATTCACCAAGGTTCATGCCAATTGTGAAACTTAGCTTTGGATAAAATCCTTTTGTTGTAATTGAGGCATCGGATGGACCGTTATATCCAGAGCCCCAAGAATCTAGCTTATCGAATCCTAAGCCATAATCAAGGCCTAACATTCCGAACATCGGAAGGAAAACTCGAATCCCAACTCCTGCTGCTCGTTTCACGTTGAATGGATTAAAGTTTTTCAAATCCGGATAGGTGTTTCCTGCTTCTAAGAATCCAGTAACATAAAATGTTGCTTGGGGATTCAGTGAAATCGGATAGCGTAACTCAAGCGTATATTTTGCAATGATCGGATCGGATCCAGCGGATGAAATCGCTTGATCTTCATATCCACGAAGTGCAATGATTTCCCGGCCGCCAAGCTGGTTAACACCAGTTAATCCACTTCCCCCCATTGTAAAACGATCAAATGGTGTAACGCCTTTGGCCGCGGTATAGGCACCAATATAACCAAAACCAAAGCGTGGCATTAGGACAAGCTTTCTATTTGCCGTTAGAGGTAAATACCATTCCCCTGTAAATTTAAATTTGAAATACTCTAAATACAGATACTTTTCTGCGATGGACATTTTCGAATAATCTAATCCTTTCTCGAAATAGGAATAGGGTAATGTTGATTTTGCAGTCAAGGTAAAATTCGATCCACTTTGTGGATAAATAGGTGCGCTAACGGAAGAACGTTGCAGTACATATTTCAACGCGATATCGTTAGAATACCCTTTAGGAAATAACGGAAACCTGAAATCATTCACAACATCATAATACTGATAACTTAATTCATAATACGCGGTAAAATAATCATCTGGGAATTTTTTTCTTCGTTGTAATCCTACCCCAACCCCGGAAATTGAAATTCCATTATAGGCTGGATTGGTTCTAATGAATCCGTTTGAGGATAAAGCCGTGTTATTTAACCAAAATGACAATGCATTGGGCTTTTTTCCACCTAACCATGGTTCTGTAAACGAAAAGGTATAACCCTGATAAAATCGTCCATTCGATTGCGCTCGAATAGAAAGACGTTGACCGTCGCCACCGGGAAGCGGAGACCAAGCTGATTTTTTGAAAAAATTCTTGGTGGAAAAATTATTAAATGTTAGGCCAAGGGTGCCAATGACACGTCCCGATCCTGTGGGACCAGCGCCACCATATCCACCAGATAATTCAATTTGATCGGAGGATTTTTCTTCTACAACATATTGAATATCAACCGTTCCTTTTTCTGGGTTAGGCATGGGATTAACCTTCATGGTTTGGTCGTTGAAAAATCCGAGTTGAGACAACTCCCGCTGCGTCCGCATGATGTCATCCTTATTAAACAAATCGCCCGGTTTCGTTCGAATTTCACGATAAATCACCTGGTCGTTTGTTTTGGTATTTCCGATAACGGTTATCTCTCCGTATCTGGCTTCCTTACCCTCATAAATTCTAAATTGATAATTAATGAAATTACCGGTAACGCCTGTTTCTACTGGATAAATTTGAAAAAACAAATGGCCTTTATTCATGTACAAGGAATTAATATCTCTGCCGTCCTCTCCACCGTTCAAGCGTTTATCCAACAGTGTTTTATTGTATACATCACCCTTTTTA
Organism: Bacteroidota bacterium; assembly: GCA_041163605.1. Taxonomy (GTDB): domain Bacteria; phylum Bacteroidota; class Bacteroidia; order Flavobacteriales_D; family Crocinitomicaceae; genus UBA952. The sequence continues at coordinate 36,385 of JBEAQY010000017.1, read as the reverse complement.
ATGCCAATTACTGAATCAAGATAACTAGAACGGTATTTACTGTTGCCGAACCACTCAAAATCACCAAAATAATATTTGCTCCCCTCATTAATGGTAATGCGAACAATTAAGTTTTTCGGGTCTTGAAAATAAACCGTATCACTTACTATTTGTGCATCTCGTAATCCCGCCGCATAGAACTTCTCCATCAGGGCTTTTTTATCTTTTTCATAGGTAGATACTGTAAATTTTGAACGTTTGAATATCCGCAAGATAGACTTCTTTTTAGTGTCTTTCATTGCCATATACAACTTCCACGTTGCAACACTTTCAGCACCCTCAAGTTGAATTTCTTTAATTCCAACTTTTTCGCCCCGTTCAATATTGATAACAAAAATCTCAGAGTCATTCATTATGGTATCCTTAATCCGGGTAATATCCGCAGTAATGGAGTAAAAACCTTTCTCCCTAAAATATCCTCGAATTTTAGCATCGGTTTGAAATAATAAATTTTCTGTAATGATTTTTCCTGAGAACAAATCCAATTCATCGCGCAATTTATCCGCCTCACGCTTCGGAATTCCTCTGAACTTAAAATGAGACAATTTAGGCCGTGCCTTTAAATGAATCGATAAATACACTACGCCTTGAATTTCCTTATCTAATACAATTGAAATATCAGAGAACAATTCTTCTTCCCAAAGGTTTCTAATCGCTTTACTCAGTTGGTCGCCAGGAATCGTGATTTTCTGACCTTGTCTCAGCCCTGCAACAGCTTTTATGGCTTGCTGGTCGAAATTATCGGCACCAACAACTCGTACTGGTCCAATTTCATATTCGATAGGGACTGAAAAATCTGAAGTGTTATTAATAAACTGTCCAAATACCGTGGAACAACAGAGCAAGAAAATATATACTAGAATTCTCATTTTTCTAAAATTACTTGTTCTGATGTTTTTCCAAAGCGACGCTCTCTGCGTTGATAATCATAAATAGCTTCCATTAAATGCGCTCTGCGAAATTCTGGCCAAAACACTGGTGTAAAGTGCAGTTCAGCATAAGCCAATTGCCAAAGTAAAAAATTGCTAACGCGGTGTTCACCGCTCGTTCGAATAACAAGTTCTGGGTCGGGTATATTGGCTGTATACAGTGCCTGTTGAAACTCTTGAATGTTAATTTCACCTATAGCTAACGATCCATCAAGTACCCGCTGTACTATTTTTTTTGTTGCTGAAACAATTTCTTCCCTTGAGGAATAATTAAGCGCTAAAATCAAATTAATTTTGTCGTTTTTTGATGTTGCATTAACTGCATCACTTAAACTATCTATGCAGGCAGCAGGTAACTTGCTTACATCTCCAATGGTTGTAAGTTTTACTCCATTTTCATTTAAAACCGGTAATTCTCCATGGATAGAGGCAACTAATAGTTCCATTAATCCATCTATTTCCTCTTGTGGCCTACCCCAGTTTTCAGCTGAAAACGCATACAAGGTTAAATGTTTGACACCGAATTCAACCGCGGCCTTTATTGTTTCACGAACGGAATCAACTCCACTTGAATGACCATAAAGCCGATCCTGTCCTTTCGCTCTCGCCCACCGTCCATTTCCATCCATAATGATTGCAATATGCTTGGGAATATTTGATGAATCGAGTTGCTTTAGCACCTTAATTATGGTTTAATTTGCACGAATATAAAGAAAGTAAGACGCTTAACCCAACACAAAGAGCAAGTTAACATGTCTTAACAGCCTAATCAGCTAATACAACTATTTTATCACCAAGCATTTCAGCTACACCACCCTTAATTTCAAAACTAAATTTATTGGGTTCGGTTGTTTTAGATAATTTCTCTGTAATTTCAGGTGTGGCCTGAGAAACATCAACAATCACTGTCCCAGCCTTTAATGCAGAAATTATGGCCGCGTGACCATTTAATACTTGAAATTCACCTTCAATTCCCGGCATTTTAACAGAGTCAACAGTGCCATGAAATACAAGGGCCTCTGGAGTTAGGATATCTAGAATCATTATGCTTCAGCTAACATTTTTTCACCAGCGGCTACTACTTCTTGTATTCCTCCTTTCAAGTTAAATGCAGCTTCTGGATATTGGTCGTACTTACCATCTAAGATTTCATTAAATGCTGTAATGGTATCGTTGATATCAACGAAAACACCAGGTATCCCGGTAAACTGCTCAGCAACATGGAACGGTTGAGATAAAAACCGTTGTACGCGACGTGCTCTGTGTACAATTAACTTATCTTCTTCAGAAAGCTCATCCATTCCTAAAATCGCAATAATATCTTGTAGTTCTTTATATCGCTGTAAAGTTACTTTAACACGTTGAGCACAATCATAGTGCGCATCCCCAACGATTTCACGCGTCAAAATTCGTGATGTAGAATCCAATGGGTCAACAGCCGGATAGATACCAAGTTCTGAAATTTTACGAGAAAGTACAGTAGTAGCATCCAAGTGGGCAAAGGTGTTTGCTGGAGCCGGATCTGTAAGGTCATCTGCAGGCACATAAACCGCTTGAACCGATGTAATGGAACCGTTCTTTGTAGAAGTAATTCGCTCTTGCATTGCCCCCATCTCTGTGGCCAATGTTGGCTGATAACCTACGGCAGAAGGCATACGCCCAAGAAGTGCTGAAACTTCGGAACCCGCTTGCGTAAATCGGAAGATGTTATCTACGAAAAATAAGATATCTTTTCCTTGCCCATCACCTTCACCATCACGGTAATACTCAGCAATTGTTAATCCGGATAATGCCACGCGTGCACGTGCCCCGGGAGGCTCATTCATCTGACCAAACACAAAGGTTGCTTTTGATTCTTTCATTTCCTCAAGGTCAACTTTTGTAAGATCCCACCCCCCTTCTTCCATGGAGTGCATAAAGGCATCGCCATACTTAATGATTCCTGCTTCTAACATCTCTCGAAGCAAATCGTTTCCTTCACGCGTACGTTCCCCGACTCCTGCAAACACAGAAAGTCCACCGTGTCCCTTAGCAATGTTATTAATCAATTCCTGAATCAATACGGTTTTACCTACACCGGCTCCACCGAAAAGACCAATTTTACCTCCTTTGGCGTAAGGTTCAATTAAATCAATCACCTTGATTCCAGTGAATAATATTTCTGATGTGGTGGATAATTCTTCAAATTTAGGTGCTTCACGGTGAATTGGCAAACCATTCAACGCATCTACATCATTTATCCCATCAATTGCATCACCAACCACATTAAAAAGGCGTCCTTTAATTTTGTCACCGATGGGCATTTTAATCGCGCTACCTGTTGATGTCACCTCCATTCCACGTGTAAATCCATCCGTTGAATCCATCGATATTGCTCTAACAGCATTTTCACCAACGTGTGCCTGAACCTCTAACACAACACGTGAACCGTCTTTTTTTCTTACTTCGAGTGCGTCGTAAATAGTTGGAAGTACGGAACCGTTATCAAATGCAACGTCCACTACCGGACCAATAACCTGAGAAATTCTACCTTTAATCATTATAAATCGCGTATTTATTTTAGGCGCAAATATACGGAATTAAATTAATCCGAATACAAAAACAGCTATGCTTTTTCTCTTGATTTCATTAAAAATGATGTTGTTATAAAGGTTGCAACAAATCCCAAGCTAATAAGCAGAAAAAGCAAGGATATCACCTGTAAAAAGTCAAATTTTGAAGGGAATGCGTTGAGGGTTCTGGGAATCATTATTAAATGCAGTTGTTCATGAAGGAAAACTAATAAGGCCCCTAACCCTAGGCCCATAAAAACTCCGAAACCCACAATGATAAACCCTAACATTATAAAAACACGTTTTACATCAACTGAACTTAAACCCAACGAATACATTGTATTGAGTTGTGATTTCTTCTCCAGAAAGGTCATTGTTAAGGAGGCAGAAAGATTGAATAACGACAAAATGAAAACAAATACTAAAATGACGACCACAATAAGTTTTTCTGATTTACTTGTTTTGAAAATTAACTCATTCTTTTCTAGGTTGGTTTTAATCGTAAATTGCTTGCCAAACTTGTTGTTTAGGATTGTATTTACGGGTAATCGGCGGTTGATTTGGGTCTGGATTAACAGTCCGCTAACCTCATCATTAAAATACCCTTTTGCAAAACTCAAGGAAACCAATAAAATTTGATCGTTAACTTCCTTATTGTAATCCATAGCGCCAACAACCGCAATGTTTTGCTGGAAAAAGGGCGATTTTCCTATTCGGATTTTACGGTCTTGGCGCGGAATATACAATACCACCGACTCCGGTGTTAAATCCATAGAACGCAACCCAAGCTTGTTGGCAAGCCCTACACCAATCAAAGATGAATTTTCATTTTCAGCCGCTTTACCATTAATCAAATGTTCGCGTGTATACAGCCTGGCCATTTGATTGAATGATGGTTCTACTGCCCACAATTCTGCATTTGCCCACTTCTTTTTCTTGCGGAGAATTATTCGCTCCTGAATAAATAAACTTGTTCGTTCCACGCCTTGAAGTTGTTTTGAAAAAGAAACAAGTTGTTTTAAAGAATCTGGATGGATTTTCTTGCTTTCTCTAGGCCGCACAAATATCTCCTGATCAAATTCCGTGTACAATCCTTCGATCATGCCTTCTATTCCGTTAAAGGCCGAGAGTAAAATTACCATAGCAGCCGCAGAAACCAACATACCAAGAACAGCAATCCAGGAAATTACCGATACGGCAGTTTTTTTTTGTCTTGAAATCAATAAGCGGGTTGCAATAAAAAAAACGGTTCGAAGTTTCACTTTTTCAGTAACTTGTCTATTTGGTCAGCATAATCCAATGAATCATCCAAGAAAAATCGCAAACTCGGTATTTTACGCATGTTTTTGAGTCGATTACCAACTTCTCTTCTAATTACCCCTGTATTCGACTCAACGGATTGTAATACGCGCAGTGGTTCTTGATGGGCGAAAACACTAAGGTAACATCGCGCTAACGATAAATCAGCTGTAACCCTAACTACAGTTACAGACACCATTGCACCTAAGGTAATTTCACTTGCTTTCGTCAACAGGAAGCTTGATAACTCTTGACGAATGGCGCCCTCTATTTTTTGCTGTCTTATACTGCTCATTGGGTCAAAGTTACGAATCTTCGCGAGGTCTTTTACCTTGTCTTAACAAAATGTATCTTTGTGCCTCATTGAAAGACCTTAAAGAAATTATCAAGTATACGTTTGTATACAAAGGAATTGCAATACTTGTTGTTGTATGCAACTTGCTATTCGTTGTTTTCAATCTGCTTTCGCTGGTATTGTTTATACCCGTATTGCAACTTATTTTTAGAGACCCTGCTGAGCTAAAAGTGCCTGCTTACCCTAGCGTCCCTATTTCCCTCCTGGATTTTGGGACATTTCTGAAAGAGTTCTATCAATTTCAAATGGCTTCATTAGTAAAACATGACCCAAAATTTGCGCTCATCGTCGTTTGTTTAAGTGTTTTCACGGCGTTTTTTCTTAAGAATTTGTTTAGATACGGTGCTATTTGGTTTCAATCAGAATTACGCATGGCTGTTGTGAGAGATGTGCGAAATAAAATCTTTTACAAATCAATTATCTTGCCCCTTTCGTTTCATTCAAATGAGCGCCGAGGGGATATTATGGCACGAATGAATAGCGACGTCGGTGAGATTGAAATCGCTGTTGTTAGTATGCTTGAAATTATTTTTCGTGAACCGATAGCTGTAATTATCAATGTGATAACCTTAATTCTTCTAAGCCCAGAGCTTACCTTGTTCTCCCTATTTCTGTTGCCGATTTCGGCCTTAGTTATTTCCCGAATAAATAAAAGCTTGAAAAAAACAGCCAAGCAAGGGCAAGAACAAACAGGAGTTTTATACTCATCTATCGATGAAGCCCTCAATGGTATACGAATTATTAAGGCATTCAATGCTATTCAATTCATTAAAAAACGCTTTGAAGCTGTAAACCTTAGGCATCAACAACTTATTACTAAAACGTTTAGAAAAAAAGACCTTGCCCCTCTTATCAACGAAACCCTAGGCGCACTCATCATGCTATTACTTGTTTATTTTGGTGGGGTATTGATTCTTAATAGTCAAAGCGAAGGGCTTTCAGGAGAGGTTTTTCTCACATTTGTAATTGTTTTTTCACAAATGCTGCGCCCGATTCAAGGCATATCATCTGCACTTGCCAATTTAGCTAAAGCACGTGTTTCTTTAGATCGTATCAATGAAATTCTTGCACACGATGAAGTAATTAAAAATTCTCCGGATGCAATTAAGTTAAAAACCTTTGCGGATTCGATTTGTTTTGAAAACGTTTCATTTTCGTACAAATCAGACCTGGTGCTTAAAAACGTGTCTTTTACTATAAAAAAGGGTCAAACAATTGCCATAGTAGGCGAGTCGGGAAGTGGGAAATCTACACTCCTGGATTTAATTCCCAGATTTCATGATCCATCCAATGGCAACATAACGATTGATGGAATAGACTTACGCTCCATTGATATCAATGATACACGGGAATTAATTGGAATCGTTGCACAAGACTCCTTACTGTTTAATGCCACCATTTTAGAAAACATAGCTTTTGGTGATGAATCACCAGATATCAATCGAGCGATTACAGCTGCAAAGAATGCCAACGCCTTTGACTTTATTAGCGCGCTAGATGGTGAATTTGAATACAATGTTGGTGATCGAGGAAACAAACTTTCCGGAGGTCAAAAACAACGCATCAGCATCGCTCGCGCAATATACAAGAACCCTGAAATCCTCCTACTTGATGAAGCAACCTCCGCATTAGATACTGAATCCGAAAGGCAAGTACAACTCGCCATAGATGCGATAATGAAAGGAAAAACAAGTATCGTGGTAGCGCACCGATTAAGTACTATTATCAATGCTGATATCATCATTGTTTTCAAAAAAGGTGAAATTGTGGAAGCTGGATCGCATAAAGAACTGCTACAACAAAAAGGGGAATATGCCCGATTCTGTAGCTTGCAGGGTATGGGCCTTGAGAATATTTAAAAAAAGGCTTAACTTTTACCAACGTTTTTCGTTTTCATTCGTTGAATTATATAATGAGAGCTAAGCACATTTTACTGGCTTTAATATTTCTGCTTAAACTAAACCTTGGCCTCAGTCAGTTAGTTACCGCAAGCGGACAAGCCCCACAAGGATTAGTACAAAATGTGTTAATTGGTCCGGGAGTTACTGTCAGTAATATTTTATACAATGGAAGCCCAACGGCCATTGGATCATTTACTGCAGCCGGAACAAATCTGGGTATAACACAAGGCATTGTAATGACAACGGGCACCATAATGAATAACGGTGCTGGACCACAAGGCCCAAACAACACTGCTTCCGCTGGAACAGACAACAACATGCCAGGGTCTGGAATCCTTTCTGGTATCATTCAAGGAACACAAACATATAATGCAGCAACACTTGAATTTGATTTTATCCCGTATGCGGACACCGTAAGATTCAAATATGTATTTGGTTCAGAAGAATATCCTGAATTTGCCCCACCAAATAATTCAACCTATAATGATGTATTTGGCTTCTTTATTTCAGGCCCCGGGATAGTTGGACTGCAAAATATTGCGCAGCTTCCAAATAGTGGTGGCGTAGTTTCTATAAATAATGTAAATGCAATTACCAATTCAATATATTATAATTCCAATGGAGATGGAACAATGGCCCCATACAACACTTCTACAAATTATATTCAATATGATGGATTCACAGATGTACTAGAGGCTGTTTCACCAGTACAATGCGGTCAAACATACCACTTAATCCTTGCTATTGCAGACGTTGGTGATGGTTCGTGGGACTCTGGGATTTTTTTAGAAGCCAACAGTTTAAGTTCAAAAACCCCTGTTGATGTAAGCGCCACAATTTCCCAACAAGTGTTCCCTAATCCTGACTGGATGGCAGAAGGCTGTGTTTCAGCTACGGTAACGGTAACACGTCAAAGCAATATAAACAGCGCTCTTTCAATTCCTATATCAGTTGCTGGTTCAGCTACACAAGGAGTTGATTATACAGGAATACCCAATACTGTCAATTTTAGTCCAGGACAGGCTGTTTACACTTTTCAAATCAATGTGACTGCAGATAATTTCGCGGAAGGGCTCGAGACCGTAAACCTCAATTTCAATGTGGCAGACCCCTGTGGTAATGTTACACCAATTCCATTAACCCTGTATATCCAAGATGTTCCGCCTTTAACCCTTAGCCTAAACGATACCACCTTGTTGTGTCCCAATCAACCTATTAGTTTAACCGCAGTAATTACCGGTGGCGTTCAGCCATACACCTATCTTTGGAGCACAGGAGCAACTACAGCAGCTATTTCATTTACTGCGCAGTCGTCGCAAACCATATATGTACAGGTTACCGATAATTGCACTGGGCTTACACTAACAGATTCAGCCTTGGTGATCGTTCCCGTTTTTCCTCCACTCTCCATTTCGCTTTCACCCGATGTCATCGAAATTTGCCCATATCTCACCCATACATTTTTCAGTGCTGTTAACGGTGGAAATGGAAACTATACCTATGCATGGAGAACCCTTGGTTCAAATTCATTGCTATCAACCTCAGATAGCCTCACAGTTACGCCTAGCAGCACGAATAGCTATGTTCTAACTGTAACCGACGGATGTGGAAACATTGCCTGGGATACCGTAACGTATACCATTACAAGCCCGCCACTTTTGTTGAGTATGACGCCAACACAATATATCTGTACTGGTGATAGTGCCTTTGTAAGTGTGATTGCGAGTGGTGGTTATGGAAACTATTACTATCTCTGGCCATCGAACGGAGCAACAACTCCTGGAATTTGGGTTTATCCCAACAGTACCAACAGTTATCAAGTATTAGTGTCTGATGAGTGTCAGTCATTCAATGTAAGTGGATTCAGTCAAGTTCAGATTGTTAAACCTGTTGCGGACTTCACGATTTTAACCACAAATCCAACAGAGAATTTACCGACATCCTTTTATAACCTAACACAAAATGGCTTTGGATACCAATGGTTTTTTGGAGACGGTGGTGGTTCGTATGAGGTTCATCCAACACACACCTTCTCTCCACATGGGGAATATTTAATTACATTAATTGCTACCGACATGAATGGCTGTGTTGATAGCATTACCAAGCCGATTTACATTCAAGAGGAATTCTATATTTACATTCCTAATACATTTATACCGGATGAGAACCGAATCAACGATGTGTTTTCGGGTAGCTTTATTGGTGTAGAATGGATAAATATTGAGGTGTTTAATCGATGGGGAGAGCGCCTGTTTTTCTCTGATCAGCTTGATTTTAAGTGGGATGGGTCATATAAAGGCGCCAAGGTTCCTGACGGAGTTTACACATGGAAACTTATCTACCGAAGAAACCGAGGGCAAGAACAACAACTGACGGGGCACGTAACCGTTATAAAATAGTGTAATTCTCCCAAGAATACCAAGAGTTATTGTAACTTCGCACTAACTATGAAAAACATTCGTAATTTTTGCATTATTGCCCATATTGATCATGGGAAAAGTACACTGGCTGACCGATTATTACAGGCAACGAACACTATTTCTGATCGAGAAATGCAAGAACAAGCACTGGATGATATGGACCTTGAGCGCGAGCGAGGCATTACAATAAAAAGCCATGCAATTCAAATGAATTATCAGCACAATGGAGAAGATTACATCTTAAATTTAATTGATACTCCCGGACACGTAGACTTTTCATATGAAGTTTCTCGTTCCATTGCCGCTTGTGAAGGGGCCTTACTTATCGTTGATGCAACCCAAGGAATTGAAGCACAGACCATTTCTAATTTATATTTAGCATTAGAACATGATTTAGAAATAATTCCCATTTTAAATAAAATGGACCTTCCGAGTGCTATGCCTGATGAGGTTTCTGACCAAATTATTGAGCTTATTGGGTGCAAACCAGAAGAAATCATACCTGCTTCAGGAAAAACCGGATTAGGTGTTGATCAAATTCTAGATGCCGTTATCAATAGGATCCCCTGCCCGAAAGGCGACGAAGATGCACCCCTACAGGCCATGATATTTGACTCTGTTTTTAACTCCTTCCGAGGAATCATTGCGTATTATCGGGTAAGGAATGGCGTAATAAAAAAGGGGCAGAAAGTGCGCTTCTTTAATACGGGGAAAGACTACAACGCCGATGAAATCGGAATTCTTAAAATGGATCTTGTAACTAAAAAAGAAGTTAGAGCAGGAGATGTGGGTTATATAATTTCTGGAATAAAAGCAGCGAATGAAGTAAAAGTTGGGGATACCATTACTACCGCTGAACGACCATGTGAAATGGCGATAAAAGGGTTTGAAGATGTAAAACCCATGGTATTTGCTGGTATCTATCCCGTAGATAATGAAGATTATGAAGAGCTTCGGTATTCGATGGAGAAACTTCAATTGAATGATTCTTCCCTTGTTTTCGAACCCGAATCATCGGCTGCATTAGGATTTGGGTTTCGTTGTGGATTTTTAGGCATGCTACACATGGAAATTATCCAAGAACGGCTTGAACGAGAATTCAACATGACCGTTATTACCACGGTTCCCAATGTATCTTATCACACCTACATGAAGCGGGATGTACAGGCTAGGCTTATCGTTAATAACCCGTCTGAATTGCCCGATCCTGCCGGAGTAGATCGTATTGAAGAACCCTATATAAAAGCACAAGTCATTACAAAATCTGAATTTGTGGGGTCCATTATGACATTATGTATTGAAAAACGAGGCGAACTAAAGAATCAGGTGTATCTGACTCAAGATCGCGTTGAAATCACCTTTGAAATGCCTCTTGCAGAAATTGTCTTTGATTTTTATGATCGGTTAAAAACTGTTTCAAAAGGCTATGCCTCGTTCGACTATCACCCGATTGGATATAAAGAATCCGACCTGGTTAAAATGGACTTACTGCTTAATGGCGAACAAGTAGATGCCTTATCTGCATTAGTTCACCGAAGTAATGCATTTGACTTAGGTAAAAAAATCTGCATTAAACTGCGTGAGTTAATCCCAAGGCAACAATTTGAAATCCCTATTCAAGCGGCGATTGGTGCAAAAGTCATTGCCCGGGAGACCATCAAGGCGTTAAGAAAAGATGTTACCGCCAAATGTTATGGTGGTGATATCACGAGAAAACGAAAATTATTAGAGAAACAAAAAGCAGGAAAAAAACGTATGCGCCAAGTAGGTCGCGTAGAAGTACCTCAAGAAGCCTTTCTCGCTGTATTAAAATTAAACGATTAAAACTTTAAATCATGAACGAAATATTAAACCCTATCCATTCAGGACTCCGTTGGATTATTTTAATCCTTTTAGTTTTAGCAATAATCAATGCATTTTCCGCAAAGACTTTTGGAAAAAAGCACAAAATGATAAACTTGTTTGCAATGATCGCTTTACATACCCAACTTTTAATTGGTCTCATCCTATTAAAGTCTTCAGGCAAAGTTAATTTTGGAGAAGGCTGGATGAAAGATGCAATTTATAGGTTTTATGGCATGGAACATTTAGCAGGAATGGTAATTGCCATTGCTTTAATCACCTTTGGGTATGTAAAATCGAAAAAAGGCACTACTCCAGCAGAGATTTACAAACCGATTAAACTGTTTTATATTATTGGGTTTATCATAATTTTAGCAAGTATTCCATGGCCGTTTCGAGCAAATTTGGGTGGTGCTTGGTTCTAATGTCAAGCGTACTATTTGCTTGTAACGAATCAACCCCTACATCCCCTTCCCCAAAGAAAACTATTCCCCTTGGTGAAGAACTTTATTTATCGCACTGTTCAAGTTGTCATGGCGAAGCAGGAGATTTAGGTGTCTCCGGAGCAAAGAACTTAAAGACAACGACGTTAAGCGTAAAGGAAATAAAACAAATGATTAAAACAGGTAAGAATTCCATGCCGAGTTTTCAGGGAGTACTTGGGTCAACCGAGCGAATTGACTCCGTAGCCTACTATGTAACTACCTTACACCAATAAATGGCACACGCAACCATTGAAGAGATTGAAGAGCGCTGCTTATTAATAGGAGTAATATATGGCGGTGTTGACGAGCGGTTAGCACACGAGTATTTAGATGAATTAGCATTCTTGGCAGAAACAGCTGGGGCACGGGCAGAATTTGCTTTTACGCAAAAGCTCCCCTATCCAAACCCAAGAACCTACGTAGGAGAAGGAAAATTGCAAGAAATTAAAATATATGCCGATACACATAACATTGATGCCGTCATTTTTGATGACGAACTAAGTCCGTCGCAACTTAGAAACATAGAACGAGAACTCAATAGAAAAATCATTGATCGAAGTATTCTAATCTTGGATATTTTTGCCAAACGAGCACGTACCTTCCACGCTAAAACGCAAGTAGAATTAGCACAATTACAATACATGCTTCCACGATTAACCCGCATGTGGACGCACCTTGAACGACAAAAAGGAGGGATTGGAATGCGAGGCCCCGGTGAATCTCAAATTGAGACCGACAGAAGGATTATTCAGCAACGCATTGCCTTAATGAAAGAGCGCTTGAAAGAAATAGACAAGCAAATGACCATTCAACGAGGTAATCGAGGTCAATTAGTTAGAGTCGCCTTAGTTGGATATACTAACGTAGGTAAAAGCACCTTAATGAATTTGATTTCAAAGTCTGAGGTATTTGCTGAAAACAAACTTTTTGCCACGCTCGACACCACGGTACGGAAGGTGGTAATCGACAATCTACCCTTCTTACTTACCGATACGGTGGGATTCATACGGAAGCTCCCAAAACAATTACTAGAGTCTTTCAAGTCTACCTTGGATGAAGTCCGTGAAGCAGACTTAATGGTGCATGTATTGGATTTATCACATCCCAATTTCGAGGATCATTTTGAAACTGTTAATACCACCTTACAAGAAATTGACAAGGAAGAGAAGCCGACGATTATTGTATTTAATAAAATTGATTCACTAAGTGAAGAGGTTTCTTTGGATGAATTAAAGCGAACCTGGATGGCTCGTTTGAGTGGGCGCCCGTGTATTTTTATTTCCGCAGTCGACAAAACAAATATTGATGAATTAAAGCACGTACTTTATCAAGAGGTTCAACGCATTTTCAAAGTACGATACCCGTACAATGATTTCCTTTATTAAAATCCCCAAAAGTTAAAGCTACTGACTTGTAATCTGAAATATCCTTGAGCGAAAGAAAAATCAGTCTCCTCTCGCCATTTTTTATTTAGATACAATTTAGTAATAACAAAAATCCCGGTGAGTAATCACCGGGAAATTCATTAATTAAAGCAAAGAATTACTTAATAATCAAATTTTGAGTATAAGACGCTCCGTCTTTTGAAATTGTAACTAAATAGTTGCCGGCGCTAAATTCTGCGATAGGTAATGTTACAGACTGAGCTCCGTTTGCATTCACCAAAAAACTAGAAGCTACTTGACGTCCTGCTAAATCAGTTATCGAAATTTGATAATCGCCACCATTTCCTAAGAACTTAACATTAACTACATCATTTGCAGGGTTGGGATAAACCTCCATTCCTATGGTTTCAACTTCACTCAATGAGGCACCAGATAATGAACCTTGAATTGCATTAACAATCTCACCGTTAGACTGATCAATTAATACCGCTACAGCATGCATATTAGCTCTAGTACTAGTTGCCGGAATAGTATAGTTAAAGGTGTAATTAACAACTTGACCATCTGTAATCACTGCTGGTACCGAATTCACTTGACCATTGTATCCTCCTAACAAATAGCGTCCAACGTGATTGTATACCATTTGAGCAGCGGGTACAGGATTTGGTAAAGATTCATATCCTCCCATTGCACCATTTCCACCGCCAGCGTAGGCATTCGCTTGATTGTATCCAGATGTTGTTCCTGTAACTCCATCTTCTGTAACAATAACTCCCAAACGGTAGTTAGCAGCAGCAACCGGTGTTCGAAAGGTTGCTGTAGCAACGATGGAGACGGAATTTCCAGAACCTGATGCAGCAACAGACATTCCCGCGGGAACGATTAGATCTTTTCGAGCGTTGTAGTGAGAAATAAAGGCATTTTGCGAAACGGATTGGCCCAATAACGCCCGGTCAACGTTCGAACTTGGATAACCAGAGAAGTTTGCAGCGTCATCATACTCCGCCACGGTCATCGGATCTCCATTGTGTACTGCAATTCCAATAAAATCATTTGGATAGGTATTAACCATATAATCCATGGCAACGGCTCCTCGCGGACACCACTGACACCAAGTCCCGGTACCTTCCTCGATAACTACACTTTTTTCTTCTAGGACACTTACGGTGTTTATTTTAGCATTACCATTATTATTCGTCGGATCAGAATCAACACCAGAGTTAACCTGGGAAATAGTTACGGTAATGTTCTCTTCAACGGCCGTTGCATAATTTACAGCAGTTGGATGGTTTACGTTTACTGTTGTTCCAGGTGCAATATTTAAACCATTGATAGTTTGTATATGATCTACACCGTCATTCCAATTAATTTCAAGGGAATTAATTGGGTTAAACCCTGCATTTTTAACCGTTACTGCTAACGTGTTATTGGAATTTATTTGAGAATATCGGTTTAGAACAACATCTTCAACAGAGGCGTCGTTTGGTTGCAGGTTTTTAACCAAAACGTTATCCAAAACCAACGCGTTTTCATCCGTACAATTGTAATGACGAAACATAACATATATGGTCTGTCCCGCATATGCAGAAAGATCAACCGTTCTTACGAAAACCGTTTCTCCTGCTGACAATGTTTCCTCAAAAACCGGAGCCGAAGCAATCATTGTTGCTGGTGTATTAGAGGTTGAAACATATACAGCATAGTGCTCTTCATACCAAGTCGAAGCAGTAGATTCAATTGAACCAACCTCCCACATCAACGAAAGACCTACTCCTGGCGCAGCGGTTAGATTAATTGCAGGAGAAACCAAGAAATTATTAGGCGAATAAACGATATTGTTTGCCCAAGAACGAGAAACGGCTGAACCCGCACCGAATTGTGCAAAGGCTCCACTCATATTAGCGGCATACCAAATGTCATAATTGTTTGCTCCAGCAACAGGCGCATCGTTATCGTTATCGGTGCTTGTCCAGCCCGTTAAGTTACCGTCGTTAAAGTCATCAGAGAAATGCGTTTGGGCGAAAGCTGTAGTTCCCACTACAAAAGCTAGCGCAGGAAGTAACGTTTTAATCATGTTATAAATTTTAAGTTTGCGTAAATTTAATGTTTCTTTCCGAAATGATAAAAAAAATTGTTGTTTTTTCTGGGGCCGGAATGAGTGCCGAAAGTGGCATTCAAACCTTTCGTGATAAGGGTGGATTATGGGAGCAATATCGGATTGAAGATGTTGCAACACCAGAAGCCTGGAATCGTGATCCAGAGCTAGTTACCCGGTTTTACAATGAACGCAGAAAACAAATCATTGCAACAGGCCCCAATGAAGCACACCTTTTAATTCAGCGCCTTGAATCAGCTTTTGATGTTATAGTTATCACGCAGAACATCGACGACTTGCATGAACGTGCGGGGAGTAGTAAGGTACTTCACCTTCATGGAAATATTCGGTTATCAAAATCCAGCGGTCCAAATCAAGAGACTAAATACTACCCCATTGACTCGTGGGAATTAACGGAAGCTGATCGTTGTCCTGAAGGATATCGCCTACGGCCTCATGTGGTTTGGTTTGGGGAAGCAGTCCCGATGCTTGAGGAAGCAGAACAACTGATTTCTTCAGCAGATCTAGTTATAATTATTGGGGCCTCGCTTCGTGTTTACCCTGCAGCGGGGCTGATTCATTATATAAAGAAGGGCAGCAAGGCCTATTTAATTGATCCGAATGCAGAACAACTAACCCTTCCTAATGGGATTGAAGCGATAAATGAATCGGCTGTAAAAGGCATGAAATATCTTTACGAGAAGCTTACTTCTTGAGTTGATCTTTAATAAATAGTTCTATAGCGCCTACCATTGATGGTGCCTTAGGGTGTGGTGCAGAAACTTCAAGCCTTAAGTTATTGCGTAATACAGCACTTGCAGTGGTTGCTCCAAATGCAGCAATAACGGTTGTATTCTGTTTGAAATCTGGGAAATTTTTGAATAGCGACTCAATCCCTCCTGGACTAAAAAACACCAACATATCGTAATAAACGTTTTCTAAATCCGATAAGTCAGCGGCAACGGTACGATATAAAACAGCTTTTGTGAAATTAAACTTCTGATCTGAAAGTGTTTCAGGAATTGAATCTCGCAAAATATCAGTACAAGGAAGCAGGTATTTTTCATTTTTGTGCTTCTTCATTACATCTGCTAACTGTTCAATGGTTTGAATTCCATGAAAAATCTTACGTTTTCGATACGCAATAAATTTCTGTAAATATTTTGCCACTGCCTCTGAAATACAAAAATATTTCATGGTTTCTGGAACCTCAAATCGGGTTTCTTCTGCAATTCTAAAGAAATGGTCTGCAGCAACTTTTGATGTCAATATTACTGCCGAATGTTCAGAGATGTTAACTTTTTGAGCCCTAAATTCTTTAGCGTCCACCCCTTCTACTTTAATAAAAGGCCGAAAATCAATTTTGATTTTATACTTATCTGCCAAGTCATAATAAGGCGACTTGTCTCCATCGGGCTTGGGTTGAGAAACCAGAATACTTTTTATTGCCAAAACACTAATTTAATGCGTTAATAACTCCAACCAAAATGCCCCAAAAAGCTTTTTAATCAAGGTTATAGGTAGCAAATACACAGTGCAAAGGTACAAAATTATATAATACCATGAAAATCCTGATGCAGCTGCTAATAAGAAGGCGTTAACAAATCGCAATACCAATGCTAATCCCAACAAGGAAAAGAAAATAATTGCTCCCCACTCGCTGTGTGCGTTAAAAACAAGAAGTGCGTTGGAAATAGTTAAAGAAATTCCAAAAAGAAACCAAGAAACATTTCCCGCACTTATGTATTGTTGGGTGATTTTCGACTTATTGTTCATGCTCCAAAAAATCAAATAATCAAGGTGCCAAAAAATCAAGAAAAAAAGGGACCCGATGAACGCAAGAAACAATGAGGTGTTTACATAGTATGTATCTACCAAATACCAACTAATAAAGACAAGAACTCCGATGAAGGTATTTAAATACAATAACGTTTTGGACAGCAAGTCAAGCTGTACTCTTGAACCTAAGGTGATTTTCCTGCCTGAATCCAGAATGGCATAAAATAATCCCCCATAGCTCCGATAGTAGGCTACCCCAAGTAAAAAAGCTTGAGCAAAAACTAAAAAAATAGCCCAATTTTCTATTATCGGATTCCTCAAGGTTAATTCCATTCTGAACAAAAGTAATTCTTTTAATCACGATTTCTAAATGTCTTAGTTGTATCTTTGTACCTCAAAACGAATGAAATGAAAACAGATTTATACCAACATCCAGATTACTATGGCCTAGATGATTTATATACTGAAGAGCACAAATTAATTCGCGATGCGGCCCGTCAATGGGTGAAAAAAGAGGTTTCACCGATTATTGATGAACATTACGAAAACGCTACCTTTCCAAGCCATTTATTACAAGGGTTAGGGGAAATTGGCGCATTTGGCCCGTATATTCCAGAACAATATGGAGGGGCGGGATTAGATCAAATTTCATATGGTTTAATCATGCAAGAATTGGAGCGTTGTGATTCCGGTTTGCGCTCTACGGCCTCTGTACAGAGTTCATTGGTTATGTACCCGATTTGGAAATATGGTTCAGAAGAGCAAAAAATGAAGTATCTACCTAAACTCGCCACGGGTGAAATGATGGGCTGTTTTGGACTAACTGAGCCAGATTTTGGGTCAAATCCAGGCGGAATGGTTACCAACTTTAAAGAAGATGGCGACCACGTGATTCTTAATGGTGCAAAAATGTGGATATCCAATGCGCCATTTGCTGCCATTGCTGTGGTATGGGCAAAAGATGAAGGAGGAAGAATTCATGGGTTAATAGTGGAAAGAGGTATGGAAGGATTTTCTACTCCTGAAATGCATGGAAAATTGTCACTCCGCGCTTCTTCTACTGGAGAATTAGTGTTTGAAAATGTACGTGTACCTAAAAGTAATATACTACCTGGTCGGTCAGGATTAGGTGCGCCACTAAGTTGTTTAGATTCCGCTCGATTTGGTATTGCTTGGGGTGCACTTGGCGCGGCAATGGATTGTTATGATCAAGCGGTTCGGTATTCCAAAGAACGAATTCAATTTGGCAATCCAATTGGTGCATTTCAATTAATTCAGAAAAAATTGGCCGAAATGCTTACCGAAATAACCAAAGCACAATTGTTAACCTACCGATTAGGTCAGTTAAGAAATGACGGTAAAGCAACCTCAGCACAGATTTCAATGGCAAAAAGAAACAATGTTGAAATCGCATTAAACATTGCCAGAGAAGCTCGTCAAATTCATGGTGGAATGGGTATTACTAGTGAATATTCTATGATGCGTCACATGGCGAATTTAGAATCTGTAGTTACCTACGAAGGAACGCACGATATTCACTTGTTGATCACAGGAATGGATATTACTGGAATTCCGGCGTTTACTAGAGAAATCTAGTACTATTCAGGGATTTGATCTCCGCGTAATCTCCGAATGGATAATCGTGCCTCTTCAGAATAGATACTTCCAGGGTATTGGTCTATTATTTTTAAATAAGATTCCATTGCAGCTGAATCGTCATTAAAGTGTAATCTTTGGATATTGGCTAAATGAAATAATGCATCGTCAGCAAGTAACTCCGTTGGATACGTACTTATTATTTGTTTAAAATATTCGGCGGCTTGTTCCCATTGTCCCTGTATCTCATGCGCTTTGCCCTTTAAATAAATCAAATCATCGTTCAAAACAGATTGAGGAAACTTTATCGCAATCGTATCCATCCATTGAAAAGCCTCCTTGTAGCGGTGTTGAAGCAATAATAACTCACTTTTAGCGAAGGTGCTCATGGCTTCATAATTACTATCTAACCCATAGTTCTCCAAAATCAACAAAGACAACTGCATGGCATCATTACTGATAAATTTAGACGTAGCCTGCTTTAATACATCAAGCTGAGATTGAGCAAACTCAAATTCCCCATCAAAATAGAAAATTCGGGCATTCTTGAATTTAGCCTCATTCCCGATGGCCTCAAACTTAAACGCCTCATCAATTTGCATGTATAATAAAGATGCCTCCCAAATACTGTCTAAAGCAACACATACATCCGCCAATTTCATTTTGTAACGTGCTCGTTGCATGTCAGTTAAGCCGGGCGCATTCATACAACGCTCTAAAAATACTCTGGCCTTATCGGCTTTATTGGCATAAAAACCTAAAATTTCAGCATATTCAAGTCCGATTTCAGCGCCCGCCCGAAGCGAAAAACCCTTGTTTAAAACGACCTCTTCGTACGAACTAACAATGTCGTTAAGTTCCGCTTCTGTAAAGGCTCTTTCCGTGGTTAATTCCGTAAAAAATACATTGAGTAACATCCGTTGAGCTTCTGCCGAACGATATAAGTTGGAACTAATAACCTCTTTAAATGCTTGCTTTGCCAATGCATACTGGAGGTTTTCAAGGCAGGTATTGCCAAAATCAATCAAATAACCCCCGTCTCCACGCATGCGTTTTTCCAAGGAGGATACCTGCTGATAAGCCGAATTAAAATTCTTATTCTGTAAAAAGAACCATATTAACATCTCAGTATAAACAGGATTGGAAGGGTCTTTTTGACTCGCTAAAAGAAAACTTCCTTTTACCTTTTTGATTTCCTCAGACTCCGTTGTAAAATCAAAAATGCCACCAATCTCCAATTGAATTTGTTCCTTAAGGTTAGGTTTTTTAGATAAGGCTAATAAGTATTGGTCAAGTGCTTTAATCGTTTCCCCTTCAGCCATGTAAATTTGACCATACCACAATTCGTATGGATAGTATTTCAGGTTCTTTTTAGCTTGATCTATTACTTCTTTTGCCCAGGCATATTCGTCAATAGCTAGTAGATTAGATAACACGTCTTGAGTCTCCTTAATATCAAAATACTCATGTTTAAGCACTTCGTTTTTTACTTTCTTTGCCTTATCTAGCTCTTCGTTGTTTTTATAAAAAAAGTAAAACTGAATTTTAAGCGATAAATCCCCTGGATTCGCTGCCGTTTGTTTTTTAAATACTTTTTCTGCGCCTTTTTTATCCCCTGTATTTACTAAACAATCTAAATATCGGCTGAAATAAACCCTCGATGGATCGTTTGTATAAAGCTTCTCATAATACACCACCGCCTTCGAAAATTCACCATTAAGGTAATAATGTTGTGCTAATTGAATATCCGTCTCCGTTTGCGAATACGCAACCAAAGCAACAAAGCAACAAAGGATACAAAGGGTGAGCTTATACACAGGCTATTTGAATTTACCTGCTAACGAATTTAACTTCGGATGTAACAACCGATACGTATCCA
This sequence comes from Bacteroidota bacterium, assembly GCA_041163605.1. GTDB lineage: Bacteria > Bacteroidota > Bacteroidia > Flavobacteriales_D > Crocinitomicaceae > UBA952. The sequence continues at coordinate 15,829 of JBEAQY010000017.1, read as the reverse complement.
TTAGGGCATTGAGTTCTTTCTTTAATTCGTTTAAACGAGATTCAAGCAATGTTATATTCTTTTTCTCAGTAGCGATATATGCGTCATATCGGTCCCTCTTTCCAAAACCGTTAGAAATATCCGAATGCAATTGATTAAGACGAGTATTCTCCGCATTAAATGCCTGTTTAAGTGCAACATATTGTTTATTGATTGGACCGATTTTTTTCCTTGCTAGTTTATATGTGTCCATATCCTTCGCATAGGTTCGATCAACAGAATCCAATACAACATGTTCTTGTAAAAACAACTGCAATTGAAACATGTTTTGACGCAAGGACGATAAGGTGTCGGGGAAACTCGACTGGAAATCCTTCGACAAGGTTGTTGCCTCTGATTTCAATTGCTCAACTGCTTTAAGTTGTTCCTTCTGTTTAAAATCTGAACAAGCAACAAGAAAGAACAAACCACTTAAAATGACAATTAATCTTTTCATTGGTTAAATATAATCAAATCCCGTGTAGGCCTGAAGTGCTTTTGGTACCGCAACTCGTCCATCGGGCTGTTGATGATTTTCCAGCAACGCGGCCATAACTCTTGGTAGTGCTAAGGCAGAGCCATTCAGGGTGTGACAAAGTTTGGTTTTCTTGTCGTGGTCTTTAAATCGCAATTTCAGGCGGTTTGCTTGAAAGGTATCAAATCTAGAAACGGAACTTACTTCTAACCATTTTTCTTGAGCTGCGGAATACACTTCAAAATCAAAGGTCATAGCTGACGCAAAACCCATATCTCCACCACACAAGCGTAAAATGCGGTATGGTAGTTCAAGTTTATCCAATAAACCCTTAACGTGTTCAACCATTTCTTCAAGTGCTTTTGCTGTATGGTCTGGGTGTTCAACACGTACAATTTCCACTTTGTCAAACTGATGCAAACGATTCAACCCACGGACATCCTTGCCATAGGAACCTGCTTCTCTTCTAAAACAAGGAGTATAACCACATAACTTAAATGAAAAATCGGGGTGTTGAATTAATTCGTCCCGAAAAATATTGGTCAATGGAACTTCGGCTGTCGGAATTAAGTACAAATTATCTGTTGCATCATGATACATTTGCCCTTCTTTATCTGGCAATTGTCCGGTACCAATTCCACTCGCTTCATTAACCATTAATGGGGCTTGATACTCCTCATATCCAGCGACAGAGGCTTGATCTAAAAAGAAAGAAATCAAAGCCCGTTGTAATTTTGAGCCTTTTCCGCGATAAAACGGGAACCCAGCACCGGTAACTTTTACTCCCAACTCAAAATCTATAATTTGTTTTTCTTTGCAGAGATCCCAATGAGGTTTTGCTTGAAAATTGAATGCCGGTAATGTTCCATACTCAAAAACAACTTGATTATCATTCAAATCTTTTCCTTTTACTACATCTTGAAAGGGGGTGTTTGGGATTTGATATAGCAATTGCTGAATTGCCTTTTCCAAGGCGTCAGACTCCGCTTTAAGCGCGGATTCTTGTTGTTTGAGCACCGTGGTTTGTTGCTTCAATTCATTGCCCTCATCTACTCTTCCTGCTTTATAACATTGTCCAATTTCTTTGGCAATCCGATTTGCTTCTTCAAGTGTTCGGTCTAACTCTTGTTTAATACCGCGCCATTGGGTATCTAAAGAAAGTAATTCATTAATCGTTGATTCAGCATTAATGTTTCGTTTGGATAAGGCAGCAATCACTTGCTCTTTATCGGTACGAATTCGGGATAATTCGAGCATACGCGTTTAAAGGATTTGAATTACAAAAATAACATGGAACATTGGTTTACGGAAGGGTTTGAATCATTTTTTGATACCGCTCCGCTTGATTAAGTTCTCCAATGCAACCGTATGTCTGTTTATGTGCCCTGTAAGCTTCTATCCGATTTCCTGGATCGGGATGTGTGCTTAATATTTCTGGGGGACTTGCTCCACCCTCTTTTGATATTTTCTCAAAGAACAAGGCTCCAGCATCCGAATTATAATGTGTTGGACACAAGTATCTTACAGAACATTCATCTGCTTCTTTTTCATGTGTTCTTGAAAAGGAAAGGCTAATTAGTGAACTAGTTACTTGCTTAACCAACTCTCTATCTCCGGCAATAAGACTTATAATCGTTTGCACCCCATACATTTTTGTGAGTTGGCGTGTACTGTGCCGAAGGTCTGCATGCCCCATCTCGTGCCCAAGCACCCCAGCTAACTGATCTTCTGCATCTAAATACTTTAGAATTCCTGTATAAATATAGATATAGCCTCCTGGCGCACAAAATGCGTTTAAAGTGGAATCGTCCTTAATAATTCGAATTCTCCAAGGAAATTCTGTTTTGTAATGTACTTCACCACTGTTTAATATGGAGTCCCTAATGCTATACAAATACCCATATATTTTTGAATATGCGCTTGAATCAAGTAACTCCATACCACTACTATCACTTTCGATTTCCGCTCGAACTTGTTCGCCCAATGAAATATCATCTTGTAAGGTAAATAAATTAACTGCATTTTCAGCGGAACCGCATCCCATTAAGATTGCGAGGCACAATCCCATACTAATTAACCCTATTCTCATAATACAAATTTACTTCTTTCAGCCGTTGATAAACGCTCGATTGTTGATTAATCCTTAAGGCCGGGTGAATTCATATAGTCGCTTTGGCTAATTTTGAATGTTTAGTAAATATATGAAAGTAAAAATCATCAATAACGGAAGCGGTCCAATGCCTAGTTATGAAACATCAGGCGCTGCAGGAATGGATGTTAGGGCGAACATTATAGACCCCATTTGCGTTGCTCCAGGAGAAAGAGTTCTTGTTCCAACAGGACTGTTTTTAGAAATCCCTGCAGGGCTTGAATGTCAAGTTCGACCACGAAGTGGTCTTGCATCAAAAAAGGGAATTACGGTATTAAACACCCCCGGAACTATAGACTCTGATTATAGAGGTGAGGTAGGTGTAATTCTCATTAACCTTTCAAACGAAAAATTTACCATTGAGCCGAATGACCGAATTGCCCAATTGGTATTTTGTCCAGTAATCCAAGTAACCTTAATAGAAACAGGCGCTCTTGAATCATCGGATCGAGGAACCGGTGGATTTGGAAGCACCGGAAAAAACTAAAGTATATGAATATTATCATCCCTATGGCTGGAAGAGGAAGCAGACTAAGGCCTCACACCTTAACAGTTCCGAAACCCCTGATACCCGTTGGAGGCATTCCCATTGTTCATCGCTTGGTAGCAGATATTGCTGCAGTATGTGGTTCATCAATCGAACATATTGGATTTGTTACTGGAGACTTTGGTAAGGAGACTGAGCAAGAATTATGCGAAATTGCCGAATCTTTCGGGGCCAAAGGACACATCTTCCATCAGTTAACACCTCTGGGCACGGGTCACGCTGTTTTATGTGCTGCACCTTTGTTGTCAGGCCCCACAGTAGTTGCTTTCGCAGACACCTTATTTAGAGCTGATTTTACCATTAGCCCAACAGATGAGGGTATATTATGGGTAAAACGTATTCCTAATCCAGAGCAATTTGGGGTAATAAAAATGAATGAGCGCTCAGAAATTATAGATTTTGTTGAAAAACCAGCAGAATTTGTTTCTGACTTAGCCATGATAGGTATTTATTACTTTAAAGACGGAGAGGCATTAAACAAAGAACTTAATTATTTAGTTGACCATGCCGTTATAAAAAGTGGAGAATACCAATTACCTGATGCGCTTCGGCGACTCACGGAAAAAGGGACCGTATTTAAACCCGGAGAAGTTCAAGAGTGGTTAGATTGCGGGAACAAACACGTTACCGTTGAGACAAATGCACGGGTATTAGAATATGACCAAATGGATGGAAAATTAAACACTTCAGATTCGGCGTTGATCGAACATAGCGTGGTTATTCCTCCTTGTTTTATTGGTGACGGAGTGGTCATCTCAAATTCCGTAGTTGGGCCTCATGTGAGTTTGGGCGCCGGAAGTGTTGTAAAAAATTCAAACATCAGAAATAGTATTATTCAACAGCATGTAAAAATCTCACAGATGAATATAGCGGATTCAATGATTGGAAACCATGTTACAACACATGGGAGGTCGAACAATATGAGCCTTGGCGATTATACGGAATGGCATGAATAAACTAGCGCTTTATTTTATATTTCTAGGTTCTTTAATTGGCTGCAAAACAGTAGAGACAACGAGTTTAGACAGCTCAAATCAAGTAATACAGCAATATCACGAAGGACTCAGGGCTTATTTAAAAGGAGATTATGTCGTGGCAGAAAACATGGCGAACAGCGTGATTACATTAAATCCGAAACATGACGGCGCGCTGTATTTACTTTCTAAAGTTTACTATGACCAAGGGCGATTGGATGAATCAGCTAAACACTTATTAAAAGCTGGGGAAGCAGACCCTAAAAACACCTATTTATCCTCCGAAATCGCTTTTATGTATAGCAGTTTAGATAAATATAATGAGGCGGGGTTAATCTTTGAAAAACTTATTAAATTAAATCCACAAGAAAAGTCTTATTACTTTGGAGGGTTCGAAAACTATTTACAAGCCAAGAACTTTAAGTCAGCCACGCGAGTTAATGCCATGCAAGAATCGACTTTTGGGCCTTCTATTGAAACCCATCTCAATCGTTATAAAATTTACATGGCACAGAACGAAGTTAAAAAAGCCATACAACAACTCGAAGCGGCTATCGTCGAATTCCCCAATGAACCCTTATTTTTAGCTAATTTAATTGATTTATATTTTCAGGAGAATCTACACAACAAAGCAATCCCATTGTTAGAAAAACTATGTGAAACCGATCCCGAAAATGGGATGGCAAAAATGGTGTTTGGAGATTATTTAATGAATACGGGTCAACAAGAGCGTGGGGAAAAATTGCTCGCTGAAGCGGTTTTACTTGAAGGTCCAAGCATAGAACAAAAAGCACAAATCTTACTTGCCAAGCATAAAAACTCAGGGTGCAGCGAAGAAAACACGAAATTATTTAAAACATTCGCAGCAGACAATCCCAATGCAATCATCGGGAGAACTTTACTGGGCGATTTATATGTTAAATGTAACCGCCCCGACCTTGCATTAACGGAATATCGAATAGCCGTTGGAATAAAACCCGATGCCTATCCGATTTGGAAACAGTTGTTATTAATAACATATAAAGAAGAGCTGTGGGATACGCTAATTAATATAAGCGAATCTTGTCAAGCACTGTTTCCTGTTCAGCCGATGCCTTTTTTAACGATGGCTATAGCACGAAATAAAAAAGGAGAACTGAATGAAGCCGAAAAGGCAATTGAAACAGGAAGTGGGCTTTTGGTAGATACGGATTCTGCTACAAAGGCCGAATTTGATTTTCAACGAGGGATCTTAGCCATAAACAGAAAACAACAAACGTCAGCAAAAACTTGGTTTAACCATTCCATGCAATTACAGCCAGAAAATTATGAATTAAAGGCGGATATAGCGAATGAAAGCATGGAGGTATCTGAACTTTTACCCTATGCAGATTCACTGCTAAATCAATGCATAAGTATAGATCCAAGCAATGCAAAATACATGGCCATCAAGGGCCGCCTATACTATATAAAAAACGATTTGCCTTTAGCAAATTCATGGATAGAAAAAGCCATTATTCATGGATATCCACAAAAATTAGGTGAAGAATGGCTCGGAGATTGCGCATTTCGCTCAGGTGACCTACAAAAAGCAAAAAATTACTGGTTAAATGCTGTGAGTTTGGGCAACCAAACCGAACGGCTAAAGCAAAAACTTAAAAAACTATGAAACCACTTGTTATTTCATTCGGTGTTATAATAACTATATTCTTTAGTTCTTGTGCTCGGAAACATCATGTAGTAGATGTAAGCGATCCGAAAATCGAATCCAAAGTCACCACGGTATTGTTATCTAAAAAAACCAAATGGTTAGATAGTGTTCATAATCAAACGTGGCAGTGGATGTATGGAAAATATACCACGAACTACTCTGATGGAAATAAAAAGTTTACTTTCAAAACGAGCTTAAAGTGCACGAAAGATAGTGCCTTAAACGCACTCATTTCCTTTGCCTCTATTCCCGTATTTAACGCGCTGGCGACTACGGATAGCCTAATTTATGTAAATAAAAAAGACCGCTGTTATGGAAAAAAGAGCATTGCTTCGTTTCAAGAACTCCTTGGCGTTGAATTGTCGTTAAATAATATACAAGAGCTGTTTCTTGGACTGCCCTTAGGATATAATGATGCACTAAATTACAACGACAGTTTAAGCTCACGTGGTGACTCCTGCTATGTAAATGGTTTGGTGGTGGGGGACAAAACTATAGCATACCGTTATGCTTCATCTGTTAATTCTCCTCGCCTGGATTGGCAAGAAATCACAAGTAAAGAAGATACTACGACAGCGCGCGTACAATATCTTTCATGGCAAAGACATAAAAACATGTTCATTCCTTCTAGCTTTATGATTGCCATTAAATCCAATGACCGGAACATAAATGTGCTGTTCACGTATAATAAATTCGAATTGGATATTCCTCAAGAAATCTATCTTCAAATACCAGATGATTATGCGCCTTGTAAGTAAGTTAATGCTCGTTTTGTTATTCCTATCGTTTCAAGGAATCTGTCAACAAAACCCTGATAATCTAAAAAAAGAACAACGTAAGCTTGAGAAGAAGATCGCTCAAACTAAATCACTCTTAAAAAAGGTTCAAGCAAATTCAAATACGTCATTGAAGGAAGTGCGTTTACTTGACAATCAGATCAAGAGTAGAGAGGCATTGGTTCGTGTATTCGATAGTCAAGTAAGGATGGCTGAAATTAAAATACTTCAGAAAAAAAACGATGTTAGCAGACTAAAAAAGCGCTTGATTAAATTAAAAAATCAATACCGTAAAATGTTGCGATTTGCATATAAAAAAAGGAATAATACGGGCCGTTTGATGTTTCTATTATCAGCAAGAACGTATCAAGAAGCTATCCGAAGAAACAGTTATTTAAAAAAGGTAGCGCATCTTCAGCGTCGGCAAGTAGACTTGATAAAACAACATCGCGCATTGATCGAACGTGAAATTGGAGAAATCAATTCTGAGAAAAAAGAAAAGGAACTTACCTTAAGTGATAAAAAAGCTGAAAAATCAAAAATAGAAGCAGATAAACAACAAAAAGAAAAATCATATTCAAAACTCAAAAAAGAGGAAGAGAAGCTGTTATCTCAATTAAAGGAAGAAGAAAAAAAGAGAAAAAAAATCGAAACAAAAATTCAATCAGCAATATTGGCTGAAGCGCGAAAAGAGGAGCAGCGACGTAAAGAAAAGGAAAAAGAAAAACCTAAAACGGCTGCAAATACCAGCAGGTCCGAAGGAAATAAAACGAAAACAACATCATCATCAACTCCAGCACCTACATACAAACCAGAAACATTGTCTTCAGAAGGTTCTATCGCTGGTAAAAATTTCGAAGCAAACAAAGGAACCCTACCATCTCCTGTTTCTAATGGAACCATTACTAGTCGCTTTGGAAAAAACGCACACCCAACACTGAAAGATGTATACGAAAACAATAATGGAATAGATATATCTTGCAGCGCCGGGGCTGGAGTTCGCGCAGTATTTGAGGGAGAAGTTAGTTCGGTGTTTAGTATTGCTGGAGCAGGCAAGGTTGTAATTATTAAACACGGGAATTATCGGTCCGTATATAGCAACATATCCTCGGTATCTGTAAGTGTAGGCCAAAAGGTTAGTGCTAAACAAAACCTTGGTGTCTTAATTTCTGAGGGGAACATTTCAACGTTACACTTTGAAATCCATAGTGTAAGTGGAATCAATACAACACCGCTAAACCCTTCCGTTTGGCTGAGCAGATAGACGTTTATCTAAAACAAACAAAACAGCGATCATTCCATAAATTGGGACAGCAGCTTTATCCGTGTCTAAAAAGTTATTCAAAAACGCGTGAATAAAATACGTAGATATTGAAAATAACATGCCGCATCCCAAAATAAAATATGATCTGTTAGAAGTTCTCACACGTTGAATGAAAATAACCAAATAATAGAATATACTTAAAACAAACGCAATAAAGAGTATAAATCCCAACAAACCTGTTTCAGATAAAGCGCTTAGATACTCACTATGCGCATTGCCCATATCTCCAAAATTTGTTGAAATAATCGTAAGGTTTTCCGGTTCTTGAAAACGAGCGTACTCAAATGAATAAGTCCCTGGGCCAAAACCAAAAATTGGACGTTCTTTAAACATTTCCAAAGCACAGGACCACCTGTTTATACGCTCCAAATTAGAGGCGTCCGTTGTGACATTTGCAGCGCTTTGAAGGCGTTCATCAAAGGCTTCTGTTGTATGTTCGGTTTTGTTTCTTGCTAACTCCATTTGAATCTCATCTCTCTTCCAAAAAATAGTTAGTAAGACAATAACACCCAAAACAAATACAACTCTGAACCGGACCTTGAAAATCACCAACGCAAGTACAACAATTGCACCCAAAACGCTTAACCATGCTGCACGTGTATATGAAAAATATAAGCCTAACATTATAATCAAAAATAAAAGTCCTAAAATAAATAAGCGCAATGGGGATTGTTTTTTCATTAGGAATAGCATGACGGGAAAGGGAACAACCAAGGCTACCGCTGCACCATAAATCGTGTGGTCTTTATAAAACGGGGACATCACCCAATGACTTTCTTTTTCACCAAAGCCATAACTGGCATGAATAATCAAAGTAAATAATATAACCAGAACGGTACCAATCGTTAACAACCAAAAAAAGCGAGAAATTGATTTTTCCTTGTTTAAAAAGACCGTTCCAAAAAATAATACCGGAACAATAAACCATAACCGAGACAATAATGATTTAAAGGAAACCACAGGATGTGTGCTGGTAATACTGCAAATAATTACCCACGCCAAATAACCTAATAATAACAAAACAAGCGGGTGCTTAAAAAACGGAGGTTCTATTAATTTTGATTTCAATTGATAAAACACAAATAGCAACATCAAACCAAATAACAAGGGTTCTGTAGGAACAAAAAGGCCAAATTGATCCGAGTATTCTTCAATATTAATTGAAAGTGGGGTAAAAAAAACTATCGATTGAAAAAGCAATTCTATGTGATAAATTGCGGTGTAACAAACTGCTATAATTATGGGAATTGAAAGAAGATAAAGCCAATCAAAATAGAAGGCCAACCCCATTAGCAATCCAATAGCTAATCCAGCAATCGTCAATAACAGCGTATTTAGCCTTACGAGACCCGAAGTTCCTTGTATTTCTCCCACAACAACAAAGAAAATAGACCTATGAAAAATGCAGCTACAGTAGAAACTAGAATAATAACGGATCTTTTTGGTTTCTCTTTTTTATCCGCTTCAACCGCACGCTCTACAACAAACTTATGACTAAACTTTGTGTTTGCATCAGACTCCGCTTGCTCATACGATATATTAAAATCTTCCATTTTCACAATTTTTTCATTCCGCATATATTCTAGTCCGTCATACATCGCTCCATATTTCATATTAATGTCGATCTTCTTTTTTAATTCAGCTCTGTCTTCCGGATTTTTAGAATCAACGTAAGCTTGGAATAAATTTGAACGAACATCTAAAGCTATAACACCCAAATCAGCCAAGCTATCTAACTTTCTTAAAATCGCATCCCTATCCCGTTTCATTTGAGCCAGTTTACGCTCATTCACCTTAAAGGCTGGAACGGTACGCTCAGAAATCATCTCATTCTTTACCGTATCAATCAAATCCACAATTTTATTTGCAATCTTAGCCGCTAAAGTCGGATTTTCATCAAGCACATCGATTCGAATAGAACCGAAGCGCGTGCGATTAAATGAAATATGATTGTTGTATGCCTCATTCAATTTGAAATATTTATTCGCACCATTCGCATTAATTTCATAATGTTTCATAAGATCAAATTCGGTGACTACCTTATCTCGTATCCTAGAGCTTTGAAGAATTTGTACCAATTGTTCTGCCTGTTCTTCCTCGCCAAAATCCATGGCTGCGGCTTTAGCATTTCGTTGTTCAGAGAAAGACACGCTGCTTGTTGCTGCTGGAAAAACAACTGCAGTACTTAAATATAATGGTGTAATTAAAAAAGCAATAACGCCAGAAGTTACTGCCGCGGCAAACGTAAATAACATAAGTTTTTTTCGATTAATCCAAATAAATTGAATTAATCCCTCACTTACGTTTTTTAAGCCTTCTTGTTGATTATTCATGCATGAAAAATTGTGCTGCGAAGATACAGCTATTCAAGGACTTGTTAAAACGATAAACTATCAATATTATTGAACATCTTCTTTTAATTGCCAAATCTTTCGAAGTGACTTAAGGTCAACAATTGAAAATAAAAAGGCAAAAACAACGACGATTAAAACATCCACCAAGAATTTTTGAATGGAAGAACCTAAATTAAGTGTCATTTTTATGGCAAACAAAGAAGAGGTGAAGCCAATAAAAGCGATTAAGGATTTAACGTTAAAATAAACATGTAACTTTTTTGCCGATATTATTACAAGTAAAAAAGATACAAACATTTGAGTGATTAATGCAGCAATGGCACAGCCGACGGCCCCGTATAAAGGAATTAGGAATATATTAAAAATCACGGACACAAAAACCCCTACTAAGGCCGAAAGGTTTAATGCTCGCAAAAATCCACCTGCAGTTAATAAGGTACCAAAAATAAAATTGAAACTCATAGCTAAAAAAGCAAGCATTAAATAAATAAAAACGGTAACTGAATGATCATCAACGTTGTCTCCATATATAAATTGAAGAATAAAAGGTCCATTATACATTGAAACAAACATAATCCCAATCGCCCCTCCAATTAAAAGCTTGCCTGAAACTTGTACTAATTCACCTAATTCGTGGTTTCTCTGATGAATCATTCTACTAAATACGGGAAATAATAGGCCGGCGAAAATCATTCCTAACATATAAAAAGCATCTAACAAGCGATATCCCTGAGCATAAATTCCCGCTTGATAATTGCCGTCTTGAGCAATTTGCGTCAAGAGTACTACATCCGAACGGTTGTATAATAGCATTAAGAGTACTAACAAAGCAAAAGGAGTGCTTCTTTTCAAAATATTTATTAGGTAAACAGCATCAAATACTGGAATTATAGATTTAATCTGATTTCGAATCAACCAACTTGCCAAAAGAAAGGTGCCAAAATAACATGCCGTTTGAGCAAACACAAAATTATTGATGGTAATACTAGGTATTGAAAACAATAGGCCAGACCCCATGATCAAGATAAGTAAAGCTCGGTCCAATACTGAAATAAATGTATCTGTTTTAAAAAAATGTAAGCCAGCAAACAAACTTCTAATAAAGGCTATAGATTGAATTAAAAATTGATTTAACACAAGAAGGCTTAGTAACATATACTGACTAGGCGCTATATTTATTAGCCATGCTGTGCCAAAAACCGATATCGCGTAGCATAAAAATAGGATAAGCCTTAAGTAGAAAACTCGACTAACATGTTGATTTAATTGTGATTCATCCTGAGCAAGATACCGTGTAGTAAAATTGTTAATGCCGAGATCAAGAAAAATATTAAAGACTAAGGTAAGTGTTAATAAGACAAAATATTGTCCATATACCTCATTACCTAATACACGTTGAACTCCCGCATCTATGACTAAAACTGAAATGGGTTTTATCAAAAGGTTTAAAGAAAGAGACAGTGCTAAACTCGAAAAGAATCGCTTTTGCATGCCTCAAAGGTAGGTGTTATTTAATAATTAATTTAAAGCCAATACCATGGATATTCATAATTTCAATATTCGGGTCCTCACTTAGAAGCTTTCTAAGTTTAGCAATATATACATCCATGCTTCTCCCGTTAAAATAATTATCATCTCCCCATATAGCCCTCAAGGTCGCTTGGCGATCAAGAACTTCATTGAAATTCCGAACCAAAAGCGTTAGTAGTGCGTTCTCCTTCGTGGTTAATTTCTTTTCACCGTCTTTCGTATACAAAATACTTTTATTTGGATCAAAATCTAAAGAACCAATAGATAATTTTTCGTCTTTAACCAAAGGATGATCTCCTGTCCTTCTCAGTATTGCCTGTATTCTTGCAATCAGTTCTTCCATCGCGAAGGGCTTGGTAAGATAATCATCAGCACCCAACTCAAATCCTTTCAATTTATCTTCCTTCATGCTTTTAGCCGTTAAAAATAAAATTGGAGTGTTTTTATCGGTAAGTCGAATTTCTCTAGCTACTGAAAACCCGTCCTTTTCAGGCATCATAACATCCAAAATGATAAAATCTAAAGCATTATTAAATGAGCGATAATAGGAAATTGCTTCTTCTCCATTTTTAACCCATTTTGTTTGGAATCCTTTAGAATTAAGAAATGTGTATAATAAAGTCCCTAGGTTTTCATCGTCCTCCGCTAATAAAAAATGTTGTTTCATTGTTTTTATTTAAATATTAACTCAAATACCGTTCCTTTTCCTACCTCACTTTCAACATGAATCTTCCAACCATGTGCATCAGAAATTGCTTTAACGTAACTTAAGCCTAGTCCGAATCCCTTTACATTATGAATGTCCCCAGTTGGGACGCGATATAAATTATCAAAAATCTTAGGTAAATACTCTTTTGGTATTCCAATTCCTTGGTCTTTAACGAACAAGTGAATATTATTATTTTGGTAATTAATTAAAATATTAATTATTGGACTTTGCGGAGAATATTTACAAGCGTTATCTAATAAATTGGCAATTAAATTAGTGAGGTGTAATTTATCCGCAATCAATTCAATGGGCTCCCCTTTTTGTTCGATCAAAATGGCAGGTCTATTCGTTTTGTTAAAGATGGCGATTTCAACTTGTTTTTGAATTATCTCATAAATATTTACTATTTCCTTATTGAGCACTAAGTCTCCTTTAGAGATTAATGCACTTTGAAGAATCCCCTCAACTAAATTGCCAAGTCGCTTATTCTCTTCCTCTATCATTTTAATGTAAGGTGATATTTCCTGGGTTGTTGGGTGAGAAACGACATCCTTATCACTTAAAGCCTGGCAAGCCAATGAAATCGTAGAAATCGGCGTTTTAAATTCATGAGTCATGTTGGAAATAAAATTCGATTTGATCTCTGACACTTCCTTTTGTTCTTTTATCGTACGAATCAAAAAAAACAGGGTAGAAATCATTAAAAAGCCCAATAGACCAGTAATAATAAAATACGACTTCATTCCTTTTAGTAAAAAGGATCGTTCTTTTGGAAAATAAATAGTTAGATACAGCTTTTCATTGATTTTATCTGTTGGGAAGAGCACCGTAGAAAAACCCTTAACGTGTTGTTTTTTGGTGGTATAAGCTTCGTTTAGGTCATTAAACGTTAAGGGGGTTCCTTCTTCTAACGTTATTGTAAATTGATATTTCTTTGGAAGGTCTTGGCGTTTAAGTTCTGTTAATATAACAGAATCAAGTAATGCTAAATTGATTCGCTGTTGAGGCTTATTGTATACGTTCTCTTTAAAGGCTTGTAGCATTAATTCATTCATGAATTTTGCTTTTTTAAATATGTGTTGCAAGAGTTTTTGATTAAGGTGTATGGTGATATTCTCTGATGCTTGAGTACTACCGTTTTTAGAGGAGGACACGAAATCTTGCAATTGACGAACATCCTTAATCAGCGTGGTTTGTTCTGTTCTTACCCCAGAAAGCGTATCTCGGGTAGACCCTTTAATAACTAAATAGGGTTCTATCCTATTGTTAATGACGATGCTGGTGTCTTTAATGGATATTTGTTGGTTTGAAGCCAACATCCCCTCGAATTCACGCTCAATGATTTTTTTGTATTGTGCACTAAAATCCTGTCGAATAATGGCGTTATATCGTTGATTATCAACTAGCTTTTCATGGATATAACCAATCTTCTCAACCGCACGTACCACCTCGTTATTAAAGCTGGTTTTTTTCTGGCTATACAGTTGAATTAATTGAAATACTTCATACATTCCAAGCACTCCCACTAATACAATAGCAGATGTAGTCAAAAACTTAATACGTACTTTATTTATCACAATAAGGCACTAAGTTCTGCATGAAAAAAACAAATGTGAAGCCTGTTAACTTTTTTTAAGATTATCGCACCAATGTAACGTGCCCTGTGAACTGCATCATTTTGTCTACATCTGGCATTTTTATGTTTATGAAATAGGTGTAAACCCCAGGTTGAGCATCTAACCCTTCTACTCCAAAAGAACCATCCCAACCTACCTCCAAGTTATTTGTTTCAAAAACCACCTGACCCCAACGGTTGTAAATTAACATATTGTAGTTATAGGGATCAAAACCAACCGGAAAGAGTGGTTTAAATGTCGGATTAAACGGATCTCCGTCTGGAGTAAATGCATTTGGAATATAATATACCCCCCCTACTTGAGCCCCTATAGAAATTTCTGTACTATCTGCACAGCCAAATGCTGTGGAAACAGTTAATGAAACCGTAAATCCTGCTTGGGTTCCAAAAAACATATGGGCTGGAGAGAATTCTGTAGAATATTCACCGTCGCCAAAATTCCAAACATAATTAATTCCACCTATACTAGAATTAGTAAATTCAACTGATTGTGAGGATTCTGTAAACACCGCAACAGAAGATGAAAATTCAGCGGTAGGAAATCCTTCTGTACAGACTGCCCCTAACATTGATGCACTATCAACGCAACCATTTAAAGTTCCCACTACAAAAATTGAATAACACCCACCCCCTGTGTATAGATTCTGAACCGATGCTCCTGTGCCTGAAAAATTATTGGTTGATGCCCATTGATATGTCGTTGCGGGATTTGGTGAGTCGATTGACATTGTCACATTAAGTGGAATACATCCCCAAGTTGTATCCAAACTAAAATTCATAAGGGGTAAAGGCTTGATCGTAACTATTCCATTGGCTAAATTGCTTAAACAATTATTAAGAACATATTGGGCTTGATACGTAGTAGATGCGAGTGGAGCAACTGTAATCGTATTGGTGATTTCATTGGTTGGTGTCCATAAAAACGAACCTCCAGGTAAATTTGGAACAGCCGTTAAAGTCCCGGTTTCCCCGTAACACATGGTTAAAGGAGCAATGGACAATACAGGAACAGGATTTACGGTAACAATCCCAGAAGCCTGGGCTGTACATCCCGTTAGGGTATACGTTACTGAGTAGGTTGTTCCCGGAAGGCCCGGATTCACATTTATCGATTGTGTTGTTTGATTATTTGACCACAAGAAGGTGCCGCCAATAAGATCGGGAGTTGCTGTTAACTGGGTTGTATCCCCGTTACAAATGGTATCGCTATTTACGGTAACTGTCGGGGTTGGATTTACCGTTACAACCGCTGAATCGGTTGCAGTACACCCGTTCCATGTGTAGGTGGCCGAGTATGTGGTGGTTTGCATTGGATTAACCGTAATTGAACTCGTATTTTGTCCGGTATTCCATGCGATTACCCCTCCTGCTGGGGAGATGGTTGCCACCAAGGTAGTAGATTGCCCAGTACAAATTGTCGCGGGATTCATAGCAATGGTGGGGGTTGGTGCAAGAGTAGTGGTGATGGTAGCGGTATCAGTACACCCTTGAGCATTGGTTACCACGACGTTGTATGTGCCCGGACTTGAAATAACCGCTGCAGCATTGCTACCCAGTCCATTATCCCACGTATACGTTCCGCCACCGGAAGCAGTCACGTTTATAACTGGAGTATTACAATCTAAAATTGTAACGCCTGTGTTATTA